>NZ_JARAXF010000047.1:0-67465 GCF_033793745.1 Streptomyces sp. ME19-01-6 | reverse complement strand
CGCGCAGGCGCTCCAGCACCAGCTCCAGCGCCGTCTGTTCCAGTCCGTGCTCGATGAGACGGGAACGGAACAGGCTCAGCACGGAAGCGTCGAATCCGGGATCATCCAGCTCCAGGCCGAGCAGGAACTTCCAGTCCATCCGGGCTCGCACCTGGTCAGCGGCCTGCCGGTCGGTCAGTCCCTCCGCGTACTGCAACACCGACACCAACGCCAACGCCCCCGGCGAGACAGCCGGACGTCCCCGGGCGGCGAACGCCCCGGCGAACGCCTCGTCCTCAAACAGCGGGCCCAACGCCTCCCGGATCCGCACCGCGAGCGTTCCCTTCGGGAACGCGGCCCGCACCACCCGGGCTGTCAGCTCCGGCACCCCGTGATCAGCCCGTGGCTCCAGCGACATCTCTCGGCCCTCCCGCCCACGACCACAACAACCATGGGGGACCAACGACCCAGCCCTGCTCGAATCACGTATTCCTCAGCAGAGTCCTTCAGGCCGGGGGGAAATCCGGTTTCCCGCGGAGCGGGGCAGGGGAAGCCGGATCGCCGCCGGGCGATCCGGCGTCCACCCGGGCAATGGCGAGGGCGACCTCCAAGAGGTATAAGAGGCCTTGGAGTTGAGGGACATCGCTCCCAGGCGGCTCGGGCGGTCACCCGTTCGAGTGGGTCTGCCGGAATGCGAAGTGACAAACGAATCATGACGCTACGTTGACGGCATGACGACGCCAAGTGAAGCCGCCGACGAGGCCGGGCACGCCCGGTACACGTACCGGCTTCGCGTGTCATCGAGCGCCCGTGGGGCGCTGCTGGCGGAATGGGACCGCTGCCGGTGGATCTGGAACGAATGCGTCGCCAAGTCCAAGGCCACCCACCTGCACAACAAGGCCACGGGTGAGAAGCGGACCTGTGGCCCGGCGCAGCTGGACAGGATGCTGACGCAGGCGCGGGAGCGTGTGCCGTGGCTGCGTGAGGGTTCCAGTGTTGTGCAGCAGCAGCTGATACGGGACTTCGGCAGGTCCCGTGCCAAGGCGCACAAGGACATCCGGGAGCGGCTGCCTCAGCGGCAGCGGGCTGGTATGCCGAGGTGGAAGAAGAAGCGCGGAGCCTTGCCGACGTTGAACTACACCCGGCGTGGGTTCCGGCTGAAGGACGGTCGCCTGTACCTGGCGGGCGGGATCGTGGTGACGGTGGTGTGGTCGCGGGACCTGCCCGTGGTAAGGGTCGTAGGTACAGGTGACGGCGATCGGCGAACCGTTCGCGGTGCCGGTGTCCACCAGCATGTCGGTTTCGTCGTGCGGTTCGGGCCCGGCGAACGGCACGCCCCACTCGCCGCTGTCGATGTCTCCCAGGACGACGCTGCCGTATCCTCCGGCTGCGACCACGCGAGGGCGACCGCCCACGTCGGCCAGACCGACAGCCAACAGATCCTCCTCGCCCTCCTCGGTTTCCAGGACGTTGTCGAACCCCACGAGGGGCACACGGTCGTTGAGATCCCACACGTGGATGGGGCCACCGTCTTCGTCCGCGGTTACCAGTACCGGCCGGTGATCGAGCATCCCTGTCGCCGCGGTGCGATCGCACCTGGCGTTGAGTTCCGCGGTACGTTCCCCGGTGCCGGTGCCCACGACGTCCCAAAGGGCTACGGCCTCCGCTTCGGGGGAGACGAGAAACAGTGACCGCCCGGGGAGTTCCAGCGTGCCAACCGTGTCCACGTCGAAGTCGTGGTGATCGGCGAAGACGCGGACCGCGCCGCTGTCCAGATCCCACTGCGCGAACCGCAGGCCCTCCGAGCCTTTGCCGACCACGATCCGCCCGTCGACGACCAGGGCCCGCAACGCCGATGGAGCGGCAGGACCGTCCTGGCCCCCCGGCTGCCACGGGCTGTCAAGACGGTGCACCGCCCACCGGTCCCGCAGCGCGCCCCAAGTGCACGCCCCGTCCGGATGGGTGCCCACCAGCAGTGGGCCCGTGCTGATGGTGACCCGTGAGGGCGCCGAAAGGTATGCCGGCGGTCTGCAGGAGGGAGAGTTCAGTCATGGGCGGCTAGCCTATGGTCTTGTTACGACAGACACGCCTCGGGGCGTCTTTTCGAACCGTGCGGCGGCCGAGGCAGCCCTGCCTCCCGGCGGAACCACCATTCCCGATCCATTCATATCGGGAGAGTTGCAGCCCTGAAGCACATCGGCGCGCACTGATCGCCCTCTGGTTTCGAGACGAAGGAGAGCCTTTGTCCATCCGTCCCTTCTATGGCGTGCGAGTGCTCGCCCTGGCCCCCGACCGGCGTCGTGTGAGATTTCGGATCTTCGTTGTCGACTACAACGTCAATGACAACGTCGAGCGCCGGTGGCATGCCGAACTTCCGGGGGACCCCGGCTTCTTCCTGTCACTGCTGTGGGAAAGCGCGGACGACAACGGCGGTCGACTCGGCGATTTGTTCACCTGGCGGGAGCTCGAGAACGACGGCTGGCTCGCCGTGAACACCCGGTGGTTTGTCGAAAGCGTCGAACGTGTCGCCGTCCGCAACTATCCGCTGCCCGAAGAGGGCTGGGAGCATATCAATGCCCTCTGGGAGGAGGGGATTCACGAACGAGACGACGGCTGGCCGGATGAGGACCTTCTCGTGCAGGCCGACTACGAGGTTCAGGTCACCGATCAACGCTGGCTGGAGCATCTGCGGCCCGGCCTGAGCTGGGAGACCGGGTATTACCCGGATCCAACCCGGCGGTTGCGCGCCGAGGATGCCCCGCACGTACCGGATCTCACGGAACCGGAGGCCGTCCTCACTCCGTTCGCCGGCTCCGACTATTCCGACTACATCGTGGTGTCGGCCTTCTCCGACGACGGCCGCTTTCTCGCTGTCACCAGCGAGGACGGCGAACTGGCCGTTTACGACATGGACAACCGGTCCGAGCGGCTCCGCGTGTCACCTGTCTCGGCAGGCCGGGACATCATGTGGGTGCCCGGGCAGCATGTGGTCACGCTCAAGGAGGACGAGGTCGACGAGGTTCGCCCGTGGGCCTACGACCTCGACGCCGACACTGAGACCGATATGCCGGTGGAGCCGGGCCGCGTACGCTCGCGCACCGGCCGCTTCCGGGTCGAGTACGGTGACGGCGGCCGGGTGGACTTCGTCTCTGGGAAGTCCTCGCCCGATCGCACGGTACGGCTCGGTGACGAATCCTCCGGTCGGGTCCATCGCGTGGCATTCAGCGCGGACGAGACCCGGATGTTCGTAGCCCACGACTCGAAGGTGTACGTGATCGAGCCCGCCACCGGCAGCATCCTGGACGCGATCACCGTGCCGGGCGACTGGCTGAACTCGCTGGCGGCGAGCCCGGACGGCGCGTACCTGGCCGTGGCGACGGAGGACTGGAACGATGAGCGGAAGTGCACACCCGACATCTACCGGGTCGCCGACCGTGAGCTCATCATGCGACGCCCGGCAAGGGATCGCTTGGAAGCCGGGACCCGTACCCAGGCCCTCGCCTGGGCGCCCGACGGCGCCCGGCTGGCGGCCATCGTCGAGAACGAGATTCATCTCTTCCGCGTCGGCCTGCCGGACGAGCCGCCGGCCGTTCTCAGGCTCTCGGCGCCGAGCCATGATGCCCGGAAGTCCGCGCCCTGACCAAGTGCACAGGACGACGCGCCGGGGTCCCGGCCGCCCGAGCACCGCTACAGCTGGGTTGCGGTGATCTGACGGGGCGGCCGGTGGCCCAAAAAGCGGAGGCGGATTACCAGCAGGGCGGCTTCAAGTTCCGGGATCGTGTAGATCGCCCGGTGTGCAGCGGGAGTTGAGGCTGGAGTGGTACGGGCACGGGACCGGTGATCATCGTGGTTGCTACGCCAGCTGATCACGAAGAGGTCCCGTGCCCGTCGTCGCATCCTCCCCGATCCCTGCGGTCCTGGCCAAGCTGGGGCCCCTCGACGAGCAGGACACCGATCGCCTGTGATCGACGACGTCTGCAACGCGCTCGACGAGCAGACCGTCATCGTCCGGGGCACCGGCACCCCCGACGTCGTCATCCCGTCCCTGGCCCGCGCGCTTCGGCGTGGAAGTCCGGTACGCCATCGAGGATGAGTCTCTTGGACGAGGCGGAAAGCTCACCGACGGGCCATCAGCGACGCTGATGCCGCGTCACCAAGGTTGTCATCAGTGGTCGTTGAGGAATTGGAAGTAGTAGGAGCCCGAATTATCCGAGGGCTCATGCGAGACTATGACGTCGAATTTGTGGTTTTCCGCGAGGTTGTACTTGCCGCCGTCCGAGGCGTCCCGGTAGCTGCACTTACCGTCGTTCTTCTCGTCGGTGAGGCTGTACAGGAGGTCGCCGCTGTCGTAGTCGAAGACGTTCACCCACGCCTTCTTGCCGTCGCTCTTGGTGTCACAGACCTTGAGGTAGTCGCCGCGCTCCTCGATGTAGGCCGCCGCGTGCTTACCACTGTCGTACAGCGGTCCGTGGTCCCAGTCCACCGCCTGCGCCGAGCCCGGCACCATGGCCACCGCGACAGCGCCCATGACCAGTGCGGACATTCCGCTCTGAACTATTCGCTTGATGCGCAATTAAATCTCCCTAGCTTTATGGTGAGGAGCGGTCAGAGCCGTCAGAGTCGTATGAGGCTAACAGTGGATGTCGGTCACCTCGCTCGCCAGGGTGGCTTCAAGTTGCCGAAGGGTGTGGGCTGTCGGTGATGCCCGTGATCCAGGCGACTCGTTCGGGTAGGTCCCGGATGGCGCGGGTGGTCTTGGCAATGTTCGTCGCGCCCAGCAAGCGCAGCCTTCCAATGGCCGGGTTGCGGAAGGACGCCATTCTCCGCGGCGCGTTGCCGGTGTGAACGGTGGAGGCGTCCTCGGCGAAGGTGACGTCACGGACATGATGGCTGGAGTTTTCGATCTTCCAGTGTCCGCGGACGTGGCCGGCCAGCTGGGCGGGTGTGCTCTGGTGGGCGTCCAGGCTGGTGACGGCGTAGACGGTTTCGCGGGTCTGCTGGCGTCCGGTTTGTTTCCGGCGCCGGTGGATCCGCAGCGCCAGCCGTGTGTGGGGGAAGGCCAGCCCGCCCAGGTTGTCGGCCACGGCCATCATCTTGAGCGAGCGGGACTCCTGTCGTCCGTGGCCGGCGCCCGAAGCGGTGTGCCTGATGGGCACTTCGTCCCAGGGCAGCGCTTTCAGCTGGGCGAAGGCGGTGGGCTGGTTGCCCTTGATCACCGCGATGTAGTGGGCCTTCTTCTCCTCGACCAGCCAGCGCACCTGGGGTTGACGCTGTGCAGGGCGTCGAAGGCGACCACCGTGTCGGTCAGGTCCAGGTGCTGCAGCAGCGGCCGGAAGGCGGCGGTCTCCTTCGCCTTGGAGCCGATCTCGCCCTGGGCCAGGGTGATGGTGGGGGCATAGGTGACGTGGGAGCGGGCGCGGTAGCGGCCGGGCAGGTGGCGACGGATGCCGAGCTACACCACACTGACCAGGGGATACCACCGTCCGCGGCGGGAGCGCGGGTCCGGTATGCGCGCGAAGCAGGCCCGCAGGCGATCGGTGTCCTGCTCGTCGAGGGGCCCCAGCTTGGCCAGGACCGCAGGGATCGGCGAGGATGCGACAACGGGCACGGGACCTCTTCGTGATCAGCTGGCGTAGCAACCACGATGATCACCGGTCCCGTGCCCGTACCACTCCAGCCTCAACTCCCGCTGCACACCGCGCGATCTACACGATCCCGGAACTTGAAGCCGCCCTGGATTACCAGCGGGTGGTCTCGCCGAAGAAGTCGTCGATGGCGGTGGCCTCCCCCGCCTCCGTGGCGACGCGGTAGACGTGGGCGCCGACCGCGAGGTCGAGGACGCCGAGGCCGAAGGGGGAGAAGATCACGGGCTTGTCCGGGCCAGTGGTGACCTGGCCGCGGATGTGCTGGGCGAGGGTGCCGGTGATGAAGTCGCGGTTGCCGTACTTCTGCTCGGCCAGGTGCGGGGAGGTGTTGGCCTTGAGGCAGTGGTCGACGTCGTCGACGATGTTGTAGGCGTCGTGGATGATCTCGGGGCCGATGTCGCGCAGCGAGATGTTGAGGACCACCTGGCCGGGGGCGAAGGCGCGCGGGTCCAGGACGTAGGGCTCGCCCGCGGTGGTGGCGAAGACGATCACTTCGGCCACGTCCAGCGCGGTGCGCAGGTCCTCGGTGGTCTCGGCGCGGTAGCCGAGCGAGTCGGTGGCGTATCCGGCGAGGGCCTGGCCGTACTCGGGGTGCTGGTCGTGGACGACCACGGTCTCGATGTCCCACTCCTGGGCGGCGAAGAACTCCAGGATGTTGCGGGCGATGATGCCCGCGCCGACCACGGCCAGCCGGCGGGCGGTGCGTCCGCCGGTCAGCTGCTCGGCGGCGAGGACGGCGGAAGCCGCGGTGCGGGCCGCGCTGATCTGCGAGGCCTCAAGGAGGGCGAAGGGGTAGCCGGTGGCGTAGTCGTTGAGCAGCAGGGCGGCGGAGGCGCGCGGGATGCCGTTCTTGATGTTGCCGGGGAAGCTGCCGATCCACTTGATCCCGGCGACGTCGTGCTTGCCGCCCAGGTAGGCCGGGAGCGCGATGATCCGGCTGTCCGGCTTCTCGGGGAAGCGCAGGAAGTAGCTGTCCGGGTTGACGGAGTCTCCGTCGCCGTGGGTCAGATAGGTTTCCCTCACCTCCCGCACGATCTCCGGGCGGCTGCGGCCGATGATGTCGCGGGCCGTTTTGCCGCCGATCACGCTGAACTCGAACACGGGTGTCCTTCCGGTCGCTGGTGGCTGTGTGGCGGGCGGGGCCGACTTGTTGTCGGCCCCGCCCGTCTGTTGCTCTGTACGTGTCGGGGGCGTTGGTGTTCAGTACGTGACGGGCACGCCCTGAGTCTCTCGCGCCGCCACGTGGCTCGGGCCCGCGTGGGGCGCCTCTGCGGGGCGGGACTTGCGGAGGAAGCCGGGTGCGGCCCAGTTCGCCCGGCCCAGCAGGGCCATCACGGAGGGCAGCAGGATCGCCCGGACGACCGTGGCGTCGAGCAGGACGGCCACTGCCAGGCCCACGCCCAGCTGCTTGAAGTCCTGCATGGCCAGGGTGCCGAAGACCGCGAACACGGCGACCATGATCAGGCCGGCGCTGGTGACCACCCCGGCGGTGGAGCGGATGCCGTGGGCGATGGCGTCCCGGGTGGTGGCCCCGCGGTCGTAGGCCTCACGGATCCGGGAGACCACGAACACGTGGTAGTCCATCGAGAGGCCGAAGAGCACCACGAAGACGAACAGCGGCATCCAGGACTCCAGGGCGCCCGGCGCCTCGGTGCCGACCAGGGAGGCGCCCCAGCCGTGCTGGAAAACGGCGGTCATCACACCGTAGGCGGCGCCCACCGACAGCAGGTTGAGGACGATCGAGGTCAGCGCGATGACCGGGGACCGGAAGGACACCAGCATCAGGAGGAAGGTCACGCCCATCACGAAGGCGAAGACCGGGACGATGCTGCTCTTGAGCTGGTCGTTGTAGTCCTCGGAGAAGGCCAGGTCACCGCGGACGAGCGTGGTGGTGTCCGAGACCTTGCCGAGGGTGTCCGGGATCAGGGTGTCGCGCAGTTCCTTGAGGGCCTTCTTGGATGTGGCGTCGGTGCCGTTGCCGATCAGCGGGACGCTGATCTCGGCGATGTTCTCCTTGGCGTGCACCGTGACGTCGATCTGCTTGCCGGTCTGCCCGGAGCCGAGCGCCGCCTTCTTGAAGTCGGCGATGGCCTGGGTGACCCGCGAGGAGTCGATGTCGTTGGACTTGACCACCACGCCGGCCGGGGCGGGCGCTCCGGGGAACTCCTTTCCGATCCGCTCGGAGACGGACACCATCGGGTTGTCGGCGGGCAGCAGCTTGTCGGTGCCCAGCTTCTCGGTCTTCATGCCCAGGGCCGGCGCGGCCAGGGCGAGCAGCAGCGCGGCGCCCAGGACGGCGAACACGCCGGGCCGGGCGAGCACCCCGCGCAGCAGGGCGTTGTTGCGGCGGCCGGCGCCGGCCGCGGCGGCCGCGGCGCGGGCCTGGCGGCGGCGGCCGATGAAGGGGATGCGGCCCTTCTCGACCCGGTCGCCGAGCATGGCCATCATGGCGGGCAGTACGGTCATGGAGCCGATGACCGCGATCAGGACGACCTCGATGGTGGCGAAGGCGAAGCCCTTGAACACGGTCAGCCCGGACAGGAACATGCCGGCCATGGCGACCACGACGGTGATGCCGGAGATCAGCACCGAGTGTCCGGAGGTGGCGGCGGCGATGTGCAGGGCGGATGCCCTGTCCCGCCCGGCGGCCCGCTCCTCGCGCTCCCGGCGCAGGTAGAACAGGCAGTAATCAACCCCGACGGCCAGGCCCATGAGGAACATCACGGAGCTGGTCATGCCGTCCACCGGCACCACCTGGCTGGTCAGGGCCAGCAGGCCCATGGCGCCGACGCAGGCGGTGGCGGCGAGCAGCACCGGCAGCACGGCGGCCACGAAGGCGCCGAAGACGACCAGCAGGATGCCGAGGGCGACCGGAAGCGCGGTCATCTCGGCCCGGGCGAAGTCCTCGCCGAGGCTGTCGTTGATCTCCTTGAGGCCGGTGGCGGCGCCGTACTGGCCGAGCGTCACGGCTTCGTGGGCCTTGTCGGTCTTCTTGACGGCGTCGATGACAGGCTGGATGCGGTCGGCCGCGGTGTCCGGGTCGCCCTTGACGTCGTACTGGATGAGGGCCGAGTGCTTGTCCTGCGAGACCACCTGCGTGGTGTTCGGGTCGTGCAGGTTGGTGACCAGCCCGGTCTTCTTGAGCGCGTTCACCGTGGCGGTGACGGCGCCCTGGAACTCGGCGTTGTCGGCGGTGAGTTTGTCACTGTGGACCAGGACCAGCTCCGCCGCGGGCGGTGCCAGGTCGGCGTCCTGAAGGATACGCTCGGCCCGGCCGGAGTCTCCCGTCCCGTAGTCGGCGTTGGTCAGGGTCTTCTGTCCTGCGGCGCCGCCTACGACGGTGACCAGGACGACCAGGATCAGCCAACCGAAGACGGCCGTCTTCCGATGGCGGGCGCTCCAGTCACCGAGCGCGGCGGCGAAATTTCGATGACGTGCCATTACCTCTCCTGCGGTCAGCGGCGTTTGCCCCGTAGCCGCGGAGGCCGTGGGGGATTAACCAAAACGCTAGGCGCTGCGCGGGGGCCATGGAGTCCGTGGAGCTTGCAGCAAGCTGCGCCTGCAGAGTACTGCCACCACGATCCGGACATACCGGGCACCAGGTGTGCGATTCCACTGCTACATTTCGCAGCAGCTTGATACCCGAACTCCCATGTTTCGAAGGGAATTCGGAATTCCATCGAACTTTCCATCGAAATGGAAGCTGGGAGAGGGGGATTCATGGATATCGCCATCGCGGCAGAGAATCTTGGAAAGCGCTATGGAAATCACCAGGCGCTCGCCGGAGTGGATCTCGAAGTACGGGCCGGAACCGTGCTCGGACTGCTCGGACACAACGGCGCGGGCAAGACCACCACCATCCGGATGCTCGCCACACTGCTCGAACCGGACTCCGGCAGCGCCCGGGTCGCGGGCTTCGACGTCGTACGCGAACAGCGCGAGGTGCGCCGCAGGATCGGCCTGGCGGGCCAGTACGCCGCGGTCGACGAGCTGCTCACCGGCCGGGAGAACCTGGCCCTGCTGGGCACCCTGCTGCGGCTGGGCCGCAGGCGGGCCCGGCAGCGGGCGGAGGAGCTGCTCACGGCGTTCGAGCTCACCGGCGCCGCCGACCGTCCGGTGCGCACCTACTCGGGCGGGATGCGGCGCCGGCTGGACCTGGCGGCCTGTCTGATCGCCTCGCCGACCGTGCTGTTCCTCGACGAGCCGACGACCGGGCTCGACCCGGCCAGCCGGATGGTGCTGTGGCAGATGGTGCGGGAGCAGGTCACCCAGGGGGTGACCGTGCTGCTGACCACGCAGTACCTGGAGGAGGCGGACTTCCTGGCCGACCGGATCATGGTCTTCGCCGCCGGCCGCACGCTGGCCGAGGGCACTCCGGACGAGCTCAAGCAGAAGGTCGGGGAGGAGTGGCTGGAGGTGGCCGTGGCCACCGCCGAGGACCTGCCCGCGGCGCTGTCCGCGCTGGGTCCGGTGGCCGTCGCCAGCCCCACCGTGAACGAGGCGGACCACCGGATTTCCGTCCAACTGGCGGACAGGATGGGCTCCATCGCGGCCGCCGCGGCGGCGCTGGAGGCCGCCGGGGCCGATGTCGTCGACTTCGCGCTGCGCCGCCCCTCGCTCGACGACGTGTTCTTTCACCTCACCGGGGAGAGCAAGCCGGGCCAGGACAACCCTGGTGAGAACCCCACAACCACAGCGGAGGACGGGTCATGAGCGGCGCGGCGGGACCGGCGGAGTTCGGTGCCGGGACGGCCGGGGCCGGCCGCCTGGCGGCTGTCGGAGATGTGCTGGCCCTGACCGGGCGGCATCTGCGGCATCTGCGCAGAACCCCGGAGAAGCTCATCGCGGTGGCCCTGACGCCGGTGGCCATGGTGGTGATCCTGGGCTATCTGTTCGCCAGCGTTATCACGATCAAGGACAACGGCGGGGTCGACTACCACGACTACGTGATGGCCGGGGTCTTCGCCCAGATCGGGCTCACCTGCATCGGCATCACCGCGCTCGGGGTGGCCTCGGACTTGAGCAAGGGTCTGATCGACCGGTTCCGTTCGCTGCCGATGGCCCGGTCCTCGGTGCTGGTCAGCCACACCGCGGCCGATCTCATTCCGGTGGCGATCAGCATGGTCGCGGTGGGGGCGATCGGGCTGCTGGTCGGCTGGCGCACCGACGCCGGCCCGCTGTCCGTCGCGGGCGGCTTCGCGCTGCTGCTGGCCTTCGCGTACGCGATGCTGTGGCTGGGCGCGCTGCTGGGGATGGTGCTGCGCAACATGGAGGCCATCAACGGCATCTCGGCCCTGGCCCTGGTGATCCTGTCGTTCATGTCCAACTCGTTCATGCCGCTGTCCGGGCTGCCCGGCTGGCTGCGCACGGCGGTGGAGTGGAACCCGGTCAGCTCGGTGTCCGAGGCCTGCCGGGTGCTGTGGGGCAACGCGCCCGCCTCTTCGGGCGGGAGTCTGCCGATGGAGCATCCGGTGCTGGTCTCGGTCATCACGGTGGGTGCGCTGATCGCCGTACTGATCCCGGTGGCCCTGCGGACCTTCCGCACGGCCGCCGTGCGCTGACCATGGCGGCCGCCCGCCGGTCACTCCGGTTCGGCAGACCCGTACGCGCTGCCCTGCAGCCAGCCCCGCTCGCCGGCGATCACACCGGCCTGAAAGCGGCTGCGGGCGCCGAGCTGGGTCATCAGTTCCGCGGTGATCCGGCGGGCGGTCCGCACCGAGATGCCCATCTTGCGGGCCACTACCTCATCGGTGTGGCCCTGGGCCAGCAGGCTCAGCACGGCGCGGGCCTGGCTGCTGAGTCCGGTGTCCTCGTCGCGCCGCCGCGTGGAGCCGAACGGCGGGGCCTCTTCCCAGAGGTGTTCGAACAGTGCGCAGAGGGCGGAGACCAGCCCGGATCCGCGCAGCAGCAGCGCCCCGACGGCGGTGTCCTCGGGGTTGCTGGGTACGACGGCCGCCTGCCGGTCGAAGATGACCATGCGCAGCGGCAGCGAGGGGACCACCCGGACCCGGCAGCCGAGGCCGGTCAGCCAGTCCAGATAGGACACGGTCTGCGGATGGTTGATCACGCTCTCCAGATAGACACAGCGCATGCGCACGCCGCGCTCCAGGAGCGCCTGGTCGATCGGTTTGCTGGCCTGCCGAGACTCGGCCGACTGCCCCCCGCCGGTGGTGAATTCCATGATCTCGGAGGTGCAGTCATGGGCCAGCTCCTCGAGCCGGACCCGGACCATGTCAATGCCGTTCAGTTCCTCGACGTCCACCCGGCGCTTGTTCTGGACGGAGTCGACGTATTCAGCGACGATCTTGCTGATGGCGAGCTTGCCGGAGGTGATCTCCTGTTGCCGCTGGGTCAGTTCGACCTCCTGGCGCGCCAGCAGAG
Source organism: Streptomyces sp. ME19-01-6 (assembly GCF_033793745.1). Taxonomy (NCBI): domain Bacteria; kingdom Bacillati; phylum Actinomycetota; class Actinomycetes; order Kitasatosporales; family Streptomycetaceae; genus Streptomyces; species Streptomyces sp. ME19-01-6. The sequence goes on along the minus strand of NZ_JARAXF010000047.1, from coordinate 55,460 downwards.
ACACCAGACTGATCTCGGGATTGATTAATAAGAGCCCGCCCGGCCGCTGGTCGGACTGGCGCACCAGGGAGAGCCTGGCCAGTTCGTCCAGGGCGCTCCTGACGTGTTCTTCATTCCAGCCGAGATGTGCGGCCAGGCCTGATACTCCGAGTTCGGGCCGGCCCAGCATCGTTCGGTAGACGCTCTCGGCTGCGGAACTGACACCGAGGATCTCCAGCACGTGTGTACCCCCTCGTCCCCCGCGCTCCCCCGCGCGTGATCGAAACCCACCCGTACGTCCCGATCATTCTCCCGCATGTTACGGCACGAACGGGGTCCGACCGCACGGTAGTTGATGAATTCACCAGCCCTTCGGCAGCCCGGCATCGAACCGTGAGAGGTGGCCATGTACATCGTCATGGGACGCATGCTGCGCGGCCGTACGATCGTGGACGCAGGGCAGCTACGCGCTCTGGTGTACGCCGCCGCCTTACCGGAGGACGGTCTCGAGCACGTCTATGCCGAGACCGATCTTGACGGCGCCGGTACCGTCCTCTTTCTGTGTGCCACTTCCGCGGAACGAGCTGAGGCCACCGCCGGCCGTATCGTGAACCGTCTGCTCGCCCAGGATGAACTCCGGGGCTGGGAGTGGGAAGGCCGTCGAGGCGAAGTCTAGGGAGATCCCAAATAATCCCTGGCATTCTCCGGCCATCGCAGGACCCTGACAGCGTAAACACATGACACCGGGCCTACGGCGGTACAGACTCATAACACCGGACAGGAATTCAACTCATTCTGGAATTCCCGCTTCCGAAACTTGAGAGTAACCAATCCCCAGCGAAAAGGGAATACTCATGTCTGCCACCAATCACTCGTCTGCCCGCATGAATGCCTTCATCTCGCTCGCATTCGGAGCCGTTATTCTCGCGACCTCCCCGGCCGCGCACGGCGTCGGCTGGGACAGAGCGGGCGCGGCCGGCCCGGAGGTCGGCTGGGACAAAGTCGCCGTGGGCTGGGACCTGGCCCCGGCCCACGACCCCGCCGTGGGCTGGGACAAGGTGGCGGCCGGCGACCCGGACGTCGGCTGGGACAGCGCGGGCGCCGGCGACCCGGACGTCGGCTGGGACAGCAAGCCCCACCCCGACAACGTGGGCGACGTGGGCTGGGACTGAGCAGCGGGACGGATACGGCGATCAGGGGGAAGGTCTCGTGCCCATCATCACGACGCCGCAGGAGTTCAACGAAGAGGACCTCTTCGTGGACCTGCGGGAGATGTTCGGTTATCCGCTCTACCTGAAGTGCGAGGGGTTCAACTTCGCCGGCTCGGTGAAGCTCAAGGCAGCCGCGTCCATGATCGAAGCAGCGGAACGCGGCGGGCTCCTGGGCCCCGAATCGATCCTGGTCGAGTCCTCTTCGGGAAACCTCGGTATGGCGCTCAGCGTGATCGCCGCCGCCAAGGGCTACCGGTTCATCTGCGTGGTGGACTCACGGACCAACCTGTCCACCCGGCAGGTCATCGAATCCCTCGGCAGCGAGGTGCATGTCATCACCGAGCCGTCCGTCACCGGCGGTTTTCTCGGGGCACGCCTCGATTTCGTACGCGGGCTGTGCACCACGGATCCCCGTTACGTATGGCTGAACCAGCACGCCAACCAGAACAACTGGAAGGCGCACTACCGCACGACCGCGCCCGCCATTGAAAAGCAGTTTCCCCACCTGGAAGTGCTGTTCGTCGGGGCGGGTACCACGGGCACCCTGATGGGCTGCGCGCGCTACTTCAAGGAGCAGCCGAACTCCCCCGTCACGGTCGTCGGCATCGACAGCGTCGGCTCGGTCACCTTCGGCGCGCCGGCCGGCCCCCGCATGATCCCGGGCCTGGGCGCCGGAGTGCGTCCCGCCCTGTTCGACCAGCGGTACATCGACGACATGGTGCTGGTCCCCGAGATCGAGACCATCCGCACCTGTCACACCCTGGCCCGCGGCGGCTTTCTGTTCGGCGGCTCCACCGGCACCGTCGTCAACGGCGCCGTGAAGTGGCTGGCCGAGCACCGCCCCGGCCAGGACGTCACCGCCGTGGCCATCTCGCCCGATCTCGGCGACCGCTACCTGGACACCATCTACCGGCCCACCTGGGTTAGGGACGTCTACGGCCTGGACGCGCTGGAGCCGGCTCCCCGTCCGGGCGCCGTCACATCAGGAGTGCACTGACGATGAGAGAGACCGCCCTTTTCGAACTACCGCTCTCCGGTGCGCAACGGGAGATGTGGTACGCGCAAGCGCTCGACCCCGGAAACCCCGTCTACACCATGGCCGACCATCTCGACCTGGACGGGCCGCTGGACCTGGCGCGGTTCGAGCGCGCCTGGTGGCAGCTGATCCGCGAAACGGAGTGTGTGCGGGCCCGGTTCACCGAACGCGACGGCGATCCCGTGCAGACGGTCCATCCGCTCGGGGAGCGGTCGCTGGCGGTGCGCGACTTCCGCGCCGCCACCGACCCCGACGCGGCCTCCCGTCACCGGATCGCTGCGGACCTGCGGCTCCCCTCGTCCCTGGGCGCCGAGGCGTTCCACAGCGAGCTGCATCTGCTCGGCCCGCGGCGCACCCGGCTCTACGCGCGGGCCAACCACATCCAGATGGACGGCTTCAGCCGGTCGGTGTTCTACCAGCGGCTGGCCGAGCTGTACGGGAGCGACGATGAGGCAGCCGCGGACGCGCTGCCGCCGCTGGCCGAGCTGCTCGCCGATGAGGAGGCGTACCTCGCCTCGCCGGCCCACGACCGCGACGCGCGGTTCTGGTCCGGGCGGTTCGACGCCGCCCCGGAGCCCACCCGGCTGTCCCGGCGGCGCCCGGCGCACGCCCGCCACACCCTGCGCCGCACCACCCCGCTGCCCGAGGCCACCGTGGCCCGGCTGGGCGAGCTGGCCTGGCAGGCGCGGGTCACCTGGCCCACCACGCTGATCGCGGCCACCGCCGCGTGGGCCGCCCGGGCCAGTGGCGACGGGGAGGTGCTGCTGACCCTTCCGGTGCCCGCCAGGACCGGGGCGACCGCCCGGGCCGTGCCCGGGATGCGCGCCAACTTCCTGCCGCTGGCCCTGTCGGTGCGCCCCTCGATGACCCGGGCCGAGCTGCTCCGGCACACCGCCGCCGAGCTGCGGGCCACCGTGCGCCACCAGCGGTACCGCGGCGACGAGCTGCGGCGCGAGCTGGGCGTGACCGGGGACGCCGACACCACGTACGGGCCCACGGTCAACGTACTGGAGTCCGGGGCGGACTTCACCTTCGGCGACGCGTGCACCGGCCGGCTGCACAACCTGTCCACCGGGCCGGTGCCCGACCTGCAGATCATCTATCTGGACGCGCCGGGCGACGGTTGGATGCTCCGCCTGGACGCCAACCCCAGCCTGTACACCGACGCCGAGCTGACCGCCCACCAGGACCGGCTGCTCGCCGCCATCGAGGCCTTCGCGCACGGCGCCGACGACCTGCCGCTGGGCCGCGTCGATGTCACGCTGCCCGCCGAGCGGGAGCGGCTGCTGGTCGACTGGAACGCCACCGAGCGCACCGGCGGCTTCACGGACGTGGTGGAGCGGGTGCGGGAGCTGGCCGGGCTCGCTCCGCACGCGGTGGCCGTCGACGACGGCGCGACCCGGCTGAGCTACGCCGAGCTGGTCGTCCGGGCCGACGCCCTCTCCCGCACCCTGGCCGGCGCGGGGCTCTCCACCGGCTCACTGGTCGCGCTGGCCGCGGGGCCCAGCGCGGCCTTCGTGACCGCGGTGCTCGGGGTGCTGGGCGCGGGGGCCGCGTGGGTGCCGCTGGACGTACGGGCCCCCGTCGCCCGCGGGGCCTCCCTGCTGGCCGACAGCGGGGCGCAGGCGCTGCTGTTCGGCCGGGACCAGGAGGAGTTCGCCCATCAGGTGCTGGCCGCCTGCGGCGGCTGGCCCGAGGTGATCGAGCTGGGGGACGCCAAGCCGAGCGCGGAGGGCTCCGGGAATGCTGCGGCGGATCTTCTACCGGTTGCGGGCAAGGGCGACGACCTGGCTTACGTGATCTTCACGTCGGGCTCCACCGGCCGCCCCAAGGGCGCGATGGTCCACCGCCACGGCATGGTCAACCACCTCCTCGCCAAGGTCGAGGACCTGGATCTGACCGCGGCCGACTCGGTGGTCCACAACGCGCCCGTGACCTTCGACATCTCCATCTGGCAGATGCTGTCCGCGCTCGTCGTGGGCGGCCGCACCCGGGTGGTGTCCCGCGAGGTGGCCGGCGATCCGCAGACGCTGTTCGCGCTGGCCGACGCCGAGCGGATCACCGTGCTCGAAGTGGTGCCCTCGCTGCTGCGGGTGGCCCTGGACGAATGGGACGCCGGGGCGGCCCGGCCGGAACTGGCCGCGCTGCGCCACCTGGTGGTCACCGGGGAGACCCTGCCGGTCGACCTGTGCCGCCGCTGGCTCGCGTACTACCCCGGCGTCCCGCTGGTCAACGCGTACGGACCCACCGAGTGCTCGGACGACGTCACGCACGCGTTCATCCGCTCCGAGGACGACCTGGGCCCGGTGCGGGCGCCGATCGGCTCGGCGGTGCGCAACACCAGCCTGTACGTCCTCGGCGACGGGCTGCGCCCGGTGCCCGCCGGGGTGCCCGGCGAGCTGTACGTCGGCGGGTTCGGGGTCGGCCGCGGCTATCTGGACGACTCGCGCCGCACCGCCTCCGTGTTCGTGGCCGACCCGTACTCGCCGGTGCTCGGCGCCCGGATGTACCGCACCGGGGACCGGGTGGTGCACCGGCCGGATGGGCAGCTGGAGTTCCTGGAGCGCGTCGACCACCAGGTCAAGATCCGCGGCCATCGCATCGAGCTCGGCGAGATCGAGGCCGTACTGCGCGATGTGCCGGGCGTCATCGACGCCGTGGTGACCGTGGCCGTGGACCGCGAGGGCAACTCCCGGCTGGCGGCGTTCCTGTCCGGCTCGGCCGACGTGGTCGCCACGCGGGACCGGGTGGCGGGCGCGCTGCCCGACTACATGGTGCCCGCGGCGTTCGTGGTGCTGGACGCCCTGCCGCTGACCGTCAACGGCAAGGTGGACCGCAAGGCGCTGCCGGAGCCGGACTTCGCCGCCGCCGCGGCGGGTTCGGGCCGCGCCCCTCGGGGGCCGCGCGAGGAGGTGCTGTGCCAGCTCTTCGCCGATGTGCTGAACCTGGAGCGGGTGTCGATCGACGACGACTTCTTCGGGCTCGGCGGCCACTCGCTGCTCGCCACCAAGGTGATCAGCCGGCTGCGCGTGCTGCTCGGCATCGAACTGCCCATCAAGGCCCTGTTCGACGCGCCCACCGTCGAGCGGCTCGCCGCCGCGCTGGACGGCGCCGGCCAGGCGCGGCCCGCGCTCGTCGCGGCGGACCGCCCCGCCGAGCTGCCGCTGTCCTTCGCCCAGCAGCGGCTGTGGTTCCTCGGCCACCTGGACAACCGCAGCGCCACCTACCACCTGCCCCGGGCGCTGCGGCTGTCCGGCGAGCTGGATCCCGCCGCGCTGGCCGAGGCGCTGGCCGATGTGGTCGCCCGGCACGAGAGCCTGCGCACGGTCTTCCCCGAGGCGGACGGGCGCGCCACCCAGGTCGTGCTGGCCGCCGAGGTGGCCCGGCCGGGCCTGCCGGTGACCGAGGCGACAGAGGACGAGCTGGGGCCGCTGCTGGCCGAGCGGGCGGCGCGCCCGTTCGACCTGGCGGCGGAACTGCCACTGCGGGCCGAGCTGTTCAGGATCGCCCCCGGCCGGGGGCACCTCCCAGCGGTAGCTGGGGGAGGCTGTGGCGCCCCGGAGGCGAACCGAGCCACTTATGCGGAGGAACACGTACTCCTGGTCGTGCTGCACCACATCGCCGGGGACGGCTGGTCGGTGCTGCCGCTGGCCCAGGACCTGCGCGAGGCGTACGCGGCGCGGCTGCGCGGCCGGGCGCCCGCGTACCGGCCGCTGCCGGTCCAGTACGCCGACTACACGCTGTGGCAGCGCGAGCTGCTCGGCGATGAGAAGGACCCGGAGTCCCTGGCCGCGCGGCAGCTCGCCTTCTGGCGCGAGGAGCTGGAGGGCCTGCCGGACGAACTGGAGCTGCCCACCGACTTCCCGCGCCCGGCACTGCCCTCCTACCGGGGCGGCACGGTGGACTTCCGCCTGGAGCCCGAGCTGCACGCGGCCGTGACGGCGCTGGCGCGCTCGTCCGGGGCGAGTGTGTTCATGGTGCTGCAGGCCGCGCTGGCGGCGCTGCTGACCAAGCTGGGCGCCGGGGAGGACATCCCGCTGGGCACGCCCGTGGCGGGCCGCGGCGAGGCCGCGCTGGAGGGGCTAATCGGCTTCCTCGTCAACACGCTGGTGCTGCGCACCGACGTGTCCGGCGACCCGACCTTCCGGGAGCTGGTGGGGCGGGCGCGCTCCGCGGACCTGGCGGCGTTCGACCACCAGGACGTGCCGTTCGAGGCATTGGTCAACACGGTTGCTGTCAGACCGGCCCGCTCGCTGTCGCGGCAGCCGCTGTTCCAGGTGATGCTCGCCTTCCAGAACAACGCGCCCGCCGACTTCGGGCTGCCGGGCCTGATCACCACCATGGCCCCGGTGCCCACCGGCACCGCCCGCTTCGACCTGGCCTTCGAGCTCACCGAGGAGCACGCTGACGGTGGCGCGGCCGGTGGCATCAGCGGACAGCTGGAGTACAGCGCGGACCTGTTCACCGAGGCGAGCGCGGCGGTGATCGCCGAGCGGCTGGTGGAGCTGTTGCGCAAGGCCACCGCCGAGCCGGACCGGCCGCTGAGCCGGCTGGACGCCCTGCTGCCCGAGGAGGCCGCGCGCATCCTCGGCGCATGGGACGGCAGCGGCGCCGAGGCCCCCGAAGCGGCCACGCTGCCCGAGCTGTTCGCCGCCCGGGTGGCGCTGGATCCGGGGCGTACGGCGCTGCTGGCCACGGGCGTGGGCCCGGTCACGTACGGGGAGCTGGACGAGCGGGCCAACCGGCTCGCCCACCATCTGATCTCCCTCGGCGTGGGTCCCGAGGACACCGTCGCGCTCGTCCTGCCCCGCACGGTCGAGGCGGTGGCGGCGGTGCTGGCGGTACTCAAGGCCGGTGCGGCGTATCTGCCCGTGGACCCGGCGTATCCGCAGGACCGCGTCGACTATGTGATCGACGACGCCCGGCCGGCCGCGGTGCTCACCACGGCGGAGCGGGCGGGGGCCTTCCAGCAGACCGATGGCATCCTCGCGCTGGACGCGCCGGAGACCGCCGCCGCGCTGGCCGCGGCGCCCGCGCACGACCCGACGGACGCCGACCGGCTGGGGCGGCTGACACCCCTGCACCCGGCGTACGTCATCTACACCTCGGGCTCCACCGGCCGCCCCAAGGGCGTGGTCGTGCCGCACGCCAATGTGGCGGCGCTGGCCGCGCAGGGCGAGCCGTTCGGGGTGCGGGAGGGCGCCCGGGTGCTGCAGTTCGCCTCGTTCAGCTTCGACGCCGCCGCCTGGGAGGTCTGCACCTCGCTGCTGACCGGCGCGGTGCTGGTGCTGGCCGGCGAGGAGGACCGGGCACCCGGCGAACCGCTCGCCGCGCTGATCGCCGAGGCCCGGATCGACGTGGTCTGCCTGCCGCCGACCGTGCTCTCCGCCTGGCCCGAGGACCTGCCCATGCCCGAGGGGATCACGGTCATCACGGCGGGCGAGGCCTGCCCGCCCGAACTGGTGGAGCGCTGGTCGGCCGGGCGCCGGATGATCAACGCGTACGGGCCCACCGAGACCACCGTGTGCGCCACCCTCAGCGAACCGCTCTCCGGGGCCGTCAAACCGCCCGTCGGCCGCCCGCTGGCCGGCACCCATGTGCGGGTGCTGGACACGGTGCTGCGGCCGGTGCCGGTCGGGGTCACCGGGGAGCTGTACGTGACGGGCGCCGGGCTGGCCCGCGGCTATCTGGGGCGGGCGCGGCTGACCGCCGAGCGGTTCGTCGCCGACCCGTACGGGGAGCCAGGCTCGCGGATGTACCGCACCGGGGACCTGGTGCGCTGGCTGCCCGACGGGACGCTGGACTACGTCGGCCGCTCGGACGACCAGGTCAAGCTGCGCGGCTTCCGGATCGAGCCCGGGGAGATCGAGAGCGCCCTGCTCGCGGACCCCGGCATCGCCCAGGCCGCGGTGATCGTGCGCTCGGACCGCCCCGGGGAGAAGCGCCTGGTCGGATACGTCGTACCGGCCGGGCAGGAGGCGCACCGGGTCCCCGATGCGGCGCGGCTGCGGGAGCGGCTGGCCGAGCGGCTGCCCGACTACATGGTCCCCGCCGCCTTCGTCACGCTGGACGCCCTGCCGCTGACCGGCAACGGGAAGCTGGACCGCAAGGCGCTGCCCGCGCCCGACTTCACCGCCCGCGCCACGGGCCGGGCGCCGGTCACCGCGCAGGAGGAGACGCTCTGCCAGGTCTTCGCCGACGTCCTGGGCCTGGAGCGGGTCGGCGCCGACGACAGCTTCTTCGATCTGGGCGGCGACTCGATCGTCTCGATCCAGCTGGTGGGCCGGGCCCGCAAGGCCGGGCTGCTGATCACCGCCCAGGACGTGTTCACCCACCGCACCCCCGCCGCGCTCGCGGCCGCGGCCAGGCCTGCCGCCGAACAGGTGGTCCTCGGCACGGACGACGGCGTCGGCACCCTGGCGCCCACCCCGATCGTGCACTGGCTCCAGGAGCTGTCCCAGGGCGCGGAGTTCGCCGGGTTCCACCAGGCGGTCGTGGTGCACACCCCGGCCGGCGCCAGCCAGGCCACCCTGGCCGCGGCGCTCCAGGCCCTGCTCGACCACCACGACGCGCTGCGGATGCGCCTCGAATCCGCTGACGGGCGCTGGACGCTGCGGATCACGGAGCCCGGCGCGGTGCGCGCCAAGGAGCTGCTGAGCCGCGTCGGTATCGCCTCGCTGCCCGAGGAGTCCTGGGCCGAGGCGGTGACCGGCTCGGCCGCCGCGGCCCAGGCCCGGCTCGACCCGGACGCGGGCGTCATGGTCCAGGCGGTGTGGTTCGACGCGGGCCCAGGCCGCACCGGGCGGCTGCTGCTGACGATGCACCACCTGGTCGTCGACGGGGTGTCGTGGCGGATCCTGCTGCCCGATCTGGCCCAGGCGTACGAGGCGGTCACGCACCGCACGCCGGTGGCGCTCCAGCCGGTGGGCACCTCGCTGCGTCACTGGTCCGGGCTGCTGGCGGCCGAGGCGCGTACGGTGCGCCGCGGCGCCGAACTGCCGTACTGGCGCGAGGTGGTGGCCACCTGCGATCCGCCGCTGGGCACCCGTCCGCTCGACCGCGCCCGGGACACCACGGCCACCGCCCGCACCCTGCGGCTGTCGCTGGACACCGGCACCACGGCGGCGCTGCTGACCGAGGTCCCGGCCGCCTTCCACACCGAGGCCAACGACGTACTGCTGGCCGGTCTCGCGCTGGCCGTGGCCGACTGGCGGCGGCGCAGGGGCGAGGAGAGCTCGGCCGTGCTGGTGGAGCTCGAGGGCCACGGGCGGGAGGAGTTCGCGGACGGGGTGGACCTGAGCCGGACCGTCGGCTGGTTCACCACCACCTGCCCGGTGCGGCTTGAGGTGGGCTCGCACCACATGCACGACTCCGACTGGGCCGAGGTCTGGTCGGGCGGGCCCGCCGCCGGCCTCGTCCTCAAGGCGGTCAAGGAGCAGCTGCGCGCCCTGCCCGACCACGGCCTGGGCCACGGTCTGCTGCGCCGGCTCGCCCCGGACACCGCGCCCGAGCTGGTCGCGGCCGATCCGCCGCAGCTGGGCTTCAACTACCTGGGGCGGCTGCCCGCCCCGGTGGCCGAGGACTGGTCCGTCGCCCCCGAGGCGGCGCTGGTCGCGGCCGGCGCGGACCCGGGTCTGCCGCTGCCGCACGTACTCGGGCTCAACGCCCTCACCGAGGACGGCCCGGACGGGCCGCGGCTGGTGGCCGCCTGGACCTGGGCCGCGGAGCTCCTGCCGGAGGACGACGCGCGGGCCGTCGCCGAGGGCTGGTTCCGCGCGCTGAAGGCCCTGGCCCTGCACGCCCAGAGCCCGGATTCGGGCGGGCACACCCCTTCCGATGTCGACCTGGTGGAGCTGAGCCAGGACGAGATCGACGAGTTCGAAGACGAGATGGGTGAGTGGTCCCTATGAGCGGAACTCTGAGTCACCCGGCGAGCGCGACCGCGCTCCGCGCGGCGAAGCCACCTGCCAAGCGGTCCAATTTCAGTGATGTCCTGCCGCTGACGCCGCTGCAGGAAGGGCTGCTCTTCCACGCGGTGTACGAGCACCAGGCCGAGCTGGACGTGTACGCCATCCAGCTGGTGCTGGACCTGGAGGGCCCGCTTGACGCGGGCCGCCTCAAGGCCGCGGCCGCCGCCCTGCTGCAGCGCCACCCGAATCTGCGGGCGGCCTTCCGCTACCGCAAGAACGGCGACCCGGTGCAGCTGATCCCGCGCACCGTCGAGGTGCCGTGGACCGAGACCGATCTGCGCTCGCTCGGCCCCGATGAGCGGGCCGCCGAGGCGCAGCGCATCACCGACGAGGATCGGGTGCGGCGGTTCGACGTCCACCGCCCGCCGCTGCTGCGGTTCACCGTGATGGACCTGGGCGCGGGCGCGCACCGCGTCGTGCTGACCGCGCATCAGATGCTGTTCGACGGCTGGTCCATGCCGCTGATCGTGCGCGAGCTGTTCACCCTGTACGGCGAGGACACCGCGGCGCTCGCCCCCGCCACCCCGTACAAGTCCTACCTCGCGCATCTGGCCGGGCAGGACCGGGCCGCCGCCGAGGAGGCGTGGCGCGCGGCGCTGGCCGGTCTCGACGAGCCGACCCTGGTGGCCCCGGCCGCGGCAGGGCGTGCGGCGGCGCTGCCCGGGCACCACGCGGTGGAGCTGCCCGCGGCGTTCACCGCCGAGCTCACCGCCTGGGCGCGCGGCCGGGGGCTGACCCTGAACACCGTGGTGCAGGGTGCCTGGGCGGCCACCCTCGGCGCCCTCACCGGGCTGCGCGACGTGGTCTTCGGCGGCACGGTCTCCGGCCGGCCGCCGGGGCTGCCCGGCGTCGAGACGATGGTCGGCCTGTTCATCAACACCCTGCCGGTCCGGGTCGACCTGGACCCGGCCCGCTCCTTCGCCGAGATCCTCACCGCGCTCCAGGACCGGCAGACCGGCCTGCTGCCGCATCAGCACCTGAGTCTCACCCGGATCCAGCAGGCCGGTGCCGCCGGGGAGCTCTTCGACACGGTATTGGTCTTCGAGAACTATCCGCTCGACCCCTCGCAGATGGAGGAGCCCGCGCCCGGGCTGCGCATCGCCGGGCTGCAGGCGAAGGACGCCACGCACTACCCGCTGAGCCTGATGGCGCTGCCCGGCGAGCGGCTGCGGCTGGACGTCGGATACGCCCCGGACGTGTACCCGGCCGAGGAGGCGGCGGCGGTGATGGACCGCCTCACGGGGCTGCTGCGCACCCTGCTCGACCACCCCGACCGGCCCTTCGGCCAACTCGACGCGCTGCTGCCCGGGGAGCGCGAGCGGGTCCTCGACCTGCCGGCCGCCCCCGCGCCAAAGGACCCGTTCGCGGACGTGGTCGAGCGGGTGCGGGCGCTGGCCCGGGAGCAGGCGGAGGCGCCGGCCGTCACCGACGGCCGGGAGACCCTGAACTACCGGGAGCTGGTGGGCCGGGGCAGCGCCCTGTCCCGGGAGCTGACCGGGCGTGGCATCGGCCCGGGCTCGCTCGTGGGCGTGCTCGCCGCGCCCGGGGCCCGGTTTGTGACGGCGGTGCTCGGCACGCTGGGCGCGGGCGCGGCGTGGGTGCCGCTGGACGTCACGGCGCCGACGGCCCGTACGGCCGCGCTGGTCGCGGACGCGGGGGTGGCCCTGCTGCTGACCGACGACGCGCACACCGTGCTGGCCTCCGAGGTGGGCGGCTCGCTGCCCGTCCTGCCGATCTCCGACCGCTGCGACGCTCCCGGTGACCTCGCGCCCGTGGCCGGGGCGGGCGACGACCTGGCGTATGTCATCTTCACCTCGGGCTCCACGGGCCGCCCCAAGGGCGCGATGGTCCACCGCCGGGGCATGGTCAACCACCTGCTGGCCAAGGTCGAGGACTTGGATCTGACCGCGTGTGACACGGTCGTGCACAACGCGCCCGTCACCTTCGACATCTCGGTGTGGCAGATGCTGTCCCCGCTGGTCGTGGGCGGTCTGCTGCGCGTGGTGCCCAAGCGGACGGCGGCCGACCCGGCCGAGCTGTTCGGGCTGGTCGGTCCGGAGCGGATCACCGTCCTGGAGGTCGTGCCCTCGCTGCTGCGGGCGGCGCTGGACAGCTGGGACGCGGGCGCGCCGGTGCCGGATCTGACGCGGCTGCGCCGGCTGGTGGTCACCGGTGAGGCGCTGCCCGCCGAGCTGTGCCGCCGCTGGTTCGCGTACTTCCCCGGCATTCCGCTGGTCAACGCGTACGGGCCCACCGAGTGCTCGGACGATGTGACCCACGCCGTGATCCATGACGCCGACGAGGTGCCCGGGGTACGGGCGCCGATCGGGTCGGCGGTGCGCAACACCGGCCTGTATGTGCTGGACGACGGGCTGCGCCCGGTGCCCGCCGGGGTGCCCGGCGAGCTGTACGTCGGCGGGATCGGGGTCGGCCGCGGCTATCTGGACGACCCGCGCCGCACCGCCGCCGTGTTCATCGCCGACCCGTACTCGCCGGTGCCCGGCGCCCGGATGTACCGCACCGGGGACCGGGTGGTGCGGCGGCCCGACGGGCGCCTCGAGTTCCTGGAGCGGCGCGACCACCAGGTCAAGATCCGGGGGCATCGCATCGAGCTCGGCGAGATCGAGGCCGTGCTGCGCAGCATGCCCGGGGTCACCGACGCGGTGGTGAACGTCGCGAAGGACACGCGGGGCGAGGGCCGGCTGGTCGGCTATCTGGCCGGCGCGGCGGACCCTTCGGCGGCGCGCGCCTCGGCCGCCGAGCGGCTGCCGGAGTACATGGTGCCGTCCGCGTTCGTGCTGCTGGACGCCCTGCCGCTGACCGCCAACGGCAAGGTGGACCGCAAGGCGCTGCCCGCGCCCGAGATCACCACCTCGGCCGGGCGCGGCCCGCGCACCCCGCGCGAGGAGCTGCTGTGCCAGGCCTTCGCCGAGGTGCTGGGCCTGGACCGGGTCTCCATCGACGAGGACTTCTTCGACCTCGGCGGCCACTCGCTGCTCGCCACCCGGCTGATCAGCCGGGTGCGGTCGCTGCTGGACGCGGAGGTTTTGCTGCGTACGGTCTTCGAGGCGCCGACCCCGGCCGCGCTCGCCGCCCGGCTGACCGGCGCGGACGCCGCCCGGCCGGCGCTGACCGCGGCGACGCGACGGGGGCGGCTGCCGCTGTCGTTCGCCCAGCGGCGCATGTGGTTCCTGGGGCGGCTCGAGGGCCCGTCCGGCACCTACAACCTGCCGTGGACGCTGCGGCTGACCGGGAAGCTGGACCGGCCCGCGCTGCGCGCCGCCCTCGGCGATGTGGTGATGCGTCACGAGGCGCTGCGCACCGTTTTCCCCGAGACGGCCGACGGCCCGTACCAGCGCATCCGCCGCCGGTCGCGGATCACCCTGCCGGTGCACCACGTCACCGAGTCCGACCTGGAGGGCGCGGTCGGTGAGTTCGCCTCGCGCGGCTTCGACCTGTCCCGCGAACTACCGTTCCGGGCGGCGCTGTTCGCGCTGAACAAAGACGACCACATGCTGGTGACGGTCATCCACCACATCGCGGGCGACGGCTGGTCCAACGCCCCGCTGGCCCGGGACCTGAGCCGCGCCTACACGGCCCGGCTGCACGGCGAGGAGCCGAGGTGGAGCCCGCTGCCGGTGCAGTACGCGGACTACGCGCTGTGGCAGCGCGAACTGCTGGGCGACGAGAGCGACCCGAAGTCCCTGGCCGCCCGGCAGCTGGAGTTCTGGCGCGAGACGCTGGACGGGCTGCCGGACGAACTGGAGCTGCCCACGGACTTCCCGCGCCCCGCGCTGCCCTCCTACCGGGGCGGCACGGTGGAGTTCACCATCCCGGCCGCCACCCACGCCCGCGCCGCCGCGCTGGCCAGGGAGTGCGGGGCGAGCCTGTTCATGGTGGTGCAGGCCGCGCTGGCCACGATGCTGTCCAAGCTGGGCGCCGGGGAGGACATCCCGGTCGGCACCCCGGTGGCCGGGCGCACCGACGACGCGCTGGACGACCTGGTCGGCTTCTTCGTCAACACCCTGGTGCTGCGCAGCGATCTGTCGGGCGACCCGACCTTCCGGGAGCTGGTGGGCCGGGTGCGCTCGGCGTCGCTGGCCGCCTTCGCCCACCAGGACCTGCCGTTCGAGCGGCTGGTGGACGCCCTGTCCCCGGCCCGGTCGATGGCCCGGCACGCGCTGTTCCAGACGATGCTGGCGTTCCAGAACAACGCGGCGGCGAAGCTGGAGCTGCCCGGTCTCGCGGGGACGGTCGGGGTGGCGCGCACCGGCAGCGCCCGGTTCGACCTGGCCTTCGACCTGGCCGAGGAGCACACCGGGTCCGGGGCGCCGGGCGGCATCGCCGGGCGCCTGGAGTACAGCGCCGACCTGTTCACCGAGGAGACCGCGCACACGCTGGCCGCCCGCCTGGCCCATCTGCTGGACCGGCTCACCGCCGCCCCCGACGGCCGGCTGGGCGAGGCGGACGCGCTGCTGCCGGGCGAGCGGGAGCGGCTGCTGGTGGACTGGAACGGCGCGCCCGCGCACGACGTCGAACCGCCGCTGTACGAGCGGTTCGAGGCGCGGGCGGCCGCGGCCCCGGACCATCCCGCGCTGCTCTTCGAGGGACGGGCCACGAGCTACCGCGAGCTGAACGAGCGGGCCAACCGGCTGGCGCGGGCCCTGGTCGCGCGGGGCGCGGGCCCCGACCGGCTGGTCGCCATCGCCCTGCCGCGCTCCCCCGAGATGATCGTGGCGGTGCTGGCGGTGCTCAAGTCGGGCGCCGCGTATCTGCCCATCGACCCGGCGTACCCGGCGGACCGGATCGGCTACATGGTCGAGGACGCCCGCCCGGTGCTCGCCCTGACCGACCGCGACGTGGCGCGGGCGGTGCCCGGGTTGGCCGCTGTGGAGCAGCTGCTGCTGGACGACCCGGAGTCGGCGGCGGAGGTGGCCGCCCTCCCGGCGGACGACCTGCGGCCCGACGAGCGCCTCGCCGCGCCGACCGCGGGCCACACCGCGTACGTCATCTACACCTCGGGCTCCACCGGCCGCCCCAAGGGCGTCGTCGTGCCGCTCGGCGCCTTCGCCAACTTCCTGGCCGAGACCTCGCGCCTGCTGGACCTGGGCGCGGACGACCGGCTGGTGTCGGTGACCACCTTCGGCTTCGACATCGCCAACCTGGAGATCTTCGTCCCGCTGCTCTCCGGCGCCACGCTGGTCCTGGCCCCGCCCGCCACCGTACGGGACCCGCAGGCGCTGGCCGCGCTGCTGGTCGAGGCCCGCGCGACCGTCGTGCAGGCCACGCCGACCCTGTGGCACGCCCTGGTCACCGGACATCCGGGGGCGCTGCGCGAGGTGCACGCGCTGACCGGCGGCGAGGCGATCAGCCAGGACCTGGCGACCGCCCTGCACGGTGCGGCGCGCAAGGTGACCAATCTGTACGGGCCGACGGAGACCACCATCTGGTCCACCGCCGCCGAGCTGGACGGCACGGGCACCCCGCCCATCGGCCGCCCGCTGGCCGGCAACCGGGCCTATGTCCTGGACGCGGCGCTGCGGCCGGTGCCGACCGGAGTGCGAGGCGAGCTGTACCTCGGCGGGGCGTCCCCGGCGCGCGGCTACCACGACCGGCCGGGCCTGAGCGCGCGGCGGTTCGTCGCCGACCCGTACTCCCCGGTGCCCGGCGCCCGGATGTACCGCACCGGCGACCTGGTGCGCCGGCGGCCGGACGGCACGCTGGACTATCTGGGCCGGGCGGACCACCAGGTCAAGGTGCGCGGCTTCCGTATCGAGCTGGGCGAGATCGAGGCCACGCTGCTGGGCCATCCGCGGGTGGCGCAGGCGGCGGTGGTGGTGCGCCATGACACGCCCGGCCAGCCGCGGTTGGCGGCGTATGTGGTGCCGCGCGGCGAGCCCGGCCTCGACCTGGCGGAGCTGCGGGCCCATGTGGCGGGCGCGGTGCCCGACTACATGGTCCCGGCGTTCCTCACCGAGCTGGAGCGGATGCCGCTGACGCCCAACGCGAAGGTGGACCGCAAGGCCCTGCCGTCCCCGGGGCTGCCCCGCGCGGCCACCGGCCGCGGGCCGCGCACCCCGCTGGAACAGACGCTGTGCCAGGCCTTCGCCGAGGTGCTGGGCCTGGAGCGGGTCGGCGCCGAGGACAGCTTCTTCGAGCTGGGCGGCGACTCCATCCGCTCCATCCGCCTGGTCGGCCGCGCCCGCGAGCTGGGCGTCGGGCTCACCCCCGCCGATGTGTTCCTGCACCGGACGGTGGCGGGCCTGGCCACGGCGGCCACCGCGGCGGGCTCGGCGCCGGATGTGGCCGACGCCTTCGCCCGGGTGCTGCCGATCCGCTCCCAGGGGAGGCGTCCGCCGCTGTTCTGCGTACACGGCGGGGTCGGGCTCTCCTGGCCGTTCCTGGAGCTGGCCGGCGCGCTCACCGAATTTCCCGTGTACGGATTCCAGGCGGGCGGAATTCTGTCCGCCGCCCAACAGCCCACCTCCGTAAGGGAAATGGCTGCGGATTATATCCGGAGTCTGGTGGAAATCCAGCCCGATGGCCCGTACCATATTCTTGGATGGTCTTTCGGAGCGCTGGTCGCCCATGAAATGGCCGTCCAATTGCAGGAACAGGGGCGCGAAGTGGCGCTGCTGGCCAACCTGGACGGCTTCCCGGCGACGGAGCCCGAGCCCGAAGAGGACTTGAGCGATCAGGCCCTGCTGGCCCAGATCCTGCTGCGCTGCGGACTCGATCCGCGGGGCGGCGCCGAGGGCGGCGGGAAGCTGGACGCCGCGGGTGTGCTGGCGCTGCTCGCCCGGGACGGCAATCCCCTCGCCGAGCTCGACGAGGCACGGCTCGGCAATCTCCTCGGGGTGATCCGTCACTTCAGCGGCCTGGGCTCGGCCCACCGGCCGGGCCGCTACCGCGGAGACCTGCTCTTCTTCGCGGCCACCCGGGGACTCGCCCCGTCCGCCCCGACCGAGGACCGCTGGTCGGCGCATATCGAGGGCGCCATCGTCCGCCACGAGATCGACGCCGACCACGACGGAATGCTGGCCCCGCAGCCCGCTTCCCATATCGCCAAAGTCATTTCCGAAGCGCTCGGCGACTGAGCCGAGAAGACTTCCCGAAGAGAATGGTGAATTTCTTCCGAGGGATGCCCATGCCAGAAATCAGACAGCGAGAGAGGAAAGCATCCCGATATGACGAACCCTTTCGACGACGAGACCGGAACCTTTCTGGTCCTGGTCAACCACGAGGGCCAGCACTCCCTGTGGCCCGCGTTCGCCGAGGTCCCGGCCGGCTGGACGACGGTACTCGCCGAGACCAGCCGTGAGGAGGCACTGGCCTACGTCGAGCGCACCTGGACCGATCTGCGCCCGAAGAGCCTGATCGACGCGGCCTGACCCAGGCCGCCCGACACCCGACCGACGCGGACCGGTCCCATCCGGACCGGTCCGCCCGAGGGACCACCCAACCCCCCACCTCATCGCACATCACTTTCCCGACGGAGGAATTCGCAATGAGCGCCATCACCATCGACACCACCGCCGAGGCCAAGGTCCGTGACATCCTCGCCAACTCCCTCGACCTGGAGGGTGAGGAGCTGACCCGCACCGGGCTCTTCATCGACGAGTACGGGGCCGACTCGCTGTGCGCGATCGAGATGCTGTCCGCCCTCGAGGTGGCCTTCGGCGTCACCATCGAGCAGGACGAGCTGGAAAACATGATCCACTTCGAGGCCGTCCTCGAGGTGCTCTCCCGGGCCGAATCGCGATGACCGCCCAGCGAGTGGTGCTGACCGGACTCGGCGTCCTGTCCAGCATCGGCAATGGCGTCACCGAGTTCACCAAGGGGCTGCGCGAAGGCCGGTGCGGCGCCGGGGAGATCACTCTCTTCGACGCCACCGGCTTCCGCCGCCAACTGGCCCACGAGGTCAAGGACTTCGAACCGGCACAGTGGATCCGCCACACCCCGATCGACGAGCTCGGCCGGGCCAGCCAGTTCTCCGTCGCCGCCACCCGGCTGGCGGTCCAGGACGCGGGGCTCGACCTGGAAGAGCTGCGCGGCCGGCGCGGCCTGGTCACCATCGGCACCACCGACGGCGAGGCCAGGGAGCTCGACCAGCTCGTCGAGTCCGAGCTGGAGGTCGGCGCCGAGGGCCTGAACCCGACCGCGGTGCGGCGGCTGCCCGCCCACCGGCTGGCCCTCGCCGTCGTCCGTGAACTGCGGCTCCCGCAGGCGGTGCCGTCCGTGCTCGGCACCGCCTGCGCGGCGGGCAACTACGCCATCGGCGACGGCTTCGACGCCGTACGGTTCGGCGAGGCCGACTACGCGCTGGTCGGCGGGTCGGACGCGCTGGCCCGCCGCACCTTCGCCGGCTTCTCCCGGCTCGGCCTGGTCTCCTCCGACCGGTGCCGGCCGTTCGACGCCGAACGGGAGGGGCTGCTGACCGCCGAGGGCGCCGGCGTCCTGCTGCTGGAGACCCTGGAGTCGGCGCTGGCACGCGGCGCCCGGATCTACGCCGAGCTGCTCGGCTACGGCCTCAACTGCGACGCCCACCACCCGACCGCGCCCGACCAGGAGAGCGTCGCCCGCTGCATGGGCCTCGCGCTCGCCGACGCCGGGATCAAACCCGAGGAGGTCGACCTGGTGTCCGCGCACGGCACGGGCACCAAGACCAACGACATCACCGAGACGCGCGCGATCCGCGAGCTGTTCGGCGACCGGCCGCCGCGCACCGTGGCCCTGAAGTCCATGCTCGGCCACTCCATGGGCGCGGCCAGCGCCCTGGGCGCCGCGGCCTCGGCCCTCGCCCTGACCCACGGCTTCATCCCGCCCACCGTCAACCACCGCTCCACCGATCCCGAGTGCGGCATCGACTGCGTGCCCAACCGCGCCGTTCCGGCGCCGCTGCGGATCGTGGTCAACAACGGCCTGGCCTTCGGCGGCAACAACGCCTCCGTCGTCCTCGGCCGCTATGAGGAGGACCAGCGATGACCCCCGTACACACCGAGGAGGTCACCACCGGGGCCCCGGGGCCCGCCCGTACCGACCGCGCCGTCATAACCGCCTGGTCGGCCGTCTCCCCGTACGGCATGGGCCGTGCGGCGTACGCGGAGGGGATCGCCGCGCGGCGGCCCACCGAGGCCGTGCCGGACCCGGCGGCCTGGCAGACGCCCGACGCCGCCGCCTGCCTGGTGCCCGGCTTCGACATCCGCCAGATCCTCGGCCGGGCGGGCACCCGCACCATGGACCGGGCCATGGGGCTCGCGGTCACCGCCGTACGCGAGCTGTTCGAGGAGGCCGAGGCCGACGAGCGCCCGGTGACCCGCGGGACCGGGACCGCGCTCGTCCTCGGCACCACCCTGGGCAGCGCGGCCAGCCAGCACAACTTCATCCGGGCCTCGCTCGTCGGGGAGAAGCCGTACGACGTGCCGGCCCAGCTGATGCCCAACACCCTGATGAACTGCCCGGCCGGGGCCAGCGCCATCCGCTTCGGCCTCAAGGGCCCCAACACCACCCTGGCCGGTGGCCGTCCGACCGCGCTGCTCGCCCTCGCCTACGCCCGCCGGCTGCTGGCCGCGGGCCGGGCCGAGCGGGCGCTGGTGGGGGCGGTGGAGGAGTACTCCGGGGCCCGTTCCTGGCTGGAGCGCCACAGCCGTGGCACGGACGAGGAGCAGACCGCGCCGCTCGGGGAGGGCTGCGCGGTGCTGCTGGTCGAACCCGCCGACACCCTCCCCGAGGACCGGCCGGCGCTGGCCGAACTCCTGGCGATCGACGTGCGGGTGGACGTCGGCGGCGATCTGTCCGGCACCCTGCGGGAGAGCGTGCGCCACGCCCTCGCCGAGTCCGGGGTCGACCCCGGCGAGGTGTGGGCGGCGTCCGGGGGCGGGCTGAGCGGTGACGCGGGCGACCGCGAACGGGCGCTGCTCGGCGAGCTGTTCGGGCCGGACGCCACCACCCGGGCGCTGTGCCACGAACTGATCGGGGACACCGCCTCGGCCCAGGCCGCCTTCCAGCTCGCCGCGGTCCTGGTCGCGGCGGCCGCCGACCCCGCCTCGGCCGGGCGGACCGCCGTGATCACCTCGGTGGACCGCGAGGGCCTGGTGGCCTGCGGGGTGCTGCGGCTGCTGGGCGGTGCCCGATGAGCGCCGCGGCCCCGACGCCCGGTGCGGTCGCGCTGGTCAGCGGCGGCTCCCGGGGCATCGGCCGGGCGGCCGCGCTGCGGCTGGCCCAGGACGGCTACGCGATCAGCTTCTGCTACCGCTCGGACGAGGAGGCGGCCCGGCAACTCGGCAAGGAGCTCGCCGAGGCGGGGGTCGGCTCGCTCGCCCAGCGCCTGGACATCAGCGACGGCGAGGCCGTACGCGCATGGGTCGCGCGCACCGAGCGCGAACTGGGGCCCGTCGCCGTCGCCGTGGCCAGCGCGGGCATCACCCGCGACAAGCCGATGCTGATGATGTCCGACCAGGACTGGCGGTCGGTCGTCGCCACCAACCTGGACGGGGCGGCCCACGTCTGCCGGGCCGTACTGTTCCCGATGGTCAAGCGCAAGGCGGGCTCGATCATCACCCTCTCGTCGGTGTCCGGGGTCTACGGCAACCCGGGACAGGGCAACTACTCGGCCTCCAAGGCCGGGATGGTCGCCATGACCCGGGCGCTCGCCAAGGAGGTCGGCCGGTACGGCATCCGCGCCAACGCCGTGGCCCCCGGGATGATCGACACCGATATGACCGGCGCCCTCAGCGGCAACCAGCGGGACCGAGCCGTGGCGGCCATCCCGCTGGGCCGGTTCGGCACCGCGGAGGAGGTCGCGGAGGCCGTGTCCTTCCTGGCCTCCGACAAGTCCGCGTACATCACCGGATCCGTGCTGCAGATCGACGGCGGGATCGTCCTGTGACGCCCCCGCCCACGTGCCACCGCACCCCCGCCGGCCTCGGCCCTGCCGCCCACCACGCCCCTGTCCCCACTCGACTCTCCAAGGAGCTGGCCTCATGACCGTTCCCGCCACCACCGCCTCCGCCAACCTCACCCCGCTCGTCGACACCACCACCTTCCCTCAGGCCGCGGACAGCGAGGTCCGGGCCGCCCACCGGCTGTACGAGCACCTGATCGGCATGTGGGCTCCAGGTGTCATCGAGGCCGCGCAGGACCTCGGCGCCTTCGCCGCCCTCACCGTCGGTCCGGCCACCGCCGCGCAGCTCGCCGAGATCCTGGACACCGACCTGCGGGCCACCCGCGTCCTGCTGGACGGCCTGTTCGCGTACGACGTCGTCGAGCGCAGCAGAGGAGAGGACGGCCAGGCCGTCTACACCCTCCCGGCCGAACTGCACGGCGTGTTCGCCCCCGACGGGCTCTTCAGCCTCGCCGGGAAGATCGGCCACGACCGCAACGTCGCCTGGAACGCCTGGCGCCACCTCGCCGACAACGTCCGCTCCGGCGCCCGCTCCGCCGACGGCGCGCAGCAGCTCAACCAGATATCGGAGGAGGACTACACCTCGCTGGTCCGCGGCATCAACTTCTGGGCGCCGCCGATCACCCGCGCGCTCGCCGTGGCCCTGCGCGACCTCGGCTGGACCACCGGCCGCTCCGCGACCCTCCTGGACGTCGGCTGCGGCACCGGGATCTACAGCCACCTGCTGCTGCGCGAGTTCCCCGAGCTGACCGCCCGCGGCCTGGACGCCGAGCGGATCATCCCGATCGCCGCCCGGCAGGCCGCGCAGCTCGGCGTCGCCGAGCGCTTCCAGGGCGAGGTCGTGGACTTCTGGAGCGAGGACTGGGGCAGCGGCACCGACCTCGCGCTGTTCGTCAACATCTTCCACCTCCAGACCCCCGAGTCGGCCCGCGAGCTGCTGCTGAAGGCGACCAAGGGGCTCACCGAGGACGGGGTGATCGCGATCGCCGACCACATCGTCGACGAGGACGGCGGCGAGGGCTCGGTCCAGAACAAGTTCTTCCGGCTGTTCGCCGCCTCGATGCTGGCCACCGGCGGCGGCGACGCCTTCACCGTCCACGACTACGACCAGTGGCTGGCCGACGCGGGGCTGCGCCGGGTCGGCCTGCTCGACACCCCGATGCACCGGGTGCTGCTCGCCCGCCGTTCCTGATCACCCCCAGCCCCCCTGTCGAGGCCACCTGTTGAGGCCACCTCCCCCGCTCCCCGGCGCGACCCCGCGCGCCGGGGAGCACCTCTCATCCCACGTAAGGGAGAACGCACCATGTCCGTACGTCTCTTCACCTCCGAATCGGTGACCGAAGGCCACCCCGACAAGATCGCCGACCAGATCAGCGACACCATCGTGGACGCCCTGCTCGCGAAGGACCCGCGCGCCCGGGTCGCCGTGGAGACGCTTCTGACCACCGGCCAGGTGCACATCGCGGGCGAGATCTCGACCACCGCCCGGGACGTGGACATCGTCTCCTTGGTGCGGCGGCGCATCCTCGACATCGGCTACGACCGCTCCGCCAAGGGCTTCGACGGCGCCACCTGCGGCATCTCGGTCTCCCTCGGCGCCCAGTCGCCGGACATCGCGCAAGGGGTCGACGAGGCGTACGAGACCCGTGAGGTCTCGGGCGCGGTGGTCGACGAGCTCGACCGCCAGGGCGCGGGCGACCAGGGCCTGATGTTCGGCTACGCCTGCGACGAGACCCCCGAGCTGATGCCCCTTCCGATCATGCTGGCCCACCGGCTGGCCCGCCGGCTGACGGCCGTACGCAAGGACGGCACCGTGCCGTATCTGCGCCCCGACGGCAAGACGCAGGTGACCGTCGAGTACCGGGGCAGCAAGCCGGTGCGGCTCGACACCGTGGTGGTCTCCAGCCAGCACGCCGCCGATGTGGACCTGGTCGGGCTGCTCGCGCCCGACATCCGCGCCCATGTCGTCGAGCCGGAGCTCGCGGCGCTGCGCGCCGACGGCATCCGGCTGGCCACCGACGAGTTAAGGCTGCTGGTCAACCCCACCGGCCGGTTCGAGATCGGCGGCCCCATGGGCGACGCCGGGCTGACCGGCCGCAAGATCATCGTGGACACGTACGGGGGCGTGGCCCGGCACGGCGGCGGCGCGTTCTCCGGCAAGGACCCCTCCAAGGTCGACCGCAGCGCCGCGTACGCCATGCGCTGGGTCGCCAAGAACGTGGTGGCCGCGGGGCTCGCGGACCGCTGCGAGGTACAGGTCGCGTACGCCATCGGCAAGGCCGAGCCGGTCAGCCTGTTCGTCGAGACCTTCGGCACCGCCCGGGTGGCCGTACGGCGGGTCACCGACGCCATCAGCGAGGTGTTCGACCTCAGGCCCGCGGCCATCATCCGCGACCTGGACCTGCTGCGCCCCGGCTACGCCAGGACCGCCGCCTACGGACACTTCGGCCGCCCGGAGTTCACCTGGGAGCGCACCGACCGCGCGGCGAAGCTGCGGGCCGCGGCGGGGCTGTGACGCGCTCCCGCACCCGGGAAGTGCCAGGGGGCCCGGCAGGCACGCACGCTGTCGGACCCCCTGGCTAGGGTCGGGGCTCATGGGTGACTACATGGAGGGCAGGCACGCCCCAAAGGGCTCTCCCGCGCACCGGTTGTACCTGTGGATCGAGTGCCTGTACGAAATCATGACCCGGTTCTACGACCAGTTCAACGACGAGGTTTGGATCCACGAATACAGCGCCCGCTCGCTGCCGGAGCTTGAGGAGTCGATGCTCGATTTCTGCTCGTACGACGACGGCAGCGACATGAGCGCGATGTACCTCGAGTCCGCGGCGG
This sequence comes from Streptomyces sp. ME19-01-6, assembly GCF_033793745.1. Classification (NCBI taxonomy): domain Bacteria; kingdom Bacillati; phylum Actinomycetota; class Actinomycetes; order Kitasatosporales; family Streptomycetaceae; genus Streptomyces; species Streptomyces sp. ME19-01-6. The sequence goes on along the minus strand of NZ_JARAXF010000047.1, from coordinate 31,529 downwards.
CCTATCTGGGCGAGACGCTGATCGAGGAGGCGGGCGGGCGCTGGGACTGGGACGAGAACGCGGGAACCGACGGGCTTCCCGTCGTGTGCCCGGACCCCGTCCTCGGCCTCGAGCCGGTCGTTCCACTGCTCGTCGTCGGTCAGGCGCTCAACGAGAAGACGGGGAAGGTCTTCGCCACGGTGGCGCGCCTGCTGCGCAAGGCGGTCAGGGACCGGCAGCGGCAGCATCCGGAGTGGTGGCCGAAGCGGGTTCCCACGCCGTGGGTTGGCTACGGGACCATCCTCACGGCCTGCAACACCGCGCGGGAGTGGCGGAACGACCGCATGATCGACTTCCTCCACTGGTGGGCCGCGGAGGCCGGCGGACGGCGTCGCTGGAAGTACACTCCCGCGTCCCTGGACGCCATGCAGGCGCTGCTGCGCGAGAACTTCCGGACGGTCGAGGACTACGACCAAGTCGCACACGAACCCTTCTGGACCATGGCCGCCTGGTACGTGGGGCAGTACGTCGTCGAAATCAAGGACGCCCTGTGGCAGTACCGCGAAATCAACCCCGATGCCCCGCCCGGCACATGGCACGCGGAGGACTGCTACTGGACCGGCAGTGTGTTCGTCAACCAGCGGCTCCGGTACGACGGCCACGCCGAACACCCCTGGAAGATGCTGCGTGACGTCATCGCCGGCGAGAGTCTGCGCGAGGTGGTGGACCGCTTCCCGGATCCCGTCCTGCCGGGCAGGCGCACCGACGGGACGACCTGGCCCGAGGCGCTGTGGGTGTTGGCCCGCCCGGAGCATCTGGAGACACCGTCCCTGCCGCCCCTCGCGGAAGAGGAGCTGAAGAAGCTGGAGGAGGCGGACGACCTGGAGGGCCCGGACTGGGCGGACAACCACCGGCTGAACACCTGGCTCGCCGAACGGCGGGAAGCCTTCCCGGCATGGGCCGAGGAAGCGGGTGGAGGGACCGCCGCGTGGGACTTCTCCCCCGAATCGCTGGACCGGCTCGAAGGCCTGGTGCGCGGGCGGTTCTCCACGTACGAGGAGATGGTGGCCGCGGAGGACGACCCGTTCCTGGCCGGCGCGGCCTGGTACTTCGGGGAGGTCCAGGTCAGGCAGTGCGGCGCCGCGTGGAAGTGCCGCCCGGAGCCCTCCGACGACACCGACGTGCCCGACGACCCTCTCGTGACGGCGCCCGAACCCGACCCGGAAGACGACGACGGAGACGACGATCCCGGGTGGGATGACGACGACTACGTTCACCTCTGCGTTCCGGCGAGCGAACTCCGCGCGCTGCTGCTGCGCGGGCCGGACGAGCGGCTGCGGAACGCGTTGGAGGCATACGCTCGATGAATGAGTCCGATGATCGCTCATCGGACTCATTCATCTGGGCGGCAGGCGGCGCCTGACGTCAGCGGCGCATGAGCGCGAAGACGCCCCAGCCGAGGTACTCGCGCTCGTACCGGGCATAGCACACAGGTGCGGCGGAGAGCTGCGCCCGCAGCTCGTCGGCCAGTTCGTCGTCCGGGATGCGGTCCAGCCAGCGGCGGATGTTGAACCACTGCGCCGCCCGGTACCGGTCCCAGCTGTCCTGGTCGGCCAGCACCATCTCCACCACGTCGTAACCGAGCGTGCCGAACTGCTCGATCAGCCCGGCGAGCGGTCGGTGATCCTCCTTGCTTTGGGCATGGCAGGCTTCGACGGTCCGCTGGTCGGGGGGATCCATACGCCAGTACGGCTCGCCGATCAGCATCATGCCGCCGGGCCGCAGGCTGCGCTGCAGCAGTTCGACCGTGCCGGGCACGCCGTCGCCGATCCAGGTGGCGCCGACGCACGACACCAGGTCCACCAGCTCGTCGGCCACATACCCGGACGCGTCGCCGTGGACGAACACGACCCGCTCGGCGACACCCAGCTCGACGGCACGAGCACGCGCCTTGTCGATGCCCACGGTGCTGATGTCCACTCCGGTTCCGGTGATCCCGTGGTCCCGGGCCCAGGTGCACAGCATCTCGCCCGATCCGCTGGCCAGATCGAGCGCCCGCGTCCCCGGCGCCAGGTGCAACGCCTGCCCCAGGGTGGCCAGCTTCTCGCTGGTGAACGGGTTGTGGATGCGGTGGCCGCTCTCGCTGATGACGATGCTACGCGGAAGATCCACTCGTGGGTTTCCTTAGGTCTGATGAGGTCAGGGCGGTGTCGTAGGGCAGCCGGCCGTGGCCGACCGCGATCGCCTCGACCGTCATCAAACGCACGCCATCAGGAAGTTGGACCTTCAACGTCGTTGGACGCCAGGACGCACCCGTCGTCGTGTCCACAGGTTTTTCTCTCGTCGCCACACGGGTGCTGAGCGGAGATGCCCGTGCCCTGTGCTAGCCATGGTGGCATGACGGATACGGAGTACCCCGAACTGCTGGCCGCTCTTGATGAGTTCGCCGAGGGCCTGGACCCGCGTGAGCGAGTCACCGGTCTTTACGGCCTGATCGCTCCCTTGCTCGGTCTTATCGAACGTGAGGACAGAGAGCTCAGCGATGAGCCTGTGATGTCGAATCCGGAAGCGGTGCTCGGGCTGCGCAGGGCCGCCGCCGGGGAGCCGGTGGACGCTGACGCCATCCACGAACACCTCACCACCGTGGGGCTGGCCTACTCCGAGGACCAGGATCCGGACTTCCACGTGATATCCCAGACGGCCTACGTGGCGGCGGCCTGGCTGACCCTGCTGGCGGGGCGGGGACTACGCAGCGATGGCTACCTCGAGGATGGCGAGGACCTGCTCCCAGAGTTCGCCCCCTCGACGTTCACGCAAATCGCGGACCTTCTGGCCTGGACTCGATCCGATCAGATGTACACCATCTGGGAGGACGCCGCCGAGGATCCAGACCTGGGTGATCTTCCGGCCGCGACCCGCGAGCTCAAGGCGATGTACCAGGAGCTCACCACGTGAGATCCGCGGGACCGCCCTCCGGGGCCCCGGCGGCCCCAAGGGCGCGGGCCCCGATCGTCCGCAGATGAGCCAGCAACTCCGGGGGCTCATGGACCTGGAAGTCGCAGCCCAGCATGAGCAGCCGGGACGCCAGCCACTCCAACGTGTCCGCGCGTCCGTGCAGCTCACAGCTGTCCTCGTCGATCGGCCGCACCTCGCCCGGCGCCGCGCCGAGCCGCTCCGCCACCTGACCTGCCGGAAGACACACCGTGGCCCGCACCTCGTAGGTCGGCGCGAGGGAGTACATCCTGCGGGTGACGAAGGCGGCCGCGTCCTTCTCGGGCAGCTCGCGGGGCGGGACGCGGACGCCGGTGGGCTGGAGGCGGGTCATCCGGTCGGCGCGGAAGATCCGCCAGTCGTCGCGTTCGTTGTCGTACGCCAGCAGATACCAGCGGCGCCCCGCCAGCACCAGCCGGTGCGGCTCGACCAGCCGACGGGTCCGGCTGCCGTCCCCCGCCCGGTAGGCGAACCGCAGCCGTTCATCGCCGGCCACGGCCGCGGCGGCCACCGCGAGGTCGTGCGGGTCGACGGGCGTGGCGCTCTCGGTGAACAGCGACTCCGTCGCGGCCCGGAAGGCCCCGACCCGGTGCCGTAGCCGGAACGGCAACACCTGCTCCAGCTTGGCCAGGGCGCGCAGGGACGCCTGCTCGATACCGCTCACCGGCTTGCCGACCGCCGTGCTCAGCGCGACCGCGATGGCCACCGCCTCCTCGTCGTCCAGCAGCAGCGGCGGCATGGCCTTGCCCGCGGCGAGCCGGTATCCCCCCGCGGCCCCCATGGTCGCCTCCACCGGATATCCCAGCTCACGCAGCTGGTCGACATCCCGGCGGACCGTGCGGGGGCTCACCCCCAGACGATCCGCGAGCTCGCTTCCGGGCCATTCGCGCGGGGTCTGCAACAGGGACAGCAACGACAACAGCCGGGCCGAAGGGGTGCTCATGGCGTCCATGATGCCCGCCCATCTAGGCCAGGATCCGACCTACATCGCTCCTACAGTCGTGGCAGCGACCGCAAGACCCTTGCAGCAGAGGAGCCCAACACGCCATGAGCGATGACATCCGCCCCTTCCGCATCGACATCCCCCAGGCCGACCTGGACGATCTGCGTGACCGCCTGGCCCACACCCGCTGGCCGAGCCAACTGCCCGGCGAGGGCTGGAGCCGTGGCGTGCCCCTCGCCCACCTCAAGGAACTCGCCGACTACTGGCGGGACGGCTACGACTGGCGCCGACACGAGGCGCGCCTGAACGAATTCCCCCAGTTCATGACCGAGATCGACGGACAGGACATCCACTTCCTGCACGTACGCTCACCCGAACCCGACGCCCTGCCGCTGATCCTCAACCACGGCTGGCCCAACTCCTTCATCGAGTTCACCGACCTCATCGACCGCCTCACCGACCCCCGCTCACACGGCGGAGACCCGTCCCAGGCCTTCCACGTCGTCGTCCCGTCCGTGCCCGGTTACGGCTTCTCCGCACCGCCCCGCGAAACCGGCTGGAACGTCGCCCGGGTGGCCCGGCTCTGGGTGCAGCTGATGCACCGCCTCGGTTACGACCGCTACGGCACCCAAGGCGGGGACCTCGGCGCGTACATCGCCCCCGAAGTGGCCAAGGCGGCACCGGAACACGTGGTCGGCGTCTACATCATCGCCGGGCTCGGCTTCCCCATCGAAGCCGACCTCCCCGAGCTGACCGACGACGAACGCGCGGTCTTCGAACAGCTCCAGCAAGCGGACTGGATGAACGGCGTCCCCCACCACGCCCTGCTGCGCGCCGCCCCGCAGACCTTCGCCTACGGCTGGCACGACTCCCCCGTCGCCGCGCTGGCCTGGCTGACCCAGAAGTTCAAGGAGTTCACCGTCGTCGACAAACTCCCCGAGGAACTGATCGACCGCGACCTGATCCTCACCAACACGACCCTCTACTGGCTCACCGACACCTTCGGATCCTCCTCCTGGCCCATGTACGACAGCACGGGCTTCGGCTGGCCGGAAGGCCAGAAGGCCGTGCCGACCGGCGTCTACAGCGGGCCCCCCGGCATCCGGCGGCTCGCCGAGCGGCACAACACCATCATCCACTGGCCCACGGACAACCCCGGCAGCCACCACTTCCTGGCCATGGACCGGCCCGGCCCCATGGCCGCCGACATGCGCGCCTTCTTCGACAAGGTCCGCTGACCCGGAATACCTCTCATCCGGAATACCTCGAAGGATGTACGCGCGTCTCATCAGCGGTCACGAGGTTCGCGACCGAAACGGAACCGAGACTGGCAGAAGCACGACGGACCGATCACCAGCTCAGCCAGGACGGGCACATGACGAGGCAGCACCCGGGCGGGCAACCCGCCACTTCCCGACTCAGCGCCCTGGTCAGGGCTCTCGTCGGCGGCCTGGTCATGGCCTGCGCGTTGGGCATCGGCACGGCCGCGGGCTCAGCCGCCGCGGAGAGGGTCGGCCTCACCGGGGCGACGGCCCGGCTGGTCCCGGCCGTTCTGGTCAGCGCGCTGGCGGTCGTCCCCATAACTCTCGCGGTACGGCGGCGCGGCGCATCGCTCAAGGCCCTGGGCCTCGGCGGTGCCGGTGCCGGCCTGCGGGCGTTTCTCACCGGCGTGGGCGTGACGGCGGCGTCGGCGGTGCTCGTCCTCGGCGCCGGGACGGCCGGGGGCCTGCTGCGCTGGTCGCACCCGGACCCCGTGCTCCTCGCCGGCTTCCTGGTGACCAACGCGGTGATCGCGCTTCTGCTCGAAGCCCTGCCTGAAGAGACCACCCTGCGCGGCTACGCCTGGACCGCCCTGCCCGAACGGTTCTGCGGCACCGCCTCGGCACTCGGCACGACGGCCGTCTTCCTGCTCGTGCCGGGTGCGTCGACCGTGGCGTACGCGGCCACCGCACGCTTGATCCGCGCCGAGCCCGCCCCCATCGGCATCGTGCCACCGGGACAGGACGCGGCCTCCTACCTGATCCTGCTCCCCCCTCTTCGGGCTCACCCTCGTCGCGGCCCGGACGGCGGTCGGCCAGGCCCCCCTCTGGGCCGCCATCCGGGTGTGAGTAGTTGAGGTAAAGGAAATCCCGGTGAGAACGATCACGGGCTTGGCCAGCAGCTTGGCTACATCGCGAACGTGAGCTGTGGGGAGGCTTCGAGCGCGGTGCGGCGGGCTTCGGCCCGGGTGCGGGCGTGGTGGTCCTGGTCGTGGTGCAAGTGGCAGCCCTGGCACATCGCGCGGGGATTCTCGGGCTCGCAGTGTTCCGGCATGTGGTTGAGGTGGGCGGTCGTCAGGATGACGCAGGAGCCGGTGCCGTACGCGGGCTGTCCGTGCCGGTTGGGGCACCGGCCGGTGTGGCTGCCGCGCCCGCACTCCCCTTCGCATTCACCCCGCCACGCGGCGCGGTTCTTGATCGCCTCGCTGATCTCCGGCCAGTTGTCGGGGTAGCGGTCGCGGTTCTCGGGCCGGATCGGCATGTGCTCACCGCTCTCCGGCTTCGAGCTGGTGGGGGACGCCGGAGGCGCGCAGGTCGCGGAGGTCCGGGATGTGGTTGTAGAGGGTGCCCGGGGAGACGTTCAGCAGCTTGGCGATCGAGGTGATGGAGCGACCGGGGTCGGGCAGCAGGTCGCGGGCGGCCTTGATGACTTCCTCGGTGGCGACGGTGGGGCGTCCGCCGACGCGGCCGCGGGCGCGGGCGGCGGCCAGGCCCTCGCGGGTGCCCTGGACGATGAGTTCGCGGATGAACTCCGCCGGGGCAGCGAAGACGTGGAAGACGAGCCAGCCGCCGGGAGTCGTGGTGTCCAGCGACTCGTGCAGCGAGGTGAACCCGATGGCACGCTCGCGTAGTTCGGCGACCACGTTGATGAGGTCCTGGAGACTGCGGCCGTAGCGGTCGAGTGAGGGGACCACGAGGGTGTCGCCGGCGTCGAGGAAGGCGTGGCACGCCTTCAGCTCCGGGCGGGGCGCGGTCTTCCCGGACTTCTTGTCGGCGAAGATCTTCCGGCACCCGGCGGCGGCGAGGGCGTCGATCTGCCGTTCGAGCTTCTGCCCGCTGCTGGACACCCGGATCATGTCAGAAAACGGTGGCCCCAGGTTCTTGAATGACCCTGGTTTAGCTTCCGCGATGGCTTCCGTCGGCTACGGCCTGTGCGCTCTGGGACCCATCCCTGCGAACACCGCCTGCAGGACGCGGTCGATGTAGGCGGGGGTGATGGGCTGCTGTGTGATCAGGAGTCTGTAGTACAGCGGGCCGGACAGGACGTCGAAGGCGAGGTCCAGGTCGAAGTCAGGTGCGAGTTGCCCTTGGTCCTTGGCGTCTCGGAGGCGTTCCAGGGTGTTGGCCGCCTGCGGCTCGATGAAACGCCGGTTGAGCGCAGTCGCGACCTCCGGATCGTGCTGTGCTTCGCCGATCAGGGCCTGGTAGAGCGGACCCCAGGGGGGCCGGCCGAGCAGGCTGACGGCCTTTGTCATGGTCTCGCGCAGGTCGGCGACGACATCGCCGGTGTCGGGATGGCTCAGGCTGTCGGTGCTCAGGCTGAGCACCGCGTCGAGGAAGAGCAGACCTCGGGAGGGCCAGCGCCGGTAGACGGTGTGCTTGCCCACTCCCGCCCTGGACGCGACCGCCTCGATGCTGAGTTTGGCGTAGCCGCCCTCCAGAGCGAGGTCGAGGGCAGCTCTCATGATCGTTTCGGTGCGCTGGTCGGAGCGGTCGCGGCGGTCAGTCATGCCGACACCATATCGGCACGGCACGTGCCGTGTTGACAAAACCCCTATTCTTGATCAACCATTTCTCAGCGGCACGGCCCGTGCCGTGTCGCACAGAAAGCTACTTCCAGGTAACCAAGTCCAGAGGTGTGATCGTCCAGTTCATCGGGTGGGTCACCCCACCCAGCCCCGAGAACACCTGAAGCCCCACCGGCCAGGGTGATCCGGCCCTGGCCCGGCGACGCCCCGCCAGGGCCGTGTGCGACATCCCTCAACCACGCAAAGGACCCCGACCTTGTCCCCTGACCCGACCACCGTGCACCCGCTGCCCGCCCACGAACGCGTGGTGTTCCTCAACCCGCTGGTCACCTCACCGAACATCACCGTGGGCGAGTACACGTATTACGACGACCCAGACGGCGCCACGGACTTCGAGCACCGCAACGTCCTCTACGCCTATGGGCCGGAGCGTCTCGTCATCGGCAAGTACTGCGCGATCGCCTCGGGAACCACGTTCCTGATGGCCGGCGCCGAGCATCCGACGATGGGGGTGTCGACGTACCCGTTCACCATGTTCGGCGGCCGGTGGGCCGAGCGGACGCTGGACATCGTCACCGCCATGCCCAGCCGCGGCGACACGGTGGTCGGCAACGACGTCTGGTTCGGGTACCGGGCGACCGTCATGCCTGGCGTACGGATCGGTGACGGTGCCATCGTCGCGGCTGGCGCCCTGGTCACCGCCGACGTCCCGCCCTACACGATCGTCGGCGGCAACCCGGCCAAACCGATCCGCCGGCGATTCGACGACGCCGGCATCGAGCGGCTGCTGCGCGCCGCCTGGTGGGACTGGCCCGCCGACCTGGTCACGGAACACGCTCGTACGATCATGGCCGGAACCCCTGACGCCATCGAACTCATCTCCAAGGAGCACGGATTGGGGCAGTCCCTTTGAGCCAGGTGACCCAGGTATCCATCGAAGAACACACGGTGGCCGACAGCGCGGCCGGACCCTACGCCCTCACCACGGGACCGGACGGCGCGCTCTGGTTCACCCTCGTCCACAGCGGCCGGATCGGCCGCCTTGTCCCCGGCGAGGAGCCGACGAGTCACCAACTCGCCCCGGACAGCGGGCCGACCGTCATCACACCCGGCCCCGACGGCGCGCTGTGGTTCACCGAGTATCGGGCGGACCGGATCGGGCGAATCACCACCGACGGCGTCATCGACGCATTTGACGTGCCCACGCCCGGCGGCGGGCCGTTCGGTATCGCGGCGGGCCCCGACGGCGCGCTGTGGTTCACCGAGACCGCCGCCGACTGTATCGGCCGCATCACCGTCGACGGTCACCTCACCGAGTTTCCGCTGCCCGTCACCGGCGCGTTCCCCTCGGCGATCACCGCTGGCTGCGACGGAGGCATGTGGTTCACCCTCAACCGGGCCAACGCCATCGGGCGGATCGGCATGGACGGTACTGTCACCCTCCATCCCCTGCCGACGGAGGCAGCGGCGCCGGTCGGGATCGCCGCAGGCCACGACGGAGCGCTCTGGTTCGTCGAGATCGCCGCCGGACAGATCGGACGGATCACTCCCGACGGGCAGATCACCGAGTTCCCGCTGCCCGACCGCACCGCCCGACCGCACGCCGTCACCATCGACGGCCACGGCACCGCATGGTTCACCGAATGGGGCGGCAACCGCGTCGGCACGATCACCCCCGACGGCTCCATCACCGTCCACGACCTTCCCACCCCCCACTCCGAACCGCACGGCATCACCCTCGGTCCCGACAGCGCCCTGTGGACCGCCCTGGAGATCGGCACCCTCGCCCGCATCACCCCGGCGGACAGCACCGCCTGAACAGCCCCCTTCACACACGGTCAGCAGTGGTCGCCCGTACGGCGGCCGGAGAGGAAGTCTCATGAAATACGCACTCGTGATCTTCGAGACGGACGAGTCGCGCCGCCGGATCCAGGCCGACCGGGCCGCGTACCGCAAGGAGTACGAGGGCTGGATAGGCGGCCTCGCCGCGGCCGGGAAGCTGGTCGGCGGCGAAGCCCTGGAGACTGAGCGCATCGCGCCCGCGACGGTGCGCACTGCGGCCGACGGGACGTCGACGCTGATCGACGGGCCCGCGCACGCCGGCGAGGAGACCCTCGGCGGCTGGTTCATCGTCGAGGTGGCCGACCGCGCGGAAGCCTTCGAACTGGCCAAGAGCCTTCCCACTCCGGAGACCGTCGAGGTCCGCCCGATCCTCGAATCCGCCTGACCGACGCCGGGAACCGGCCCGACGGCACAGAGCCCGGCCGCAGGGTCGCCTCTGTAGTGCCGCCCGGCTTCGTCTGATCATGCCGCCTGGCTGTAGCCGTCTGGGGCGGGCAGGCCGTCGCCGCGCAGCGGGGGCTCATCTTCATCGAGGCCAACGCGGGAGCCTTGCCATCGAGCGTCGGCATCCCCTTGCGCGTGCTCGCGATCGGCGCGTTCCTCGGGCTGCTTGTCGCGCTTCGGCGCGGCCATGTCTCTCCGCAGACGGCCCAGGCACCGCGACCGGGCTTCGACCGACGCTACTGGACCGTGGTGGCCATCGAGGCCGTAATCGGACTGACAGGGATCGTGCTCATCAATGGCCTGCTGCACACCCCACTGGCGACTGTGCCCTGGATCGCGTTCGTGGTCGGGCTGCACTTCTTCGGGCTCGCAACCGTTTGGCGGCTGGCCGCGCTCTCGTGGCTCGGCGCAGCGATGTCTGCGTGCGAAGCAGCCGGCTTGGCGCTGACTGCTTGCGGTTCGTCCCCGGCGACCATCGCAGCCGTCGCTGGGGTCGCTCCGGGGGCCCTGCTGCTCGGCTCCGCTGCAGCCTGACCACCAGTCACGGTCCGCAACGATTGACAGCCTCACCGTCAACCGCGTCGCGCTGGAGGGCGACCGGCGCGACGCGGGCTGGTCGGCGAGCCGGACGCCCCCCGACGCGGTACTGCTCGTGCCCGCCTACCTGCTGGTCGCAGCGGTCGTGTTCATGGTGTGCCGACGCGTGGGCAACCGCGTCAGATACGCAAGGTCAGCTGCGAGAGGTCGGAGCGAATCCGTGCCGGCGTCGGCCTGCCCCCGGGATCCTTCGCGAGCAGGCCGATGAGGCGGGTGAGCTTTCCAGCCCTCGGATCTGCTCCGGGGCCATATAGGCCGGCGTCCCGATGACGGCGCCCACTTCGGTGAGCGTCGGAGCTCCATCACGATGAGCACCGAATCCTGATCCACGAGTACGTCGTAGACGGTCACGGCGTTCCCGTGGTCGAGCTGCGCGGCGGCCCGCGCCTCGCGGAGCATGCGCGCCCGCATGGTCCGTCTCGCGTCGGGCGAGAGCCCCCAACACGTTGTCCTTCGCCCGCACGACCACACCCATGCCTCCGCGGCCGAGCTCTTCCAGCGGGGTGAACCGGCCCGACGACAGCGTGACGGCCTCGGGTTCCCGGAGGGTCGCGGTCGCGACCGTGCTGACCTGCGCTGGGATGGTGGGGGGCCGCACCGCGGATCGGCGCTGTCGCCGACGATGCCGGATCACCAGGTAGACGACGAACTGGATGACCAGGATGGCGAGAACCGTGGCGCCGAAGATGACGAGGGGGCTGAGGGACTCAGTCGGATTCGCCGGCGCTTCCGCGGCGATCCCTCCTTGGCTCGACACGGCCTGGATGGCTCGATCGAAGGTCATTGCCGCCTCTCGTCCCGCGATTCCAGGCCAGTGCTGCAGGGGTTTCGGGCGCTTGTCTACCCGTCAGTTGTCGATCTGTCCACTGACCTGGTCAAAGCAGCTACTCATACGCTTCGCGCAGATCTGGCGCTTCGGACGGTTCCCTTGCCCCGACGGCCCCGCGAAGGGGCGGCCCCGGACTTACGACACACGCAACGGGCATCCCGTACCGACCCGCGCGTCGAGGTCGGCCCGCAGGGCCGCGAGCTCGGCCATCCGCGCGTCGATCACCCGGATCTTCTCCTCGAACAACGCGGACAACGCCTCGGCGGAATCCGGCGCCTCGCGCAGCTCCTCGAAGTGTCGCCCGATTTCGGCCAGCGAGAAGCCGAGCATCTGCGCGGTGCGGACGTAATGCAGCCAGGTCACGGTCTCCGGCGGGAAGTCGCGATAGCCATTGCTCAGGCGCCGCCCGGAGACCAGGCCGATCTTCTCGTAGAAGCGAATGGTGTCCTTGCTCATGCCCGCTTGCGCGGCCAGCTCTCCGATACGCATGACTCTCCGCCGCACTGTCGACTTGACCTTGGACCGTACTCCACTGTTTAGCGTGAGGCCGTTGCTGCACGTCGCCGCACGTCGCCGCCGAAATACCAGCAGGAGCCTCGCCATGAACCGTCTCTTCACCCCTTCCCGCCACGCCTATCTCCGCGTCGTACGCGCGAGTGCCTGGTACGACCTCGTCGTCACCGCCGGATTCGCGACGCCGTGGACGTATGCGCTGCTGCACGACGCGCTGTCCTCGCTGGGTGACGCCCTCGGGCTGGGCGTCTTCCCCGCCCTCGACCCGATCCAGACCCTCTTCGCGAATCTGATGGGCTCGGTCGTGGTCGTCTGGGCACTCCTGCGCATCGTCAAGCCGCTACCGTCGCACGGCCTGTTCGACGGTGTCGCACGCACGCTGTTCTCCATGTGGCTGGCGTACGCGCTGGCCGACGGTGCCACGCGGATCCTGTGGCTCTTCCTCGTGGTGGAGGTGGCGTTCGGGGTCGCTCAGTTGGTCCCGTGGTGGCGGACTCAGCGCGCCAACCTCGTGGACGGCCCCGTCGGCCCGCCCGCAGGACACCCGCTCGGCGCCGAGGGGCGCTGAGCCCGGCTCGCGCGTGACTCACATCGCGATTCCGGCCCTCTTCACAAGCCTGGTCAGGCGTGGATTGCTGCGCTTGTGCAATGACGTCAGTACGCGCGTAAGCTCCAGACTGGTCGGATGAACGGCAGCCATTTCGGGTGCCACGTCCCACGCCTTCTCAAGGGACTCCAAGGTTGCGTCACGGTCTCCCAGGGCCAGCTGAGAACGACCTATATTCATGTACAGAGGCCCCACACGGGTTGCCGGAAGTGTCAGGCCCGCGCGAATCAAGTCCGCTGCGGTGTCCAGAGCTTCGCGATGTCGCTCCATGTCGGAAGCTGTGGAGATGACATGCGTGGCCGTATTCTCCTGGCCGAAGTGGATTCCGTGCTCCGCGACGTCCTCCGGAAATTCTTCCGCCGCACGCCATGCGGCCTCAATATGCCGGTTCGTCGTCTGCTTGTCCCTCAGGCGCCCGGCCAGGGTCAGCGCACGAAGGTGCAGAATGCCCAGCCCAAAGGCCCGCTCGCGCTCTCGCAGTGATGATTCCGCCTGAACGATGGCACGGTCGACAATAGCCAGCCCTCCGGCGTAGTCGCCTGAGTTCAAGAACGTACCCGCATCGTCCCTCGCTGCCACGATGGCCGCGATCGGATCGGCCCGCCCCGCTGCCAGACGCTGTTTCATGGTGGCCAGCTCGGCCAAGTGCATCCACCTGTGCCGGGCGGCAAGCCAATAGACCACGCTGTAGACGTCAGCGACGAGAGTCCAGTCGCTTGGACGCCCCGTCGCGTGCGCATGATTGGTCACCTTGGCCAGCAAGGGCGGAAGCTTCGCCGAGACCTCGGCCAGCTCGCTGTTCCACCGATGCCGATTCAGACTCTCAACCTCAAGTACCAACCCCTCCGGGTTCAGGGGTGGTTCTCCGGGGAGATCGAAATGACGAATAGCGTGACTCAGATCGGACAGATTTGCTTCCGGTGTCCGACCAAGTACTTCATCGAGAGTCAGGCCCATCGCCCTGGCGAGGGATGCGGCAACACTCTGTGTTAAGGCCCGGTCGCCCACTTCGATTTTACTGAGGAGAGAGACCGACACACCTGACCGTCGGGCCAGTGTCATCTGGCTCAGCCCGCGATCTTTGCGGAGCGCCGCGATGTTGGCGCCGGGCCCGAGAACATTCGCGCCGTTCATGTTCCCATGGTCCCACTCCCGGTCGCCTCACGCTTGGCAGTGTGCAAAAAGTGTGCAAGTCATGCCGTCCGAACTGCCGTTGATTAGACGTACAGGACCCCGCGACCGTGGCACCGGCCCGGGGGCATGGCCGACCTGACTGGAGCAGACCGACAATGCAATTCGTATCAGGATCACTCGGACGTGTGAAAAGAGCCTTGTTCGGCCCCTGTACCGCCACCCCCGAACGCCATTCGATTTCCACCACTCCACCAACACCCGTCACCACGCCCGACCCGATGCCGCACCCCGTGTCGTACGCGGAGCAGGTCCGCCTCGGACTGCCCATAATCCCTGCGGGGTGGACCATCCCCCTGATGCGGAACATCGACCCGGCACCCCCGTACATCCCTCACTTCACGCCCGCACGAGCAGGGATGGAACGGTGACAGGCCTCGAAAAGCCCGCGGCGGACGCCGAGTGGGCCGCTGGTGAACTCCGCTCCGCGTTAGCCCTGGCCGGCATGGGCGGATACCGACGGCCACAGGTGGTACTGCGGCTATTGCGCGGGCTGGGGCGAGGTCAGCTGCCCCGACTGCGGCGGGCTCGCGGGATGCGTGACGTGCGAGGGCACGGCCAAGGTCGCGTGCATGGTGTGCTCATCGGGCCGGTGGCCCAAATGGATTCCGTAAAGCGAATGAAGGAAAGAGCAATGAGATCGCAGATCACCACGGCCACCGACGGCGGCAAAGCCGGGCCAGGTGGCCACCAGCTCCGCCTCCATGCCGAGCGTGGTGTTCTCCATGCTCCGGGACCTGGACGTACGCGCCGGCCACAAGGCGTTGGAAATCGGCACAGGCACCGGATGGAACGCCGCGCTGCTGGCTTCACCGGCTGGGCGCGGAGAACGTCGTCACGGTGGAAGTGGACGCGTCCGTGGCGACAACAGCGCGGGCCGCTCTGGAGCGCTTCGGCGCACCCGTGCGCGTGGTGCACGGGGATGGCTTCCGGGGCTTCCCTGAGGCGGCACCGTACGACCGGATCATCGCGACCTGCGGGCTCCGGTCGATTCCGTTCGCCTGGGTGCGGCAGAGCAGGCCGCGCGGGGTCATCGTCGCCCCTTGGGGCACGCACTACGGCAATGGGGACGCCGTCGCCCGACTGATCGTCGCCGACGACGGGCGCAGCGCGTCAGGGGCGTTCACCGGACCGGTGGAGTTCATGAAGCTCCGGGCGCAGCGCCTTCCGCCCGTGGTACACGCCGCGTACGTACCGGGCAGCCACAGTTCGTGACCGGCCGGTTCAGCCCGCAACGCTTCGTGCTGAGCCTCCTCGTCCGCCACTGCCGGCACCTCGTCGCGGACAAGGACGACGGGGCGCGCCCGGTGTGGTTCTATGGGCTCACCGACCGTTCCTGGGCGTGCGTGCAGTTCCGCGACGGGGCGACGGCACGGGTGTGGCAGTCGGGCCCACGTCGGCTCTGGGACGAGGCGGAAGCGGCTCACCGGTGGTGGGAGCGGCAGGGCCGACCCGGCTTCGACCGCTTCGGGCTGACCGTGGACGGCGAGGGCGAGGGCGCCTGGTTGGACTCGCCGGACCATCCGGTGCCGGTCACGGGCGCCAGTACAGGGCGGGGTCAGGGTGATTGACGAAGCCGAGCTCGCGGTAGAGCGGCTCACCCTCGACGGAGGCGTGCAGATCCACTCGGGCGACCTCACGTTCCCGGAACCAGCCGAGCAGGCCCCGCATGATCGCGCGACTGTGGCCGCGCCGCCGGTGCGCCGGATCGGTGACCACGCCGATCACCTGGCCGATCCTGCCGTTCCGCAGGTGCGGGCCGGGCAGCCGCTGCTCGAGGGCGCCGATGCCGCAGGCGGCGAGGCCTTTGTCGGCGTCCACGACGAGGATCCGCACGGCGTCCGCGGTCAGTTGTTCCTTCAGTACCGCGACAAGAGCGTCCCGCCAATCGTCGTCTGCCGCCGACGGGGTGAAGAAGTCGCCGGCGAGGGTCTCGAACAGCAACTGCCGCAGGCGTACGAGCTCCGCGATGTCGTCCTCCGTCGCCTGTCGTACGTGGGTGTGGTGTCCGGCGTCGTGTCTCATGCCGATCAGATTGCTGTCATGGCCCGATGCACCTCAACCCTTACGGCGAGGGTGCCGTGGACCACGTGATCTCGTCGCGGGCGGGCACTGCCTACGGTGCGGCGTAGGCCGCCCACCGCTTGAGCGCGAACCCCTCGCCTTCCCTGCGGACTTCCACCGCGCCGGCTCCACCGAAGTGTGCCGGGACGACCAGTTCCCGTTCGGCCGCTGCCCGGTCGAGGATCCGACGTCGGCTGGCTTCCGCTTGTCTCGGGTCGTGGCAGAAGCAGCTGTTGCAGGACGGGCGCAGGATCTGCACCGGGCTGTGGAGCAGATCACCGACGAAAACGGCACGATCACTTCCCGATGCGAGCCGCACTACGGCCGATCCGGGTGTGTGGCCGGGGGCGGACTCCAGGGTGAGGTGTTCGTCGATGCGGTGGGTGCCGTCCCACAGCACGGCCTGTCCGGACCGGTGGACCGGCGCGATGCTGTCCTCGTAGATCAGCCGGTCGTCCGGTCGATGGCCACCCGCGTAGGCGTTGTCCGGGCCGAAGTGGAAGTCGTCGCGGGCCGGAATCAGGTACTGGGCGTTGGGGAAGGTCGGCGTCCACGCCCCCTCGGCACCGGTGGTGTTCCAGCCGACGTGGTCGCCGTGGAGGTGGGTGTTGACGACGACGTCGACGTCCGTCGGCCGTATCCCGGCTTGCGCCAGAGTGCCGAGGAAGTCGCCCTGCCAGTGGTGGAACCGCGGCGAGCCGGGCCGCTCGCGCCCGTTGCCCACCCCGGTGTCGACCAGGACGGTCCGCCCCGCGCTGCGTAGCACCCAGGTCTGCAGCGCGACCACGGCTTTACCGCTGCCCGGCTCCCAGTGGTCCGGTGCCAGCCAGTTCTCGTTGTCCTTCCATACCTCGGCCCCGGACTCCGGAACCAGACCGAGGGCCGGGGCAAAGGGCCCGCTCCACTCGATGATCCGGAAGACTTCCACGTCCCCCAGCATGCTGCTCTGCAGGTTTTCGCTGATCATGTCCTCGACCTTAGGGAAGCCGTGATGAGCTGCTCAATGCGTGAGGGGCTCTCTTGAATACGCATCCGTCTCACTCTCGAAGCGAGCACAGATACCATGGCCCCGTGGATGTGGTGAGCGACGCCATCGCGGCCGTGCGCATCGGCCGGCCGTCCTCCAACCGAGTGCGGATGAGCGGGAACTGGTGCGCGCGACTCGCCCCGTATGACGGTGCGGGCTTTCACGTCGTACTGGAGGGCAGCTGCTGGCTGCTGCCCGACGGCGGCGCTCCGGTCTCACTGGGAACGGGGGACGCGGTTTTGCTGCCGCACGGCACCGGGCACGTGATCGCCGACTCTCCGGCGGATGCGGCGGCCATGGAGGATGCGGTGCCGATCGAGCACTGGCTCGACGGCACGCGACCGCACGGGAGCGGGGAGGCCGGCGACCAGGTGGAGATGCTCTGCGGCAAGTACCGGCTGGATCGCAGCCACGTCCACCCGCTCATGGCGGAGCTGCCATTGGTCCTTCACCTGCCCCACCGCGTGGGCAGCCACCCCGAACTCCGCGCCGTCATCGATCTGCTGGGTGGCGAGTTGGAGGCGCGGCGACCCGGTTCGTGCATCTCGGTCCCCAGCCTGCTCGACCTCTTCTTCGTCTACGTGATCCGTTCCTGGATGGCCGAGGACACGGCCGGGATCTGGCCGACGGTGCTGAGCGACCCGGTGACGACCACCGCCCTGCGGGCGATGCACTCGGATCCGGCCGCGGCGTGGACCAACGACCGCCTGGCCGCCGAGGCGGGCGTCTCCCGCCCCACCCTGGCCCGCCGCTTCGCCACCCTGGTCGGCCACCCTCCGATGGCCTACCTCACCTGGTGGCGCCTCACCCTTGCCGCCGCCCTGCTCCGCGACACCACGGACCCACTGGCCGCCATCGCCCGCCGTGTCGGCTACGGCACCCCGTACGCCTTCTCCCACGCCTTCAAAAGGGAGTTCGGAACCACCCCCGGGCAGTACCGGACGGAGGCGGCCCCCCGGCGGCCGGCCACCTGACAGCCCTGTCGGCCCGTGGCGCCCGCCCCCCTGGTCGCGGATTCGGAGGCCGGGGGGAGGCCGGGCCGAGGTCAGACCTCCCTGCCATCATCGGGTGATGAGCAATGCGGAGACGGTCGAGGACCGGTACGACGACGAGCTGCCCCCCACCCCGGCGCCGACCACCCCTGCCGAGTGGGACGACCTGATCGATGACTGGGACGAGATGCGCCACGGCTACTACCTCGGCGATGCGCCGGGCACGGTGCTGGCGTGCGCGAGGAATCTCGAGGCGAGTGTGGCGGCCGGCGGGCCGGATACGGCGCTGTGGACGCTCGGGCTGGTACTCATAGGCCCTTATGTGATCTACGCCCGCCCGGACGCGGCGGCCGAGGCCCGGGTGATGGAGGCGATGGGCGCGGTCGAGCGGGCTCTGGGCCAGATCTCCTGTGCGCATGAGGAGCATCCGTGTGACGACGCGCCGTTCGATGCGGAGCTGGACAACTTCCGGCATGTCCTGGAGATGCTGGCCCATCCGGAGCGGGACGCCGCCCATGAGGCGGCCCTGGCCGATGAGGAGAACTGGCCGGACGAGGAGGAGGCGCAGTCCTGGTACGAGGGCCGGATGACGCGGGAGATATGGACCTGCCCGCGGAATCTGGCCGGGTTGGCCCGCGCCTTTCCCGGCTGAGGCCGGGCGTCGCATGGTCTGGACGGCCCCCTCTCGGCGCCCAGACCGCTTCGATCAAAGGCGGCGGTGACTGCCCGTCAGGGCGTACGGCCCCGGGTGCGCTGCCGGTGCCCCCTGACGTCGGGGCGGCCGATGTGGCCCGCCGGGCGCTGGGACTCACCGAGCCAGATCTGCGGGACGTATGTCTGAACCGCCTCGACCACCGGCCGCTGGTTGGGGGCGGCGAGGGGGATGCGGTGGCGCAGGCGCGGAAGACCGGGGTGGAACGGCTCCTCGTCGCGGACCAGGCCCCACAGGATCGGGTCGTCCCGGTCGATGGGGCCGGTGGGATACAGCTCCAGGGAGTACGTCTTCCCATTGCGCCCGAACTCGCTCCAGCAGAGGGCGGCTCCGGCGAGGGTGTGCCAGGGGATGACGTTCCGCAGGTTTCCCTTTTCGAGCCACAGACCCGTGTGGTCGATGAGAATCCTGTTGCGGCGGTTCGCCCAGAAGGGAACGAACAGGATGACCCCGAGAACACCGAGGGCCACCGCGAACCCGAGCCCCAGGAACCCGGTGACGGTGGACTCCCCCTTCTGTTTTCCGGTGGCGACCAGGACGACGCCGAAGATGCCGACGGCGCCGATCACCATGAGGAGGACGGAGCAGGGGAGCCCGGTCATGGCGCTGCGGCGGCCGATGCGTATGACGGTGGCGTCCGGCGCGGGCGAGGGTGTGTGCGGCGACGACATGGTGCGTGAGCTTAGTCGGCCCCTGTGTGGTGCGGTCGGTCAGATGGGCAGGGCGCCCTTGAAGCGGGAGTTGGGCAGGTCGGGGTGGGTGGTGGCGAGCCAGCCGTGGCCGTGGGTGTGCTCCGCGTCCATGGGGCCGGGTTGAACCGAGAGGTTGTCGGCTGCCACGTCGGCGTGGGGCACACCCTTGGCGTATTCCTCGTCTTCGATCCCTTTTTCCGCGTCTTCCATGTAGCTGAGCTCGAAGGGCAGTGGCTTGCCCCGGAACTCCGGGTAGTCATAGGTGCCATAGCTCCGCACCCTTCGGCCGTCGCGCGCGACATACCAGACCGAGCCGGAGTGGTAGGGGTCGATGACGTAGAAGTGGGCCTCCCCGCATCGCTCGCTGAGCGTATCGGCCAGGCCGAATCCGTCACATTCGTCGACGAATGAATTGCCCCACACCATGCGCCAGTTCTTGATCCCCAGGTCGCGCCACCAGCCCCAGTTCTCGAACTCCGGGGTGATGAAGACCCGGTAGGCCCTCTGCTTCTCACCCTGGGAATCCTGGAAATCCATGGCGTCGTCGGCTCGGGTGGTGGCGTCCACACCCAGCACGGTGGTGACCGGCCGGAGGTCGTGCAGACCGAGGGCGGATACGGCGTCGTCGAGCCGGTCCGCCGGAAAGGCCAGCCAGCGACCGGCGTCCAAGGGGAGGCGCACCGGGAGTTCGTCCAGGAGCTTGATCCGTACGAGGCGTTCCACGGCACGCCGGTCGGCGTCGTCGAGCGCCTCCGTGCCGCCCAGGTCGACCAGCGTCTCCAGGGCCTTGCCGCGCAGCCGCCCGGGGCCATGGCGCCGGATCTCCCGAAGGCGCGGCAGCGCCTGGTCGCCCAACCGCTTCAGGACGGACTCGGCGCTGAATCGCGGGCTCCCCCGTCGTCCGTCGCGGACATACGGCAGGAGCGGGTCGATGCTCTGGGCTCCGAGCGCGACCAGGCCGTCCTCCGCGGCCCTCCGAACGGCGCGGTCCTGGTCGGAGAGATCCCGTATGAGGGCGTCAATGGCTTCTGACATGGGCATAGCCTAGGCCCGGCAGGGACGGGGAGCTGCGGCTGCCGGACGCCGGCCAGGACTTCGCAGCCACCAGAAGCGACCTTCCGGTGCTCTACCCGGGCCCCAGTTGAGCGCTCAGACCGCCGCGGCCGCGCAGGCCGCCAGGAACACCGCCTGAAGGAACGTCCGCGGGATCAACGGCGTGACCGGCTTCCCGCCCAGCGTGAGCCCGGACCGGGCGGCGTGGACGTTGGCGGGGAACATCGCCAGCAGCAGGACGACGAGGGCGACCGCGGCCCAGGAGCGGGTCGCGGGGAGCACCAACCCGGCCGCTCCGGCCAGTTCGAGCACGCCGGTGCCCGTCACCAGCAGGTCCGCCCGGGGCAGTGCGGGCGGGACCATGGCGATCATTTCGGCGCGGCGGCCCGTGAAGTGGGCGACGCCGGTGAGCGTGAACATCAAGGCCAGCGCGGCACACAGGGCGGGCTGCCAGCCGTCCAGGGCGGAGACGCCGAGCAGTCCGGCGAGGCGGGCCAGGATCCAACCGGCGACGAGCGCGATCAAGGGGACCATGTGCGTGTTCTTCCTTCCGCCGCCGGATCTTGACGTCGGCAAGATTCGCCGATGGCGCCAATCTTGTCAATAGCTAGATCCGGGTAGGGTCGGACCCATGACTGCCCACGACCCCGCGTCCCACGCCGCCGTCAACCGCCAGGGCTACCACCACGGCGACCTGCGCCGCGCACTCCTGACCGCGGCCGTCGAGGCCATCGAGGAATCCGGCGCCGCCGCCGTGAGCCTGCGCGACCTCGCCCGGCGGGCCGGGGTCTCCCATGCCGCGCCCGCCCACCACTTCGGCGACAAGGCCGGACTGCTGACCGCGGTGGCCGTCGAAGGGTTCGAGCTGTTCGCCGACGCGCTCAACACCACCTGGGAACAGACCGGCGACTTCGCCGAAGTCGGCGTCGCCTATGTGCGCTTCGGACTGGCCCACCGGGGGCACTTCGAGGTGATGTTCCAGCCCAACCTGTGCCACGCGGACGCCGCCGACCTGGTCGCAGCCCGGGCCCGCGCGGCCGAGTCGCTGCACGGCGGCGCAGCTGTCCTGGCCGACCGCGCGGCGGACGGGGACCTGCAGACCGCCGCGTGGGCAGGCTGGTCGCTGGTCCATGGGTTCACCATGCTGCAGCTCGGCGGCGCGCTCCCGCTGCCGCCGGACGCCGACCCGGAGCACACGGCGCGGCAGGTCGTCAAGCTCCTCGGCCGGTAGTACCGGAACGGCGAAGCAACCCGTGACCACAGCGGCCACCCGCAGTAAACCTTGACGCCCGCTGTACCGGGTGTCACGATTCGGGCGCCGCCATGTTTGCGTAAACATCGCCACGGGTCGTCCCGGGCCGTGAGTTCCGGCCAACGCTTTGTTGGTGGGGCAGGGAGGAGCGGAACGGTGGGCCGAGCACCGCAGGCGAAGGTTCACGGCTCCTGGCCGCCGTCGGCCGTCCCGGAAGCGGAGACGGACGCGGAGACGGCGGCGGAGACGGAGACCGGCGCCGACAAGATCTTCGCCTTACGCCTTCCCTGACCACGTCACCGTCTGCCGCCCCCGCGTCCCGACATCCGGGCGGGACGGACGCGCGGACCGCACCCCGTACTCCCTCACGCCACGCGTCGAGGGCGCCGGTACCCCACCGGCCACCACCGGGCCCGCCGACGGCGAGCCGACATCCCCCGTCCGGTCCGGCACATCCTCCAACGGCCACTCAGCCCCCCGCAGGCTCCGCCAGCGCTGAGTCGCCATCTCTTGAAAGAGCACGCGATGCGCACATCCCCCGCCAGACCCGTCAGAGCCCGCCTCACCCCCCGGCTGGGCGCCGCCTTCGCAGCGATCCTGGTCGCCGCGGCCGGCGGCACGACCTTCGCCGCCGGCCCCGCCTCCGCCTCCACGGCCGCGGCCACGGCCGCGCCGAGCAAAGACACCACCCAGTTCAAGGGCGTGAACTGGGCGGACCCCCGCGACAACTTCGCCGACGACCCGGTCGTGCTGTCCGGCCTGTCCACCTCCGACAGCTACGCCCAGACCTACGCCAAGGCGAGCCGGATCATCTCCGGGTTCCGCGCGAACCTCGGCGCCAACACCGTCCGGCTGCCGATCAACCCGTACACCGTCAACGGCTCCTACTGGAAGTCCTACCGCGGGGTCATCGACGCGGCCTCGGCCAAGGGCTTCAAGGTCATCGTGTCCTACTGGGAGGGTACGGGCCCCCGCAAGGACGGCTTCATCGACGACCCCGCCACCTTCTGGCCCATGTGGAACACCGTGGTCGACGCGTACAAGGACAACAAGCGGGTCTACTTCGAGCCGATGAACGAGCCCCACGGCTACACCGACGCCGAGTGGGCCGACATCGCCGCGAAGTGGCTGTCCACCTACCCCTCGGTCCCGCGCAACCGGGTGTTCGTCAGCGGCGCCGGCTACAACGACCACGTCACCTCCGTCTGCGCCGACCCGCGCCTGGCCGGCACCTACCTGTCGCTGCACCACTACGGGTTCTGGAAGAGCTACGCCACCTACGACGAGTGGGTGGCCGACCTCAAGGGGCGCATCGGTGACTGCGCCAACCGGACCGTCGCCGATGAGTTCGGGGCTCCGATGACCACCGGCCTCAACTACAACAAGGCGACCCCCTCCGACAACTACATCAACTACATCCAGGCCGTCACGGACACCTTCCGCGAGCTCAAGATGGGGTCGGTCTACTGGCCCGGCCTGCGCACCGACGACACCTACACGCTGCAGACCCTGACCGGCGACCCCGCCCGGCCCTCGCTGGCCACCACCAACCAGTCCGGCGCCGACCGGCTCGCCTGGGGCTGGGGACGCGGCAAGCCCGTCCAGCCCTGACGCGGTCAGTGCCGGTAGGCGGTACCGGCAGGCGTGCCGGTACCGCCGTCTGCGCCAAGCGTCCGAAAGGACGCTGCCCATCGGATCCCCGACGCGCCTTCAGCAGCAAATTGGCACGTCGGTGGCCGCTTCGGCGGTCGTGCCGGGCGGCACGGTGAGCCAGGCGCCCTGCACCGGACCGGCCGCCGTCCCGGCCGACGCGGCGGCTGCCGTCGACGGGGAGGCGGCGGCGGGAACGACCGCCGCACTCAGGACCAGGACGCTTCCCGCGAAAGTCGTGGCGATCTTTGCTGTGATGCTCATGGATGTCTCCCCCTTTGTCAGCGGTGCATGAGCTGAATTCAGTGCCGGCGCGTTCCCTAACCGAACGCACTGCGGGAAACCGTGCCGGACGGGGCGTGCGAAAAGCTTGCGAAAACCTTGAAACGGCCGGTCGGCGCCGGTGTCACCCCGCCAGGTGGTAGTTGCCCGCGACCGCCAGGAAGAGCACCGCGGCCAGGGCCACCGCGCTGTAGTGGATCCGGGCCGCCCAGCCCCACCAGCGGCGCCACCAGGCGATCACGGCGCACACCAGCACGGCCGCCGTGGTGGCCAGCGCCGCCTTCACCAGGACCGGGACCAGCTTAAGCATGGGCGAGTCGCCGAGGAAGACCGTCTGGTTGAGGGAGTTGGGGTCGGCGACCAGGAGGGCGAAGCAGCCGGTGGCCACGGTGAGCAGCACGCCGGTGGTCCAGGCGAGCAGGCGGGCCAGCTGGGCGCCGGCCGGGGCGGCCGTGGCGGTGCCCCGGCGGCGGCCGATGAGGGCGCCGATGGTCCAGGCGGTGACGGACAGCAGCAGGACGCCCAGGGAGCCGAGCAGGAGCTGCTGGTGCAGGACCGGGGACTCGTACCAGGGCAGCCGCTCGTAGGCGACGGTCGGGTCGGAGGCGAGGAAGAGCTTGCCGTCCTTGAAGGCGAGCCGCTCCTGGCCGTCCTTCTCCTGGAAGAGGCCGTCGCCGATGCGTACCCAGTGCTGCTTGGTGACCCCCGGGTCGCGGCTGAGGGGGCCGGTGGTGGTGAGGGTGGAGTCCGCTCCGGCGGTGACCCGGACCGAGCTGGTCAGCGCGGCGGCGCGGGTGAGGTCGGAGTGGCTGGTGCGGGTGGAACGGTAGAAGCCGGCGAACGTGCCGGTCTCGCCCATGCGGGCGGTGGCGGCACGGCGCGGGGTGCCGAAGGTGTGGTCGGCGACGCGGCCCGCGAGTTCCTGGCCGGCCCAGGAGGCGCTGCCGTCCTTGCCGTCGCCGTTGTACGCGACGTACACGCCGGTGTCCCGGTCGGGCAGCAGCGCGAGGTTGTCGTGGAAGCCGGGGATGTCGCCGTCCTTGACGAGCATGCGGTGGCCGTCCCGACCACGCTCCTCCAGGATGTAGCCGATTCCGGGCAGCCGCGGATCGTTGCCGAACTGGCGGTGCTGCATGGCCCGGGTCAGCCGCTCGCCGAGCACCCGGTGACCGTCGAGGCTGCCGCCCGCGAGCTGGGCGAGCATCAGCCGCCCCATGTCGGTGGCGGTGGTGACGGCCGCGGCGCCGGTCGGGGTCCAGGCGCCGTACTGGCCCTCGGCGGGCACCTGCCGCTTGCCGTCGGGGCGGTAGCCGCCGGCCCGTTCGGTGGCGATGGCGGCGGGGTGCGGCTGGGCGAAGGAGGTACGGGTCATGCCGAGCGGCCGCAGGATGTGGCGGCCCACGTACGCGTCGAAGGGCTCGCCCGAGACCAGTTCGACCAGGTACCCGGCCAGCGCCACGCCGTAGTTGTCGTAGCTGGACACCTTCCCCGGCGGGCGGACCCGCTTCGGCTGGTGTTCGGCCAGGCTGTCGCCGAGCCGCTCGGCGTCCTCGGGGTGGGCGGTGGCGCGGCCGATGATGCTGTTGTCGAACCCGGCGGTGTGCATCAGCAGGTCGCGGACGGTGACCGGCCGCCCCGGATAGCTGTCCTTGATGGTGAAGCCGGCCTTATGGCGGGTGAGATAGCGGTTGACGTCGGCCCGTAGGTCCAGCTTCTTCCGCTCGACCTGCTGGAGCACCGCCATGGCGGTGAACACCTTGGCGTCCGAGCCCATGAAGAAACCCGTACGGCGGGCGTCCACCCGGGTGCCGCGGTCGATGTCGGCCACCCCGTACCCCTTGGCCAGCACCTGCCGTCCGCCGGAGACCACGACCACCGCGGCCCCCGGGATCCGGTAGTCGTCCAGCTGCTTCTTGACGAGGCTGTCGACCAGGGCCTCAAGGCTCCGCGGGCGCGGGGAGCCGGGCGCGGCCGAGGCCGAGGCGGCCGTCGCCAGCACGGTCATGAGGACGGCGAGCAGCAGGGACACCGCCGCGGTAACGCTGCGTCGAGCACTCATTTACCGGCTCCTTCGCTCACAGAGGGATCGCGTCGCAAGCACAAGTCAACTCAGTTCGCGCCGGTAGGCCGAGGGCCCTGTGTGGCGTCTTATGGGGGACCTGACTACACCCCCCGAAACGCCACTCGGGTCCAGTGCCCCAGCGGGCGCACCACGGGCAGACTGAATGGCACACAGCGGCGGAAGGGCCGCCCCGAGGAGGGGGTTACGAAATGAGCATCATGACCGACGAGAGGATCGACGGACGTCAGGCCGGCGGCAGCGGCCCCTGGCCCGTCCGTGGAGTGCGCGCCATGGGCCGCGGCCTGGCGCTGGCCGCCCTCGCCCCGTGGGAGGTGGTGCTCTTCTGCCTGATGGTGACCGCGATCTCCCTGCTGGGTGTCGGCCTCGGGGTGTTCCTGGTGCCCGCCCTGGCGGTGGCCCTGCGGGGGACCACGGCGATCACCCGGCGGCTGGCCGGGCAGTGGTCGGGGGTCGAGATCGAGGACCCGTACCGGCCGCAGCCGGCTCCCGAGCCGGGCTTCAAGGGCTTAATGCAGCGCAACCAGTGGATCCTCACCGACCCGGCGACCTGGCGGGACCTGGCCTGGACCCTGGTCAACCCGGTGGTCGGCCTGGTGATCGCCATTCTGCCGCTGGCGCTGGTCGGCTATGGCGTCTTCGGGCTGATCATGCCCCTGATCTGGGAGGACATCGCTGACGCGGGCGGCAACAACTGGTACGCGATGATCAAGGTGACCAGTGACGGCTCCGCCCTGATGGCCGCCGCCCTCGGCGTCCCCATCGTGCTGGCCGGTCTGGCCGCGGGCCCGCACCTGATCCGGGTGCACGCCCACTTCGCCAAGTCGCTGCTGGCCCCCACCGAGATGTCCCGCCAGGTGCGCCACCTCACCGAGACCCGCAGCGACGCCGTCAACACCTCGGCCGCCGAGCTGCGCCGCATCGAGCGCGACCTGCACGACGGCGCCCAGGCCCGGCTGGTCGCGATGGGCATGAACCTGGGCGTGGCCGAGCGGCTGCTCGCCAAGGACCCCGAGGCGGCCCGCGCCATCCTCGCCGACACCCGCCAGGCCTCCGCCGCCGCCCTCAACGAGCTGCGCGACCTGGTCCGCGGCATCCACCCGCCGGTACTCGCCGACCGCGGCCTGGCCGACGCGGTCCGCGCCCTGGGCATGGACAGCCCCTTGGAGGTCGACGTCAACGCCGAGCTGCCCGGCCGTCCCGAGGCCCCGGTCGAGTCCGCCCTGTACTTCGCGATCTCCGAGGCCCTCACCAACGCGGCCAAGCACGGCGAGGCCCAGCGGGTCACGGTCGACCTCTGGTACGAGACGGGCCGGCTGCGCGCCCAGGTCACCGACGACGGGATCGGCGGCGCGGACCCCTCCCGGGGCACGGGACTGCGCGGAATGGAGCGCCGGCTTGCTACTTTCGACGGTGTCCTTGCCGTGACCAGCCCCCAGGGCGGTCCGACGACACTGACCATGGAGCTGCCGTGCGTGCTGTCCTCGCCGAAGACCTCTTCCTCTTGAGGGACGGGTTAGTCAGGCTTCTGGAGGCATACGACTTCGAGATCGTCGCCGCTGTGGACACCGGCCCCGACCTCCTGCAGGCCCTCGTCGAGCAACGTCCGGACGTGGCAGTCGTCGATGTACGACTCCCCCCGACGTTCACCGACGAGGGCCTGCAGGCCGCTTTGGAGGCCCGCCGCCGGATCCCCGGCCTCCCGGTGCTGGTCCTGTCCCAGTACGTGGAACAGCTGTACGCCAAGGAGCTGCTGGCCGACGGCACCGGCGGCATCGGCTATCTGCTCAAGGACCGCGTGTTCGACCCGGACGAGTTCGTCGACGCGGTCCGCCGGGTGGCCGCCGGGGGCACCGCCATGGACCCCGAGGTCATCGCCCGGCTCTTCTCCAGCGCCTCCTCCGCCGCCGACCCCCTGGCCCGGCTGACCGCCCGGGAGCGCGAAGTCCTCGGCATCATGGCCGAGGGCCGCTCCAACGCCGCGATCGCCGAGCGGCTGGTGATAACCGAACGGGCCGTCATCAAACACACGTCCAATATCTTCGCCAAGCTGGACCTGCCGGTCTCGGACGACGACAACCGGCGGGTCCTGGCCGTTCTGGCGTATATGAAGTGAGGTCGGGTGAGGCAGGGCCGTTTCAGGTCAGGTCAGGTCACCGGGACGGTGACACCAGCCCCGCCTCGTACGCGACTGGCGCCAATGCCTGTCCCAGCTGCACCCCCGCGACGTCCCGGCCCTGCCCTCGCCGGCCGACTCGTGGCTGGCCTTCGCGTTCTGGCCGCTCGTCGCGGTCGTCGTCACCGTGCTCGTCGTACGGCGGCGCGACGTGTGACCACGGCCTGACGCCCGCCGCCCCCTACGCCGGCGCGCCGTCCAGGACGAACTCCCTGATCAGCTCCGCCAGTTGCTCCGGCTGGTCCTCGGGGATGAGGGTGTAGCTGTCGGCGATCTCCACATGGCGGCCGCGCGGCAGCAGCGCCGCCAGCCGCCGGCCGTGCTCGGGCGGCATGACCTTGTCCTCGGCCGCCCAGGCGACCAGCGCCGGGCGGTCGAAGTCGCGCAGCCGCTCGGCCCAGCGCAGCAGTTCCGCCTTGGGCGGCACCCCGAGGACGTACTTGCGCAGGTCGCGGCGGATCTCGGCGGAGGTCCACAGCGGCCGGAACCAGGCGTCCATGACCTCCGGCGGCACCGGACGCCTGGTCATCCGGCCCCAGGTCATGGGGAGGCGGCGGGCGGGGCGCAGCTTGAGGAGGGTGAAGGCGGCGGCCAGCCCGCCCGGGAGCTTGGCGGCGGCGTAGAGGTTGTGGCCGGGAAGGCCGGGCGGGAAGTTGTCGAACGCCTCGCAGGAGGTGATGACCAGCCGCCCGATCCGCTGGTCGCGGCCGTCGGCGACGAGGGCCTGCGCGCCGCCCCAGTCGTTCATGGCGAGGGTGACGTCGGTGAGGTCCAGCCGTTCGAGGAACTCGGCGACCAGCCGGGCCACGCCGAGGACCGACAGGTCGGCGTCGGGGCGCATCGGGCGGCGGTGGGCGCCCAGCGGCAGGGTCGGGACCACGCAGCGGATGTCCGGGGCCAGGCGGGCGACGACATGGCGCCACAGCGAGCCGTCCATGGCGACCCCGTGCAGCAGCACGGCGACCGGGCCGTCGCCTCCCGTGTCCTCGTAGGCGACGGTGCCCGCCGACAGTTCCAGCTCAGGCATACCCGACTCCAATGCCGTTGACTTTGTAGTGAGTTTAAGACGGCGACACGCCGACGTTACGGCGTGTCGCCGTCTCAAACTCACTACAAACGCAATGCGCTCACCACCGGGCGCACGGCCGGCGTGTCGTCGGTGCGCAGCGCGACCGCGGCCGCGTAGCCGGGCGGGGCGGGTACGTCGGCGAGGGACCAGCCGGGCGGGGTGGCGGAGCCGGGCGGGGCGAGGTGGTCGGCGAGGCCCACGTGGTGGGTCCGGAGGCCGCCGGGCAGGCCGGTGCCGATGCCCTTGAGGTAGGCCTCCTTCCGCACCCAGCAGCTGAGGAACGCCTCTTCATGCAGCGCCTCGGGCAGCACCTCGATCGCCGCCCGCTCATCGGCGTGGAGCTGCCGGATCAGGCCGGCCAGCACCGTGCCGCCGCGCCGCGCGTTCCTGGCCTCGATGTCGGCGCCGACGGGCGCGTCGGCGAAGGCGTACATCGCGGCGTCCTCGGCGTGCGACAGGGAGAACCGCAGCCCGGGCTCGCCCGCCACGGCGGGGCGGCCGTGCGGCTTGTCGCAGTCCGGCATGCCGCACAGCTCGCGGATCAGCTCGACCTCGGCGGGGTCGATGCCGAGATACGCGCCGAGGAGGACGCGCAGGCCCACATGGGAGGCGACATAGCGCTCCCGCAGGATGCCGTCGCGGAACCTGGCGGCCCGCTCGCTCTCCCGGGCGTCCAGCATCCCGGCGCGCGCGGCGGCGGCAGCGGCGGACGGCGGGATCCGCAGCAGCCATACGGCCACCTCGGCGCCGGAGGGCCGGTCCTCGGGGCGGGGCAGGGCACTCTCCGGTCCCCAGGCCCGGTCCCCCGCTCCGCTCCCCGTCCCGTCTGCCGTGTCGACGGCGGGATGCTGGACGCCTGGGCTGGTGTACGACACGATTCGCTCTCCCCCGCAGCGCTGCGACTGACTCAACATCCTTGCCCCGGGGCGGCGTTGCCGCACGGGCGACACCCGGTGACTTAGGACACGTTCCCCTGCCGACGGGTACGACCACCCGTCCGCACCACTACGATCAAGCACAGTCCGTGCACTTTCCGTAATGGGGGTTAGCGACATGGCGACGGGATTCTCGGCGAAGGCGGCCTCGGCGCTGGCCCTCCCGGTGGCTCCGCTGTACGGCGCCTTCCTCTCGTACTTCATCTATCACCCGCCCCGCAGGCCGTATCACAAGAAGCCCGCGGACCTGGGGCTGACCAGCACCGACGTCAGCGTGCCGCTGGGCGGCGGAGGGCGGCGGCTGCATGTGTGGCTGTGCCCGGGCGACCCGGACCGGGTGGTGGTGCTCGGGCACGGCCTGGGCCTGAGCAAGTCCGCGAGCCTCGCGCACGCCCGGCTGCTCAACGAGGCGGGCTATACGGTCGCCATGTTCGACCACCGCAACCACGGCAAGAGCAGCGCGGACCGGGCCTTCTGGGACATGAGCGAGCGGCACACCGACGATGTGATCGCGGTGGTCAAGCATCTGCGCGGCATGGCGGAGCACGCCTCGGCGCGCATCGCGGTCTACGGCTTCTCCATCTCCGCCTTCCCTTCCTTCTACATGCTCAGGAGGGACGGGGAATGCCCGGTCGACGCGGTCGTCTTCGACAGCGGCCCGGCGCTGGAGCTGCGGCCGCTGTTCCGTAACTTCCTCGCGGCCGGCGGGCTGCCGATCCCCGGCCCGCTGCGGACGGGGCCGTCCCGGAAGGCTGTGGATAAGGTCGCCTCGACGGCGGCGGTGGCGATGCTGCGGGTGCAGTGGCCGCCCGCGTCCGAGGGGGCGTACGAAAGCACGCCGATGCTCTTTCTGACCGGCGAGAGCGACACGATGATCCCGGCGGCCGGGGTGCGGGCGCTGGCGGAGCGGTATCCGTTGGCGGAGGTGCACACGCTGCCGGACACCGAGCATTTGCAGGGCGTCAAGACGCATCCGCGGGTCTACGCGGAGACGGTCCTGGGGTTCCTGGGGCGGACGATGAAGGGGTGAAGAGGCGATGCCCGAGCGGGCATGCCTCAGGCTCGATCCGCGCCGATTCGGGCACGGGAAATTGGCCTCCCCCGCCCCCGTTACGCGGGGGAGACCAAGTTCACCGGTGATGCGGCTGGTGCGGAATCACCGGCTCCATGGTCTGTCACGTGGGCTTCGCGCCCCAGACCCGTGGCACGAAGATGCCATACGAATTGCCGGGCCCCCGTATCCGGCACAACCGGAGAGACGGGGGCCCGGTGGGCTGCCAAACGGTCAGGGGTTCGAGGGCAGGTGGCCGGCTGTCAGTCTTTGATTTCGCAGATGACGGCGCCGGCGGTGATGGAGGCGCCGACGTCGGCGGCAAGGCCCTTGATGGTGCCGGCGCGGTGGGCGTTCAGCGGCTGTTCCATCTTCATCGCTTCCAGGACCACGACCAGGTCGCCCTCGGCGACCTGGTCCCCTTCCGCCACGGCGACCTTGACGATGGTGCCCTGCATGGGCGAGGCCAGCGCGTCACCCGAGGCGGCCGAGCCGGACTTCTTGACCGCCTTGCGCTTGGGCTTCTTCGCACCACTACCACCGCCGGCGTCCCCGGGGGCAGCCGCGGCGGCCGCGCCCAGGAACGCGGGGAGGGAGACCTCCAGTCGCTTGCCGCCGACCTCGACGACCACCGTTTCCCGTGGGGCGGTTTCTTCGGTTTCTTCGGTGCCGGTGGGGGTGTAGGGGGTGATGGTGTTGGTGAACTCGGTTTCGATCCAGCGGGTGTGGATGGTGAAGGGGTCGCTGGTGAAGGCGGGGTCGGTGACCACG
>NZ_JARAXF010000046.1:0-73176 GCF_033793745.1 Streptomyces sp. ME19-01-6 | reverse complement strand
GCGCGGCGACCACCGACTCCTCCAACGGAGTCAGCACCCTACGCACCGAAGCAATCTCGATCTTGTAGCCATCACCCGGCTTCGGACCGGCTGAACCCGGCTTCCCCTCGCCGTCACCGCTCACTCCGCACCCCCGGCGTCCGTGGCCCGAACCGCCTCCGCGTCCAGCACGAACGTCCGCGGACCCAGCGGGTCCACCAGCGCGCGCACGCCCTCGGGCAGGAGCTCGACGAGGTCCTCGACCGTCGTGGACGCCCATGCGCACGCCCCGGCGAACAGCGCGAGCCTCTCCAGGGAAGTGAAGACCGGAACCACCGCGCCCTCCTCCGTTTCGGAGACCAAGAGGCCCGGCTCCTCGGGTCGCTGGAAGTACAGACGCGCGGAACGCATCTTCGCCAGCCGCTCCGAACGAGACATCATCGCGACCGTTTCGGCACGGACCAGATCGCGCAACGACATCCCTTCCCCCCATTCCACGTACGTCGTGACCAGGCAAAAGCCCACCGATCATGATCGCACAAGCGTCCCATGCCCCGGTGAGCCACTCCGTCCGCGTCCACGGCGGAGCGCGCCTTCCGGCCAACTGTACGTGCCACCTTTCGCGCCCTCGCAGGTCGATCGGTGTATATGCGACACACATAGCCCGCGTTTGCAATTAAAGGCGCACGCAATTATCGTGATCGCTGGTCATTCGATGTGGCCCCACGACCACCCGCCCGGACCGCTGTTTTCCGCGGCACCGGCATGGACACCCGACGCTCGTCATCTCTTGGTCCGCGTACATCCCTCTGGAGGAGCACCGTGCTCATCGATCTCTCCGGCAAGACCGCCCTCGTCACCGGGTCGACCCAGGGCATCGGCTTCGCCATCGCCGCCGGACTGGCGCGGGCGGGCGCCCGTGTCGCCGTCAACGGACGCCGGGAGGAGTCCGTTGCGGCCGCCATCGCGAAACTGGAGGGGGCGGCGGACGGTGGCGGCGCCTTCGTCCCCGCCCCGGGTGACATCACCACCGATGACGGCACCCGTCAGGTCATGGCTGCCGTCCCCGACGTCGACATCCTCGTCAACAACCTCGGCATCTTCGGCGCCGCTCCGGCACTGGAGATCAGCGACGACGAGTGGCGACGCTATTTCGAAGTGAACGTGCTGGCCGCCGTACGGATGATCCGCGCCTATCTGCCCGCGATGAAGGACCGGTCCTGGGGCCGGATCATGAACGTCGCCAGCGACTCCGCCGTCGTCATCCCCGCCGAGATGATCCACTACGGCATGTCGAAGACCGCTCTGCTCGCGGTGACGCGCGGCTTCGCCAAGGAGGCCGCGGGGTCGGGGGTGACCGTCAACTCGCTGATCGCCGGGCCGACGCACACCGGCGGCGTCGAGGAGTTCGTGTACGAGCTGGTGGACTCCAGCCTGCCCTGGGACGAGGCGCAGCGGGAGTTCATGGCCAAGCACCGGCCGCAGTCGCTGCTCCAGAGGCTGATCGAGCCGGAGGAGATCGCCCATCTGGCGGTCTATCTCAGCTCGCCGTTCGCGTCCGCCACCACGGGCGGGGCCGTGCGCGTCGACGGCGGCTATGTCGACTCCATCCTCCCCTAATAGGCCTGGCCCAACAGGTCTCAACGGTCCCGGAGCCCGTCGATGCGGACCGGGCCGCCCGTGGTGATCGACCGGATGGCGGCGAGGGCGATGGACTGCGCGGCGCGGGCGTCCTCGCCGGTGGCGGAGGGGGTGCCCGCGGTGCGCACGCGGTCGGTGAAATCGGCGAGTTCGGCGACATAGGCGTCGCGGAAGAGGTCCTGGCCGTAGCGGCGGCGATGCCGTCCGGGCCGTACGTGGTCCGATGGCTGCGGCGGACGTCGCCCATGGTGAGCATCCCGGCCGAGCCGAAGACCTCGCCACGGACGTCATAGCCGTATACGGCCTGGAAGTTGGCCTCGGCGGTGGCGAGCGCGCCGTTGTCGAAGCGGATGGTGACGAGGGCGGTGGCGAGCAGGCCGCGGTCCTTGAACGACGGCGGCAGGGCACCGGGCGCCGCCGACCGGCGACGCCGCGGCTACCGCATAACCATGAAGCGCCACGGCCTCGCCGACCGCGCCCGCGTCCTGCCCGGCGGCCTGGCCGAGGAGGACGGCGCCACGGCCGCCCGCGCCCTCCTGGCCGCCACCCCCGGCCCACGGCCGTCCTCGCCTGCGACGACCACTGCGCCACCGGCGTCCTCGGCAGGGAAGCCGTGCACCTCGTCGTCCGGGGAACCACGGCCATCCCCGCCCGCCGCCCCGCCGGGATCACCCCGGAGAACGGCTCCGGTGCGCGCGGCGCGTCAGCGGGTGGCTGATCGCCTCCACCAGCCAGTCCAGTTCTGCCTGATGGGCCCGTACCGGGTTGCGCAGCGTGCCGATCCCGTCGATGGATATCTCCACCACGTCCCCGGCGTTCAGCGTGAAGTCGAGTGCGGGCACGATGCCCGTGCCGGTGGACAGCACCGCGCCGTCGGGGAAGGGATGGGAGCGCCACAGGTGGTCCACCAGCCCTCTCGGGGTGCGGTGGAACGCGGCGGTGGAGGTCGTCCCCCGGTAGGCCGCCTCGCCCTCGCGCCACACCACGAGGCTGATGCCCAAGGCGTCGGGGGCCTCGACCTCCCAGGCGGGCACGATGCCCGAGGACACCGCGGCGCTTCCGGCGTAGATCTTGGCCTGGGGGAGGTAGAGCGGGTTCTCGCCCTCGATGGAGCGTGAGCTGACGTCGTCGGCGACCAGATAGCCGACGGTCTCGCCGTGCCGGTTGAGGACCAGCGCCAGTTCGGGCTCGGGGACGTTCAGCTCGGAGTCGTCCCGGACGGCGATCGGCTCGCCGTCCGTCACCACGCGCCAGGGCGGCGACTTGAAGAAGAGTTCCGGGCGCTCGGCGTCGTAGATCCGCTCGTAGACGGACTGCTCGGCGCTCTCCTCCACCCTGGCCTCGCGCGAGCGCTCGTACGTCACCCCCGCGGCCCACAGCTCCATCAGCCCGTCCAGGGGCGGCAGCAGCAGAACGTCCCGTTCCTCGACGGCGGCCGGGCCGCGGGCGGTGTCCTCGACCAGGGTCCGCAGCTCCGCCGCGGACAGCCGCAGCAACTCGGCGACCAGCGGCGCTCCGGTGAAGGTCCGGATCGCGCCGGTGTCGTCGGCGACCCCGGTCCGCACGATCCCGGTGTCGTCGGCGAAGCGCACGATGCGCGTCATCTCTCGTCCTCTCCCTCGGGTGCCGGTGTGATCGTTTCTACCCGGGTGATCGCACACGAAGAGCTTCACCGCCGTAATCGCGGGACAACGCGGCCGGTGCCGCGACACCCCTCGAGGACCGCGCGTTCGGGGTTGGAGGCCCGGATTGACTGTACCTACTAGTATGTACGACGCTGGTCGGCGACAGACTCCGAAGCGACAAGCTCCGAGGCGACGAGCCCTGAGGAGGAGAAACGCCGATATGCCATTTGTCCGCATCGACGCGCTGGGGGCCGACAGCGACCGGCTCGACGCGCTCGGCCGCGCCGTACACGACGCCATGGTGGAGACCATCGGCTTCCCGCCCGACGACCGGTTCCAGGTCCTGGTCGGCCACGACGGCGTCCGCAGCACGCTGCGCTACGACAACTATCTCGGCGTGCGGCGCGACGACGGCGTCGTGTACGTCGCGATCACGATGCGCTCCGGACGGACGCCCGCCCAGAAACGGGCGCTGTACCGGCGGATCGCCGAACTCGCCCACGCGTACGCGGGGACCGAGCCACGGAATGTGTTCATCGTGCTGACCGAGAACGAGTCGATCGACTGGTCGTTCGGCCACGGGGTGGCGCAGTACGCCGATCCCTCCGACGCGATCGACCCGCCCTCGGAGGAGATCTGATACGGCGTCCACTCGGTCGGCGGCATCCATGCGACAGGTGACGCCGGCCGTGTCGCGTCAGCCGGCCGGGGCCACCTGCACCTGCTTCTTACGGGCGCGATAGGCCGCCGCCTTGAGCTTGTTCCCACAGGGCTCCATGCCGCACCACTGGCGTCGCATACCGCGCGACCGGTCGATGTAGACGCGGGTGCATTCGGGGTTGCCGCACTCCTTGAGCAGCGGCACATCCGGCCCGCCGAGAAGCTCGACGGCATGCCGCGCCACAGTGGCGAGCGCCTCCTCCGGCGTCGCGTCCGTCCACCGGCCCGACACGGTGAGCTGGGGCGCGACAGGAGGCTTGCGGGCCATGTCATTCACCACGGCCAGCGCCTCACTGCCGTAGGCGTCCTGGGCGATGCGGGCGGTGACCAGCTCGTAGACGGCCTCCCGTACGGCAATCGCCTGCTCGACGTCGGCCTCCTGACTGGCGGAGACCGCGTCGACGATTCCCGACTCCAGATACCAGGCATCCAGCCGGTCCGGCGACACGAACGTCTCGAACCGCACCGAACGGCGAGCGCGGAGCGTCGCCGCGAAGTCGAGAGCGTGGTTGCCGCACAGAAATGCGTGATCCAAATTCACGTCACCATCTTGACGGGTGACCGCACCTTCTGCAAGGCTCGTCACCGACCAGACCGGTGACGGGTGGCGTCTCGGTCACCGCCAAGCCCATCGCCACCCGAGCACCCGCGGTGCCCCGAGGAGGCAACGAGATGGCACACCCTGACCAAGTACCCGACGGTGCCGAGGCCACACGGCGTGCTCGATTCGGCGCGCTGCCCGAGCGCGTCCGCCTGGAGGACACCGTCGAAGAACGGCCCGCCACCGCGCCGGACCCGGCGAAGGACACCTACAACGCCGACGAATGGCTTACCCGCACCTGCCTGTGAGCGGACCCGCGACGCACGCCCGGCTATTCGCCCCGCCAGATGTTGTCGAAGGCCGCTTCCTCGATGGCTCGCCGCTGCCGTACGGCTTCCAGCTCCATCACCGCGTCGTTCACCGCGGCGAGCACCGTCACCACCGCCTCGTCGGCCACGTCCGGGGAGTCTCCGGGCGGCTCGTCGCGAATCCCGACGGCCGCCGCGAGGGCGGCGAGGACGGGCTCGTCCGATGTCCAGCGGTCCGCCGCCTCGTGGCGAGCGGGTGAGTCGGCCAGCGCGGGCCGGCCGGCCCGGAAGGGTGTCCAGCGGTGGCGGCGCCGGGTGATCTCCCCCTCCTGCTCAAGCGCGGCCGCGTAGGCCGCGGACAGGCCGCGGCCTCTGCGCCACAGCCAGTCGCCGACCGACTCGTACGGCGCCTGTCGATCCAGCGACGACGCGGCCTCGTTCAGCAGCCGGTCGGAGATCGCCGGCTGGAGGCCCGGCATGATGACATCGCCGTCCAGGCTGAGCGCCTGGGCGCCGATGAGGTCGATCATCTCGGCCCCCGCGAGCGCGAGCGACAGGTCCCCGCGCTCCACTGGACGGTCGGGCACCGTGTCCATGGCGACGATCAACAGGTCCCGCGGTGTGGTCATGAGTGGCTCCACGTCAGAGGCATCGATGGCGATACGTCGCTGAGCAGCCGGCCCGGGTCGGTGTCCGGCGTAGGAGTTCCCCGTATGTGGCCGACTGTAGCGCGCCCCGGTCAGGGGTGGTCCGACCCGATCGCGGCGGTTTCCTCCGCCGCGGACGTCCGTACGGGGGCGGCGCACCGCATCACCGCCATGTGGTGCGGAACCCGATGCGCAGGTGGGCGCCGGTGGCCAGGGCGATGGTGCTGACGCCGAGGAAGGTGGCGCCGAAGAGGAAGGCGGAGATCAGGGCGGCTGCCACCCCACCGATCAGGGCGGGCAGGGCGATGCCGACCGCCTGGGTCACCAGCGCGGCGAGCAGCAGGTCAGGACGGGACCAGCGGCGCCCCAGCCAGGCCAGAGCGCCGAGGACGGCACGGCCGCGAGACCCACCAGCACCGACGACCTGGCCGGTGGCGGCCAATTCCCCGGCGCGGACCGCCTCGGCGGCGCGGCGGCGGTCGCCCTCGGCCCGGGGGTGTCTTCGGAGACCGTGGCGGTGATCTCGACCAGAAAGTCCCGCATGGCGGGTCTCCGCGGTGCCCTGCCTTCGGGTGTTCATGGGCTCATCGTGACCTCGCCACCAGGTCTGATGCCACGACCGGTGTCCTCCCTGCTGGTAGGGCCGGTCTCCCGGCGACGTAGCATGACAGGCGTGGAGCGGCCAACCGCGGTACTTCCTCGCGGTCGCCGAGGAGCTGAACTTCGGCCGGGCCGCCGAGCGGCTGCTGATCGCCGGCCGACTGGTTGCCCGACGACGGCCTGTCCGCCTGACGGACGCGGCGGGACGAGCTCCCGATCGGGCCACCCGAGCCCCTTGACAGTGCCTCAGGGCTCGTTGACCATGTGAAGGCCTTGGGAGCGCTCCCACACCATCCCCCCCCCGTCGTCAGGCCGTACGACACGGCCCCCTCGGCGCCATGGCCCGTGTGCCCGTCCCGCCGCGCGGGCGTGGCCGAGCCGTGTCGCATGGCCGTTGAGAAGGAGACCATGCGCATGACTCCAAGAGCCGGACTGGTGGCCGCGGTGCTGCTGGTGGCCGGTACCGGTCTGGCCGATCCCGTCCGGGCGAGCGACTTATCGGACACAGGCGCGCGGCCCGCCGCCTCCGCCGCCGCGGACGGCCCCGCCCTCCGGGTCGACGCCACCACCGGGCGCCACGCGATCGACCCGCACGTCTACGGGATCAACTTCGCCGAGGAGTCGCTGGCCAAGGAGCTGCGACTGCCGGTGCGGCGATGGGGCGGAAACGCCACGACCCGCTACAACTACAAGCTCGACGCCTACAACGCGGGCTCGGACTGGTACTTCGAGAACCTGTACTACGAGAACGGCACCGCCCAGCTGCCGGACGGCTCGGAAGCCGACAAGTTCGTCGAGCAGAACCGCCGTACCGACACCGACACCGTGCTGACCGTGCCGATGATCGGCTCGATGACGGCGGCCCGCAACGCCGCCTGCGGCTTCAGCATCTCCAAGTACGGGCCCCAGAAGGGCAGCGACGCCCAGTGGCGCCCGGACTGCGGCAACGGCGTGAAGAGCGACGGCACCAACGTCACCGGCAACGACCCCGCCGACACGAGCGTCGCCGCCGGCCCGGAGTTCACCAAGGGCTGGGTGGAGTACCTGAACCGCGCCTACGGGTCCGCGGCAGCCGGCGGGGTGCGCTTCTACAACCTCGACAACGAGCCCGACCTGTGGTTCACCACCCACCGGGATGTCCACCCGGCCGGAGCGGGCTACGACGAGATACGTGACAGCACCTACGCCACCGCCGCCGCGATCAAGGACGCGGACCCCGGCGCGCAGACCCTCGGCCCGGTGGGCTGGGGCCTGAACTCCCTCATCTACTCCGGCCTCGACCAGAAGACCTGCGGCGAAAAGGGCGGCGACTGCTGGTCCAACCCGCCGGACCGGGCGGCCCACGGCGGGCTGCAGTTCGCCCCCTGGTACCTCCAGCAGATGAAGGCCTACGAGCAGAGCCACGGCCGCCGCATCCTGGACTACTTCGACAATCACATCTACCCGCAGCAGTCCGGGGTGTCCAGCGGCAACGACGACCCCGCCACCCAGGAGCTGCGGCTGCGCTCCACCCGGCAGCTGTGGGACCCCACGTACGTGGACGAGAGCTGGATCAACCAGCCCGTTCAGTTCATCCCGCGCATGCGCTCCCTCGTCGACGAGAACTACCCGGGCACCAAGCTCGCCATCACCGAGTACAACTGGGGCGCGCTGGACCACATCGACGGCGCCCTCGCCCAGGCCGATGTGCTCGGGATCTTCGGGCGGGAGGGACTCGACCTGGCCACCCTGTGGGCGCCGCCAAAGTCCACCGACCCCGGCGCCTACGCCTTCCGCATGTTCCGCAACTACGACGGCAACGGCGGCTCCTTCGGCGACACCGCGGTCCAGGCGGCCAGCGCCGACCAGGAGAAACTGTCGGTCTACGCGGCCGAGCGCGACAGCGACCACGCGCTGACCGTCATGGTCGTCAACAAGACCACCGGCGATCTGACCGCCCCCGTGTCCGTGACCGGCCGCACCGGCCTGGCCGGCTCGGCGCAGGTCTACCGCTACGGCCAGGACGACGTCACTTCGATCAAGCACCTGGCCGACCAGCCCGTGACCGACGGCGGGTTCACCACCACCTTCCCCGCGTACTCCATCACCGAGTACGTCCTGCCCGCCGGCTCCTCCGAGGCGAAACCGCCCACCGCCCCCGGCACCCCGGCCGCCACCGCGGTCGGTTCGGACCGGGCCACCCTGTCCTGGGCCGCGTCCACCGCGGGTTCGTCCCCGGTGGCGAGCTACCAGGTCTACTCCGGCGACCCCGCCGGCGCCGCCCCGGTGGCCACGGTCGACGCCCCCGACACGAGCGCCACCGTCACCGGCCTCTCCCCGGCCACCGCCTACACCTTCCGTGTCGTGGCGAAGGACACCGCGGGCCGCAGCTCGCCACCCTCGGCCACGGTGCGGGTGACCACCGCGGCGGCCCCGGCCGCCACCTGCACGGTCGACTACCGGGTGAGCAACGACTGGGGCTCCGGCTTCACGGCCACCGTCACCCTCACCAACAAGGGCCCCGCCCTGAACGGCTGGCAGCTGGGCTTCTCCTTCACCGGCAACCAGAAGGTCACCCAGGGCTGGAACGGCACCTGGAGCCAGAGCGGCACCAAGGTCACCGTCAAGGACGCCGGCTGGAACGCCTCCCTGGCCACCGGCGCCTCCACCACCATCGGCTTCAACGGTACCTACACCGGCACCAACCCGGCGCCGGGGAACTACACGCTGAACGGCAAGTCCTGCACCATCCCCGGCACCGCGGCCACCGCGCACATCACGGCCCTGGTCGGACACGACCCCGGCGCCCACGCCGTACGCGGACACGCCACCCGGTGAGCCGCGCCCGGTGACCCGTATCCGGTGAGCCGTACCCCGGGGCCCGCGGACACCCGTCCGCGGGCCCCGGACACCGAGGCGCCCGCGCTCAGTCGATACGGGCGCAGAGCGGGTCGGCCGTCCCGTGCAGCATGGTCAGCGTCTTGTACCGGGTGGCGCTGATGTCCATCGTGTAGACGCCGTCGACAATGTAGAGGCCACGCGCCAGAGTGCCGCCGTTCTCGGCGAAGCCGAACAGCACGGGCCCGACCACGGACCACAGCTCGGAACCGTCGGCGCGGTGGTCGACGACGGCTCTGCCACCGGCGTCCGCGTCGTAGAAGGCACCGGTGTCCGTGTTGGTGACCCGCACGATCAAGTCCCCCTTGTACTCGACCCGCTTCGGGGTGCCGTCGGGGTAGGTGTCCAGCACCCGCTGTACGACCTCGTCGACGACGGGCTCTCCGTGCACGGGGAAGTCGCACCGGACGCCGGCCGCGGCGTCGAACGGAGCCTGCGGCGCGGGTTCCCAGCCCGACCCGGTCGACAGGGACGTGGACGGGGGCGGGGACGTGTGCGCCGCGGCGGACGCGGGCGCCGTGCTGACGAGGACAGCGGCAAGTACGGGCAGGGCGGCCCAGGTTCGTCGCATGCTTTCTCCTGATGAGGTGTGGGGTGGGAGATCCTGACCTCAGCTTCGCCCCGGCCGCTGACCAGATTCTCACCACGCGGGACTAGGCTGACCACAACCATGGAGTTCCAGCTGCTCGGCCCGTTCGAGGCACGCCACGCAGGAGAGCGCGTCGTGGTGGGCAGCCGCCGCCAGGAGCGGTGCCTGCTGGGCATCCTGCTGCTGGACGCCGGCCGCGCCGTGACCACCACACGTCTCATCGACCTGCTGTGGAACGGCGCCCCGCCCGCCTCGGCCCGCTCCACCGTGCACACCTACATCGGGAGGCTGCGGGCCCGCCTCTCGCCGTACGGGCTGTGCGTCGAGACCCGGCATGACGGCTACGCGATCGACCCCGGCCCGCACGCCATCGACGCCCTGGAGTTCCTCGACCTCGTCGGACAGGCGGCCGCCGATCACCACCCTCGGGAGCGGGTACGCGCCTATGACCGGGCCCTGGCGCTGTGGCGGGGCCCGCTGCTCGCCGACGTGATCGACGATCAGCTGCGCGGCCGGCTCGGCGGACACCTCGGCGAACTGCGTCTGTCCGCCCTGGAACAGCGTGCCGAGGACCAGCTCGCCATGGGGCTGCACGAGCGGGTCCTCGCGGATCTGACGCCGCTGGCCCAGGAGTTCCCGGCCCGCGAGCGGCTCGTCGTCGCCCGGATGACCGCCCTGTACCGCGACGGCCGTCGGGCCGACGCCCTCGAGCTCTACCGGCACACGCGCCATGTGCTGGTGAGCGAGCTGGGCATCGAACCGGGCCCCGCGCTGACCACGCTCCACGAACGCATCCTGCGGGGCGACCCCCGGCTGGACCGGCCTCCGGCGCCGCTGTACGCGGTGCGGGTCGGCGAGGAGTGGCTGCCGTGGAACACCAGCGGCCATCCGGCGCTGGAGTTCTGCAATACGTACGCGGGCTGGGGCGGCCCGGAACTCCCCGGCTCGGAGTGGCTGCGCGGATACTCCACCCTCGCCGCATGGGCCGGCCACCTGGACCTGGTGGACGCCCCGCTCGTCGACCGGCTGCTCGAGCAGGCGCGGGAGCGCCCCGACGAGGCGGCCGCCGTTTTGGCGGAGGCCCGGGTGTTCCGCGCCGACCTGTACGCCTGCCTGACCGATCCGCACGATGTCCGCGCGTTCAACGCGGTGGCCGCGGTCGCGCAGCGCGCCACCGGATCCGCGGTCTTCACCCGGGGCGAGGACGGGCTGGGCCAGTGGCGGCTGTCCCCGGCCGTCGGTCTGCGGCTGCCCCTGCTCGCCGCCGCCCACAGCGCCGCGGACCTCCTGGCGGACCCCCGCCGGTTCACGATCCGCGCCTGTCCCAGCGAGGACTGCGGCTGGCTCTTCCTCAACCGAAGTGGCCGGCGCCGCTGGTGCAGCCTGGCCACCTGCGGCAGCCGGCGCCAACCTCCCGTGCCCTGCTGAGGACCGTTCGGTGCGCGAACGGACCGGCGAGCGACGTCGAACCCGCCCTCCTGACCCACCTTGAACGGTTCGGCGGCCGTGGGCCGGCAGCGGCTGGTGGTCTGCGGCTCGGACGGCACCGTGGCGGCGCTCGACACCCGTACCGGGCAGGCCGCGTGGCCCGCGCGCAAGGGCCAGAGCGCCAAGGCCCTCGCCCCGGCCGTCGCCAAGGACACCGTCTACCTCGGCGGTCGCTCGCTGACCGCCCTGGCCCTGGCCGACGGCGCGGTGAAGTGGTCGCACCGCTCCGAAGCGCCCGGCGAACAGGGTGCGGGCGGCTGGATCGCCCTGGACCGGTCGGGTGGCGCAGAGGTCGGGACGGTACGGGCCAGGGACGGCGTCGGGGTGTGGCAGCACAGCGCGGGACAGGCGGGCAGGTTGACGGCGGCGGGCGCGGACAACCGTGTCTTTTTGCTGCGCGGCGGCGCCCTGTCGGCGATGCCCGTCTTCTGACGCCGCATTTTCTGTTATCGCCCGCGCCGCGCCGCGTCTCCTGTGCGTACGGATCCGAACCCGAGGAGCACAGCAGTGGCAGCAGACATCAGCCGCAGGAACATCTTGAAGATCGCCGGGGCCGCGGCGGGTGCCGGCGGCATCGGTACGGTCGCCGCGGCGAACCCGGCCTCGGCGGCCGGGACCTTCGCGCACCCGGGGATGCTGCACACCCGGGCGGACCTCGACCGGATGGCCGCCAAGGTGAAGGCGGGCGCCGCGCCCTACAAGGCGGGCTTCGCCAGGCTGACGGCCAATCCCCACGCGGGAGCCACCTGGAGGGCCAACCCGCAGCCGACCGTCTACCGGGGTTCGGGCTCGCCGGAGAACTACCGCACGCTCTACAACGACATCCACGCCGCCTACCAGAACGCCCTGCGCTGGCACATCACCGGCGACACCGCGCACGCAGACACCGCCCGCGATGTCCTCAACGCCTGGTCGGCCAGGCTGACCAAGCTGGACGGCTCCGCGGACCGGTTCCTCGCGGCGGGCCTGTACGGCTACCAGTTCGCCAACGCCGCCGAGCTGATGCGCGGCTATGAGGGGTTCGAGCTGGCCCGCTTCCAGAAGATGGCGCGCGAGGTGTTCTGCGCGCTGAGCGAGGACTTCCTCACCCGCCACAACGGCGCGTACATCACCAACTACTGGGCCAACTGGGATCTGACGGCCATGGCCTGCGTGCTGGCCACCGGGATCCTCTGCGACGACCGCGCCACGGTCGACCGTGCCGTGAGCTACTTCAAGCACGGCAAGGGCATGGGCTCGATCAAGAACGCCATCCCCGTCGTCCACTCCGACGGCCTCGCCGAATGGGTGGAGGCGGGCCGTGACCAGGGCCACGCCCTGCTCGGCGTCGGCCTGATGGGCACCATCTGCGAAATGGCCTGGAACCAGGGCGTCGACCTGTACGGATACGACGACAGCCGCTTCCTCAAGGGCGCCGAGTACGTCGCCAAGTGGAGCCTGGGCGGGGATGTTCCCTTCACGCCCTACACCCGGCAGAAAGGCGCCCCCGGTGTCTGGTCGGGGACGGAGACCGTCACCGAGGCGGCGCATGCCGACCCGGCCATGGTCCGGCCCATCTGGGCCATGATCGCCAATCACTACACCAAGCGCCGGGGCCGGTCGGCGCCGCATATCAGCCGGATCG
This sequence comes from Streptomyces sp. ME19-01-6, assembly GCF_033793745.1. NCBI lineage: Bacteria > Bacillati > Actinomycetota > Actinomycetes > Kitasatosporales > Streptomycetaceae > Streptomyces > Streptomyces sp. ME19-01-6. The sequence goes on along the minus strand of NZ_JARAXF010000046.1, from coordinate 60,537 downwards.
CCGCCCAGGCCGCCCCGGAGGGCGGTGGCGGGGACTACGGTCCCAACAGCGGCGGCTACGACCAACTCGGCTTCGGCACCCTGTGCTTCACCCGGGACCGGGCCTCGGCCTCGTCCCCGTCCCCTTCCGCCTCCACTTCGTCGTCCTCTGCCGCGCCCTCCTCGCCCCGGCCGCAGGGCGGCCGGGGCGACCTGGCGGCCACCGGCTCGGGCGACCTGGTCGGGGTCGCCGCCGCCACCGGGGTCGCCGCCCTCGCGGGTGGGCTGCTCCTGCTGCGCCGCCGCGGCCGGTCCGGTGGCGACATGTCGTAAGGCCTGTCGTAACAGGACTGATCAGTGAGTGTCGGCGGCGGTCGGACGGTAGTCGTACCAGTCGAAGGCGGCGCTGCCTTCGGTGACGTACATGCCGATCACCCGGCCGGTGAAGCCGCCGCCGACCTCGGTCGACAGATAGCGGCCGTCGAGTTCGGCCAGTCGCTCGGGTTCGGGCCCCTCAAGGGAAAAGGCGACCGTGTCCGGTCCGCCGGCCCGGACGCCGAGCGCTTCGTCGACCGCGTGTTCGGCGGAGGTGACGGAGGGGGCCAACACGCCGGTGGTGCGCATGTCGACGGCCAGGGTGACCGGGCCCGGCGGCACCGGGTGTCGCGCGACCCACTGGCGCAGCGGACCGATCCGGGCGATCACGCTCACCTCTCCCCCGGCGACCTCGAGGTCGTAGTGGTGCGCCTCGTCCATACGCACCGAGAGCCCGGCGCGGGCCGAGCCGGGGTCCAGAAGCGCCGTCACCCGGCAGTCCGGGTGCTGCTGCCGGCGCCCGATGAAGGTGTGGCCCGGGCGGTCGAGGGTGGCCCCCGCCGCATTCAGCGTCAGCCACCCCGGCCGGTCGCCCAGCGACCAGGAGCCGACGGGTCGGCTGCGCGGGGAGATCCAGACGGGTGCCAGCGCCGGGCCGTCGAAGTCGTCCCGGGACGGCTCGGGGTCGAGCGGCCACCACGCGGCCGGGGCGGGGTGCCGGTCCCGTACGGGCCCGACCTCGGGCCATCCGTCCACCCACCGCACGGGGGTCAGAAACGTCTCCCGGCCCAGGACGTGGAAGCGCGGGAAGAACCCACGGGGGCGCGTGGCCAGCAGCAGCATCCACCAGGTGCCGTCGGGCGCGGACACCAGGTCGGCGTGGCCGGTGCTCTGGATCGGCAGGTCGGTGCTGCGGTGGGAGAGGATCGGGTTGGCCGGGGCCGCCTCGTAGGGGCCGCGCGGCGAGCGGGCGCGGGCTATGGACACACAGTGGCCGCGCTCGGTGCCGCCCTCGGCGAGCATGAGGTACCACCAGTCGCCGACGCGGTACAGGTGCGGGGCCTCGGGATGCTGCAGCCCCGTCCCGGACCACACCGGCCAGGGGCCCTCCAGCACCGTGCCGGCCATCGGGTCGATACGGGCCACCTGGACGCCGGAGACGGCGCACCAGCACGAGCCGTCCTCGTCCCAGGCGAGATCGGGGTCGATGCCCGGCAGATCGAGCCAGACCGGGTCCGACCAAGGCCCCTCGGGCCGCTCGCTGGTGACGATGAAGTGCCCCCGGCCGCTGACATTGGTGGTGATCATGTAGAAGCGGCCGTCGTGGTGGCGGATGGTCGGCGCGTAGACCCCACCGGAGGCCGGTACCTCGTCCGGCAGGTCCAGCTGCCCGGGCCGGTCCAGGACGTTGCCGATCTGCCGCCAGTGCACCAGGTCCCGGCTGTGGAAGAGGGGCACGCCCGGAAAGTACTCAAAGCTCGAACACACCAGGTAGTAGTCGTCGCCCACGCGGCACACGCTGGGGTCGGGGTGGAAGCCGCCGATGACGGGGTTGTCGTACATCCGCATGCGAAGCACTCCTTTCGGAAGGTCGGGAACGGGCGGGCGCCCGCCCAGGGCATGAAAACCCTGCCCGCTCATGCCGGTCATACTTCCGTGCATACTGAGCCCCCTCGGACGGCATGGGGAGCCGTCCACGTATCCATGGGGGGTTGGTTTCCATGCGCATGTCCAGGTACGCCGTCACAGTGGCGTCCGCGGCCCTTCTCGGGGCCGTTCTGGTGGGTTGCTCGTCGGACGATGGGGGCGACTCAAAGGAGTCCGCTCCGTCCACCGCGCCCGCCACGGCCGATGAGGCCACCGAGGAGTCGCCGTCTCCGTCGCCCACGAAGCCCGCGGCCCCCGTGATCGCCGTTGGCGAGACGGGGACGTTCGGCATCGGGAAGACGGACGAGTACGGCGAGAACTACAAGGTGACAACAGAGATGCGGGTGACGGCCGTCAGCGCGAAGTATGTGACGCCGGCCGAGATCGACACGACGAACACGCCGGAGAACGGTCAATACGTCGTCCTCACGCTCACCTTGAAGAACGTCGGCAAGGCACCCGCAAAGATCGCGACGTACGGGCTGATGCAGTGGGAGGACGACCGGTCCTCCGCGCAGGACGCGAGCACACTGGAAGGTGTCGGTGACGGCCCGGACCTCGACACGACGTACAAACCGGGGCAGTCCATCACGGGGAAGCTCGTCCTCGACGTCGCCCGCCGTGGCGGGAAGGTGAGTTACGTCGGGGGCGATGATCCGAGCGCGGAACCGTCGTTTGTCGTGAAGCTGCCGAAGTAGGAAGTCGGCGCCGGGCAGGACGGCCCGGACCCGCGTCCACTCCGTGGGACAGCCCCGTTTTGTCCAGGTCACCCGACCGTACCCTGCTGCGTATGTCCGACTCGCTAGTCAACCTGATGATCGCTCAGGAGTCGCGCCGGCCCGGCCGAATCGCCTATCGCTACCTCGCCACGGGGGACTGTGACGGGGAGGTTCGGGAATTGTCGTACGGGCGGCTGGGCCGGCGTTCCCGGGCCATCGGTGCCTGGCTTCAGGAGCGCGGCCTCGCGGGTTCCCGTGCGCTGCTGCTGTATCCGCCCGGCGTCGAATTCATCTGTGGCTATATGGGGTGCCTCTCGGCCGGGGTCATCGCGGTGCCGGGCGTGCCGCCGCAGGGGCGGAGGCAGAACCACCGGGCCCTGACCAGGATGAGGCGCCTGATCGCCGACGCGGACGTCAAGGTGATCCTGGGCGGGCGGCAGGTCATCGAGGCCCTGGACGGCATGGCGGAGCACCTTCCCCAACTGGCCGACATCACCTGCGTCGTCACCGAGGAAATACCCGACGAGGCGGAGAATTCCTGGCGCGCACCGGACATCAGGGCGGATTCCGTCGCGTTTCTCCAGTACACGTCCGGATCGACCTCGGCTCCGCGCGGGGTGACGGTGACGCATGGCAATCTGATGGACAACCAGCGGGTCCTTACAAAAGGATTCGGGCACACTCCCGACGCGCTCGCGGAGCGCGAGGGGGATCTCTTCGTCAGCTGGCTGCCGGTGTATCACGACATGGGACTCATCGCTCCCGTACTCAACACCCTCTACCTGGGCGCGACGTCCACCCTCTTCTCCCCGCTGCATTTCCTCCAGCGGCCCGAGCGCTGGCTGACCGCCATTTCCCGGTACCGCCCGCACACCAGCGGGGCGCCCAACTTCGCCTACGAACTGTGTCTGCGGCATGCGACGCCCGAGCTGATGGACCGCCTCGACCTGCGGCGATGGCGGGTGGCGTTCAACGGCGCCGAGCCGGTGCGGGCCGCGACGCTGCGGCGGTTCTCCGACACCTTCGCCGCCGCCGGCTTCCGGCGTGAGGCCTTCCTCCCGTGCTACGGGCTCGCGGAGGCGACACTGATGGTGAGCGGCAGTTCGGTGGACGCGGCGCCGACGCTGGTGGGCAGGCGCGACATCGGTTCGCGCCCCGGGACGGCGGACGCGGAACTGGTCGGCTGCGGTCGACCGGGTCCCGGCATGACGGTGGTGATCGTCGACGGCGAACGCCTGGAGGAGTGCCCCGAAGGCGAGGTCGGCGAGATCTGGGTCGCCGGCGAGAGCGTCGCCCGCGGCTACTGGCGTAACACCCTCGCGACTCGCGAGGTGTTCCGGGCCTCGCTGAAGGACGGCAGGAGCGGTTTCCTCAGGACGGGCGACCTGGGATTCCTGCGGAACGGAGAGCTGTTCATCACCGGCCGGCTCAAGGACCTGATGGTGATCGACGGGCGCAACCACTACCCCCAGGACCTGGAGCTCTCGGCCGAGACGTCCCACCCCGCGCTCCGGCCCGGCTGCACCGCCGCGTTCTCCGTCGAGGACGGGGCGCTGGGCGAGCAGCCGGTCGTCGTCGCGGAAGCGGCGCCGGAGGCCGCGCCCGAGTTCGACCGGATCACCGCCCTGATCCGCAGCACGATCGGCGAGGCCCACGGCCTGGCGGTGCGGGATGTCGTCCTGGTCAGCCCCGGCACCATCCCCAAGACGTCCAGCGGCAAGATCCAGCGCCGCGCCTCCCGGACGGCGTATCTCGAGGGGACGCTGTCCGTGGTGGGCTCGTCGGTCGGCTCGTCGGTCGGTTCCTCCAGCGGCAGCGCCGGCTAGCCCATGTCCGCGAGGAAGCGCACCGGGGCCTCCGCCGAGGCCGTCCAGGCATGGCTGGTCGGGGCCGTCGCCGACCGCACCGGGCTCGATCCGCTGCGGGTCGAGGTCGAGCGGCCGATCGCCGAATTCGGCCTGGGATCGCGCGATCTGGTGACGCTGGCCGTGGGCCTCTCGGAGCGGATCGGCCGTCAGCTGGATCCGTCCCTCCTCTACGACCACCCCACCATCTCCTCGATCGCCGAGGCGCTGTCCGGCGACGGCCCCGCCCCCACGTCCGGCGCCGGGGCACCGCGGGTGGCGGGCCCGGCGGACGACATCGCGATCATCTCGATGGCCTGCCGCTTCCCTGGGGGCGCGGACGACCCGGAGGGGCTGTGGCGGCTGCTGGCCGCGGGCGAGGACGCCATCCGCGACGTCCCCGCGGGCCGTTGGAACACCCAGGCGCTGTACGACCCGGATCCGGAGGCCACCGGCAAGGCGTACACCCTGCGCGGCGGGTTCCTCACCGACATCGACCGCTTCGACGCCTCGTTCTTCGGGATCGCACCGCGCGAGGCCGCCGCGATGGACCCCCAGCAGCGGCTGCTGCTGCAGACCGGCTGGGAGGCGATCGAGCGGGCCGGGATGGCCCCCAGGGCGCTGAGCGGCAGCTCCACCGGCGTCTACCTCGGCCTGTACGACAGCGGATACGGATACCTGGTCTCGGCCGGGCTGGGGCAGCTGGACGGGCACGTCGGCACGGGCGCGGCGGCGAGCGTCGCCTCCGGCCGGCTCGCCTACGCGCTGGATCTGCGGGGCCCGGCCGTGACGGTCGACACCGCCTGCTCCTCCTCGCTGGTCGCCCTGCACCTGGCCGCTCGGGCTTTGGCGGGCCGCGAATGCGATCTCGCGCTGGCCGGCGGCGTCACGCTGATGGTCACCCCGCGCGGCCACGTCGAGTTCAGCAGACTCCGCGGGCTGTCGCCCACCGGGCGGTGCCGGCCGTTCTCGAACGACGCGGACGGTGTGGTGTGGGCCGAGGGCTGCGGCCTGGTGCTGCTCAAGCGGCTGGCCGACGCGCGGCGGGACGGCGACCGGGTCCTCGCGGTCGTCAAGGGCTCGGCGATCAACCAGGACGGCCGCAGCCAGGGGCTGAGCGCCCCCAGCGGCCCGGCGCAGGAGCGGGTCGTACGCGCCGCCCTGAACACCGCGGGCCTCCAACCGCACGACGTGGACTATGTGGAGGCGCACGGCACCGGCACCCGGCTCGGCGACCCCATCGAGGGCCGCGCTCTGGCCTCCGTCTTCGGCCCCGGCCGCGCGGCCGACCGGCCGTTGCGCGTGGGGTCCCTGAAATCGAACATCGGCCACGCGCAGGCCGCGGCGGGGATCGCCGGCGTCATCAAGACGGTGCTGGCCCTGCGGCACGAGCTGCTTCCGGCGTCGCTGTACGCCGAGAACCCGACCGAGCAGATCGACTGGGCGGACGGCGGCCTGGCGGTGCCCGGCCGTGCGCGGGCGTGGCCGCGCGGCGAGCGGGTCCGCCGCGCCGGGGTGAGCGCGTTCGGAATCAGCGGGACCAACGCGCATGTGGTGATCGAGGAGGCGCCGGAGGACCTGGCGCCACCCGCCGCGCCGTCGCGGCCGGACCTTGGAGGCGAGCCGCCGGAGGTGACGCTCTTCCCGCTGTCGGCCCGCGGCCTGCCCGCGCTGCGTGGACAGGCCGGCCGGCTCCTGGACGCCCTGACGGCCGAACCGGGCCCGCCCCTGTCCGCCGTCGCCGCGACGCTGGCGCATCACCGTACGCACTTCGAGCAGCGCGCCGTCGTCGTGGCGCGCCACCGCGACGAGTTGCTGAGCGGGCTGCGCGGCCTGGCCTCCGGGCGGCCCGAGGAAGCACTGGTCGTGGGGGTGCGCGAGACGCTTCCGCCGGGGAAGCTGGCCTTCGTGTTCCCCGGCCAGGGCGCGCAGTGGGCCGGGATGGCCCGCGATCTGCTGGCCCGCTCCCCGCTGTTCGCGGACGAGCTCGACCGCTGTGACGCGGCCCTGCGTCCGTACACCGCCTGGTCGGTGGCGGCCGTCCTGCGCGGCGACGCGCAGGCACCTCCGCTGGAGCGGGTCGATGTGGTCCAGCCGGTGCTGTTCGCCGTCATGGTGTCCCTGGCGGCGGTGTGGCGGGCCCGTGGGGTGCGGCCGGACGCCGTGGTGGGGCACAGCCAGGGCGAGGTCGCCGCGGCGTGTGTCGCCGGGGCGCTCAGTCTGCACGACGCTGCGGCCGTGGTCGCGCTGCGCAGCCAGGCGCTGACGGGCGTGGTGGGGACCGGTGCCATGGCCGTGGTGGCCCTGCCGTACGAGGAGGTCGAGGCCCGCCTCGCGGAGCTGGGCGGGAAGGTGTCCGTCGCGGCGGTCAACAGCGGCAGGTCGACGGTGGTGGCCGGGGACGTGGCGCCGCTGGAGACCCTGCTGACCGGCCTGGAGCGGGAGCAGGTGTTCATCCGGCGGCTCGGGGTCGACTACGCGTCCCACAGCGCGCAGGTCGAGCCCGTACGCGAGGCGATCCTGTCCGAACTCGACGGCATCGTCACCTGTCCGGCGGCCGTGGCGTGGTATTCGACGGTCTTCGGCGGGCCGGTCGGCGAGGAGTTGGAGGCCGACTACTGGTACCGCAACCTGCGCGAGCCGGTCCGCTTCGCCGCCACCGTGGAGCGCATGGCAGCCGACGGATACCGGTGTTTCGTCGAGCTCAGTCCGCATCCGTCGCTGATCACGGCCCTGCGGACGGTCGCCGAGGACACCGGACACGACCTGGTCGCCGTCGGTTCCCTGCGGCGCGACGAGGACGGGCCCGGCGCTCTGGACCGGGCGGCGGCCGAACTGCATGTCCACGGGCGCGAGATCGATTGGTCGCGCCTGGTCGCCGACGGCCCGTGGGCCGAGTTGCCGACGTACGCGTGGGATCCGCAGCGGTACTGGACCGAGCCCGGCTCCTCGGCCGGTGCCTCGGGCCTGCTCCCCCGCGCCGGACATCCGCTGCTCGGGGTCCAGCTGCGGTCGCCGGACGCGACGCGCTGGACGTTCCGGGGCGAGTGGTCCCGCGCCACGGCCGAATGGCTGCCCGACCACGCGGTGTTCGGGCAGGTCGTGGTCTCGGGGACGACGTTGGCGGAGCTGTGCCGGGCCGCGCTCGCCGTGGCCCGCCCCGACGGTCCGGTCGACGTGGCCGGCCTGCTGCTGCTCGCGCCGCTGACGCTGCCCGCCTCGGGCACGGTGGAGGTGTCCGTCGAGGTCGTGGCCGCGGACCCGCGGGCCGTGCCGGAGGTCTTCGTGCACAGCCGGCCGTGCGGGCAGGAGTCCGAGTCCTCGGAGTGGACACTGCACGCCACCGCGTCGGCCGGCGAGCCCGCCACCGGCGCCTTCGGCCCGCCGCCGGTGTGGCCGGATGCGCCGGAGCCGTGCTGGGGCCCGGAGGCCTATGCGCGTCTCGCCGAGGCGGGCCTCGCCTACGGTCCGGCGTTCCAGGGCGTCCGGTCGGCGGTGCGCACCGGCGACGGTGAGCTGCTGGCCCGTCTGTCACTGCCGTCGCGGGCCCGCGACGTGGCGGACCTGTATCCGGTCCATCCGGCCCTGCTGGACGCCGCGTTGCATGTGGCCGCCGCGTTCGACACCTCGGGCCGGGTGCTGCTCCCGGTCGCCGTCGGCCGGTGCGAACTGCCGCCGGGCGGTGCGGCCGACCTCATCGCGTCCGTGCGGCGGACCGGCGGCTCGGGGGCGGATGTCACGCTGGATGTGACGCTGTGGGACTCCGACGGCCTTCCGGCGGGGCGTCTGGAGGGCGTACGGCTGCGCGCGGCCGATCCGGCGGATCTGCGGGGCGCCGCCGAGAGCGCCCGGCATCTGTACGAGGTGGCGTGGACGGCGGTGGCCACCGAGGCCGAGCCGGACGGCACTTTGTCGCCGGGCGGTGGCTGGGCCCTGCTCGGCGACCCCTCGGACGGGCAGGTGGCGGCGGCCCTGAGGAGTCTCGACCCGGCCGGGGCCGAGGTGCGTAGGGCCGCCACGGTGGACGCGGTGCCGGATGGCGCCGACACGCTGGTCAGGTTCTGGCCGGCCTCCGGTTCGGAGACCGACCCGGCCACCGGCGCGGAGGAGTTGGCGGCCGCGGGCCTCACCGAGCTGCGGGCTCTCCTCGCCCTCCCGCGGGGCCGGGCGCCGTCACGGGTCGTCTGGGTGACCCGCGGCGCGGTCGCGGCGGACGGCGGCGACACGGTGCCGGGTCTGGCCCAGTCGGCGCTGTGGGGCCTGGCCCGCGGCGCGCGCACCGAACACCCTGAGCTCGGACTGCGCCTGGTCGACCTCGACGGCCCCGGCCCCTGGCCCGCCCTGCCCGCCGCCGTGGCGGAGTCCGGCGAGCCGGAACTCGCGGTCCGCGGCGGCAGGTTGCTCGCGCCACGCCTCGTACGCGCCCGCGCCGGCGACGACCTGCGGCCCCCGGCCGACGACTGCTACGAGCTGGCCTACCGCCCGGATGCCCCGCGTCCCGTGCCCCTCGACGACTGGTCGGACCTGGAGCTGCGCGCCGTGCCCCGGCCGGACCTGCCGCCCGGCCGGGTACGGATCGAGGTGCGCGCGGGCGCGGCGCCCGGCTCCCGGGGCGCGACCTCCGAGTGCGCCGGTGTGATCGCGGAGGTGGGCGCGGGCGTCGAAGGGCTGTCGCCGGGGCAGCGGGTGATCGCCCTCGCCGATACGGCGCTCGGCTCCCAGGCGGTCGCCGACGCGCGGCTGGTCGCGGTGATCCCGGAAGACCTTTCGTTCACCGTCGGGGCCTCACTCCCCCTCACGTACGCCACCGCCCATCACGCCCTGCGCGGCCTCGTCGACGTCCAGCCTGGCGAGCGGGTGCGCATCGCGCCGGATACCGGCAGGCGCGGCGCGGCGGCCGCCCGGCTCGCGGAGGCGCTCGGCGCCCGGCCGACCCAGGACGCCACCGAACCGGCCGATGTCCTGCTGGTGGCGGCGGACGCCGAGCGGCACGCCGAGGCCGCGCCCGGCGGCAGGGTGGTCGCCCTCGGCTCGTCCGACGCCCCGTCCCCTGTCGGCTCATCCGGCGCCGGCTCGGCCCGCACCGGCCTTTCCGACGACAGCCTTCGCGAACGGCTCGGCGCGTCCCTGCGCGCGGTCGTGGCGCTGATCGGCTCCGGCCGCCTCCACCCGCCACCGCCACAGGTGCTGCCCATCACGGCGGCGCGCGAGGCCGCGCGCCGAGGGGCCGTGGACCGGAGCCCGGTCGTCCTGGAGCTGGCCGGCCGCGGCGCCGTGGTGCCCACCGACGGCACGGTGCTGGTCACCGGTGGCCTGGGCGCGGTGGGTGGGCACATCGCACGGTGGCTGGCGAAGAGCGGTGTCCCGCGGCTGCTGCTGACCTCCCGGCGGGGCCCGGACGACCCGCGCCACGCCGAGGTCACCGCGGAGCTGTCCGCGCTCGGCGCCGAGGTCGAGGTGGTGGCGTGCGATGTGGCGGACGGGGCGGCGCTCGCCGAGGTGCTCGGCCGCGTCGGCCGTGAACTGCCGCTGCGCGGCGTCGTGCACTGCGCGGGCGTGCTGGCCGACGGGGTACTCGCCGAGCAGACGCCCGAGCGGTTCGCGGAGGTGCTGCGCCCGAAGGTGGCGGGCGCGGCCAACCTCCACCGGCTCACCGCCGGCGCACCGCTCGACCTGTTCCTGCTGGTGTCCTCGGCCGCCGGGGTGGTGGGGAACGCCGGGCAGGGCAACTACGCCGCCGCCAACGTCTTCCTCGACCAACTGGCCCATCACCGGAGGGCCTTGGGCCTGCCGGGCGTCGCAGTCTCCTTCGGAGCCTGGTCGGGAGCCGGGCTCGCCGCGGAACACGCGGATCTGGAGCGGATGGCCCGGGCCGGATTCCGCGCCCTGACCCCCGATCAGGCCTGCGAGCTGGTCGAGCTCTCGCTGTCGCGCCGGGCACCGCATCTGGTCGCCTGGGCGCTGGACCGGTCGCGGCTGCGCGATACCTTCGCCCGTGACGGCGGTCCGGCGCCGCTGTGGCGCACGCTGCTGCCCGCTCCCCGGGCGGGCCGGGACGGCGCCGAGCCGGCGGACCGGCTGGCCCGGCTCCCGGAGGCCGAGCGGGCCGAACGAGTGCTGTCCCTGGTCCGCGAGGAGGCGTCCGGGGTCCTGGGGCTGCGCTCGCCCGACGCCATCCGCCCCGACCAGCCGCTGCGCGAGCTGGGCATGGACTCGCTCATGGCCGTCGAGCTGCGCAACCGGATCGGTGCCCGGCTCGGCTCCCGGCTGGCGGCCACCGTGCTGTTCGACCATCCGACGACGGCCCGGCTCGCGGACCATCTGCTGGACACCGTGCTCGCTTCCGGAGACCGTGCCGCCAGGCGGCCCGCGACCGGCGCGCCGCGGGCGCGCAGCGCGTCCGACGAGCCGGTGGCCGTGGTCTCCATGGCCTGCCGGCTGCCGGGCGGCGTCGCCGACCCCGAGGCGCTGTGGCAACTGCTGGCCGACGGCCGCGACGCGGTCGGGCCGTTCCCGGCGGACCGCTGGGACGTCGCGTCGCTGTACGACCCCGACCCGGAGGCCCCGGGCAAGACCTACGCCCGGGAGGGCGGGTTCCTCCAGGGCATCGACGCCTTCGACGCGGGCTTCTTCGAGATCACCCCGCGCGAGGCCGCCGCGATGGACCCCCAGCAGCGGCTGCTGCTGGAGACTGCGTGGGAGGCGCTGGAGCGCGCCGGGATCGTGCCGGCCGCGCTCGCGGGCAGCACCACCGGTGTGTACATCGGCATGTTCGGCAGCAACTACCTGGCCGGGTCCCGGCTCGACCAGTTGGACGGCCATGTCGGCACCGGGTCGGCGCTCAGCGTGGCCTCGGGCCGGCTCGCCTACGCCCTGGGGCTGCACGGCCCGGCCCTGACCGTGGACACCGCCTGCTCCTCCTCGCTCGCCGCGGTGCACCTGGCCGCCCAGGCGCTGCGTTCCGGCGAGTGCGACCTGGCGCTGACCGGCGGGGTGACGCTGATGGTGACGCCGCAGACGTTCGTGGAGTTCAGCCGGTTGCGGGGGCTGTCCCCGACCGGCCGGTGCCGGTCGTTCTCCGACGACGCCGACGGCGCCGTGTGGGCCGAGGGCGCGGGGATGGTGGTGCTCAAGCGGCTGGGCGACGCGCGGCGCGACGGCGACGAGGTGCTCGCCGTGCTGCGCGGCACCGCGGTCAACCAGGACGGCCGCAGTCAGGGCCTCTCGGCGCCGAACGGCCCGGCCCAGGAGCGGGTCGTCCGCCGTGCCCTGGGGCTGTCGGGCCTGGCGCCCGCGGACATCGACTACGTGGAAGCACACGGCACGGGCACCACACTGGGCGACCCGATCGAGGCAGGCGCCCTGTCGGAGGTGTTCGGCGCCTCCCGCCCGCAGGGCCGCCCGCTGTACTTGGGCTCGCTCAAGTCGAACCTCGGCCATCTGCAGGCGGCTTCGGGCATCGCCGGGCTGATCAAGGTGGTGCTCGCGCTGCGCCACGAGACGCTGCCGCGCACCCTGCACGCCGCCCGGCCCAGCCGCCACGTGGACTGGGACAGCAGCGGGCTGCGGCTGCTGCGGGAGCCGGTGGCCTGGCCGTCGGGCCCGCGGGTGCGGCGCGCGGGAGTCAGCGCGTTCGGGATCAGCGGCACCAACGCCCACGTCGTCGTGGAGGAAGCCCCGCCTCAGGCGCCGGTCCCGCCGGTCTCCCCGCGCGCCGACGAGGCCCCAAAGCGGCAGCTGTTCGTGGTGTCCGCGCGCAGCGACGCCGCCCTGCGCGGCCAGGCCGCCCGGCTCGCCGGACACCTGGCCGCGCTCCCGGCCGACGGCCCCGCCCCCGCGCTGCCGAACATCGCCCATACGCTGGCCCGCCACCGGAGCCACTTCGAGCGGCGCGCGGCGGTGCTGGCTGGCGACCGGGCGGAGTTGTTGGCCGGTCTCGACGCGGTGACGAGAGGAGAGGCCCGAACAGAGGCGCGAGCGGATGTGTCGCTGTCGCGGGCGGGGGCCGCGCCCGGCGGCAAGGTGGCGTTCGTCTTCCCCGGGCACGGCGGGCAGTGGCCGGGCATGGGCGTGGAGCTGATGGCCGGCTCGGAAGCGTTCCGGGAGGAGCTGTCCCGCTGCGACGAGGCGATCGCCCGCCACACCGGCTGGTCGGTGCTCGCGGTGCTGCGCGGCCAGGAGGACGCGCCCGGCCTCGAGGGAACGGATGTCCTGCAGCCGGTGCTGTTCGCGGTCAACGCCGCGCTGGCCGCCGCCTGGCGCTCCCTGGGGGTGGTCCCCGACGCGGTGGTCGGCCACAGCCTGGGCGAGATCGCCGCGGCGTACGGGGCGGGTGCCCTCACGCTGGACGACGCCGCGGCCGTGGTGACCCGGCGGGCCCACGCGGTGGTGCCGCTGGCGGGTGCGGGCGGGCTGCTGTCCGTGGAGCTGCCGCGCGAGGAGGTCGAGCGCCTCCTCGCCCCGTACCCGGACCGGCTGTTCGTGGCGGCCGTCAACAGCGGGACGTCCACCGCCGTCTCCGGCGACCTCGACGCCCTGGCCGAACTGCGGCGGCGGCTCGACGAGGAGGGAGTACCCGCGCGGCGGCTGTCGACGGCGTTCGCCTCCCACAGCCCGCTGATGGCTCCGCTGCGCGGGGAACTGCTCGATGCGCTGGACGGTGTCCGGGGCACGTGGGCGCCGACCCCGCTGTACTCGACGGTGCTGGCGGAACCCGTCGCCGGCGACCGGCTGGACGCCGACTACTGGTACGCGAATCTGCGGGAACCGGTCCGGTTCGCCGACACGGTGCGGCGCATGCTGGCCGATGGCTACCGCTGCTTCGTCGAGCTGAGCCCGCATCCGTCGCTGGGCCCGGCGATCGAGTCCGTCGCCGCCGAGGCCGGGGTCGACGCGGTGAGCGTCGGCTCGCTGCGCCGCGACGACGGCGGCCGGGACGGGCTGCTGCGCCGGCTCGGGCGGCTGTACGGCGCGGGGCACACGCCCGACTGGTCGGCCCTGTTTCCGGCGGGCCGCCGCGCCGACCTGCCCACCTACGCCTTCGCCCGGGAGCGCCACTGGCTGTCGGCCGCTCCCGCGCTGCCGCCGGGGCCGGGCACCTCGCCACTGCTCGGCACGCATGTGGAGGCCAGCGACGAACCGGACCGGCACCTCTTCCAGACCGACATCGACCTGCGGGACAGCCGGTTCGGCTATCTGTTTGACCACCGGGTCGCCGGGGAGGTGTGGCTGCCCGCCTCGGCTTTCCTGGAGATGGCGCTCGCGGCGGCGGCCGCACTCCACAACGACGGGGACCGCCGACGGATACGACTGGCCGAGGTCGAGTTCGAAGCGCCGCTGCGCCTGGAGGCGGAGGCGCCCGTACGGCTGCAACTGGTCCTGCGGCCCGAGGAGAACGGCGTCCGGAGCCTCACCATCGCCTCGATGGAGGTGAACGAGCGGCGGCCGACGTGGGTACGGCATGTCAGCGGGCATGTCACCCACGCCGGCGCCGAGCCCGGCGCCGCCCGCGAAGGGCTCGCCGCGCTGCGGGACATGTGCGCCGAAGCGGTCGACCTGGCCGGTGTCCACGCCGGCCTCGCCGCCCTGGGCATCGACTACGGCCCGGCGTTCCGGCGCCTTTCGGAGGGCCGGCGCTCGGATGCGGCGGCGCTCGGCCGGCTGGCCGAGACGCCCGCCTCCGGGCATCTGCTGCACCCCGCGATCCTCGACGCCGCGTTCCAGACGGCCGCCCTGCCGGGCGACGCCCCCGCGGGCCGGGCGTTCGTACCCGCCGGGGTCGGACGGCTGACGTTCACGGGACCGGGCACCGCACCGGCCTGGGCGACCTGCCGGCTGCGGGCGGTGGACGGGGACACCGTGACCCTGGATCTGCGGCTCTGGGACGAGCGGGAACAACCCGTCCTGGACATCGAGGGATTCCGGCTGGCCGCGCCGGCCGCGCTGTCTCCGCTCGACGGGGCGCTCTTCGAGACGCGGTGGCTGCCCCGGCCGGCCGCGCGGGAGGTGCCCGCCCAGGGCAGCTGGCTGATCCTGTCCGACGAGTCGGGTGTGGGGGCCGCGCTCAGCGGTCTGCTCGGCCCGGTGCCGCACGTGGTGGCCCGCAGGGGCGACACCTTCGCGGCCGAGGCGCCGGGGCGCTACCGGCTCGATCCGCTGAACCCGGAGCACGTGGCGCGCCTGCTGGAGGAGGCGTTCCCCGAGGGCCCGCCCGAGCGGGTGGTCCAGCTGTCCGCCCTGGACGCCCCGGCGATCACCCCGGCCACCGACCCGGCGATCGAGCCGAACGAAGCGGCCGCCCGGGCCGCCCGGCTGTGCTGCCTGACCACCCTGCACCTGGTACGGGCGCTCGCCGAGCGCCCCCGCGGCCGGACCCCGCGCCTGTTCCTCGTCGTAAGGGGCACCCAGGCCGCCGGGGACAGCACCGAGGTGACACACCCGCAGCAGGCGCTCGGCTGGGGCTTCGGCCTCGCGGTGGCCCAGGAGTACCCGGAGCTGGCCACCACGCTGATCGACCTGCCGGCCGACGGCGGCCTCGACGCCCTGTGGACCGAGCTGCGGCACGCCGACGACGAGCGCCTGGTCGCGCTGCGCGGGACGGGCCGCCTGGTGCCGCGCCTCGTACGCACCCGCCCGGACGACGCCGGGCGCGGCGGGATCCGCCCCGACGGCACGTATCTGATCACCGGTGGCCTCGGCGGCCTCGGCCGGGTCGTCGCCGAGCGCCTGGTGGGGCGCGGGGCACGCCGGCTGGCGCTGCTGACCCGGGGCGCTCCCACGCCCGAGGCGGCGCTCTGGCTCGAGGCCCTGCGGGAGCGCGGCGTCACCGTATGCCACGCCCGGGCGGATGTCGCCGACCGGGAGGGCCTGGCCACCGCGCTGGACGGCCTGCGGCGCGCACTCGGCCCGGTCACCTGCGTCGTCCACACCGCGGGCGTCCTCGACGACGCCACCCTGCCGAATCTGACGAACGAGCGGGTGCTGCGCGTCCTCGCCCCCAAGGTGCTGGGCACGGTCCTGCTCACGGAGCTGGTGCCGGAGGCGGAGAGCCTGGTGCTGTTCTCCTCGGCGGCGGGCCTGCTCGGCTCGGCAGGGCAGAGCCCGTACTGCGCGGCGAACGCCTTCCTGGACGCCTGGGCGCACCATCTCGCCCACGCCGACCGGCCGGCGCTCAGCCTCGACTGGGGCGCCTGGACGGGCGTCGGGCTGGTCGCCGAGTCCGACACCCGGGCCGCGTCGGTGAGCCGGTCGGGCCTGGACGGCTTCTCCCCGCAGGAGGGAGGCGAGCTGTTCGAACGGCTGCTGCCCACGGCGCGCCGCCAACTCGCGCCGCTCGCCCTGGACTGGGAAGCGCTCGCACTCGACCCGGACGCGGCACGGTCGCGGCCGTTGCTGTCCGGCCTGGTCACCACCCTGGTCGCGGACCCGGACGCCGCGCCGGGCGCAGACGGGCTGGTCGACCGGGTGCTCGGGGCCACGACGGCCCAGGAGCGGACCGACCGGCTGGAGGCCTATGTACGAGCCCGGGTCGGCGAGGTGGCCGGTCTCGGGGCCACGGACACCGCCCCCACCACGGCCTTGAAGGAGCTGGGGCTCGACTCCTTGATGATCGTCAGGCTGCGCAACGCCTTCACCCGCGAACTCGGCGTCGAACTGCCCGCCTCCGCGGTGTTCTCGGCGGCCGACATCCGCGGCCTCGCGCGGGACCTGGCGGCGGCGCTGATCGAGCGGGACACCGCCACCGGGCCGGGTGCGGTCCACAGCGGGCCGCCACCGGCCGACGTCCCGGCCGACGTGCCCACGGCCGAACTGCGGCCCGCGACCCGTGACGTGGTGCGGCTGTTGCGCAGCGCCCGACAGGACACCCCGAGTGCCGCGCACGCCATCGGCCTCGCGGTCCGGCTCACCGCGCCCACCACGCGGCGGCGGCTGACGCACATCCTCACCCGGCTGGCCGGGCGGCACGCGGCGCTGCGTACGGCGATCCTCGCCGGCACGGGGGAAGGGCCGCTGCTGCGGGTGGAGCGGAATCCGGCCGGGTCCCTGCTGCGCTGGACCGAGCTCGGCGACAGCGCGGACGCGGGCGCGGAGGACGCGGAAGTCGAGGGTCGGCTGCGGGAGCTGCTGGAGCCGCCGTTCGACCTGGCGGCCGCGCCGCTGTGGCGGTTCGAGCTGCTCGACCGCGGCTCCCGGGGCCAGATCCTGGTGTTCGGCGCGCACCACGCGGTGAGCGATCTGCAGTCGCTGCTGCTCGTGGCGGCCGAGATCGACCGTGAGCTGTCCGGCACCCCGCTGGGCGACACCGTCTCCAACCGCGACATCGACCTGCTGCTCCAGGCCCAGGAGGCGCGGCAGGCGCGGCCCACTGACCACCCCGACGACCGGGCTGACGGCGCGGCGGCCGACTGGCGCGAGGCGTTCACCGGCAGCGCCCGGCTCGACCTGACGCTCGCCCGGCCGCGCCCGTCGGTGCGCTCCTTCCGGGCGGGCAGTGTGACCCTGGCGATTCCCGACCGGCTGATGGAGCGGGTGTCGTCCCGGGCGAGCCGGCTGGCGATCACCCCGGCCGCCTTCTGCCTGGGCACCCTGACCGTGCTGCTCGCCCGCGAGCGGGAGCGCGACCGGTTCGTGCTCGCCGTCCCGGTGGACACCCGTATCCACGTCGACGCGTACGACGCGGTGGGGTTCTTCGGGGTGCCGGTGCCCATCCCGGCCCAGGCCGCGCCCGGCGAGGCGATCCACGACGTGCTGCGACGCACCGACGGCCGCCTGGACCGGGTCCTGACGAAGGGTGCCATGTTCTCCGACGCCCTGTCGGCGCTCGCCGCGCAGGGGCTCCACCGGGCGAACGCGCCGCTGGTCGAGGTGTACTTCAACTACGTACGGTCCTCGGCGGCGCGGCTGGACAACCTGGAGGTCCTTCCGGCCGGGACCGGATACTCCGATCTCGACCTGATGGTCACCATGACGCCGGACGCCGGGCGGCTGCGGCTGGACTACAACCTGGACATCATGGACGAGGCCGGCTGCACCGCGCTCGGCGAGGGGTTCCTGCGGCTGCTCGCAGAAGCGGCCGACGATCCCGCGGCACCGGTCCGCCCCGCGGCACCGCGGCCCTCGCTCGCCCTCGCGGCCACCTTCGCCCTCGGCAACCTGCCGCTGCTGTGCGGGACGGCCCTGAATGACACCTCGTCAGGAGACGGCGGCGGGGTGACGGTCGTGGAGGCGCCCTATCACCACGTCCTGGCGAGCCTGCGGGATCCCTCCGGCGTCTTCGCCGACTCCTCGACGGCGCTCGGCGTGGTGCTGCTGAGGGCCGTCGACCTGGAACGGTTCGGGCCGGTCAGCGACGCGCTGCTCGCCGAGCTGCGCACGGAGTACCCGGCCGCGCTGCGGGCCCTGTCCGAGCGGACCGGGACGCCGCTGGTCGTCGGGTTCCTGCCGTCCTCGTACGGCGACGACCGACTGGAGCGGTGGCAGCGCGAGATGGCCGCCGAGCTCTCGGACCTGCCCGGCGTCGCGGTGCTGCGCGCCGACGACTGGACCCGGCACCATGCCGTCGAGGAATGGTTCGACGACCACACCGACAAACTGGCACACCTGCCGTTCACCCCGTCGTTCCAGGCGGCCGTGGCCCTCACCCTGGCCGAGGTGGTACGGGCCGTACGCCGCACACCGCCGAAGGTGATCGCGGTGGACGGCGACCAGACGCTGTGGAGCGGTGTGGCCGGGGAGATCGGCCCTGACAGCGTGGACCTCGGCGGCCCCCGGGCGCTGCTGGCCCGCCGACTGCTCCAGTGGCGTGCCGCCGGGGCCCTGCTGGTCCTGGTCAGCAACAACGACGAGGCCACGGTACGGGCCGTCCTTGACCGCCCGGACAGCCTCCTGCGGGCGGAGCACTTCAGCGTGGTCTCCGCCACGTGGGGCCGCAAGGCGGAACGCCTGGAGGCCGCGGCGCGCACCCTCAATCTGGGCCTCGACAGCTTCGTGTTCCTCGACGACAACCCGGTCGAGATCGCCGCCATGCGGTCCGCGCTGCCCGAGGTGCTGTCCGTGACCTGCCCGTCGGCCGGGGAACTGGCGCCCTTCCTGGCCCGGCTGTGGCCGCTGGTCCCCGCGGCGGCCACGGCGGAGGACTCGCTGCGCGCGGAGTTCTACCGCCAGGAGCGGGCCCGTGACGTGGTGCGCGAACGGGCCGGGTTCGAGGAGTTTCTCGCCCAGCTGGGCCTGGAGGTCGACATCCGGCCGCTGTCCGGACCCGACGTCCAGCGCGCCGAGCAGCTCGTACGCCGCACCAACCAGTTCACCCTGCGAGCCCGGTCGGGCGACGGCGGCGATCTGGAGCGGTGGCGCCGGGAGGGCGAGGTGTGGACGGCCGCGGCCCGCGACCGGTTCGGGGACTACGGGCAGATCGGGCTGCTCGCGGTCCGCCAGGAGGGCGACCGACTCGACGTCCTGGCCTGGATGCTCAGCTGCCGTGCGCTCGGCCGCGGGGTGGAGGAGCGGCTGCTGGGGTGGCTGGCCGACCGCGCCGATGCCCTGGGGTGCGCGAAGGTGTGCCTGACAGCGGAGCGGACACCCCGCAACGCGCCGGCCCGGCGGCTGCTCGCCGCGCTCGGCGGCGGCGAACCGGACGATACGCGGCTGACGCTCATCACGACGCCGGAGCGCCTGCGGGCGTTCCGGTCCTGGCAACAATGACTTTGACGAGAGGACGGAAGGACTTCGTGAGCGACGCACGCGAGGCCGCCCAGCCGCGCCACGCCATACAAGCCGCGGATTCGCCTCGCGGGCGGAGAAGCGAACAGAAGGTCCCAGTGCGTGACGAGGCCATGCAGATGGGCGCGGCGGACGAGGGGCAGCGGCTGACCGGCGAGTCGATCGAGCGGGGCGGGGGCGGGCTCAGCGTGGCCGATCTGCTGGCCCGGGCCCTCCCCGGGGCCGCGTCGGCCCCGGCCTCGGCACCCACAGCGTCGGGCGACGGGCCCCAAGATGGGCCGGCCCCGGACCTCGGCGCGGACGTCGACGCGGACGTCGATGCCGAGGTGGACCGGCTGACGGAGGCCATCGCCGCCGTGGCGGCCCGCTTTCTGCCCGACGGCCGGATGGGGCCCGACACCGACTTCTTCGACGCCGGGGGCACCTCCGTCGACGCGGTGGAACTGGTCGCCGCCGTGGCCCGGGAGTCGGGGGTGGAGCTTGCCCTGGACGATGTGTTCGCCGATGCCCGGCCGCGCCGTCTCGCCGAACGCCAACTCTCGGCCGCCGGGACCGAGGCCGTGCACACCCCGCCCGCGAACACCCCTCCCGCCGGCCCCCCGTCAAGCGCCCCGGCCGCCGACACCCCGGCCCCGAGCCCGACGGCGCCCGTCCCCGCGACGCAAGCCGCCCCCGCCGCCCGCGCCCTCCCCGTGGGCGCCGCCGACGAGGACCTCGACCTGGTCCTGGCCGATCTCGCCCGCGCCGACGCCCTGCCGTGGACGGGCCCGCCGGAGCCCGCCGTACCCCGCCGGATCCTGCTGACCGGGGCGACCGGCTTCCTCGGCGGCCATATGCTCCTCGATCTGCTGCGGTACAGCGACGCCCACGTCTACTGCCTGGTCCGCGCGGCCGACGAGGAAGAGGCCACGCAGCGGCTCGGCACCGCGCTGTCCGGCTTCGCCCTGCCGTGGTCCTCGGAGATCCGCAGGCGGGTCACCGTGGTACCGGGCGACCTCCGCCGGCCGCGCCTCGGCCTGCCGGACGACCGCTGGAGCGGGCTGGCCGAGGAGTTGGACTCCGTCGTCAGCGTGGCGGCGGCGGTGGACTTCCTGCGCGGCTACCCCTCGCTGCGGCAGAGCAACGTGATCGGGCCGCTGACGCTGGCGGAGCTGGCGGCGACCGGGCGGCCCAAGCCGCTGCACCACATCTCCTCGATCGCGGTCTTCAATCAGGTCGGCATCGCCTCCATGGGCGAGGACGACCCGCTCGCCCGCATCGACCGCCTCGTCGCCGGCTACGACAAGTCCAAGTGGGCCGCCGAGACCGCGCTGCGCCGCGCCCGTGACCACGGCCTGGTGGTCACCATGATGCGCCCGGGAGGCATCGGCGGGCACACCCGGACGGGCGCGTACAACGCCCAGGACCTCAGCAGCGGGCTGATCTCGGCGTTCGGCCGGTTCCGTACCGTGCCCGCCTTCCGCTACCTGAACGCCGCCCCGGTGGACTGGGTGAGCCGGGTGGCGGCGGCCGTGGTCTGCGAACCCGAAGCCTGGGGCTACAACTACAACCTGACGGGCGTCCCGAACACCCTGGACGACGTGGTGCGGGACATGGGGTTCGGCGGCATGAACGTGACCGTGCGGGACTGGGACGAGTGGCGGGCCGACGCCCTGGCCCGTCTGGAGGCCGAGCCGGTCCCCGGGCTGGACTTCCTGACCAGGGTGTTGCGCAGCCCCGCGGCCCTGAAGCTGTGCGAGGCGACGCTGAAGGGGCCGGCGGCCACCGATGAGCGCACCGAGGCGTTCGTCGCCGCACACGATCTGCCGGCCGCGGCCCGGTACGACACCCAGGCTCAGCTGAAGACGTTCGAACGGCTGGCCGAGGACGGCCTCGGCCGGCTGCCCGACCGCCAGGACCCGCCGTACCTGTGGTTCCCGGAGACGATCGAGGGGAGCCTGGGGTCGGTCGGCGGGCCCGCGCACAGCAGGTGCACGCTGTCGCTGACCCTGTCGATCGCGAGCATGTACCAGCTGGTGCGGGAGCGCCGGGTCGATGTCCGCGGAGAGCTCTCCTGTGCGCTGCTGCACCCCGATCCGGTCCTGGTGGAGCGGGGCGACCTGTGGGTCCGCCCGCAGGAGGGGATACCTCTGCGGCATGGCCTGCGGCATCAACTGCTGCTCTACCGGCTGTGGTTGTGTGACGCCGACGGCCGGCGGTGGTGGCTGGAGGGCCGGAAGTTCGCCCGCGCGCGGCGCGATGTGTGGCGGCAGACGCGGGCGCTGACCGTCGAGATCGGCCGCGAGGGCGAGCCCGCGAGCCTGGCGGGCGAGGTCGTCGTCCCCGCCGACAGCTATGTGCGCGACCAGATCGACGGCATCCGGGTCGATCCGCGCCTCTCCAGCCAGGAGAAGCGGGTCGCCAAGCTGACCTGGCTGGCCTGGTTCGGCCGCGAGGTGGGCCGCGGCCTGCTCGGCCCGTTCGCCCGGGTGGGGGCGGACCTGCTCGACCTTCGCCGGAACCCGACGCTGACGGAGCGCTCCTGATGACCCCGCTGACCCCGCCGACCCTGCGACCGCTGTACGCCCGGCTCGACGAGGCGACCGTCGAGGAGATGCCCTTCCGGACCAGGGACGGGACCCGGCTCGGCCTGAGCAGGGTCACCACCGGCTCGTCCCCCGGCCAGGGGCACCGGCCCGCGGTGCTGCTGCTGCACGGCCACACCGCGTCCTCCGACATGTTCCTGCTGCCCGAGACCCGGAACCTGGTCGAGGTCCTGCTGGACGACGGGTACGAGCCGTGGCTGCTCGACTGGCGGGGCAGCTGTCGGCTCCCGTACAACGAGACCGGCCGCCGGTACACCTACGACGACGTCGCCGTGTACGACATCCCCGAGGCGGTGGCGCTGATCCGCCGGCGGATCGGCGACCGGCCGCTGTTCGTCGTGGCCCACTGCATGGGCGCGCTCGCGCTGTCGATGAGCATGGCGGCGGGCCTGGTGCCCGGGCTCGCCGGGGTGGTGGCGCAGGGGGTGTTCCTGACGCCGAAGCTGGCGGGCCGGACGTCCCTGCGGATGACGCTGGCCGCCGAGCTGCTGAAGTCCCGTGTCGACCACATCCCCGTGGACTTCCGCAAGGTGGGCTTCTGGTCGCGGTACACCCCGCTGTTCGCCCTGGCCTCCCGGAAGGCGAGCTGCCCGGACCCGACCTGCCAGATCCTGCACAACTCGGCCTGGGGGACGGGCGCTTCGCTGTTCGTGCACGAGCACCTGTCCGCCACCACCCACAACCGGCTGGCGGAGTTGCTCGGCCCCGCGCCGCTGTGGATCCTGCCGCATCTGCGCCGGATCGAGCTGGCGCGCAGCGTGGTGCGCTGGCACCACGGGGACGACCGCTACCGGGCGCTGCCGGAGAACGCGCTGGACCACGCCGGTCGTATCGACTGCCCCGTCCTGCTGCTCTCCGGCAGCGAGAACGGGCTGTGGCTGGACTCCCAGAAGCTTTGCCACGAGGTCCTCGCCGCGCGTCAGCCGCAGCTGGAAGTGGCGTACGCCGAGGTCCCCGGCTACGGTCACCTCGACACGTTCATCGGCCGGGGCGCCGCCCTCGATGTGTTCGGGCACATCCTCGACTTCCTGGGCAAGCGACGGTGATCGACCTGTCGTTCGCAGCTCCCGTACCAGCACCGCACGCACCACAGCCCGGAGGTCATGCCCCATGCCGCAGCTCGAAGTCGGTGGCGCCAGACTGACGTTCGACGACGAGGGTCGCCGCGACGGTGTGCCGCTGGTGTTCATCCACGGCTGGACGGCCAATCGGCACCGCTGGGACCACCAGATGGCGCACTTCGCCCCGCACCGGCGAGTGATCCGCCTCGATCTGCGCGGGCACGGCGAGAGCGACGGCGTACCGCGCACCGTCGCGGAGCTGGCGGGCGACGTGTCCGCCCTGCTCGACCGGCTGGAGGTCGACCGCTTCGTCCCGGTCGGCCATTCGATGGGCGGCATGGTGGCCCAGACGCTGGCGCTGGACCACCCGGAGCGGATCGAACGCATGGTGCTGGTGAGCTCGATCAGCCGGATGGTCTACAGCCGCGGCCGCGGCCTGCTGATGGCGGCCTCGACACTGCTGCCGTTCCGCGCCTTCGTCACTCTGAACATCCAGCGGGCCTTCGGCCCCGGCCACCCGCGCGCCGAGGTGCGCGCATACGCCCGCGCCTCCGCGACCACGCCGCGCGAGGTGGTCATGACGTGCTACGACGCGATGCGGGCCTTCGATGTGCTGGATCGGGTCGGTGAGATCCGGACGCCCACCTTGCTGCTGCACGGCTATCACGACATCCAGCTTCCGGTGTCGCAGATGCTGCGGATGGCCAAGGGCTACCCGGACGCGGTGGTACGGATCGTCGACGCGGGGCACGAGCTGCCGCTGGAGAACCCCGCCGCGGTCAGCTCGGCCGTCGACTGGTTCCTCACGGCGGGAGGTCCGGACACCGCGTAGCGGGGGTGTCGATCCGGTGGTGTGCACGGCTCCTTAGAGTCACGTCCATGACGAGGACCACACCGCCACGCCCGCTGGATGTCGAGGCGCTCTTCCCGGAACTGGCCGCCCACCGCTCCACGACGACCCGGCTGCACCCGCGGCCGGGCAGCCCGGGGGTGTCGGACAGTTCGGTGGGCGGTCCGCTGCTGTGGCCGGCGGACGAGCCGTGGCCGGTGTGCACCGAGCCGCACCGGCGCGGGCGCGGGCGCCGCCCCGCGGACATCCACCGGGCGCGGCGGATGCTGGCCGCCGCGTGGGCCCGCGACCAGGCCTCGGGTCCCACGGAGGAGGAGCGGCGGCTCCTGACGGAGCTGCGCCGTGAGCACCGTGTCGCGGGGATCGGGGACACCGACCCGCTGCCGATGATCGGGGTCGCCCAGTTGTACCGGCGGGACGTCCCCGACCTGGCCGCGGGGCCGGACGGCTGCGATCTTCTCCAGGTGTTCTGGTGCCCCTTCGACCGGCACGGCAGGACGGGGTACGGCATGTCGCCGCGGCTGCTCTGGCGCCGGTCGTGGGAGGTCGGTGAGGTGCTGGCCGCGCCGCCGCGGCCGGAGGTCGTGGGCTTCGAGGGGTATGTGGCGGAGCCCTGTGTGCTCCACCCGGAGCAGGTGGTCACCTATCCGTTCGCCGGGCTGCTGCCCGAGGACCTGACAGCCCGGATAGACGCCAGGGAGGAAGCCCTCGAGGAGGCGGCCGAAGCGGCGGAGGCGGAAGCGGAGGCCGAGGTGGGCTACGGCGAGGAGGGAGACGAGCACGGGGTCGAGCCGCCCCCCTACTACCAGTACGACCTGTCCATTCCGCCCGGCTGGCGCGCCGGCGGTTTCGCGTCGTGGCATCTGACCGACCCCGCCCCCATGAACTGCCGGGCCTGCGCGACGCCGATGGAGCTGCTGCTGACGATCGACAGTTCGGAGTGGGACGGCGGCAGCCGCAGCTGGATCCCGCTGGAGGAGAGGGACCTTCCCGAGGCTCGGCGCTCCGCCACGCCGACCGAGGTGACCGTGGGCCGCTGGGGTGAGTTGAACATCTTCGCCTGCCCGGCCGATCCCGGGCATCCGCACCGCTGGAGCATCCAGTAAGCCCGCCGCGCTTCAGTCGCGGTCGGTGGGGGCCTCCTGTTGCTGGTAGACCCTGACGTCCCAGGCGTCCAGGACGACTTCGTCCCCCGCCGCGTGCTCCTCTCCCGTGAGCACATCACGTGCCGGAGCCGGAAGGGACACGGACACCCGGTCCCAGGACCAGTTGTGCACAAAGCGGACCAGGCGGCCGTCGCGCGAAGTGGCGGTCGTCGAGGTGACACTCGGATGAGCGGCGCGCCAGACGTCCACGGGGGCCGCCCAGCGGAAGAGAGCCGCGGCGAAGTCCGGGTCGGGCACCGTGCCGACGTAGGTGATGCGCCCGGCGCCGTGCCGGTGGGTGGTGGCCGCGGGCCAGCGGCCGAAGTGCGGGTGGTCGTAGGTCGCCAGGGCCTCGGCGCCCCGAAGCGTCAGGCCGTCCGCCCAGTGCAGCGCCCGCGCCTGGGGCGGCAGCGAGAAGTTGCCGATGCCCGTGCCGTGGAGGGCGAGCGGAGCGCCGAGGGTGCTGAACTCGTCGTACGTCACCCCGGCCGCCTTTGCCAGCCGCGCGGGCTGCTCGTCGACGCGCGCCCTGGCCTCGGTGTCGCCGTACCCGGTGCGGGGTCCGAGCACCAGGTGGCCGCCCGCCTCGGCATAGGCCGCCAGCCGGTCGAGGGTGGCGTCGTCCGCCGCGTAGAAGGCGGGGACGACCAGCACACTCGGCAGTTCCGCGGCCGCCAGCTGCCCCGGGTGCAGGATGCGGGTCTGCAGTCCGGCGTCGAACGCGCCACGGTAGAAGGCGTCGCAGATGGTCCGGTAC
Organism: Streptomyces sp. ME19-01-6; assembly: GCF_033793745.1. Taxonomy (NCBI): domain Bacteria; kingdom Bacillati; phylum Actinomycetota; class Actinomycetes; order Kitasatosporales; family Streptomycetaceae; genus Streptomyces; species Streptomyces sp. ME19-01-6. The sequence goes on along the minus strand of NZ_JARAXF010000046.1, from coordinate 34,918 downwards.
GAGCGCGGGTCCGGGCCCCCGTCGGGGGCGGCCAGGGGCGGCTGGGCCTGGAGGGCCCACTTGCTGGGGTGGGAGTAGAGAAACGCGACGTCGGCGTCCGGGGTGAGCGCCGCGACCAGGTCGCCCGCCGTCTCCAACTCCCCGCCGAGCGCGGCGAGTTCGCGGTAGACACGGCCCGGCTTCCCGTTGTGGGGCAGGATGCCGCCCCAGTATGTCTCGGTGCCGAAGTGCAGGGTGTGCCAGTGCCAGTACTCGATCATCGAGGCGCCGCGGGAGATCAGCGCCCAGGCGGCCTGGCGCCACTGGCCGTCGTAGGCGGGGCGGTTGTTCCAGAGAGCGCCGATGGCCTGGGCGTTGGTCTCGGTGACCAGGAAGGGCTCCTGGCGTGAGGAGTACATGCGGTCGGCGCTCTGGTACAGCGCCCACGTGCCGTTCGTCGTCCAGCTCTGCGCCTGGTCGGTGCGGTCCGGGAGGGCCAGTGCGTCCTGCATCGAGTAGTACGGGTTGCCGGCGGTGACATCGAGGCTTCGGGTCAGCTGGTCGTCCTCGACCGTCGGCCGTTCGTAGGAGATGCAGGTGGTGACGAACTGGCCGGGGCGGGCGTATTCGCGCACGATGCCGGCCTGCCAGGCGATGAACTCGGTGGTCAGGCGGGCCTGGAAGCGGCGCCAGGCGAGCTCGTACTGCGGCTGGGCGTTTCCGTCGGGGGTCCACAGGTCCGCCCACGTCGACAGCCGGTGCGACCAGTAGACCAGTCCCCACTCGCGGTTGAGGGTCTCCACATCGCCGTAGGTCTCCCGGACGTGGTCGGTGAAGCGCTGGAAGACCCCGTGGTTGTGGAAGAGTTCAAGACCGGGCTCATTGTCGACCTGGTAGCCGATGACGGCCGGGTGGGAGGCGTACCGGCCGACGATCTCTCGGATGATCCGCTCGGCGTGGAAGCGGAACGCGGGGTGGGTGAAGTCCACCTCCTGGCGGGCGCCCCACGGGATGCGCTCGCCGGTGCGCCGCTCCCCCGCGATCTCCGGGTACTGCCGGGCGAGCCACGGCGGCACGGCGTACGTCGGCGTCCCCAGGATCACCGATATCCCCCGCTCGTGCGCCCCGTCCAGGACGGGCCGCAGCCAGCCGAGGTCGAAGCGGCCGTTTTCCGGCTCCCAGGTCGACCACACGGACTCCCCGACCCGGATCACCGTGAAGCGGGCCTCGGCCATCAGGTCGAGATCGTCCTTGAGCCGTTCGCAGGGCTGGTACTCGTGGTAGTAGGCGGCACCGAACAGGACTCGGCCCGGCAGCTCGAACATGTTTCTCCTTCAGATGGTGGGGAGGGGTGTGTCAGCCCTTGACCGCGCCCGTGGACAGGCCTTCCAGCAGCTGTTTGCGGAGCAGGACGAAGAGGGCCACGGCCGGGACGACGGCGAGCACGGCACCGGCCATCACCAGGTCGTACTGGCGGTTCTCGGAGACGAAGAGGGTCTGCAGCCCGAGCGGCAGGGTGTACTGCGAGCTGTCGGAGACCAGGACCAGCGGCCACAGGAAGCTGTTGTAGCTCTGCAGAAACGTCCATAGGGCCAGCGCGCCGAGCGAGGGGCGCAGGAGCGGCAGCACGATGCGCCAGAAGATGCCGAACTCGCTCGCCCCGTCGATACGGGCCGCCTCCAGCACCGAGTCCGGGACGGACTGCACGATGTACTGCTGCATCATGAAGATCCCGAACGCGGGCGCCGCCCATGGCACGATCAGGGCGAACCAGGGGCTGCCGAGTCCCGTCTTGACCAGGATCACGAACAGCGGCACAAGGATCACGGCGAACGGGATGGACAGCGAGCTGAACATCACGCCGAACAGCAGCCTTTTGCCCGCGAAGCGGAACTTCGCGAACCCGTAGCCGGCCAGGGCGCAGACGGACACGGAGACGACGGTGGCGATGGCGGCGACCCCGGTGCTCATCAGGAACCAGCGCCAGAACGGCTGCTGGTCGACGAGGTGGCGGTAGTTGTCGAAGGTGAGCGGGTCGGGGATCAGCTTCGGTGGATAGCCGAAGATGTCGCCGCGCGGCTTGAACGAGCCGCTCAGCGCCCACAGCAGCGGGGCGAGGAACGCCAGGAGCAGCAGGAAGAGCGTCGCGTAGAGCAGCGCGCGCCCGCTCCTCACGCGGACGGCTGAGGCGATCGTGCTCATACGGAGGCCCTCCCGATGCCGAGCAGGCGGTTGAAGAGCTGGCTGGCGGCGAAGACGAGCACGAACAGCACCACGGCCGCGGCGGCCGCGTATCCGAACTGCTGGCGCTGAAAGGCCGCCCGGTAGATGAACATCGTCACGGAGAGGGTGGCCTCGGCCGGCCCGCCCCCGGTCAGCAGATAGGGCTCGTCGAAGATCTGGGCGGCCCCGATGAAGGAGGTGACCACGACGAAGGCGGTCACCGGCTTGAGCGCCGGGAGGGTGACGGTGGCGAAGGTGCGCAGGCGCCCGGCGCCGTCGAGGGCGGCCGCTTCGTACAACTCCCGGGGCACCGCCTGGAGTCCCGCGAGGAAGAAGATGGTCAGGTAGCCGGTCCAGCGCCACAGCATCACCAGCCCGATGGTCACCTTGGCCAGACCCGGGTCGCCGAGCCAGTCCACCCCGCCGGTGCCGAACAGGGCGCGCAGCGCGGAGTTCAGCAGCCCGAACTGCCGGTCGAACATCAGGCCGAAGACGAGCGCCACGATGATCGGGGACACCACGATGGGGACGAAGTACGCCGTCCGCCACAGGTCGCGGGCGCGCAGGCCACGGGTGTTGAGGGCCTGGGCGATGAGCAGGGCGAGGGGAACGACGACGCAGACGGCGATCAGCACATACACGCCGGTGTTGCCGATGGCCCGCTGGAAGCTGGCATCGGTGGCGAGCAGCCGGTAGTTGCGCAGGCCCACCCAGCGCGGGCTGCCGAGGCCGACCCATTCGGTCAGGCTCAGCCACAGCGAGACGGCGATGGGGACCAGCATGAACAGGACGTAGAGGAGGTAGAAGGGGGCGATGAAGAGGTACGGGGCTCGCGGACCGCGGGGGCGAGGGGCGGCGCCGCGCCGCGCCGCGCGCGCACCGGTGGTGCGCGCCGTACCGGCGAGGGTGGTGGTCATGGTGGTGTCCTCCCAGGGTCTGTCGTCGCCTTCGATGACAGGCCCTAACGGCCGGCCTGGTCGCGGAAGTCTTCGGTGGTCTGCTTGAGCGCCTGGCGCGGGGTGAGGTCGCCGCGGTAGGCGCGCAGCAGGTTGCCGCCGAGCACGTCGTAGAGGATCGACTGGTCGGGGCTCTGGTGGACGGCCGGCACCTCGGGCAGCAGCTCCCGGTAAAGACCGAGGAGGCGCTGTCCGCCGCAGAAGGTGTCCTTCAGCGCGTGGAGCCGCGGGTCCTGGTAGACGGAGCGGCGGGTGGGCAGATAGCCGATGTCGGTGTAGCGGCGGACCTGGCCGTCGCGGGTGAGCCAGGTGTTCAGAAGGAACTCCGTGGCCGCCCTCGTGTTCGCCTTGTCCTTGATCACGCCGAAGCCGGTGCCGCCGAGGGTGGCCGTACGGCCACCGCCGTTCGCGAACCGCGGCAGGGCGCGGATCCGCCAACGCCCGGACTGATCGGGCACGTTGGGCATGAGGCCGTAGCTCTTGTACCAGGTGGCCATGGGCAGCCCGATGACCTTGCCCTGCTTCAGCGCGGTCTGCATGGCGGCCCCGTAGTAGTCGGAGATGTCGATGACGAAGCCGCCGCGCAGGCCCTCGCAGAGGAAGGTCAGCGCCTCCTCCGCCTCCGGGGAGTCGAGCACAAGTCGCTGGTCGGCGTCGAAGAGGGCGCCGCCGCGCTGGTAGAGCAGCATCTGGAAGGAGGCGACGACCTGACCGACGTCGCTGCCGGTGGCCACGACACACAGCGAGGCGCCGTGGTCCTGGTGCACCCGCGCGCCGAGCTCGGCGAACTCCTCCCAGGTCGGGGTGTCCGCGGGGAGCCCGTACTCGGTGAAGAGATCGTCGCGGTAGTAGTAGACGACCATGGGGGTGTCCGAGTCGAGGGCGTAGATCTTGCCGTCCTTGCTGTACGGGGCGGTGCGGGCGGGCAGCAGATCATCCGCCAGGCCGGGCACGGCGGCTATGTCGGCGGTGAAGTCGTGCAGCAGCCGCGGGGCGATGTCGCCGCGCAGCATCCGGGGGAAGGCCTCGATGACGAAGCCCATCACGTCCGGGGTGCCGCGTCCGGCGACGGCCTGGGCGAGCAGCTTGGTGACGAGGTCGGCCGCCCCGGCCCGGGTGACGGCCAGCTGGTAGGTGTAGTCGGTGCGCCGATCGGCCTCGCGCAGCCCTTTGGAGAAGAAGGCCTGGTAGCCCGGGTCGTGGGTCCACAGGGAGAGGGTGACGGCGCCGGAGGTGCGGACGGTGGCGGCGTCGTGCCCGCAGGCGGCGAGGGCACCGGCCGCGCCGAGGCCGAGGGCGCCTCGCAGCAGGGCGCGGCGCGCCGGACGTGGTGGAGGGTACACACGTGACTCCTCACGTGGTGCGGCTACAGGGTGCGCCTGCGTGGCCGTTCCGGGCGGCGCAGGCGGGCAGGGCGGATCGGGCCGGCGGCGGTGTGCCGTCGGCCGTCCCGCCGACGGTGCGGCGGTACGTGCGGGGAAGGGGTGGGTCAGCGGGGGCGGGCGGTGGAGTCTCGTACGGACAGCGAGGCCACGAGATCGCCGGGCTGGCCCGGGTGGGGCCTGCCCTCGATCATGGCGATCAGGACGGCGACGGCGCGGGTGGCGACGGCGGCGAAGTCCTGTCGGACGGTGGTCAGCGGTGGGGAGAGATAGGCGGCGGCGGGGATGTCGTCGTAGCCCACCACGCTCACCTCGCCGGGCACGCTCAGCCCGGCCTCGGCGAACGCGCGCAGGGCCCCGATCGCCATGTCGTCGTTGGCGGCGAACACGGCGGTGATCTCACGGTTCCCGGCGAGTTTCCGCCCGGCGGCATGGCCGGCGGCCGGGGTCCAGTCGCCGTCCGGCAGCAGCGGGGGCTCGGGGGCGCCGGCGGCGGCCAGCGCCTCGCGCCAGCCGCGGGCGCGGTCCCGCGCGGCCCACCAGTCCTGGGGGCCGGGGATGTGCCACACCGTGCGGTGGCCCAGCCCGAGGAGGTGTTCGGTGGCCATTCGGGCCGCGGCGACGCCGTCGGCGCGGACCACGGCGCTCGGGCCCTTCGCCGGCTCCATGCCCTCGCCGACGCTGACCACCGGTATGTCCGCGCCGATCCTGGGCGGCACACCGTCGTCGATCGGCTCGGACAGGACGATGCCGTCCACGCCCTGCTCCAGCAGGGACTCCACGGCCGCCGCGATGCCGCCGCCCTGCCCTTCAAGGGTGCTGGCCAGCACAAACGAGTACCCCGCCCGCTGCATGGCCCGCTCCAGCGCGATCAGCAGTGTCGAGGGGCCGTAGAGCGCGGTGCCGAGCGTGACCACGCCGATGCGCCGGTAGCGGCCCATCAGCAGGGCCCGCGCCGCGTTGTTCGGACGGTAGTCCAGCTCCCGGATGGCGCTCAGCACGCGGTCGCGGACATCGGCGCTCACATGGGGCTCGCCGTTGACCACCCGGGACACCGTCTTCTGTGAGACGCCGGCGACCCGGGCGACATCCATCATCCCGGGCCGTCCGCGACGGCGCCGAGTCAGCTGGGAGGAGTCCTCTGGACTGGCGGCCGACATGCTGTCTCCTGTGTGGTGCCCACTGGCTGGCTACGTAGTCAATCGCAGGAGACGAGCAACGCCTCGCCGGAATGACTACGTAGTCACAGGAGTTTTCACGGCCTCGTATGAGCGGTCAATACCCGTGCAGCATCCTTGTTCTTCCGTAGCGCTCGGTTCCCCCCTCAGGGCTCGAGAGCGGCGGGCCTGGCGTCCTCGCCGGGGGCCGGGGACGGGACGACCAGCCTGCGCGGATCGTCCAGGGCGCTGCGGTGGGCCTCCTCGCCCCGGGCCAGGCACTCGATCAGATAGTCGCCGGTGTCGGAGTCGATGGTCACCCCGTGGGTCTCGCTGCGGAATCCGGGGAAGCGCCGGTCGAACGACTCGAGCGCGGTCAGATAGCGCAGCAGCGGACCGCTCGCGGTGCCGATGCCCTCGCCGGGCATCAGCACCGGGATACCGGGCGGAGTGACGGTGACCATGGCCGCGGCCACCCGCCCCGCCGCCTCGGCCAGCCGCACCCGCTCGGTGCCACCGCGGATCAGCCGCTGATAGCACAGCTGCGGCGGGACGACCGGCTCCGGCAGCTCCTGGAAGGCGGTGTCCAGCAGCTGGACCAGGCTCACCTCACGCAGGTGGTCGTGCATCTCCTGGCACAGGCCGCGCAGGGTCCGGCCGGTGTAGCGCTGGGGGTACGCGGTGACCAGCTCGGGCAGCACACGGTCGAGCGGCGCGTCCTCGTCGTAGAGGGACTTGAAGTCCATCAGGGCGTCGAGCAGGGTGCCCCACTTGCCCTTGGTGATGCCCATGGAGAACAGGACCAGGGTGGTGTAGCTGTCCGTCTTCTCCACCACGACGTTCCGAGTGGCCAGGTAGGAGGTGAGGACGCGGGCGGGGATGCCCCACTCGGCCATCCGGCCGGTCGCGTCGATCCCCGGGCAGGTCACGGTCACCTTGAGCGGATCGAGCATGCAGTAGCCCTGGCTGAGCCCGGGGAAGCCGTGCCACTCGGCGCCCGGCTCCAGCTCCCAGCACGAGGGTTCGGTACGCAGCAGCTCGACCGGGGCCTCGTCGAAGGGCAGCCGCTCTCCGCCGGCCGGATCGGTCACCACCTCCGGCTGCCAGACCCCGAAGAACCAGGCGGGTCGGTCCCCGGCGGCCTTGATACGACGCCCGATCCGCACCACCGCCTGGCGGAAGCGGACCGCCTCGGTCACCGCCTCGTCGATCAGCCAGCGGCCTTGTAGCCCGTCCATCATCGCGGTGGCGACGTCCAGGGAAGCGATCATCGGATACAGCGGAGAGGTGGTGCCGTGCATCATCAGCACCTCGTTGAACCGATCGTGCTCCACCGGGGCTCGCGGCGCGGGCTTGATGTGCACCATGGCGCTCTGCGACAGCGCGGCCAGCAGCTTGTGGGTGGACTGGGTGGCGAAGACGGTGGGCCGGTCGGGCCCTGGGAAGGTGTCGGGCCCGACCGACATGCCGTAGCGCCCGGCGTAGAGCGGGTGGAAACGGGCATAGGCGAACCAGGCCTCGTCGAAGTGGACCCGGGGAGTACTGGCCGCGAGCCCTCGGGCGGCCTGGACGGCGTCGTAGCACAGGCCGTCGTAGGTGGAGTTGGTGAACACCGCGTACTGGGCCTGAGGGGAGAGCGCCCCGCGCGTCAGCGGGTTTCCCGCGATACGGGCGGTCACCGTCTCCCCCCGGATCTCGCCCGGGGGCAGCGGCCCGGACAGCCCGTAGCCGTTGCGCGTGGGGATCAGATAGACCGGCCGGGAGCCGGAGATGACCAGACCGTGCAGCACCGACTTGTGGCAGTTGCGATCGACCAGGGCAATCTCGTCGCGGGTGACGCAGAAGTGGCCGACCAGGCGGTCACAGGTGGAATCGCCGTGGAGGACGAAGTAGCTGAGGTCGGCGCCGAAGACCCGGGCGGCGTTCCGCTCCGCCTCGCCGATCGGCCCGGTGTGCTCGAACAGGGAGCCGAGCGCTTCCACCGAGATCGACAGATCGCTTCGGAACAGCCGCTCCCCGAAGTAGTCGTGGAAGGACCGGCCCACCGGCGACTTCAGAAAGGCGACACCGCCGGAGTGTGCGGGGGTGTGCCAGGAGTACTCATGCGTGTCGTCGAAGCGTCGCAGCGCTTTGAAGAACGGCGGCAGAAGGGCCTCGCGGTAGGCACGGGCGGCGCTGGAGATCCGTCCGGCGATGAAGGCGGCGGTGTCCTCGGCCGGCCAGACATAGCCGACCACGGTCTCCGACACCCACAGCGGCAGGTCCTCGAAGTGCTCATCGGCCGTGCTCAGGAAGACCGGCAGGTCCTGGAACCGCCGGCCGATGTGGCGCAGCACCACGGCGCCGCCCGGCTCGCCGTCCCACCCGCCGCTGTGCGGGTCGAGGCCCCAGTCCACCAGCGCGGCGGCCAGACCGGCCTCGGTGCGCAGCACGGTCTGGGCGTCGGCGCCGGTGCCGACCCACCGCACCGCAAAGCCGCCGGCCTCGAGCTCATCACGGATCCTGCGCAGCTGCTCGGCTCCGGCCGTGTCGTCCCCGGGGTGCTCCCGGACCGCGAACAGAACGGTATTGCCTGCCATGTCCCCATCCCCCTCCTCGCCCCGCCCCTGTCCGTTCAGTGTCCGAGGGACGGGCCCCGGCACGGCGGCCTAACCCGGGGAGGTCACACGAAAGGAGGAAGTGCCAAACAGACGAACGACAGGATGGTCAGGGTGGTGAAGCGGCTGCCGCCGGCTGGTCGGCGGCGAACGAGACGACCCACGACAGCGCCGCGTTCCAGTTGATGGCGACCTCGTTGGTCGACCACGACCGGATGTCGTCGAGGTAGCAGAACTGCGGCGCGGGCCGCCGGGGCGGATCGACCGTGCGGTCGATCAGCAGCCTGCTCGCCCTCGGGTCCTCCAGGCCGACGCTCGGGCCGCCCGCGAGCGAACCGGCCGGTGGCCGCGGCGACGCAGGGTCGATCTGGTGGCCGTAGAGGCGACTGTGCTGACGGTGGGAGTGGTGTTCGCCGTACCCGGTCACATAGAACTGGTTGAGGGCGTTGCGGCCGAAGAGGTAGTCCAGCCCTTCCAGTACCCCGTCGCGGTACCGCTGGTCACCGGTCAGATCGAAGGCGGTCGCGATGACGACGAGCTTGTTGAGCACCACGCTGTTGGAGCCCTGGACATAATCGCCTTCCCCGAGCGGCATCCCGTACGCCTGGCCGCGTGCCGTCGCGAGATACCGGTCAGCGGCGGCCACCACCGAGGCGCGGGCGGCGTTCCGGTCGGCGTCCGGCAGCGGGCTGGGCACGGTCGCCAGGTCGAGCCTGCCGAGCGCGGCGACCTGCTGCCAGCCGAACCCGGACGGCAAGAACGCCTCGCCGGTGGCATACGGGGAGGCCCGCACCGCGTCGAGGAACGTCTGCTCGCCGGTGGTGACGAACAGTTCGGCGGCCGCCCAGAAGAACTCGTCGGTGACGTCCGCGTCGTCGTACGGGCCACCGCCGATCGCATCGGCCCTGTCGGCGAACAGGTCCTGGTGGGCCTGCGCGGCCGCCCAGGCGGTGCGGGCGGCGGTCCGGCAGCGCTGGGCGAAGCCCTGGTCGTAGGGCGCGTACAGCCGGGCGCCCTGCGCGGCGACCGCGGCCAGGTCGAGCGTCGCCGCCGTGGACGGCGGGTGCAGATGACGCGGCTGCTGGTCCTGGTGCGGAGGCAGCGGCAGCCCGGTCCAGTTGTCGTCGTGCACTTTGTGGTGCGCCATTCCCGCGAGGGGCCGCCCGGCGGGCACCTGCATGCGCAGCAGGAACTCCAACTCCCAGCGCGCCTCGTCGAGGATGTCCGGCACCCCGTCGCCGGTCTCGGGAACGCGCAGGTCACCGTCGCCCGGCGGACCCAGGCGCCCCCGGGGTGCGGTGAGTGTCCGCTCGTACTCGCTGAGGAGTTGGTAGGTGGCGATGGCGCCGCTGACCACGTATTTGCCCTCGTCGCCGGCGTCGTACCAGCCGCCGCTCACGTCCAGCTGGTAGTCGCCGGCACCCGGCCGGCAGGGCACGCTGGTGTCGCCTTTGTTGGGATGGACACCGATGTGTCCGGCCGGCCGCCCGTACCCGGGCGCGAGTGCGTCGGTGATGGGGATGCCGCTGCGCTGGACGTAGAAGAAGTGCAGGGCGTCGGAGCGCAGCTGGTCGTAGACGGTGGCGGAGATGTCGAACGGGTAGCTGGTCTGGCCGTCGACGCTCAGCGTGTATCCGGTGCCGGTCTCGGTCACCGCGCTGAAGTCCAGGGTGTGCACCTGCTGTCCGGAGGATGGGTCCACCCCGGCCGGCGTCGAGGCGCCGGCCGCCACGGCGACGCCGGCGCTGTTGTTCACCTGCCAGGGGATCGATCCGGTGGCGTCGGTCACGACGGTCGCGTGTTTCGGTCCGAACGGCAGATAGCCGACCTGGTTGACCCTGACCCGCGGGCCGGTGTCCGGTCGTGGATCCTGTGCCATGTTTCCAGCCTGTGCGGCGTCCGGCCGGGCATGCCACCCGGGCGGGCCGCGGCATCCGGCAAGGAAACCGACCGTGCCACCGAAACCCACAGCGCGGTCGAAAACTTTCGCTCCCGTGAGCGGCCCGCACCCATTGACGCGTGGGAGTCGACTGACCACACTCAGGCCAGCACTTCAACAGAATCCATCAGACTCCCACAGGATGTTTCATGGCGTCCCGTACAGCCCGAACCCTCCTCCTGCCGCTGCTCGTCCTGTTCACGATGGTGGTGAGCCTCCTGGCCGCATCCCCCAGCCCCGCACAGAGCGGCGAAGCGCCATCGGCGGCGCAGCCGAGACAGAAGTACGCCGGCTATCTCTTCACCTACTTCACCGGTGAGGGCACGGCCGACGGCGAACAGATACGGATGGCCCTCAGCCGCGGTAACGACCCGCTGCACTGGCGCGAGCTGAACGCCGGCAAGCCCGTCCTCACCTCCAGCCTCGGCGAGAAGGGGTTGCGCGACCCGTTCGTCATCCGCTCCCCCAAGGGCGACAAGTTCTATCTGATCGCCACCGACCTGCGGATGTACCAGAACTCCAGCGGCACCTGGGACCAGGTACAGCGCACCGGCAGCAAGTCGATCATGGTGTGGGAGTCGACCGACCTGGTCCACTGGACCGACCAGCGCCTCGTCAAGGTCTCACCGGACACCGCGGGCAACACCTGGGCGCCCGAGGCGTACTACGACGAGGATCTCGGCGAGTACGTCGTCTTCTGGGCCTCGAAGCTCTACGCCGAGGACGACCCGAACCACACCGGCAACACGTACAACAAGATGCTGTACGCGACGACGAAGGACTTCCGCAGCTTCAGCGAGCCCAAGGTGTGGAACGACCCCGGCTACTCGGTCATCGACTCCACCGTCATCAAGGACAAGGGCACGTACTACCGGTTCACCAAGGACGAGCGCGACCCGTCCTCCGGTACGCCCTGCTCGAAGTTCATCACGGCCGAGAAGTCCACCTCGCTGACGGACACCTCGTACGACTTCGTCGCCGACTGCATCGGCAAGGGCGCGATCGACCGCGGCGAGGGGCCGACGATCTTCAAGTCGAACACCGAGGACAAGTGGTATCTGTTCATCGACGAGTTCGGCGGCCGCGGCTACATCCCGTTCGAGACCACCGACCTCGGCTCGGGCAAGTGGACGCCGTCGCAGAACTACCAGTTGCCCGCCAGCCCCCGGCACGGCACCGTGCTCCCGGTGACGCAGGCCGAGTACGACCGGCTGCTGAGCGCCTACCCGGCGTCCTCCACCTCGCTCGCCGACGTCACGGCCAAGGGCCAGAACGGGTACGCGGTCGTCACCGAGGCGAGCGGCAAGGTCGTGCTGCCGATGGACCCGAAAGCCGATCTCCGCCGTCTCGCGCCCCGCTTCGCGCTCCCGGCCGGCGCCACCCTCAGCCCGGCCTCCGGCACCCGGCGGGACTTCCGCAAGGCCCGGACGTACACGCTGAAGACCGCCGACGGGACGACCCGCGACTGGACCGTCGAAGCCGTGCCGATGCGCAGCCCGGTGCTGCCCGGGCTGAACGCCGACCCGGACATCCAGTACTTCGACGGCCGCTACTGGATCTACCCGACGACCGACGGCTTCCGAAGCTGGAGCGGGACCAAGTTCACCGCGTACTCGTCGAAAGACCTGGTCCACTGGGAGAACCACGGAGTCATCCTGGATCTCGGCCCCGATGTGAGCTGGGCGGACAACAACGCGTGGGCGCCCGCGGTGGTCGAGCGCGACGGCAAGTACTACTTCTACTTCTGCGCCGAACAGCAGATCGGCGTCGCGGTCGCCGACTCCCCCGGCGGCCCCTTCAAGGACGCGCTGGGCGAACCGCTGGTGGCCAAGGGCCAGTTCGCCGGCCAGATGATCGACCCGGCGGTGTTCACGGACGACGACGGCCAGGCGTATCTGTACTGGGGCAACGGCCAGGCGTACGGGGTGCCGCTGAACGCCGACATGACGTCCTTCGACACCTCGAAGGTGCGGAAGTTCACCCCGGACAACTTCCGGGAGGGCTCCTTCGTCGTCAAGCGCAAGGGCACGTACTACCTCATGTGGTCCGAGGACGACACCCGCAGCGAGGACTACCACGTCGCCTACGCCACCGGCACGACACCTCTCGGCCCGTGGACCAAGCGGGGCACGATCCTCTCCAAGCGCACCGAGTACGGGATCAAGGGGACGGGCCACCACTCGGTGGTGAACGTCCCCGGTACGGACGACTGGTACATCGCCTACCACCGGTTCGCCGTGAACGGCCCCGGGAAGGCGGGTGGCGACGGCACACACCGCGAGACCACCATCGACCGCATGGAGTTCGCGGCCGACGGGACCATCAAGCCGGTGGTGCCGACCCTGGAGTCCATCGCCCCGGTCCGCGGGCGCTGACCGTTTCGCCCGGAGTCTCGATCGCCACGTGATCGCCACGTGATCGCCACGGCGGCAGGGCGATCGAGACCCGCACCGCCACGCTACTTGGGACCGCCGCTAGGGTCATGGTTCATCACCATCCGTGACGGTTCGCCGGGCGGACGCAGAGAAACCGGGGGTGTCTCCTTATGCCCTTACCGTACGGTGGATCGGACGGGTTCCCGGATGATTCCAGAGCCGAAGTCTTCGTACGTGAGTTCCTGACCGCCGTGGCGCCGGCGCATCGTAAGAACCTGGCGACCAAGCCACCGCTGTTCATCCTGCGGACCCCGGGTGATGCCAGGCAGTACGAGGCCGCCGTTCACCGGGTGCTGGAGGCGCTGCGCCGGTCCATCGACGACAACGGCAGGCTCGTGCCGTACGCGCACCTGACCGCCGCCCCGGACACCGAGCTGCTCTCCGAGCGCGCGGGCACCTGTCTCCAGGTGCCCCAGCACATGGTGCCCGACCGCTTCCCGCACTTCCAGGTGGTCCAAGGCCTGGTGACCTACCTCAGGGAGCGTCCGGAGCGCGGGCCAGGAGCGCGGGCCAGGGAGCTGCGGGAACACGCCTGCGATCGGCAACAGGCCGAGCACCGCGGCCTGTTGGGGAGGCTTCCGGCGAGCGAACCCCCGGCGGACAGCATCCGGGGCTGGCTGCTGCGCGTCGGCTGGCTGTCGTTCGCCCGGAAGCTTCCCCGGAGACTGTGGTCCGGGTGGACATCGCGGAAGGTGATGCGCGCCTGGCTGGCCGGCCTGCCGGTGGCGGCGGGCGGCCGGACGCTGTTTGCGGTGGTGGATCAGGTGGCCGCCGTCCAGGCGGTGCGGCTGAGGACCAACCCCCACCACGAAGAGGCCCTCCAGGAACTGGAGGAGCTGCTGGTGCGGGCCCTGCTGGAGGACCTGCGCACCCCGCCCGTCGGCGGGGTGCTGCCCAGGCGGCGTCGGCGCACCGCACGGCTGGTGCTCCTGGTGGAGTTGCCACCGACCGGGGCACAGGGCGCCCGTGCGGCCGAACGCTTCCTGCGCGCGCTGCACCGGATGCGGGACACCGCGGCGCAGCCGGGGCCGCTGGTCATCGCCGTCGGCCAGCCGTCCCCCGCACTCCTCGCCGAGCTGGGCGGCCCCCCGGAGAGCAACTTCACCCAGGCCGGGCTCCAACTGGGCCAGAAGGACGGCCCGCCGGTCCTGGTGACCTTCAGCGAGGCCGCACTCGCGGGCCCCGGGCTGCCCATGGGCCCGGTGGCGCCGAGGACCTTCGAGCTGAGCTGGCGGACCGCCACGTCCATCGTCGCGGCCCTCGCGGCGCTGGCCCTGGTCGGCGCGGGCCTCACCGTGGCCGGCTCGCTGCCGGACCCCGAGGATAGCTCCTGTCTCGGCGGCAGCCGGTCCGTCGCCGAGTCCGCCCGTGCCACGCCGTCCGCATGACCTCGAAGGCCTGGTACGACGCAGCGCGCAAGGCGATCGACACCGGGAACGAGCGCGCCGAACAATGCGCCGGCCAAGGGCGGACCGTACGGACCGTGGTGGCCTTCGGGTCCAGCAGACCGCGGGACGAGACGGACGCCCTGTTCGACGGGACGACGGAGGTGCGCACCACGGGCGAGAACTTCAAGGACGCCGAACAGGCGGCCCGGCGGCTGGTCGACGAGACCCGTGACGAGGACGCGGCGGGGCGTGAGGACTACGAGAAGGTCGTCGGTGTCCTCGGGTACGCGCAGAGCCGGAACTCGACCAAGGCCGCGCTCCGGGTGCTCGGCAGAGCCGGAATTCCGGCGGTCGGGACCACGGCCACCGCCGACGAGATGCTGGAGGGCCCGGCGAGCCTGAACTACTGGCCTTCCGCCCCCTCCAACTCCACCGAGGCGCGCATCGAGGCCGACTTCGCCGGCCAGGAGAACATCGTGGCGGCACGCGGCGAGAAGCGGAACGTCTGCTCTCCGACGAAACGGGCCCTCGTGATCGAAAGCTCGGCGGACCTCTACAGCCGGAGCCTCGCGGACAAGTTCCGCGCGGAGTTACCGAATCCACCTGGGGTCTGACCGAGATACGGGTCAAAGGGGCCATGAGTTGATCTTGAAGGTCTGACGCGGCAGCCGTTGCCGGTATGCTGCCGGGGCAGGCGGCCACGACCGCCGACCGCTGAAGAGGTCTTCCGCCACGCAGGAGTCCTCGTTGGTAGGCCAAGCCGTCCTTCGACGCATCGTGCACCTGAACCTGCCTGCCTTCAGAGCGGCGTCTGCGTGGGGTGCGCCGCTGTATGGAGTCAGACATGCCTACGAGCCGCCCCCGGAAGTCGCGGAAGCGCATGCGGGAGATCCGTGAGCAGAGCCGGGCCACCGGTACGCGGTACACCGAGGCGATGCGGGCGAACGACCGGGCCCGAGCTGGCGGCCAGCAGTCGCCGCCGCGCCTCACCCCCACCCGCACCTTGCTGTTGCCCCTCGTCCAGGACGCCCTGCCCGGCCTGTACGAACTGGCCGGCCTGCTCCTGAGGCTCCGAATGGACATGGTCTTGGACCATGAGGGGGTGCTGATGGGTTACCGGGACAGCGGAGGGGTGCCGATCCCGGGCGCGCCGATTGAGGACGTCGAAGAGGCGTACTACCGGGTCCGCGACGCGCTGCCCGAGGGGACGGAGGAGTTCGCGGACGGGATGGTGGAGGAGATCCTCCCGCCCACGCCCAACGTCCTGCTGCTGATCGGACCAGACGGTGGGAACGTGGTGCACCTGACCACCATTGAGGTGGCGGAAGCGGACCTCGCGCTGCTCGCCGAGTTCGCCGACGCACTCGACCGCGCGGCCGGCCCGCGTCCCGGCCCGGAGTTCGAAGCACTCACGGAGACGCTGGGCAAAATCGGGCGAGTGCCCTACTACTCGTGGATGCCCGAGGGGGACGAGGCCACCGTCGCCCGCTGGGTGCGGCAGGCGCTGTCAACGGTCCTGCACTCGCCCTTCGAGGGCCCGGGTGGCGCCGCCGACCGCGAGACGCTGTCCAACGTGCTGCGGTACGCCGAGGGCTGGGAGAGCGTCGAGGTGGACCAGGACGAGGAGCAGGCAGCCGAGCGCGCGTTGGTGAGCATGATGCGCGCGGCGGGGTGGACCTGACGGGTCGCCCGGGCCGGGGCAACAGTGAGGTCTTCCCACAGAAGACTGCTCAGCACCGCTGAGCTGCGGCTACGCCGGGCATCGCCCGCTCGGTGTGATCCGGGAGTTGGGCCGGGCCCTGCCAGTCATCCCCGTCGGCGGGCGGCGGGGTCTTGCTGCGCGACGTGCCGGGCGACTGCGTCGACGCCGGGGCGGGCGTAGCGCTCCAGGGAGCGGACGGAGGCGTGGCGGGAGCGGGCCAGCAGCATCGGGGTGGAGGTGCCGCCCTCGGCGTCGTGGGTGAGCGCGGAGTGCCGCAGCCGGTGCAGGGTCCAGCCGTCGAGGTCCTCGATGTCTTCGGGTGAGGCGAGCGGGTTGGCCAGCAGCCGCGTGGCGTACTCGAAGATCTCCTCGGCCCGGCGGTAGGAGAGGCGGGCCCGGCCGGTCTCCTCGCACACGTCCAGCGACGGCGTTCCGGCCGGGGCCTTGCGGCCGGTGAGGAACAGCGGCCCGCGGGTGCGTCCAGCGATGAGCCGGGGCAGCAGCTGGGCGGTGCCGGACTGCCGGTGAATCCACTCCGTCGCCCCGCCCTTGGCGGTGATCTTGCCGCGCTTGTCCTGCGGGTACAGGTTTTCCACGTTCAGGCACAGCACCTCGTCGGCCCGGGCTGCGGACTCGTAGAGCATCTTCCACTGCGTCTTCTCTCGCAGGGTGATGTCCAGGCGCCACAGGGCGGCGATCTGGTTCTCGGCCAGGGCCTTGGTGCGGTCCGGCGGGGCAGGCCGGCGCTCGATGCCGATCGTCGGATCGACGACGATCCAGCCCTGGCGCTGCCACCAGCCGATCGCCTTGCGGGCGATGGACAGCTCCCGGTTGACGGTGTCGGCGTCCATCTCGTCCGCCCGGGCCGCTGCCAGTTCGGCCAGCATCTCGGGCAGCGCCGGGTCGTCGATCGCGGCGACGGGGAAGACGGGCGGCTTCGCGCCCCGGCGGGCGGGTCCGGTCGGCGCCGGTTCGCCGGCGAACATGCATCCCCATGTCGTCAGTGAGATCCGGCTTACGAAGCGGGCGGAGCAGACAGGGGCACCACCCGGGCGCGCGGCAACCGAAGTGCGCCCCCGCTCCCGAGTTCCGTCACCGGTTCGATCGTCATGCCCGCCCCAATCTTCCATCTCTGCCGCAGTAAAGGAGCGTGACCGCACGTGGCTTCCGCGGCTTCGTGCCGTTCCGTGAACTGCCCGGCAGCAACGTCCCCACCGGGCACGGAATCTACGTGGTGATCCGCACGGACACCTCGCCCCCGTCGTTCCTCCCCACCAGCCCTGCCGGGCACCTCAAGGGCCGCGACCCGTCCGTGACCGCCGACACCTCGGACGCACTGCTCGTCGCCTGGCGGCCGAGGACCGAGGACGACCCGGGTGAGGCCGAGCAGGACCTGATCGACGAATTAAAAGAACTCCACGGAGGAGCTCTGCCCTTCGCCAACCTCAGGAACAACGCCCGAAAGACTCCGGAGGCAGACGCCAGCCTCAACTCATCCCGGTCACCCTGTACCGCCCAGCGGCCGCGGCCCCTGGGCGGTACAGGGAGGCGAGCATGACCCCGCCGAGCACTCTGATTCACCAAGATCATCCCGTGGCGGCTTGGGGGGTTACCTTGGCTGGACCCCATCAAGGTCCTGGTGGACCACGACCTGATCACCACCGACATGCGGCCCACCCGGTTCGGGATGATGCACCAGGTGGCCATGACCAAGCCCGGCCGGGCTCTGATGCGGTGGGTGACCGAGCCGCGCACCTCACGCACGGCGGTGCCGCTCAAAGAGCGGGCCCTGAAGTCCTCGGCCAGCTCTACACCGCCTCCCGCGGCCGCAGGGGCCATCTGGACTGGATGCGGTCGCCCACCATCGACAAGGAGCTCATCCCGCGCGGGCCGGCCCGCTCGCGCGGTACCTACGACGGCTTTGAGATTACCGAGGAGGGCGTCGCCCACCTCGCCGAGCACCACGCCGCCTACGCCGCCGCCTACCCGAAACTGAGCCTGCCCGACCCGTCGGGCAGGAGCGGCGGCTGGCCGGAGAAGGCGGACCGGCTGCTCAACGGGCTGCAAAGCGAATGCTGGTCAATTACGACGCGCTGATCTCCCCCGACGGGCAGAAATTCGCGTTCCGCTCGGTGAAGGGGGCCGCGAACGACTACTACCTTTGCGACACCAAGCCGGGCTCCACACCCAAAAAGGTCGAACGGGCTGGGGAGTTCTCCACGCTCGGTGACACTGCTGTGCTCATCGACTGGCGCTGAGAATCAGGGGTCCCAGTAATACTCGCCGAATAAACAACGGAGTGGCCCCTGGCCTGCGGGCACTCCCCGCTCCCCTTCAGCTGCCGCTGTCCAGGGCGTTGACGCGGTTCTCGTACTCGCGGCGGGCCTTGCGCTGTGCTGGGACCGCTGGGGTGCCGTCAAGGGGTCGCCATTGGGCGAGGAGCTGGCGGTGGACCGCGGGCACGGCGCTCACGCGCAGGGTGTAGCCCTGGCCGCACCGTACGGCCTGGCCGCGGTCGAGCGCGGCCCGCTCGGCGTCGTCCAGCTCGGTGGTGCGGAGGAAGTCGGCGACCCTGCCCGGCATGTCGAGGGTGACCGGCAGCTCCGGGGCGGCGGTGTCCTCGGGGTCGGCCGTGGTGTGCTCGGGCATGAGGTCGGCGACGGCCGTGCGGATGGCGCCGCGGCTGACGTCGTGCTCGCGGGCCAGGGCGGCGATGGACCGGCCCTCGAGGTAGGCCGTCCGTACGGTGTCGGTCTTCTCGGCGGGGATGGCCGGGCGTCGGCCGCCCTTGCTGCCCTTGGCCTCGGCGGCCCGCAATCCGTCGTAGGTGAGCTCGCGCTGGAGGTCGCGCTGGAGTTCGCCGGCGGCGGCGAGGGTCTGCACCATGAACTTCACCGTGGACAGCAGTTCTCCGGTGCGCGGGTGGCGGGCGGTCAGGTCCATGGCGGAGAACGCGCCGTCGTGGATGCGCAGCGCGACCTGGTCGCGGTGAAGGACGTCGCGCACGTCGAGGATGTGCCCGGTGCCGCGGACAAGGCGGAACATCTCGGAGATGTGCACGGTGTCGCCCGACCTCGCGTACGCCAGCAGTTCGTCGAACTGCGGCCGCTGGAGCGGGTGGAGGCGGCTGGAGGTGCCGGCCTGCTCCTCGAAGGTGACCGGGTCCTCGATCTGGGCCTCGGCGAGGACGAGGTTCTGCCGATCGGTCGATTGCTGGTCGGTCGAGACCCGCTTGTAGACCAGGTTCGCCATCGAGGCCCCTTCCGTGAGCACCAGTCCGTTCAGCACAACGAAGCCAGCCCGGCCGCCTGCTGCGGAGTACCTGATCCCTTACGCGGGGCTGGTCTCCTGATCGGTGAGGCGCGCGGTGAGGAACTCCCGTTCAGCCTCGTTGCCGGTCAGCTCCAGCGCCTGCCGGAACGCGGCCGCCGCCTCGTTCGTACGGCCGAGGCGTTGCAGCAGGTCCGCCTTGATCGCCGGCAGGTACTGGTACCGGGAGAGTCGGCCGTCCTGCTCCAGCGCCTCGACCTGCGCCAGCGCGACCGCCGCTCCTTGGGCCATCGACACCGGTACGGTCCGGTTCAGCGCGACTACCGGTGAGGGCCACAGCGACAGAAGCCTGTCGTAGAGTGTCACGATCTGTGGCCAGTCCGTCTCCTCGTACGTCGGCGCCTCGGCGTACAGCGAGGCGATCGCCGCCTGCAGCAGATAGCGCCCTGCGCGGCCGCCGCGCAGCCCGGCCACGATCAACTCGTGCGCCTCGGCCAGCGCGGCGCGGTCCCACAGAGAGCGGTCCTGCTCCTGGAGCCGCAGCAGCCGACCGTCGGCGCCGGTCCGGGTGGCGCGCCGGGCGTCGGTGACCAGGAGCAGCGCCAGCAGCCCGCGGACCTCGGGCTCGTCGAGCATGAGGTCCCGCAGTGTGCGGGCCAGGTGCAGCGCGCGGTCGGCCAGGTCGGTGCGCATGAGAGCAGGGCCCGAGGGAGCCGTGTGCCCGGCGGTGAACAGCAGGTGGAGCACGCTGAGCACGGCCGTCAGCCGGTCCGGCAGTTCCGCCGGGCGCGGCACCCGATAAGGGATGCGGGCGGCGGAGATCTTCTTCTTCGCCCGGGTGATCCGGGCAGCCATCGTCTGTTCCGACACCAACAGCGCCCGAGCGACGTCCGCTGTCGGCAGCCCGCACACCAACCGCAGCGTGAGCGCGAGTTGCGCTTCATGCGCGAGTGCGGGATGGCAGCAGGTGAAGATGAGTCGCAGCCGTTCGTCGGGTACGACATCCTCCGGGTCCACGGCCTGCCCCTCATCCTGTTCGTACAGCTCGTCCAAGGCGAGTTCGTCTACGGTCTCTTCGGGCTCCACCAGCAGCGGCAGCTTCGAGCGGAACGTCGATTCGCGGCGAATCGCGTCCATCGCCCGGCGCTTGGCCGCGGTGGTGAGCCACGCCGCGGGGTTGCCCGGGATCCCGTCGCGTTCCCAGGCCGACAGCGCCGCGGCGTACGCCTCCTGTACGCACTCCTCGGCCAGGTCCAGGTCACGGGCGACGCGCACCGTCGCGGCAAGCACGAAGGCCCACTCGCGCCGGTGCGCGTCGGCGACCGCCTGTCCTGCGTCCGTCGCGGCCGTCATCGGGCGATGGGCGTGATGCCGCCCGCGACGGGCCGCACCTCGACACCGCCGCGGCCCCACTGGACGGCGGGGTTACGGCGCGCCAGCTCCAGGGCGGCGTCCAGGTCGGGGGCCTCGATGATGCAGATGCCGGCGATGACTTCCTTGGAGTCGATGAAGGGGCCGTCGGTGACTACGTCGCCGCGCAGCGAGGTGGCGGTGTCGGCGGACTGCAGCGCGTACGCCGTGATCATGGCGCCGGAGTCGATGAGGTCGTCGGCGTGCCGCTTGCTCGCCGCCTGCTGCTCGGGTGTGTAGTCGTCGGCCGAGGCGTTGTCGAAGATGAGGATCGCGTACTGGGCCATGATGGGTCTCCTTGGCTGTGCGTCTGGTCGGTACGCCTCTACGTCGGACAGGCGGCGCGAATTCGACAGACCGTACGCGAATTTTTTCAGACGTCCTCGGGCAGGCTTCGACACGTGCCTCGGCTGCGTGCCGGTCGTGCCGCTCTGCTTCACACCGTGATCGCTGGGTGCGCCCTTCGCATGTTTGGCTCAGCAGCAGTCTCTACCGTGTCCTTCGCGGTGACCGTGTACCCGGGCATGGCGGTGGCCGCCCTGCCCTCCAGCAGGGTGTTGAGGCGTTTCACGTCGTGGGAGGCGAGCCAGGTCTGGGTGTACGGGCCCATGCGGAGCAGGATGCGGCCGGAGTTGTCCGTCCGGCGGGCTTCGATGTGGACGGCGTAGTGCGCGGGTTTCATGCCGACGTCGTCGGGGATGTCCAGGCCCGCCGCGGCGTGGGTGAGCGGCGTGAGGGCCGGGTTCCACACTCCGAGGATCTTGTCAGTCTCGCAGCGCAGCCAGCCCCTGCCGGTGTAGCCGAGCTCGGCCTCCGACAGTACCCACGTCTTGCACACCCCGGCGTCCCCGGCGATGAGCACGGCACGGGCCTCGCGGACACGGGGCCAGCCCAGCACACCGGCGAGACGGGTCAGCTCGTCGTCGCGGCCGATGAGTGGAGTGCCGAACAGGTTCTGCGGCACAGATGAATCCTGACATCCACCACTGACAGCCCTGGTCGGGCCAGGCTCAGCGCAGCGTGTCCGCCCAGTTCGACGGCACGCGCCCCGCCGGTCCCGGCGTGGGCTGGTCGGCAGGGTGGGCGGCCGGGGGAGCCAGGGCCGGGCCGGAATCGTACAGCTCGGACGTCTCGAAGTTCCAGAACCAGGCCTCGCCCGGCTCGTAACTGCGGATCACCGGATGGCCGGTGTCCCGGAAGTGGCCGGTGGCGTGCTTGGCGGGTGAGTCGTCGCAGCAGCCGATGTGACCGCACTGGGCGCAGCGCCGCAGATGGAACCACCAGCCGCCGTCGGCGTCGCACTCGACGCATCCGGCACCGCTGGGCGGGACGCTGGGGTCGATTCCGGTGTCCTTGGTCATGAGGACTCCTGGGCCGGGTCGGGGACGGTATCGGGGTCGGTGTCGGGGTCGGTGGCGGTGAGGGGAAGCAGCACCTGGAAGCGGGTGTCGCCGGGTACGGACTCGACTTTCAGGTCACCGTGGTGCTTGTTGACGACGATCCGCCAGGAGATGTCGAGCCCCAGCCCCGTGCCCTCGCCCACCGGCTTGGTGGTGAAGAACGGGTCGAAGATCCGGCCGCGGATCTCGGCGGGCACTCCCGGGCCCGTGTCGCGGAACTCCACCAGCAGCCGGTCGTGCACCAGAGCGGTGCGTACGGTCAACGTCCCTTCGCCGTCCTCGCACTTGATGGCGGAGACCGCGTTGTCGATCAGGTTGGTCCACACCTGGTTCAGTTCGGCCGGGTAGGCCGGAATCCTCGGCACCGAACGGTCGTACTCCTTCACGACCTTGACCTGTGGACCGATCTTGCCCGACAGCATCAGCAGCGTGCTGTCGAGGAGTTCGTGCACATCGGCGACCTGGTAGGGGGCGCGGTCCAGCTGCGAGTACTGCTTGGCGGCGTCGACGAGGTGCGAGATACGGGTGGTGGAGTCCTCGATCTCGGACATCAACAGCTCGGTCTCGACCGTGTAGTTGAGCCACCCGATGGCACTCTGCAGGATTTCCTGCTCGTCGACGGCCGCCGCGATCTGCTCCAGCCAGTCGATGTCGAGACCGCCCTGCACGAAGGTCGGCGCGATCTGCCAGCCGTTCTGGACACCGTGGTCGTCGAGCCAGTCGGCGAGTTCGTCCTCCCGGTCGGACGCTTCGAGCGGGCTCAGCGCCGGCGCCTTGGAGACCCGCTCGGCCGTACGCTCCTGGAGGTCGACCAGGGCCTTCAGGGCGTCGCCGTGGTAGGGGCCCGAGGCGATGACGCCGAGCTTGTTGCGCATGTGCGCGACCCGGTCCCTGAGCGACGAGGTGGCCCGTACGGCCGCCGCGGCCGGGTTGTTGAGCTCATGGGTGAGACCCGCGGACAACGAGCCCAGCGCCAGCAGCCGTTCGCGCTGCCCGACGGCCCGCTGAAAGGTCTGCGAACCGAGGACGAGCCCCTCCAGGAGATGGATCGCCATCGGAAACCACTCGTGGATGAAGTTCGCGAACGATTCGGCGGGCAGGACGAAGAACCGCGTCGGCTCCGACACCCGCACCGAGTTCATGTACCGCTGCGGTTTCCCGTCCCCGAGGTACGCCATCACGGCCCCCGCGTACACCCCTGGCTGGGACGTGCGGCTCACCTCGATGTCGTCGCTGCCCACCCGGCGCGACATGACGACCGTGCCCTCGATCATCACGTAGAAGCAGGTCGCCGGGTCACCTTCGGCGAACACCGGCCCGGGGTCGAACAGTTCGACCCGTCCCTCGCTGCACAGCCTGCCGATCTGCTCGGCGCTGAGCTTCTCGAAGAGGAACAGCGAGCTGATCTCCGCCGCGCTGCACGGCATCAGCCGCCCGTTCACGACTGCTCCAGATACCGGTGTACGAGCATCACGGCCATGGCTCCCTCTCCGACGGCGGACGCGACCCGCTTCGCGGACTCCGCGCGCGCGTCCCCGGCGACGAACACGCCGGGGATGTTGGTCTCCAGGTGGTACGGCGGCCGGTCCAGTTCCCAGTTGGCCGGTGGCCGCCCGTCGGCGGTCAGATCGGGTCCGGCGAGGATGAACCCGCGCTCGTCCCGCAACACCGTACCCTCCAGCCAGTCGGTCAGCGGGGCCGCGCCGATGAACACGAACAGCCACTGCGCGTCGACCAGTTCGGTCTCCCCGCTCGTCGTGTCGCGCAACGTCAGCTGTTCCAGGTGGCCGTCGCCGTGCGCGGCCTCGACGACCGTGTGGGCCCGCACCGAGATGTTCGGCGACTCGGCGATCTGCTGGATCAGATAGTGCGACATCGACGCGGTGAGGTCCGCTCCGCGCACCAGCAGGGTGACCGACTTGGCGCCCCTGGACAGGTACATCGCCGCCTGCCCGGCCGAGTTGGCGCCGCCGACGATGTACACGTCGTGGCCCTGGCAGGCGGCGGCCTCGGTGAGCGCGGACCCGTAGAACACCCCGCGGCCCGACAGCTCGTCGGCACCCGGCGCCTCCAGCTGCCGGTACGACACACCGGTCGCCAGGATCACGCTGTGCGCCGCGATCGCCGACCCGTCCGCGAACCGTACGAGCCGCGCCGCCCCGCTGCTCTCCAGACCGGTCACCTCCCGCGCGGAGAGGATCTCGGCGCCGAACTTCGTGGCCTGGCGTCGTGCCCGGTCGGTGAGCTGGCCGCCGGACACCCCGTCCGGGAAGCCCAGGTAGTTCTCGATCCGCGAACTCTGTCCGGCCTGCCCGCCGGTCGCCGACCGCTCCACGAGCACCGTACGCAGGCCCTCCGAGGCCCCGTACACGGCCGCGCCCAGCCCGGCCGGCCCGCCGCCGATGACGACCAGGTCGTAGAAGTCGGCCGTGGGTGTCGTCGCCAGCCCCACGTGCGCCGCCAGTTCGGGCACCTCCGGCTCGACGAGCGCCGTACCGTCCGCCGTGATCACCACCGGCAGCCGCTGTCCGTCCTGCCCGCAGGCCGCGAGCAGCCGCTGCCCCTCGGGCTCCTCGGTGGAGTACCAGCGGTACGGCACCTGGTTGCGGGCCAGGAACTCCCGTACGTCCGACGAGCGGGCCGACCACCGGTGACCGACGACCTTGGTGCTCGGCACCGGCCGGAAGTCACTGCACCGCCACGCCTCCAGCAGGTCGTCGAGCACCGGGTAGAGCTTCTCCTCCGGCGGGTCCCACGGCTTGAGGAGGTAGTGGTCGAGGTCGACGACGTTGATCGCGTCGATCGCCGCGTTCGTGTCCGCGTACGCGGTCAGCAGCACGCGCCGGGCGCCCGGATAGACGTCCAGGGCCTGTTCGAGGAACTCGATGCCGTTCATCTGGGGCATCCGGTAGTCGGCCAGGATTACCGCGACCAGATCACCGCGCAGCTTCAGCTCCCGCAGCACGTCCAGCGCGGACTCGCCGGACTCCGCGCGCACGATCCGGTACGACTCGCCGTAGCGCCGTCGCAGGTCACGGGCGACGGCCCGGGACACCCCGGGATCGTCGTCCACGGTCATGATGACGGTCCGCGCAGCGTCCGCGGCCTGTGCCATACGTCTCCCACCTCGAGTGATCGGATCACCGGTCGGCGCCGGCTCGGTGCCGCGCCGCCTTTCAGCCATCGTATGTTCGATCGCCCTGCTTCGCTCCGGTCAGCTCCGCCGCGAGCCGAGCACGCAGAACTCGCTGCCCTCCGGGTCCACCAGTGTGGTCCAGGACTGCTCTCCCTGGCCGATGTCCGCGTGCCGCGCCCCGAGGGCCGGCAGCCGGTCGACCTCGGCCTGCCGGTCGACCCCGCGCCGCCCATCCCGGTGGTCTCGCCGCGAGGGTCGAGTGATCCGCTACTCGGCCCATGCCGCGATCCGCTCCGCGATCGCCTCGGGGGCCTCGATGTGCAGGAAGTGACTGACGTCGGGGACGACCTCCAGCGCGTGCGGGGCGGCGAACCGATGTCGGTCGTCGACCTGCGGGGGGAGGATGCAGCCGTCGTCGGCACCGTGGAGCTGCAGCAGGGGTATCGCGATCGGCTGAGACAGGCGGCGCGTCGCCCCAAGCATGCCGGGTCGCAGCATCGCCCGGTAGTACTTTATGGGCGCGGGCATGCTCGCCCGCAGGTGCTCGTGCAGGTCCGCCTGGAGAGCTGGATCGAGCGAGAGGCTGGGCGACCACTGATGCCAGAGGCGGTCGATGAGGGCGAGATCACGGGCGGTGGCCATCCAGCCGCTTCCCGGCAGTTGAAAGAGCCCCATGTACCAGCTCCGGCGTAGCTGAGCGAGGCGCGGCCGGCTCAGGAACGTGAGTGGGTGGGGGACTGCGAGCGTGACCGCGCGTTCGATCCGCTCCGGCGCGGTGACACAGGCATCGTATGTGATCAGGGCGCCCCAGTCGTGGCCGACCAACTCCACGGCTCGCCCCGGAGACCAGCGGTCGATCAGCGCGAGCACGTCGCTGGTGAGGGATGCGAAGTCGAACGGCCCCGCGGTCGGGGACGGCGCGTAACCGCGAAGCCAGGGTGCGACGACGTGACGTCCGCGGCGGCCGAGCTCGGCGAGGAAGGGCTTCGCGGTCGGCGGATGGTCCGGGAAGCCGTGCAGGACGAGCGTCGGTTGACCATCGGGATCACCACCCTGCAGCGCGTGAAAGGTGCCGTGGGGCAGGTCGAAGGTGACGTGTTCGAACTCCATGTGCGTCAGCCTTCTTCAAGGGCGGTCGGACGAGAGATGCTGATGCCGGCTTCGGTGTCTCTGGTTTGGGACATGTGCGTCTCCTCGGGCCCCGGGTGTACTGCGGGGTCAGCCGGCCAGTCGGTTGAGCTTGCGGATTTGTCTGTCGAAGGCGCGCGAGGGCACGATCCGGCGCAGCACGCTGACGCGTTGGGCCATCGAGCCGGCGGTGTACCGGAGCTTGGGCTTGGAATCGGTGGAGGCCGCGACGATCACCTTCGCGACAACGTCCGGGTCGTCGGCGTTGCGCAAGGCCGTGGCCAGCACGTCTCGGGAGACCTCCCGCTGTGCGGCGTAGATCGGCAGGGGCGAGTCGGGTGCCATGCTGCTCGCCTCGAAACCCGTGCTTGTGTACGCCGGCTCGATCAGCAGCATCCGGACGCCATGCTCGCGAAGCTCGTGGTCGACGGACTCGGAGTAGCCCTCGATCGCATGCTTGGTGGCGGCGTAGACGGCCATGAAGGGGGCTGGGATCAGACCGAGTACCGAGGAGACGTTGACCACGCGGCCACTGCCCTGGGCGCGCATGTGGGGCATCACTGCGTTTGTCATCCGAATCAGGCCGAAGACGTTGATGTCGAAGACCTCCTTGGCCTGGTTGATCGAGCTCTCCTCGCCGGCGCCGACCGCGCCCGCGCCTGCGTTGTTGACCAGGACGTCGATCCGGCCGAACCGCTCGATCACCTCCTCGACCAGGGAGCGGACCGACTCGTCGCTGGCCACGTCGAGATCGAGGAACGTCACCCCGGCGAGCGGCTCGGCGTTCGCCGCGTTGCGGCTCGTGCCGACCACCGCGAAGCCGGCGCCCACGAGGGCGAGCGCTGCCGCCCGCCCGATCCCGGAGGAGGCGCCCGTCACGAGGGCCACTGGGGGAGCTGTCTGCATGTTGGTTCCTTCGGTTGTGGCCATGACTTTGTCGTGCGCTGCGCGGGGTCGCCTGCGCTCAGGTCGACACGGTCCGCACCGGTCCCGCAAGCCCGGACCAAGCCTGTCCGGCAAGCTCAGGACGGTTGTGTACTGAACAGTCAGAAATCTAGGCAGTTCTGTACTGAGTTGTCAAGTACGGCGGGTCGGCTTTACCTTTCTCCGTGGTCGCGACGGCGGTGGCCGAGTGTGTGCGAGCGGCGCAGCAGGGGAACGCACAGCACTCCGTCGTCGTCGGCCACGATCACGTCACCGCGTCGGACGGTGGTGCCGGCGACCACGGCGGGCGCGGTCACCGGGCCGGGGCCGGCCTTCACCGTGCCCTGCGCCGAGACCCCTGGCGAACAGGCAGTTGGGCCCATTGCCGTCAGCTCGGACGGACCATGTGGCCCTGCGCGGTCATGCAGCCCATCGCCTTGGTCTCGACGTCGAACACGGGTGTGATGTCCAGCAGCAGGTCGGGGGTGAACCTCGCAGACCTGTGGCCGGCACGGCTCGAACTGGAACCCCTGGGCGGCGACGAGCGGCCGGGTGCGCGGTGGTGGCCGTGGGTCGGGGCGATCCTGCGCGTCAGCAGGGTGGTCGCCTGTGCCTGGTTGTGGTCCCGGTTGTACGGGGGCGTTCGCCACGTGGGTGAGCAGGACGTCAGGCTGACGCTCGCGCAGGATGGAGACGATCGGGCCAGTCGCCGACTCGTCGACGCCCAGCGGGAGTCCGTACCGCTGCCCGCACCGCGGGGGCGGCACCCAGCTCTACGAGGGCACCGAGGCGGAGCGCTGGCACGAATTCGTGCACACGCGGCCCGAGTTGGCGGAGCGGCGGCCGAAGTGCCGCTGTCCGCTGGCGGCGTGGCGTTCGGCGACTGACCGTGCAGTTCAAGCCCGGCGACACCGCGCATGCGGTGGAGCAACTCGCCTGGATACGGGCGCAGTTCTTCGGCCAGCCGCCCAGGCGACCGCCCGGCGGCGCGTGAACCTGCGGGCCGTGTCTCCGCGGCGTCGAGGTGGGCCGGCCGCATCGGATGCCGGTGCATCGAGGCCGGCCGTGCCCTTGTCAGGGGTGGCGTGGGCGGGGCAGCAGGGCGAACGCGCTCTCCGCGATCGAGGTCAGGCGGTCGGGGCTGTGGCCGTACGCGCCGACGACATCGCTCCCGCGGATGATGGTCAGCAGTAGGTAGGCAAGGTCGTCGGGATCCGCGTCGGGGTCGATGTCGCCGTTGCGCTGCGCCGCTCGCACACACTCGGCCACCGCCGTCGCGACCACGGAGAAGCACTCGTTGGCCAGGCGTTTGACCTCGGGGTCGGAGGTGCCGAGCTCCAGGGCCATCTTGGCGGCGAAGCAGGCCGACGCCGCCCGGTCGGGGGCGGGGGGTACGTCGGCGGCGAGTGGCACCCCGTGGACGGCGCGGAGCAAGTAGGCGTGCAGTCGCTCCAGGGCGCCCTCGTCGGGTCCGGCGAGCGCCTTCGGCGGACCCTGCCCCAGCCGGGCGAAGTAGCCGCCCATCGCCTGCAGCAGCACGCCGTGCTTGCCGTCGAACGCGGCATAGAGGCTGCCGCGGCCCAGGCCGGTGGCGGCGCTGATGTCGTCGACGCTCGTGCCGTTGTAGCCCGAGGTGCGGAACTGCCGCTCGGCGGCATGCAGGACGTGGTCGGGGTCGAAGCTTCGTGGTCTCGCCATGCATCGAAGGTAAAGCCGACCCACCGTATTTGACAACCCAGTACAGAACCATTTAGGTTTCGGACTGTTCAGTAAACAACCGTGCTGAGCTCATCGGACAGGCTTGGTCCGGGCATGCAGGACCGCGACGCCGCGAAGGCGGCTCGGAGGTTGAACTCATGACGTTCGGGGCGTAGCACGCAGCTCGGCGCGAGAACGAGCCAGCCGATGAAGGCTGCTTCAGAACCAATACTTCGGAGGACCTCATGACCGCGGTCAGTACGGACAACACCGCACCGGAAGGCGCGATATCCCGTGATTGCTGCTGAAGAGACGTTCGACGGCACGTGGCCGTATCCCGCCCGCTTCACCGAGGCGGCCGGCTTCCGCCAGCACTATGTCGACGAGGGCCCCGAACGGCCCGGTCAGACGATCGTCATGCTGCATGGCGAGCCCACGTGGGGCTACGAGTGGCGCCACCTGATCGAGCCGCTGTCGCGTCACCATCGCGTGGTCGTCCCCGACCACATGGGCTTCGGCAAGAGCGAGACACCGCAGGACCGCACGTACGACGCGAGCGAACACATCCTCAATCTCGAATCGCTGCTCGTCGACACGCTCGACCTCACCGACATCACCCTGGTGCTCCGTGACTGGGGCGGCCCCATCGGCACCGGGTTCGCGCTGCGTCACCCCGACCGGATCTCCCGGATCTTCGCCACGAACACCGTGCTGCCCCTCGCAGACGACATCGCCCCTCTCATGAAGGCCAACGGCGCCGAGAGCCGTTGGTTCCAGTGGGCCCATTCGGCGCTCTCGGACGGTTCGTTCGAGCAGATCCTCGGAAACGCGGGTCACACCATCGCCCACCTGATGATCGACCTGCAGCACGTCGCCCGGCCCGAGATCGCCACGCCGACCTGGATCCGCGCGTACTCCAGCCCCTTCCCGACCCCGGCGGAGAGCCGCGGTGTCATCGCCTTCCCCCGGCAGGTCCTGGAGGGCCCGCAGGGCCCCCCGCCCGGCCCGCCGCCCATGGAAGCCGTCGCCGCGCTGCGCGCCGTGCCGGCGATGCTGGCGGTCGGGATGCGGGACACCGCACTGCTGCCCGAGTACGTGATCCCGTCGTTCCGGCTCAGCTACCCCGAAGCACCCGTGGTCGAGATTCCGGGCGCCGGCCACTTCCCGACCGAGGACGCGCCCGAGACGCTGCTGGCACTCCTTGAGCTGTTCCTGCAGACGTCCGCGCGCACCTGAAGGCCGAACGGCCGGCTCCGCGGGTGTGTGGGTGGCCGGCAATGCCACCGATCTGGTCGCCCAGGTCGGGGCCTCCGCAGCGGCCGGCACCGAAATCAACAGGATGCCGGCCACCGCGGACACCGACGCGGCCCTCCAGGGGATCACCGAGGTAAGCCCACAAGGGGCCACAGGATGATCTTGAAGCCATGAGATCTCAGCCCGTCACTGCTCGCCTCACCTTCGTCGGCGAGGAAACCGACCTGCTTTCCCTCTGGAAATCGATCAGTTTCCAGACGGTTTCAGCCATGCCCAGCAAGCAAGCAGGAGCGTCCCGCCGAGGTCAACGCCACACTCCTCGACGTCTTCGCCCGCCTCGACGACTCCACATCCTCGGCTTCCTGAACGGCCGACCCACCCCAACCAGATGAAGGACACGACAATGACGGAGCGCAGTCCCATGGACAAGAACACGACATCGCGACAGCGGGCCCTGGTGGTCGGCCTCGGGATCAGCGGGACCGCCTCCGCGCTGCGACTGCATCGCGCGGGCTGGGACGTGGTGGTGCTGGAGAAGGCCCCCGAGCGGCGCCGCGGCGGATACTTCATCGCCCTGTTCGGGACCGGGCTCGCCGCCGCCGAACGGCTGGGCATCGCCGATGCGGTGCCGAATCGCTTCGCTCCGGAAAGCGTGAGCTACGACGTCGACCGCACGGGCCGGCGCCGCCGCGGTCTGGGCTACGCCGATGTGTTCGGCGGGTCTCGAATGGTGATGCGGGGCGACATCGAAGACGCGGCCTTCACCGCCCTACCCGACGAGGTCGAGATCCGGTACTCGACCGTGCCGATCGCGCTGGACCAGTACCTCGACGGGGTGGACGTCGAGATCCGCGACCTGACGACGGAGACGACGACCGTCGAACAGTTCGACCTGGTGGTCGGGGCAGACGGACTGCGCTCGACGGTGCGCCGGCTTGCGTTCGAGCCCGAGCAGAGCCCGATCCGTCGGCTGAACTACATGATCGCCGTGTACGGCCTGCCCGAGCCGGTACCCGGCTACCGCCCACAGGACGGGCTGATCATGGCCGAGGCGGGCCGATCGGTGTGGGTGTTCTCGTTCGCCGACCGTCCGCCGACGGTGCTGTTCTCCTACCGCACCGACGACGTGGACGCCGAGTTCACCCGGCCGGCCATCGACTCGCTGCGCGCCGCCTACGGCCCCGAGCCCACCGGCTCCACGCTCGGTTGGCTGCTCGACCAGTTCGAGAAGGCCCCGGACCACCTGTTCGACTCCGCCGAGCAGGTGCACCTCGACCACTGGCACCGCGGCCGAGTCGTGCTCGTCGGCGACGCCGCGTGGTGCCTGACCGTCTACTCCGCCATGGGGGCATCCACCGGCCTGGCCGGGGCGGACCTGCTCGGCACCATGCTGGAACGCCACCCGCACGACGTGCCACGAGCGCTGCAGGACTGGGAGGACCACCTGCGCCCGTTCATCGACCACCACCTCGGCAGCGGTGTGAGCCAGCGCAGTTTCTTCACCCCAGGCAACCGCGCCGAGTTGCTGCTTCGGTCCATGATGATCCGCCTCGCCCGGCTGCCGATCGCCGGCCGGCTGCTCGCCAAGATGATGACCAACAGGGCGCGGATGAAAAGTCTGGACATCGCCGCCGCTGCAGCGTGAGTGGAGTTCCTCGAATACGAGCGCGAGAACGAGGTCGTCTGGGCCCGCAACTGTGGCGACTACCGTGGTCTGGCTGCGGGTGCCGCACCGGCTGCACGCGATCCCGGTCTTGCGGCCGAGGCGGTGCAGCTGCAGCGGACCCTGGGCGGGTTCAGGGCGCACGACGCGGTTGGCGAGGCGGGCCACCGGCGCCGCGGCTTGGTCGGGGAATCGCCGCCACCGCGGCGGCCGCGGACGACGAAGGAGCCGGGTCCGATGCTGGTGCGTGCGTTGTTGAGGAACGAACGCAGTCGGCCGGTGCAGGCATCGTGCAGTTCGCTGGCCATGCCTGTAAGGCGAGCAGCCACAGCGCAGATCAGCCGCGGGCGGCCCTGGGTGGCCGCAGCGGCCGGTAGCCGTCGGGTCCAGCTTGGCCAACGCCGTCGATGTCCTCCGAGTGGGTTCCGTAAAAGTGGACGTTGGCGTGGTGGCTGGGCCAGAGGCCAGCAGCTCATCGTCGATGGGCCAGCCGGCACGACGCAGCGGGGTCACCGCCAGGCCGTGAAACTCGGTGCTCCAGGTAACGATCGCGTCGGTGGCCACCGGCAGGCACCACATCTGCTCCGACTGGTGCACTGCCCGTACTGCCACGGCTGGGAGGTGCGCGATGAGCCCATCGGTATCCTCGCCGCCGGCGCGGCCTCCAAGTCACGCACGTCACGCCCGTTTCCCTCAAGGCGCAGGCGTGAGCCCCAGGTTCTCGGCCGACTGGCGGCGGGCCTGAGCCACGGCCGCGGTTCGGGGTTGTGGGCCGGACGGGGAAGCGGGCCATACGGCCGCGATGCGGCGGTATGGCCCGCCGCGGGGACCGCGGGGCAGGGCCACGGTTTCGGGTGGGGCGCCGGTGAGGGCGAGGGTGGGGACCACGGCCGCGCCGAGGCCCGCTCGGACCAGGGACAGTGCGGTGGGGAACTCCCGAGCGGTGTGGGCGCGGCTCGGGGGGTAGGCGTACTGCGCGGAGATGCGCGCGAGGGCACGGCCGCACGCCGTGCGGGCGGGGCGGTCACCCAGGGGCGGTCGGCGAGGTCCCTGACCGAGCGGGGCGACGGTGACCAGTCGGCGGGGGTGACCACGCGGTACTCGTCGTCGGCGATCGGCGCGGACGCCAGGTCGCGCCACTGCTCGTGCGGATCGGGATCGTCGCCGTCGTACTCGACGACCAAGCGGAGGCCCGCCGTGAACTCGCCGAGCTGACCGGCCGTTCGACGGGGCCGGTGACAACCTGACCGTCAAGCCGGTCAGCCGCCCCAAGGACGCCTCTGGCTTCGTCGTGCTGCCCCGCCGCTGGGTCGTCGAGAGGTCGCTCGCGTGGATGATGCACGCATGCTGCCATGCCCGGGACTACGAACGGCATCCAGTACTGAGACCCTGATCACCTGGGCCGTTATCACCCTCATGACCAGGCGTCTCGCGCGGAAGGGGGCCACCCCCAGCTGGCCAAGGAAACCCACATCGGCCACGAGTGCCTGACAGGCGTGGTCACCGTTCCCCGGTCAAGCGGATCCCCGCAGCCCGTGCTCCATCTGCTCTCTAGGCGGAGGCGGCAGCCACGAAGAACGGAATGGCGATGAGGAAGCGGCCGGCCTCGGCGCGTCGGCGCTGTTCGGCGAGCCACTCATCGGCCTGGTCACGGCCGACGGCACCGCTCGTGCAGGCCCGCTCGACGAGCATGGTGGGCAACGACAGCATCGCAGGATCGGTGAACACGCTGGTGTGCACCTCGACGGTGACGTCGTTGAAGCCGCCGTCCAGGAGCAGGTTGCGGTACTGGCGGGCGGCGCGGGGCGTGCCCAGGAGGTCGGCGCGGGCGTGCACGATCGTGCGGGTGAGCGCCGCATCATCAGAGTCGACCATGATGGCGTCCCAGTCCTGCCCGACCAGGACGATCCTGCCGCCCGGGCAGAGGACGCGCCGCGCTTCCGCCACCGCGCGCCACGGCTCCTGAAGTGCGTGGAAGACCTTGTCGGCACGGTAGCCGCGCACACTTCCGTCGGCGAACGGCAGATCCTCCGCCCCCGCCTGCCAGAACTCGGCCCCCGGCCACCGTTTCCGGGCCTCGGCCAGCATCCACGGATCGGGATCCACGCCCACCGCGTGGACGCCACGCTCGGCCAGCTCGGCGACGGCCCGCCCGGCACCGCAGCCGATGTCCACGACAGACGAGCCCGGGACAAGAGACAGCAGTTCGTAGGAGCGGGCCCGCAGCAGGCTGGCGCTCGGCATCTGCTCCGCCGCGTCGAGGAGGGCCAGCATGGCCTCGGTGTCGCGGTGCTTTTCCACGAAAGGAGCCGTCACAGCCATGGCCTCCTGCCGTTCCTTGTCAGTCATGGTTCGCTCAGCCCTCCGAGTTCTGGGTGGTTGCAGGGGGGTCAGCTGTTCAGGAAACCCAGGATGTGGTCGGCGACCGTCTTGGGCTGTTCGACGTGCGGGAAGTGCCCCACGCCGGGTATGACGATGCGTTCGAAGCCGTTCGTGAACAGGTCGTCCATGCCGTCGCTCAACTCCACGGACATGCAGTTGTCAGCCCCGTGGAGGTAGAGCGACGGGACGGTGAGGCGCCAGGCGTGCACGCAGCCTGTCCGGTGAGCTCAAAACGGTTATGTACTGAACAGTCAGAAATCTAGGCAGTTCTGTACTGAGTTGTCAAGTGCGACGGGTCGGCTTTACCTTTCTCCGTGGTCGCGATGGCGGTGGCCGAGTGTGTGCGAGCGGCGCAGCAGGAGCGCACAGCACTCCGTCGTCGTCGGCCACGATCACGTCACCTCGTCCGACGGTGGTGCCGGCGACCACTGCGGGCGCGGCCACCGGGCCGGGGCCGGCCTTCACCGCGCCCTGCGCCGAGACCCCTCGCAAACAGGCGGGGAAGCCCCTTGCCGTCAGCTCGGACCATGTGGCCCAGCACGGTCATGCAGCCCATCGCCTTGGTCTCGACGTCGAACACGGGTGTGACGTCCAGCAGCAGGTCGGGGGTGAACCTCGCAGACCTGTGGCCGGCACGGCCGGAACTGGAACCCCTGGGCGGCGACGAGCGGCCGGGTGCACGGTAGTGGCCGTGGGCCTGGGCGATCCTGCGCGTCAGCCGGGTGGCCGCCTGTGCCTGGTTGTGGTTTCGGGGACGGAGACGTTCGCCACGTGGGTGAGCATGACGTCAGGCTGACGCCCAGGCGACCGCCCGGCGGCGCGTGAACCTGCGGGCCGTGTCTCCGCGGCGTCGAGGTGGGCCGGCCGCATCGGATGCCGGTGCATCGAGGCCGGC
>NZ_JARAXF010000045.1:0-74905 GCF_033793745.1 Streptomyces sp. ME19-01-6 | reverse complement strand
GACCCGTGACCGTCCTGTCGTAGAGGGCAGTCGGGAGCGCGACGAGGTGCGAACGACCGAGCGTACAAGCTCGGCCGTTCACGGCCGAGAAGGTGACATAAGAGGAGGTAGTCGCTATCGCAAGGTGCCGTTGACCGACGGCAGCCGCTTTAACTCGTTCGCTTCGTAAACCCGGCAGATTTAGCATGCGTCGGATGACGAGCCTGGCCGAGTCCATTCGCCCATTCCGCATCGACATCCCGCAAGCCGAGCTGGATGATCTCCACGCGCGGCTCGATCACACACGATGGCCCGACGAACTGCCGGGCGTGGGCTGGGCGTATGGCATCCCGCGCGACTATCTGCGGGAGCTCGTACAGTACTGGCGCCACGCATACGACTGGCGGGCCGCGGAAGCCGGGCTGAACCAGTGGCCGCAGTTCACCACGACGATCGACGGGGCGAACATCCACTTCGCCCACATCCGCTCACCCGAACCGGACGCCATCCCGCTGATCATGACGCACGGTTGGCCGGGCTCCGTCGTCGAATTCACCCAGGTCGTCGGCCCGCTCACCGACCCACGCGCCCATGGCGGCGACCCCTCCGACGCGTTCCACCTCGTCCTGCCGAGCATCCCGGGATTCACTTTCTCGGGACCGACGCGGGAGAGCGGCTGGGAGTACCACCGGGTCGGCGCCGCGTTCGCCGAGCTCATGGAGCGTCTCGGCTACCGGCGGTACGGCGCCCAGGGCGGCGACTGGGGCTCCGCCATCTCCCGCGAACTCGGCCGCATCAACCCCGACCGGATCATCGGCGTCCACCTCAACCACATCCCCGGCTCCTCCGCCACCGAGGAACCCGACCCCGCCCACCTGGCCACCCTGCCCCCGGCCGAACGCGACCGCACCCTCGCCTCCTGGGAACGGAACCGGGAGTGGGCCCGCGACCGCCAGGGCTACGCCGACATCCAGTCCACCCGCCCGCAGACCCTGGCCTACGGGCTCACCGACTCACCGGTCGGCCAACTCGCCTGGATCGCCGAGAAGTTCAAGGAGTGGACCGACTCCCGTGACCGCCCCGAAGACGCGGTCGACCGCGACCAACTCCTCACCAACGTCATGCTCTACTGGCTGACCGGCACCGCCGGCTCCTCCGGTCGCATCTACTACGAGCGCGCCCACACCCCCTCCTGGGACGCATCCCCCGAACCCTCGACCGCCCCCACCGCCCTCGCCGTCTTCCCTCGCGAGAACTACATCCCGCTGCGGCATATCGCGGAGCGGACCAACAACATCGTGCGGTGGACGGAGTACGAGCGGGGCGGGCACTTCGCGGCCATGGAACAGCCGGAGCTGCTGGTCGCGGACATCCGCGCGTTCTTCCGCGACCTCACGCGATGATCAGTCGCTCCACACCGGCGCGATCGCCGAGGCCGCTCCCAAGCTCGCCGGGATCCCGCACAGCGGGCACTGGCGGGATGTGTCAACGCCACGGAGCCGGGTACTCGAGCGGCTTACGGCCGATGTGAGACCGGTTCGGTTCACCTCGGATCGGCCGCTGACCTGCCCAAATGTCACTCCGATCGCTGGACGGAATCATGACCGACCTCCCCGACGACAACACCGTATCCGCCACCCAACACGCCCTCGGCGAACTGGCGGCCAACCGAGCGGACGATTCGGCGCTGGACACCCTTGCCAACAGCGAGGTGCTGCTTCCCGCTCCCGAGGGCGCGGAGGACACAGACGCACAGGCCGTGACCCTTCCCGTGCTCGAACAGGATGACGGCGCTCAACTGGTGCCGGTCTTCACCTCCCCGGACCGTATGCACCAGGCCCTGCCACAGATCCACAGCTACCACCGGGTCCCGCTGGGAGCCCTGGCCCAGGGCTGGCCCTCCGACGAGCTCTCGCTGACCATCGACGCGGGCGCGCCCGAAGCGGTGACCCTCACCGGGGGCGGCGTACGAACGCTGCTGACGCGGCCCGGCGGCTGAGTCCGGCGCTGGTTGGTGTCAGTCCAGATGGCCCGGCGCTCGTCGTCGTACTCGAACCGCAGCGGAAGGCCAACGGACTGGACAGGATTCCTGTTGGTGGTCAGTGTCGTGCTGAACCTCGTGGGCGCGCCGCCGTTCACGCCTTCCCGGAGGTCAGTCCATCCCACTGCCCACGCTGACGGCGCCACCGTGCACTACACCACCACCGGGCAGGGGCCTGCCCTGGTCCTGGTTGCCGGCACCGGCCTCGACGCCCACACCAATTACGGCCATCTGACCGGCGCGTTCACCGACCGCCGCACCGTGGTCCTGCCCGACTACACCGGCAGTGGCCAGACCACCGAGCCCGCGGGCCCGCTGAGCGTGCCGATGCTGGAAGCGCAGATCGCCGCGGTCATCGAGCAGGCCGCTGACGAGCCGGTCGACCTGCTCGGCTACTCGCTCGGTGCGGTGGTCGCCGCCGCCGTGGCCGCGCTTCACCCGCATCTGGTGCGGCGCCTCGTACTCGTCGCCGGCTGGCCCGGACCGGACGCGCGCCAGCAGCTCTGCTTCGAGGTGTGGCAACGCCTTGAGCGCACCGACCATGACCTGTTCGCCCGATTTCTGCAGCTGAACTGCTTCAGCGCACCGTTCCTGAGCACGCTCGGTGAGGATGGCGTGGCGCAGCTGATCGCCGGAGCTCCCCCGATCACCGAGGGCATGGGCCGCCACATCGATCTGGACGGACGGGCCGACCTGCGCGAACTTCTGCCCAAGATCACCGCCCCCACCCTCGTGATCGGGTTGACCCGCGACCAGGTCGTCCCGGTGGAACAGGCTCGGCGGCTGCACGAAGCGATCGCCGACAGCAGGTTCGCCGAGATCGACAGCGGACACCTGGTGGTCTTCGAGCGCCCTCAGGAATTGGTCGCCGCCGTACAGGACTTTCTGTTCGACTGAACGCGACAGTGAGTCAGCGCTGTGCGCGGGCGTAGTGCTGGGCCAGTGCGTGGAAGGCTTCTTTCGGCTCCCAGTGCCAGCCGGGCGTCGGGTCTTCGAAGGTCTTCCAGATGGGCTTGACGACGGCGTAGCTCGCCAGGTCGAGGTCGTAGCGCGGGTCGGTCCGGTGCGGAGCGTCGGGGGTGACGAACTGGTACACCAGGGCCGCGTAAAGGTTCATGGACTCGAAGATGTCGAGCAGGTCGGTGAGGTACGCGGCCTGGGTCCGCTCGCTGCGAGCCAGGTCGCCGATGATCTCGGGGGGTTCCTTGTCGTAGTCCACGACGTTCCAGCCCATGCCGCCCTGCTCCGGGGCGCCCTTGAAGGTGCAGGAACCGAACTCGGAGATCACGACTGGCTTGCCCCAGCGAAGGAACGGTGTGAGCTCGCGGACGTAGTCGGCCCGCTTCGGGAAGTACGAGTAGTAGTTGACACTGACGATGTCGAACAGGTCCCAGTCGACCTCTTCGTCCTGCGCCGCGCCATACGTCATCTGGCCCTTGAAGACGGACCTGCCGACCTTCGCTGCTCGCGCGGTGAACTCGCGCAGGCGGCGGATCATTTTCTCCGGGTCGAAGTTTCCGCTGAGCAGGTTCTTGACGCGCTCAAGAGCGTTGTCGCCCGGCACGATGCCCGGGACGAACAACACGAACTCGCAGCCCACGCTGAGATGGACCCGCGCGCCCTCGCGCCGCAGGCGCTCGGCGTGCCTGCCGGTCTCCGCCAAGTGGTCGAGGATGTCCTGGTGGGAGACGTCCGCCAGACGCGGCTGGAGCCAGACGTGCAGCTCGCGCTCCGCCGCTTCTGTCGATGTGGCCTTGAGTCGGTCCACGCCGGTGCCGAAGACCGAGACCGAGCTGGCGTGCAGGTCGTTCCTGAGGGCCTGGATGTCCTTGCGCATCCTCGTCGCGCTCCAGCTCGTCGCCGGCGTCTCGCCGTCGATGACCTCGTACCCCACGCCCCGGTAGGTGAGGCCGGCCGGGCCGTGGCGGCGACTTCGCGCCTCGGCCCGGCCCGGCGTCAGCAGCGCCCCCGATGCCGCTGCCGTCCCCACAACCCCCGCCCCCGCCAGAAAACGCGCCCGGCTGATTCCCTTGCCCCGCATGGTGTCTCCCCCTGGTCTTCGGGCTCGCTGTCTGCGACCCACCACCAGTTTCGGGAGCGGCGGCTCACCCTGTCGTCGGCCGATGGTCTGCGCCCGATCGACTTAAGTTGTACGGGGCCCGCGCGGTCGCGCGGGAGGCTCGCCGTCGCTCAGCCCTTCAGCGACGCGATGTCGATCACGAACCGGTACCGCACATCGCTGCTCACGACCCGGTCGTAAGCCTCGTTGATCTGGTCACCCGTGACTACCTCGATCTCCGCGCCGAACCCGTGCTCCGCGCAGAAGTCCAGCATCTCCTGCGTCTGCCGGATGCCGCCGATCTTCGACCCCGCCATCGACTTACGGCCCATGATCAGCGAGAACTGGTTGAAGGAGCTCGGGAACTCCGGGCCGCCGACGTGCACCATCGTGCCGTCGCGCTTGAGCAGCGAGAGGTACGCGTCGAGCGGGATGTTCGCCGAGACGGTGTTGATGATGAGGTCGAAGGAGCCGGCCAGCTCCGCGAAGGTGGACTCGTCGCTGGTCGCGTAGAAGTGGTCGGCGCCCAGCCGCAGGCCGTCGTCCTTCTTGCGGAGGGACTGGCTGAGGACGGTGACCTCGGCGCCCATGGCGTGGGCGATCTTGACGCCCATGTGCCCGAGGCCGCCGAGGCCGACGATGGCGACCTTCTTGCCGGGACCGGCGTTCCAGTGGTCCAGGGGGGAGTAGAGGGTGATGCCGGCGCACAGCAGCGGGGCGGCGACGTCGAGGGAGAGGCCGTCGGGGATGCGCAGGGCGTACTTCTCGTCGACCACGAGGTGCGTGCTGTAGCCGCCGTAGGTGGGGGAGCCGTCGTACTGCTTGCCGTTGTACGTCGGCACCTCGCCCTTGAGGCAGTACTGCTCCTCGCCCGCCAGGCAGTTCTCGCACTCGCGGCAGGAGTCGACGAAGCAGCCGACGCCGACCCGGTCGCCGACGGCGTACTTGGTGACGCCGGAGCCGACCTCGGTGACGATGCCCGCGATCTCGTGGCCGGGCACCATCGGGAACAGGGCGCTGCCCCACTCCTCGCGGGCCTGGT
The DNA here is from genome assembly GCF_033793745.1 of Streptomyces sp. ME19-01-6. NCBI lineage: Bacteria > Bacillati > Actinomycetota > Actinomycetes > Kitasatosporales > Streptomycetaceae > Streptomyces > Streptomyces sp. ME19-01-6. The sequence continues at coordinate 69,784 of NZ_JARAXF010000045.1, read as the reverse complement.
GGATGTCGGAGTGGCAGATGCCGGCGTACGCGATCTCGATCAGGATGTCGTGCTCGCCGACCGGGCGGCGCTCGATGGTGGTGCGCTCCAGCGGGGCCTTGGGGGCGGGGGCGGCGTATGCGGTGACGCTGGTGGTCATGTCAGTGATCTCCGTGAAGGGGGTTTCGGGGTATGGAGGGGGGAGGGGAGGAAAGAGGAGGGGGAGGGGACGGCGGCGAGGCGCGGTCGGCGGGCGGGGCCGCGGTCCAGTTCGCGAGGAGCTGCAGCGCCGCCTCCGAGGGCGATCCGGGCTCGACCGTGTAAATGCACATCGCCTGGTCGTCATCGCCGGGGAAGGTCACGTTCTCGTAGGACAGCGTCATGTCCCCGACCACGGGGTGGTGGTAGAGCTTGACGCCGTGCGACTTCTCCCGCACGTTGTGGTCGGCCCACCACGTACGGAACTCCGGGCTCTTGATCGTCAGCTCGCCGACCAGCTCGGTGAGGCCCGGGTCGTCGGCGTGGCGGCCCGCCTGGAGCCGCAGGCTGGCCACCGTCTCCGATGCGTACTTGTCCCACTCGCGGTAGAGCTCGCGGGCCGCCGGGTCGAGGAACATGAAGCGGGCCAGGTTCCGCTCGCGGTACGGCAGCGCGTCGAAGTCGATGATCAGCGCGCGGGCCAGCCGGTTGGAGGCCAGTACATCGCCCCCGCGCCCGAGCACGAAGGCGGGCGAGATCCCCTCCAGCATCTGCAGCACGCGGTACACCCCGGGCCGCACCCGCTGCGGGCGGGGCGGCCGGCGGCGCTGGGCGCGGGGCCGTGGCTTGGCCAGTTCGAAGAGGTACGCACGCTCGGTGTCGTTCAGCTGCAGGGCGCGCGCGACGGCGTCCAGCACCGTCTCCGAGACGTTCAGGTGGCGGCCCTGTTCGAGCCGCGTGTAGTAGTCGGTGCTCACCCCTGCCAGGTGCGCCAGCTCCTCGCGGCGCAGCCCCGGCACCCGGCGGGGGCCGGAGGTGGTCTCGCGTACACCCGCGTCCTCAGGGCGCAGTCGAGCCCTGCGGGTCCGCAGGAATTCGCTGAGCTCGGTGTTGCGGTCCATGGCTTCCAGTATTCGTGGCCGAAAAGGCTCGCGGCCCTGTCAACGTAGGTCTGATGGACCTAGGCGGCGTGGACCCAGCCGGGCAGCGGCGGGAGTAACGGCGGCGGGGCGGCTCGTACGGCGCGGGGGCGTCCGCTCGTACGGTGGCGTCGCGCTCGCACGGGAGAGTGGTGCCTGCCTGGGGGCGGTACGGGCCTCGGGCCGGTCTGATAGACCTTGACAGCGCGCTCCGTGTTGCACTGCGGCTCTTGTACGGCAGACTGCTTGTCGCCCCCCCACCGCGACGCACCGCACAGGCGCGGCGCAGTACAGCACGGCCGAGCAGATACGGGACATCGGAGATCATGAGCGCCCCTACCTCAGGATCCGCGGACGGCACCTCGATTCCTGGCTTTTATCCTGATCCGTCCATCCCTGGCTATATCCGTTACTGGAACGGTGCCGCCTGGGTGCCCGGCACCAGCCGGCCCGCGCCGAACGAGGGCGAAGCCATGCCCGCGCCGCCGCCGGGGGTGACCTATACGCAGGTCACCGCCCCGGTGCCGGACGAGACCGGGCCCATGTACTTCGACGAGGGTCCCGTCTCTGCCGGAGACAGCAGCGGACGGGCGCTGCCGGAGCTGCGCCCGCGCGGTGAGATGGACGTACGGAGCGGGCCGGGGCCCGAGCCGGTGCCGCCGGCCCAGGGCGCGGGCGGTGCGGCTCCGGCCGGTATGGACTGGAACGACCCGCAACGGCTGCACGGCACCCGGCCGGAGCCCGCGTCGGCCTGGCAGGCGGACGCGGCCCAGCAGTCCGGTTTCGGTGGGGAGCAGGACCGCCGTGTCTCCTGGGGCTCGCACCCGGCGGGGCCCGGGGACGGGTCCGGGAGTCAGGCTTCTGGCGGGCCCGTCAGGCCGGGGGTGCCTGATCCGCGCCGGGCCGTCAGTGGTCCCGGGGGTGCCGACGCGTCCGCGTCCGCGCAGGCCCTGCCGCCCGCGCGGCGGGCTCCGGAGCTGCCCCCGGCGGAGCCGGGTGCCGGCGGTGGTGCGGACGCGCCCGGCGGCGGGCGTACGACAGGCGGGGACGGCACGATCTCCATCCGCGCCATCCGGCCCGGCCAGCCCGGATCGGGGGCGGGTGGCGGCCAGGCGGCGGGTGGCGCGCCCACGCGGGACGACGGCACGATGACGATCCGCGCCCTCGGGCGCGGCGCGCCGAAGCAGGGCGGCGGTACGGCGGTGCCCGGGCAGCCGGGGCAGTCGGGACGATCTGGCTGGTCAGGGCAGGCCGGTGGGCAGTCCGGTGGGGCCGCTCCCGGGCAGGGCGCGGGTGTGCTGCCCCCGCAGGGTGGCGTCGTGCTGCCCGGCGGTGGTGCTGCCGCGCCCGGAGCCCAGCCGCAACCTCAGCCCCAACCGCGACCCCAGCCGCAGCCGCAGCCGCAACCCCGGCCCCAGGCGCAACCCCGGCCTCAGCCTCCATCTCAGCCCGGCTGGCAGCAGCAGGTGCAACACCTCGCCCAGCAGCCCGTGCCCAGTGCCGCCCCCGGCCCCGGTGCCGCCCCGGGCCCCGGTGCCGCCCCGGGCCCCGGTGCCGCCCCGGGCCCCGGTGCCCCCGGCGGCGCGCCTGAAGGCGTCATTCCGTGGAAGCCCCCCGTCGACAACCCCTTTGCGCAGGCCGCCCAGGCCCAAGGCCGGCCCGCCTCCCTCGGCCGTCGGCTCATGGCCCGGCTCATCGACTCCGCCGTTCTCCTCGGGGCCGTCGGCGCGGCCGGGTACCCGTTGTGGACCAAGGCGAGTGACCACTTCGACGAGAAGGTGGAGCGCGCCAAGCTGACCGGCGAGACCGTCACTGTCTACTGGCTGGACGGCACGACCGGCGTCTACCTCGGTGTGGTGCTCGGCCTGCTGCTCGTCGTCGGGCTGGTCTACGAGGCGTTCCCGACCGCGAAGTGGGGCGCCACGCCGGGCAAGAAGCTGTGCGGGGTGCGGGTCCTGGACATCGAGGGGCACGACACCCCCTCGTTCGGCGCCGCACTGCGCCGCTGGTTGGTGTACTCGGTGCTGGGGCTGCTGGTGATCGGGGTCTTCAATGTGCTGTGGTGCCTGTTCGACCGGCCCTGGCGGCAGTGCTGGCACGACAAGGCGGCGCGCACCTTCGTGGCGGGGCGCGGCTGAGCCACGTGCCGCTGCCGGGCCGCCCCGGCGCGGGGGCCGTACGGAGCGCTGACTCGTACGGTCCATCCCGGTCGCCCGAACGGAGCGCGCCGGATGCGGCGGCTCCGGCTCCGGGGTCGACTCGGGCCATGAGCACCGACCAGCCGACCCCAGGGCCTGACGAACCCCGGCCTGGCGAACCCCGGCCCGAGGAACCCCGGCCAAGCGAGCCCCGGCCCGGCGAGCCGAGGCCCGATGAGCAGCCGGAGGGCGACGCGTTCTCCAAGCAGCAGCCGCCTCCCTCGTACGGCTCGCCGTACGGAGGCGAGGACGGCGGTGAGTACGGCGCCGCCGACCCGCTCGCGGGCATGCCCCCGCTCGCGAACCGCGGCCGCCGCCTCGTCGCCCGGATCGTCGATGCGCTGATCGTGGGCATCCCGGTGGGTCTGGTGATGGCGGTGCTCGTGGGTGACTACGACCCGGTGAACAACAACGACGAGGCGACCGCCATGACGATCGTCTACGCCCTGGTGTACTTCCTCTATGAAGGGGTGATGCTGACCAAGTACGGCCAGACGGTGGGCAAGAAGCTGATGAGGATCCGCGTCGCCCTGCTGGAGAACGGGGAGATCCCGGCCGGTCAGCCGGGCTGGCTGCGCGCCGGTACGTATGCCCTGCCCGAGATCGTGCCGTGCTGCGGCTTCATCTTCTGGCTGATCAATGTGTTGTGGTGCACCTGGGACCGGCCGTACCACCAGTGTCTGCACGACAAGGTCGCCAAGACGGTCGTGGTCGCCGTGCCCTCCTGAGCCGCCGCTTCCGATCCGCCGCCCCTGGCCCGCCCCCGAAACCGTTGTCCCCGAGCTACCTGCCGTCCGCGCCCTGCTGGTGTAATCGGGGCATGAGCCCCGACCAGCTGTCGTATCCGCAGGACACCCGCCCCGTCGGAATGCCTCCGCCGGCGACCCCCGGCCAGCGCTTTGCCGCCCGGCTGCTCGACACCCTGATCCTCGGCTTGATCTGGACCGTGGCGCTCGCCGCGACCGGCGCGCTCAAGTACGCCTACGACCACCCGGGCGAGCAGGACGTGGGCAAGGTGACCCTCTCGCTGGTGATCACCATGGCCGTCTACTTCGTCTATGAGGGCGTGATGCTGGCCCGCAACGGCCAGACGCTCGGCAAGAAGGCGCTGCGCATTCGCGTGGCGATGCTGTCCGACGGCGATATGCCGGGCCGCCAGGGCTGGGTGCGGGCCGTGGTGTACGTGCTGCCCGGGATGCTGATCCCGCTGCTGGTGGGCACCCTGTTCTGGCTGGTCAACGTCCTGTGGTGCACCTGGGACCAGCCGCTGCGCCAGTGTCTGCACGACAAGGCGGCCAAGACCGTCGTGGTCGCGGCCTAACCCGGTCAGCCGTGCAGTGAGTGCTCGCTGACCCGCGGCTCCATCGGCTCGGCGTGAGTGTGGGCGGGGGCGTGAGCAGGTGCGGGGGTCCGCGGCTCGGCGGGGAGCGTCACGCCGACCGCGCTCCTCGCGCTCCTCGGGCGGACCGGCACGGTCCGGTTCGTCCGTGCCGCCGCCGCACGGCCGGCGCGCGGGGTGCCGGGCATCGGCACCGTGACGGCGACGAGGAGCCCGAGCGCCAGCCCGGCCACGGCTATCACCGTGACCCCGAGGCCCGATCGCGTCTGGGACAGCAGCAGCATGGCGAAGGTCGAGAAGACGACGGTGGCCGAACCGTAGATGAACTGAGCAGGAGTCGGACGCGGCATGGCTGGATCCGTCCTCGAGGCATCGACTATGCGGGGGGCATGAGTCACACAGGTGTGCACCGGCAAAAGACTCTACGGTGCTGAATGCCCGAGGGGAAACGCAAGTAAGCGTGACCTGACCCACGGGGCCGTTGCATGGGGGGCGCAGGGGCGCACACGGCCTTGTACCGTCCCAACTGCTGAGATCCGCACGCCCGTTGGCGTCCGGAATCCGGTAAGGGCGGGCCGGGAAACGTACTTGTCCCCTCTGTCCAAGTCAAGGGCTGTCTTTTCTCCTGCCTCTCCGGTCAAATGTCCCGCACTGGTGTCACTGGGGAGGACTGGAGAAGAGTGAGCAGCCAACGGAGGGCCGTGAGAACGGCCGCCCTCGCCACCGTGGTCGCCGCGCTCGGCGCGGCGGCGCTGTCGACGGGCATAGCCCAGGCGGACAATGGGTCGTCTACGCGCGTTGATCGACGCGACCCGGCGCCCGCGAAGACCGACGTCGAGCACGACTTGGCCGGGCCTTTCAGCAAGCGGCAGGAGGCACAGCGCCAGGAGGCGCTGCGGCAGGTCATATCCGGGGACGCGAAGGCGGACCGGCGCGGTGCGTCGCAGGTGGTGAAGCTCGGCAAGGGCAAGTACGTCGAGCTGGCCCGGGAGAAGACCGACAAGATCTTCACTGTCCTGGTCGAGTTCGGCGACAAGGTCGACGACACCACCATGTACGACCCGGACGGCCCGGACGGCCCCGAGCAGCCGGTGAAGAAGTACGGCGGCGAGCCGGGCCCGGCGCACAACACGATCGCCGAGCCCGATCGTGCCAACGACAACAGCACGGCCTGGCAGAAGGACTACAACCGCCAGCACTTCCAGGACCTCTACTTCTCCGACGAAAAGGGGAAGGAGTCGCTGAAGAAGTACTACGAGAAGCAGTCCTCGGGCCGCTACTCGGTGGACGGCGAGGTCTCCGACTGGGTCAAGGTCGACTGGAACGAGGCCCGTTACGGCTCCAACTACTGCGGCGACACCAACTGCGCCAACGCCTGGGACCTGATCCGCGACGGCGTCAACCAGTGGGCCAAGGACCAGAAGGCGGCCGGCCGCACCGACGCCGAGATCAAGGCGGACCTGGCGAAGTACGACCAGTGGGACCGCTACGACCACGACGGCGACGGCAACTTCAACGAGCCCGACGGCTACATCGACCACTTCCAGATCGTCCACGCCGGTGAGGACGAGTCGGCGGGCGGCGGCGCGCAGGGCACGGACGCGATCTGGGCCCACCGCTGGTACGCGTACGGCACCGACGCAGGGCAAACCGGCCCCGGCGACAACAAGGCCGGCGGCACGCAGATCGGTGACTCCGGCATCTGGGTCGGCGACTACACCATGCAGCCGGAGAACGGCGGACTCGGGGTCTACGCCCATGAGTACGGCCATGACCTGGGCCTGCCGGACGAGTACGACACCACCGGCAAGGGCGAGTCGTCGGTCGCCTTCTGGTCGCTGATGTCCTCCGGCTCCTGGCTGGGCACCGGCAAGGACGCGATCGGCGACCTGCCCGGCGACATGAGCGCCTGGGACAAGCTGCAGCTCGGCTGGCTGGACTACGACACGGCGAAGGCCGCCACGAAGTCCCGGCACACCCTCGGGGTGGCCGAGTACAACACCAAGAACCCGCAGGCGCTGGTGGTCCAGCTGCCCGACAAGGCCAAGACCACCGAGATCGCGCAGCCCGCCGAAGGCTCCAAGCAGTGGTGGAGCGGCATGGGCGACGACCTCAAGAACACCCTGACCCGGTCCGTCGACCTGACCGGCAAGTCCAAGGCGAGCCTGGACCTCCAGGGTTGGTGGGACATCGAGGAGAACTACGACTACCTCTACGCCGAGGTGTCCACGGACGGCGGCGCCAACTGGACGCCCGTGGACGGCACGGCGGACGGCAAGGCCATTCCGCGCGACGCCGCGGACAAGCCCGCGCTGACCGGGACCTCGGGCGCGTACAAGAAGCTCTCCTTCCCGCTCGACGCCTACGCGGGCAAGAAGATCGATCTGCGCTTCCGCTACCAGACGGACGGCGGCGTCGCCCAGAAGGGGTTCGCGGCCGACGCGATCACCCTCACGGCGGACGGCGCGCCGGTGCTGACCGACGGCGCCGAGGGCGACGACAACGGCTGGACCGCGAACGGCTTCTCGCGCATCGGGGCGTCCTTCACCAAGGATTACCCGCAGTACTACATCGCGGAGAACCGCCAGTACGTGTCGTACGACAAGACCCTCAAGACCGGCCCGTACAACTTCGGCTGGTCGGGCAGCCGGCCCGACTGGGTCGAGCACTTCCCGTACCAGAACGGCCTGCTGATCTGGCTGTGGGACACCTCGGAGCCGGACAACAACGTCGGCCAGCACCCCGGCTCCGGCCAGGTCCTGCCGATCGACGCGCACGCCACCCCGCACACCTGGGCGGACGGCACGCTGATGCGCAACCGCATCCAGACGTACGACTCGCCCTTCAGCTGGTACCCGACGGACGGCTTCACGCTCCACAAGAACGGCGCCGCCGCGAAGGTTCCGGCAAAGCGGGGCGCACCGGTCTTCGACGACCACAAGGGGACATACTGGTACGAGTCGAATCCGACGGGTGGGGTGCGGGTTGCTGACACCAACACCAAGATCAGCATCCTGAAGGAGCTCCCGGGCGCCTCCACGCTGACCGTCCAGGTCTCCCCGTCCGCTTCCTAGATCGATAGATCTGCCATCGCCGCAGGTCACAGCGGCATCGGCCGTCGCCCCCTGGCGGGCGGCGGCCGTTCGCGTTTAGATGCCCCTACGACCTTTCTTGCTGACACCACGTCTCACGGGGGACATGAACACATGGCCGATGGAGGATTCACCAAGCTGCCGGGGGGCAGCGTGGTCGTGGCACTGACCCTGCCGCGACCGCTGGGCGAGGGCGGCGTACGAGTGCTGGTGCACGCCGCGAACCGTCAGCGCGCCCTGACCAGGCTGCGCAATCTCGGACTGCGGGCGGTGTACCTGCGGGGGAACAGCGCGCCGCCGACACCGGACGAGGTGACGGCGGTGCTGCACCACCCGGACGGGCTGGTGTGGCGTACGGCGCCGTACGGGGTCGGGGAGCTGTGGCACCCCATCGCGGCGCTGCTGCGGCCGCCCGCGACGGCGTAGCCCAGGAGCCCAGGGGCCCAGGGGGCTCAGGAGCCCCGAGACCCCCAGGGGGATCACACGACCGGTTTGCCCGAGAGCTCCACGCCCGCCGCGCGGAGCTCCTCCAGGGCCCGCTCCGTGGTCGCCTCGGCGACCCCGGCGGTCAGGTCCAGCAGGACGTGCGTCGCGAACCCCTCGCGGCGCGCGTCCAGGGCCGTGGCCCGCACACAGTGGTCGGTGGCGATGCCGACCACGTCCACCTCGGTCACACCGCGCTCGTGCAGCCACCGCGTCAGCGTCGTGCCGTTCTCGTCGGCCCCCTCGAAGCCGCTGTACGCCGCCTCGTACGCGCCCTTGTCGAAGACCGCGTCGATGGCACCGGAGGCGACGGCGGGCGCGAAGTTCGGGTGGAAGCCGCTGCCCTCGGTGCCCGCCACACAGTGCGGCGGCCAGGTGCGCTCGTAATCCGGATGGTCGGAGAAGTGGTCCCCGGGGTCGATGTGGTGGTCGCGGGTGGCGACGACATGGCGGTAACCGGGAGTCGCCTCCCCGATGAGATCGGTGATGGCGGCGGCGACATCCGCGCCGCCCTGGACCGCGAGGCTGCCGCCCTCGCAGAAGTCGTTCTGGACGTCGACGACGATCAGTGCCCGGTGCATGGCGTGCGCCTTCCGGCTGGGATCAGAGATGAGGACCGGGAAGCGACTCGGCCCGAAGCTGTTCTTGTGTGCTGAAGCGGTTGGGTGCTAGTGGTCTGCTAGCCGTGGGGGATGTCACTGAGGGTAGACACTCGGCCAGGTTTGCGGGAGTGGGCCGGGGCCGGACGCCGGACTGGCGGAATCGTGCTCCGGCACGATACGGCGGCCGGGCGCGGGGCCGGGCGCACGCGCCGCATCGGCCGGTGCGCACGCCGTCCCGGCGCGCCGCGTTGCGCCCTGGCGTGCGCCCTGCCCGCGCGCCGTACCCATGCGCCTGCGCGGCATCGCGTCCCCAAGTACGGCCGCCCCGCGTACGAAGGGCCGCTCCGGGCATGGCTGCCCCGTGTGCGGCTGCCCCACGCGCGGCGGCCCCGGGCCCAGGGGCCCCGCCGCTCCAGCTGTCGGGTGCTTACCCCATCGCGTACTCCGTCGGGATGACCGGCTCGCCGCGCGACAGCTGTGTCGCCGACAGCGGCAGCCCCTCCCGCGCCGTCACATGCCGGTCCCGCGCCGTGTCCAGCGGCTCGCGGGCCACGACCTGGCCGCCGCGCACCAGCTCGACCAGCAGCTGCCGGTCCGCGAGCTCCGGCGGGACCGAGCCGCTGCCGATCACCTCGGCCTCGGCCACGCCGTCCTCGTCCAGCCGCCGGGCGGCCCACTTGCGGCCGCCGACCGAGGTCTTCGGGCCCATGGACTTCTTCGCCACAGGGCGCAGCGGCGTCCCCGGGGCGTCGGAGTCGGCCCGGGCGACCAGCTTGTAGACCATCGCGCAGGTCGGGTGACCGCTGCCGGTGACGAGCTGGGTGCCGACCCCGTACGCGTCCACGGGCGCGGCCGCGAGCGAGGCGATGGCGTACTCGTCGAGGTCGCTGGTGACCACGATCTTGGTGTTCTTCGCGCCGAGCTCGTCGAGCTGGTGGCGCACCCGGTGGGCGAGCAGCAGCAGGTCGCCGGAGTCGATCCGGACCGCGCCGAGCTCGGTGCCCGCGACCTCGACGGCGGTGCGCACCGCCGCGGCGACGTCGAAGGTGTCGACCAGGAGGGTGGTGGCGCTGCCGAGGGAGTCGACCTGGGCGGTGAAGGCGTCCCGCTCGGTGTCGTGCAGCAGGGTGAAGGCGTGCGCGCTGGTGCCCACGGTCGGGATGTTGTAGCGGAACCCGGCGGCGAGGTCGGAGGTGGAGGAGAAGCCTCCGACGTACGCGGCGCGGGCCGAGGCGACGGCGGACAGCTCGTGGGTGCGGCGGGCGCCCATCTCGATCAGCGGCCGGCCGACGGCGGCCACCGACATCCGGGAGGCCGCGGCGGCGACCGCGGAGTCGTGGTTGAGGATGGAGAGGATCACCGTCTCCAGCAGGACGGCCTCGCCGAAACTGCCCTCGACGCGCATGATCGGCGAGCCGGGGAAGTAGACCTCGCCCTCCGGGTAGCCCCAGATGTCGCCGCGGAAGCGGTAGTCGGCGAGCCACTCCAGGGTGGGTCCGTCGACGATCTGGTGGTCGGCGAGGAAGTCCAGGACGTCGCTGTCGAAGCGGAAGTTCTCCACGGCGTCCAGCACCCGGCCGGTGCCCGCGACGACGCCGTACCGCCGCCCTTCGGGGAGGCGGCGGGTGAAGACCTCGAAGACCGAGCGGCGGTCGGCGGTGCCGGCGTGCAGGGCGGCCTGCAACATGGTCAGTTCGTACCGGTCGGTGAACAGCGCTGTCGAAGGCACGTCCACCGGCAGTCCGAGGTGAGCGGTGTTCATGGAGGATGATGCTACCCCCGATACTCGTCAAAGTGACGATTTCTGGGTGCCGGTTTATGCGACGCGCCATGCCGGGTGGCAGCATGGGGGGTGTGAGTGCGACACCGGTGGAGATCGAACGTCCCCAGTCCAGCGAGGCTCCCTCGGTGGTGCCCGAACCCGACGTTCCCTGGGTCACCGTTGTGCATAACGACCCGGTCAATCTCATGAGCTATGTCACGTATGTCTTTCAGACGTACTTCGGCTATTCAAAGGACAAGGCGCACCGACTGATGCTGGACGTCCACCACAAGGGTCGCGCGATCGTCTCGAGCGGCACCCGCGAGGAGATGGAGCGCGACGTGCAGGCGATGCACGGGTACGGGCTGTGGGCGACCCTCCAGCAGGACCGCTGATGGCGGGGCACTTCGAGCCGCTGCCCGGCGGCGGGGCCGCGGTGGCCCTGGACGATGTGGAGATCTCCATCCTGCGCAGCCTGGCGGTTCAGCTGCTCGAGCTGATCGGTCCGGGTACGGAGCCGGTGGAGGGGCACGACCCGCTGGACGCGATCTTCGCCGAGGGGCCCACCAAGCCGCCCGCGGACCCGGCGCTGGCCCGGCTCTTCCCGGACGCGTACGGCGGCCCGGGCCGGAAGCTGGGGGCCGACGAGGAGGTCGCGGCGCAGGCCGCCTCGGCCGAGTTCCGCCGCTTCACGGAGAACGACCTGCGGGCCCGCAAGCGCGAGGACGCGCTTGCGGTGGTGCGCGGCCTGGACGCCCTCGCGGGGGCGGAGGCCGAGGGTGCCGAGGCCGGAGCGGGGGTGCTGGAGCTGTCGCCCGAGCAGTCCCGGCAGTGGCTCGGTGCCCTGAACGACCTGCGGCTGGCCATCGGCACCCGGCTGGAGGTCACCGACGAGGACGACGGCGGCGAGCTGCTGCGGCTGCCGGACTCCGATCCGCGCAAGCCCATGGTGATGGCCTACTTCTGGCTCGGCGGTCTCCAGGAAACCCTGGTGGAAACCCTGATGCCCTGATCGCCGATGTCCTGAGCACCGAGTGTTCGTTTAAAGGATGCTCAAGTCCGGATAACGATCGCGTCACCATGGCTTGAGTTTTTGCCGATTGAAGTGGCTTATGTCCGGTTCTTTCTGTGGTGTGCCGCACATCTACCCGTGTGGATCAGCGTTGCGGCCGTGGTAAATCTTCACGATTGCCAGCCCCCCACAGGTAGAAAGGCGCGGGAACCATGACCTCAGCGCGGGTCGACCGACCTGGAGACGACGCTGCCGGCAATGCGGCCGTGGGCACCACTTCCGCCGTGGGCACCACTTCCGAAGAGGGCTACGAACGGGGCCTGGGCAGTCGCCAGGTCCAGATGATCGCCATCGGCGGCGCCATCGGCGTCGGGCTCTTCATGAAGGCCGGGGCGAACATCGCCAAGGCCGGGCCCAGCATCATCCTGATGTACGCCCTCGCCGGTGTGGTCATCTTCTTCATCATGCGAGCGCTGGGCGAGCTGCTCCTCTACCGGCCGGTCACCGGCTCCTTCTCGGAGTACGCCCGGGAGTTCCTCGGCCCGTTCTTCGGCTTCGTCACCGGCTGGACGTACTGGCTGATGTGGGTGGTCACCGGCATGGCCGAACTCACCGCCGCCGCCATCTACATCCACTTCTGGTTCCCCTCGATCCCGCAGTGGGTCAGCGCCCTGGTCTTCCTGCTGGTGCTGTTCGGGGTCAACCTGATCTCGGTGAAGATCTTCGGCGAGGTCGAGTTCTGGTTCTCGATGATCAAGGTCACCGCGATCATCGGCATGATCGTGATCGGTCTGGGCGTGCTCACCCTCGGCTTCTCCGAGGCCGGTGACACCGCCTCGGCCGCCAACCTCTGGTCGCACGGCGGCGTCTTCCCGAACGGCATCGGCGACAGCCTGATGACCCTCCAGGGCGTGATGTTCGCCTACCTGGCGGTCGAGCTGGTCGGCGTCACCGCGGGCGAGTCCGAGGACCCGGAGAAGACCCTGCCCAAGGCGATCAACACCCTGCCCTGGCGCATCCTCATCTTCTATGTGGGCGCCCTGCTGGTGCTGCTGTCCGTCGTCAAGTGGACCGAGTTCTCGGCGGGCGAGAGCCCCTTCGTCCACGCCTTCTCCGTGATCGGCATCCCCTTCGCCGCGGGCATCGTCAACTTCGTGGTGCTCACCGCCGCCCTGTCGTCCTGCAACTCCGGCATGTACTCCACCGGCCGGATGCTGCGCGACCTGGCCGCCAACGGCGAGGCCCCCAAGATCTTCGGCCGGCTCAACGTCCGGAAGACCCCGGCCGTCGGCATCACCCTGTCCGTCGCCCTCATGGGCATCGGCGTGATCCTGAACTACCTGGTCCCGGAGAAGGCCTTCGAGTACGTCACCTCGGTCGCCACCGCCGCGGGCATCTGGGCCTGGGCGATGATCCTGGTCAGCCACATCCGCTACCGCGGCGCGGTGCGCGCCGGCCGGCTCCCGGCCTCGTCCTTCCCGGCCCCCGGCGGCGCGGTCTTCAGCTGGGTCGCGCTGATCTTCCTGCTCTTCGTCACCGGCCTGATCGCCTACGACAAGGACGCCCGGATCTCGCTGTACGTCGGCGCCGGCTGGGCCGTGTGCCTGGCCATCGGCTGGGCGGTCCTCAAGAGCCGCGGCCCGGGAGCGGCCGACGCGGCCTCGGAGCGGGAGTACGTCGCGAAGTAGCGCCCGCGCCGTCCCGGTGGCTGGGCGCGGTCCCGGCATGTGGGCACCGTCTCGGTGGGCGGGCTCCGGATCTCAGGGTCCGGAGCCCGCCGTGTTTTTCGCGTCTTATTCTTTGGCCATGCTGACCATCACACAGGCCCTCCATGACCAGATCGTCGCGCACGCCCGCGCCGACCACCCCGACGAGGCGTGCGGCGTGATCGCCGGTCCGGCCGGCAGCGGCCGCCCCGAGCGGTTCATCCCGATGCTCAACGCCGCCCGCTCGCCCACGTTCTACGAGTTCGACTCGACCGACCTGCTCAAGCTCTACCGCGAGATGGACGACCGGGACGAGGAGCCCGTGGTCATCTACCACTCGCACACCGCCACCGAGGCCTACCCGTCCCGTACCGACATCTCGTACGCCAATGAGCCCGGCGCGCACTACGTGCTGGTCTCCACCGCCGAATGCGGCAGCGACGAGGGTCCGGTCCAGTTCCGGTCGTTCCGGATCGTGGACGGCGAGGTCACCGAAGAAGAGGTCAAGGTCGTCGAGGCGTAGTCGACAGCCCCCCGCATCTCGCATAGTGGTCATCGCCCGCCCGTATCGCGGGACGGCTCTCCGGGGGCGGGGCGGGGAATCGATACGATGACTCCATGGTTGTCGATGATGTGAGCGAGAAGACGCCGGGCATGCTGCTCGTGGCGCGCCTCCACGTCGACCTGTGCAGGCTCGCCAGCGCGATGTGTCCGCGCCGGGCCGCCGCCTGACCGCCGCGGAGTCACGCCCGCCCGCGCGCTGCCGAGCGCACCGACCCTCCCCCCGGACGCCGTCCGGGAGGGCCCTGAATCCCCGCCCTCCGACAGGAGCCCACACATGGCCATCGAGGTCCGCATCCCGACCATCCTCCGCACCTACACCGACGGCCAGAAGGCGGTTGAGGGCAGCGGGAACACGATCGCCGAGCTCTTCGCCGACCTCGAGACCCGGCACACCGGGATCCAGGAGCGCCTGGTCAACGACGGCGAGCTGCGCCGCTTCGTCAACGTCTACCTGAACGACGAGGACGTGCGCTTCCTCGACGGCGTCTCCACCAAGCTCTCCGACGGCGACAGCGTGACCATCCTCCCGGCCGTCGCGGGCGGCGGAGTCTGATGCGCTACGACAGCCCTCTGGCAGCGGTCGGCAACACGCCGCTCGTCAGGCTGCCGCGGCTCTCGCCCTCCGCCGACGTCCGCGTCTGGGCGAAGCTGGAGGACCGCAACCCGACCGGCTCGATCAAGGACCGCCCCGCGCTCCACATGATCGAACAGGCCGAGAAGGACGGCCGGCTGACGCCGGGCTGCACCATCTTGGAGCCGACCTCCGGCAACACCGGCATCTCGCTCGCCATGGCGGCCAAGCTCAAGGGCTACCGCATCGTCTGCGTCATGCCGGAGAACACCAGCGAGGAGCGGCGCCAGCTGCTTGCCATGTGGGGCGCGGAGATCATCTCGTCGCCCGCCGCCGGGGGCTCCAACACCGCCGTCCGCGTCGCCAAGGAGCTTAAGTCCGAACACCCGGACTGGGTCATGCTCTACCAGTACGGCAACGCGGACAACGCGGGCGCCCACTACGCCACCACCGGTCCGGAGATCCTCGCCGACCTGCCGTCGATCACCCACTTCGTCGCCGGGCTCGGCACGACCGGCACGCTGATGGGCGTCGGCCGCTATCTGCGCGAGCACGTCCCCGGGATCCAGATTGTCGCCGCCGAGCCGCGCTACGACGACGTCGTCTACGGCCTGCGCAACCTCGACGAGGGCTTCGTCCCCGAGCTCTACGACGAGACCGTGCTGACCACCCGCTTCTCCGTCGGCTCCGAGGACGCGGTGGCCCGCACCCGCCAACTCCTTGCCGAGGAGGGCATCTTCGCGGGCGTCTCGACGGGGGCCGCGCTCCACGCCGCGCTCGGCGTCGCCGGTAAGGCGGTGAAGGCCGGCGAGAGCGCCGATGTGGTCTTCGTGGTCGCCGACGGCGGCTGGAAGTATCTGTCGACGGGCGTCTACACCGCCGCCACCACCGAGGAGGCCATCGCGACGCTGCACGGCCAGCTCTGGGCGTAGGCGCGCACGGGCCGCGGAGCCCGGGGCCGGAGTTTGGGGCTGTGGGGGCGGGTGGACCGGACTGGGGCCGCCGGGGGCCGAGTTCCCGGCCGTCCTGGTGATTCCGCCCACAACGCGGGCCTGTAGAGGGGCGACCAGGGCTTTAGCGCTTTACGCTCGTGGGCACCGCATGACCCCCGCACCCGCCCATGGCCTTCGGCATGGGGACCCCCCGAGGAGGTTCCTGCTTCATGAAGCTCACCGTCGTCGGATGCTCAGGGTCGTTCCCGTCCGCGGAATCGGCCTGCTCGAGCTACCTCGTAGAGGCCGACGGCTTCAGGCTGCTGCTCGACATGGGCAATGGCGCCCTCGGCGAGCTGCAGCGCCACTGCGGTCTCTACGACCTCGACTCCGTGTTCCTCTCCCATCTGCACCCCGATCACTGCATCGACATGTGCGCGTACTTCGTCGCCCGCTACTACCGGCACGACGGCGGGCGGGCCGAGGCGATCCCGGTCTACGGCCCCGAGGGCACCGAGCGCCGGCTGGTCCGCGCGTACGAGGACGTGCCCGATGAGAAGTCCATGCAGGAGGTCTTCGACTTCCGCACGCTGACCCCGGGCACCTTCACCCTCGGCCCCTTCACGATCCGCACCGTCCGGGTCTGCCACCCCGTGGAGGCGTTCGGCTTCCGCATCGAGCACGGGGGGCGCTCACTGGTCTACTCCGGCGACACCGGCCCGTGCGAGGCGCTGGTGGAGCTCGCCCGGGGCGCCGACCTGTTCCTGTGCGAGGCGGCGTTCACCCACGGCAAGGAAGACATCCCCGAGCTGCATCTGAACGGGCGGCAGGCGGGGGAGCACGCGCGCCGCGCCGGGGTCGGCACCCTGGTGCTGACACACATCCCGCCGTGGACGGACCCCCAGATCAACCAGCGGGACGCGCAGGCGGTCTTCGGCGGGCCGGTGGAGCTGGCGAAGGCGGGCGCGGTCTACGAGCTGTGACCCCCGGCCCCGCGCGACGAGGCCCCGGAACCCAAGAACGGTTCCGGGGCCTCGACATATGACTCGCTACGCCTTGGTGAGGTCCTCGACCTCCTCCTCGGGCTCGCGGCCCGGGGTGGGGAGGTCGAACTTGACGATCGCGAAGCGGAAGAGCGTGTAGTAGATCGCCGCGAAGGCCAGTCCGACCGGGATGATCAGCCATGGCTTGGTGGCCTGGCTCCAGTTGAGCGCGTAATCGATGAAGCCCGCGGAGAAGTTGAAGCCCGCGTGCACGCCCAGGGCCCAGGTGATCGCCATGGACGCGGCGGTCAGCAGCGCGTGGATCACATACAGCAGCGGCGCGATGAACAGGAACGAGAACTCGATCGGCTCGGTCACCCCGGTGACGAACGAGGTCAGCGCCAGCGAGACCATCATCCCCAGCACGGCCTTGCGGCGCTCGGGACGGGCGGTGTGGGCCATGGCCAGGGCGGCGGCCGGAAGACCGAACATCATGATCGGGAAGAAGCCGGACATGAACATTCCGGCGGTCGGGTCGCCCGCCAGGAAGCGGTTGTAGTCGCCGTGTACGACCTGGCCGGCGGCGTTGGTGAAGTCGCCGAGCTGGAACCAGGCCACGGTGTTCACGAACTGGTGCATGCCGATGGGGATCAGCGCGCGGTTGACGGCGCCGAAGAGCGCCGAGCCCGCGGACCCCAGGCCCGTCATCCACTCGCCGAAGTTGCCGATGCCCTCGCCTATGGGCTCCCAGACCAGGCCGAAGAAGACGCCCGCCACGATCCCCACGAAGGCCATGATGATCGGCACCAGCCGGCGGCCGTTGAAGAAGCCGAGCCAGTCCACCAGCCGGGTGCGGTGGAAGCGCTGCCACAGCACCGCGGTCAGCAGCCCCATCACGATGCCGCCGAGCACGCCCGGGTCGTTGTACTTCGCCGGGATGTCCTGGCCCTTCTGGATGACCGCGTCGGCGACCGGGAACGCCTCCAGCACCTTGCTGTAGACCAGGAAGCCGACCACGGCGGCCAGCGCGGTGGAGCCGTCCGACTTCTTGGCGAACCCGATGGCCACACCCACGCAGAACAGCAGCGGCAGGGCGCCGGTGAGCGCACCGCCGGCGTTGTTGAACACGGCGGCGACCTTGTCCCAGCCGAGACCGTCGGCGCCGAAGACGTCAGGCTGCCCGAGCCGCACCATGATTCCGGCGGCGGGCAGGACCGCGATAGGCAGCTGCAGGCTGCGGCCGACCTTCTGGAGTCCCTGGAACAGGCCGGCGCGCGGCTTCCTGGCGGGCGCGGCCGTAGCGGTGGCCGTACTCATCGGATTCCTCCTGGTGAGGCGGGCGCTCGGGGGAGAGGGGACGGCCCGCATATGGTCTACACCACAGTGGTGCAGACCATGTTCTAACACGTAAGGGCGGGATAACGGAATCTATCGTTCCGGTGTGGTCTGAACCACTGGCGGGTGGTGTTCCCTGGTGATCGCGGGTCGACATAATGGTGTAGACCACCGAGTCGGCCGTGGGCTCGACGGCGGACGTAGCCGAGCGAACCGGGACTAAACGTGGTTAACGTATGACAACCCGCTCGCAGGACGAGACAACAGGAGTGGACATGGCCAGCAAGGCAGAGAAGATCGTCGCCGGGCTCGGCGGCATCGACAACATCATCGAGGTCGAGGGCTGCATCACCCGGCTCCGCACCGAGGTAAAGGACGCCGCCCTCGTCAACGAGGCCCTCCTCAAGGCCGCCGGCGCCCACGGCGTGGTGAAGATGGGAACCGCCATCCAGGTCGTCATCGGCACCGATGCGGACCCTGTCGCCGCCGAGATCGAAGACCTCATGTGAGCGGCCGGCCTGATGTGAGCGGCCGACCTGATACGAGCGGCCGACCTGATATGAGCGACTGAACCGCCCTCGGCATTGCCGATAGGCTCGACCCATGTCTCGTATCGACGGCCGCACGCCCGACCAGCTCCGCCCCGTGACCATCGAGCGCGGATGGAGCAAGCACGCCGAGGGCTCCGTCCTCGTCTCCTTCGGCGGCACCCGCGTCCTGTGCACGGCCAGCTTCACCGAGGGCGTGCCGCGCTGGCGCAAGGGCAGCGGCGAGGGCTGGGTCACCGCGGAGTACGCCATGCTGCCGCGCGCCACCAACACCCGCGGCGACCGCGAGTCCGTCCGCGGCAAGATCGGCGGCCGTACGCACGAGATCTCCCGACTGATCGGCCGCTCGCTGCGCGCCGTCATCGACTACAAGGCCCTCGGCGAGAACACCGTCGTCCTGGACTGCGACGTCCTCCAGGCCGACGGAGGCACCCGCACCGCGGCCATCACCGGCGCGTATGTGGCCCTCGCCGACGCCATCACCTGGGCCCAGGGCAAGAAGCTCATCAAGGCCGGCCGCCAGCCGCTCACCGGGACCGTCTCGGCCGTCAGCGTCGGCATCGTCGGCGGCGTCCCGCTCCTCGACCTGTGCTACGAGGAGGACGTACGCGCCGAGACCGACATGAACGTCGTCTGCACGGGCGACGGGCGCTTCGTCGAGGTCCAGGGCACGGCCGAGGGCGAGCCCTTCGCGCGCGAGGAGCTGAACGGGCTGCTCGACCTGGCCGTCGCGGGCTGCGGCGAACTGGCCGACATCCAGCGCGCGGCGCTCGCCGACGAGCTGTGAAACATCCAAAAGCAACCTACTGACGCCCGGTGGCGTGTAGTCAGGTACGGAAACTCAGGTACGGAAACGGGGGGACGGGCGCGCGAAACCGTGCGTCCGTCACCGCCATCAGGGGAGGGGACCCGTCCATGGCGCCGCGCCACAACCACCGTTACCGCCGCACGACCGCCTTCACCGCTCTCGCCGCCGTCGCCCTCGCGATGCCGATCACCGCGGGCTGCAGCGCGGTCGAGAAGGCGATCGACTGCGCGCAGCTCGCCGTCGACATCACAACCGACGTGGACAACCTCCAGGACGCGGTGAGCGGCACCGTGAACGACCCGCAGGACGCCGACAAGATCCTCGACGCCCTCGACAACGACATCGACAAGATCAAGGACAAGACCGACAACGCGGATGTCGGCAAGGCCGTCGACCACCTCCAACAGGCCGTGGACAACGTCCAGACCGCCATCGACAAGGGCCAGGACCCCGACCTGACCCCCGTCAAGGACGCGGCCGGTGAGCTGACCAAGGTCTGCAGCCCCTGACACCACCACCGATAATCAACACCCATGAAGCGCCTGATCCTCGCCACCCGCAACACCTACAAGATCGTCGAGCTGCGCTCGATCCTGAGCGACGCCGGGCTCGACGTCGAACTCGTGGGCGCCGACGCCTATCCGGAGGTCCCCGACGTCAAGGAGACGGGCGTGACCTTCGCCGAGAACGCCCTCCTCAAGGCCCACGCCCTGGCCCGCGCCACCGGCCACCCCGCCGTCGCCGACGACTCCGGGCTGTGCGTCGACGTCCTCGGCGGCGCCCCTGGCATCTTCTCGGCCCGCTGGTCGGGCCGCCACGGCGACGACCGGGCCAACCTCGAACTGCTCCTCGCCCAACTCGCCGACGTCCCCGACGAACACCGCGCCGCCCACTTCGAATGCGCCGCCGCCCTCGCCCTCCCCGACGGCACCGAACGCGTCGTCACCGGCCGCCTGCCCGGCACCCTCCGCCGCGAGCCCGTCGGCGGCGGCGGCTTCGGCTACGACCCCATCCTCCAGCCCGACGGCGAAACCCGTACCTGCGCCGAGCTGACTCCCGAGGAGAAGAACGCGATCAGCCATCGGGGGAAGGCGTTCCGGGCGCTGGCGCCGCTGGTGGGGGATCTGCTGGGGTGAGCGACGCCGAAGGGGCGGTCCGCTGGATCAGCGGACCGCCCCTTGGACGGTGCGGCCGGTGGGACTCGAACCCACACGGGATTTCTCCCACGGCGGCCTAAGCGCCGCGCGGCTGCCTGATTACGCCACGGCCGCCAGTCACAGGCCATGCTACCGCCCTGGTGACTGCGACGGTATTGGGGTAAGCGCTACGTAGTGGTGCTCTTCTTCTTCCCATGCCGACACCAGGTGTCGGTAAGTGCGTGGCAGTTCGGGCAGAGGTAGCGCAAATTCTCCGCCCGATTGTCGAGCCAGTCGCCGTTGACGTGGTCGATCTGCAGAGTCATCGGCCTGCCCAGCCACTCGCCGGTGTTGCCGCAGGATGCGCAGGAGTACGGGACACCGGCCGCTTGGAGCGCGTGATGCAACCGTTGGCGATTCACGGTGACCCTTGGGGAAGGATCCGGAACACATCATCAGCTCGGGGGCTCGGCTCCTTCATCCGGACTGTGCCCCACGTCCTCCGTGTGAAGTGGGAGGTGTCGAGCCCTAAGTGTGCTATCCGCCGCCGCACCCGGCGATGGTTCGTGTCATTTACTCGGAGCCCGAGCAACCGCATGACCTCGGCGAAGCTCCTCGCCTGGGGAACAGCTTCGCGAAGTGCATCCTCAGGGATCGCAAGGCGCGAGTTGCGGAAGTGGCTCGTGTCGATGCCCAGCTCCTTCAGCATGCGTCCCAGCGCAGCGCGTGATCGGCCGTCGTCGGGTATGCCGAGTTCGCGGGCCACGCCCCGAATGCTCTGGGTCGAGGAGGCGGCTGAGCTGAGCTCCTCAGCGGTGAACGGCAGTTCCAGTCGGTGACGGTTCATACCGGGGAAATGGTTGACATCGATTCCGGCGGCAGTGATCCGGCGCCGAATGTGTGACAACGTGCCGGTCGCTGGTGTTGCGCGAAGTTTGACCACGACCTCTCGGAGGGTGGTCGACGACGCCACTGCTTCGGCTATTGCTTCATCGGGGAACTTTCGCCGCGGGCTCTGCTGTTCGAAGTGGCTGGTATTGAGCGCGCACTCGGCCACCCTTCGCTGAAGGACACGTCGCCGGCCGCCGCTCGCTTTGACGCCGAGGCGGCGCATCAGGTCCGCCCAACCCTTCGACTCGGCGACAGCGGCGGTTAACCGCTCCCGCTCGTATGGGTCAGGCACGGCTTGTCCGATCCGCATGGTTCCCCTCCCCGTGCGACCACATGTCGCATCCTCGCACTGAGTAACGAACCCGTCGCCGAACGGTTACGCACTGCCCGTACGGCATCGGCGGTCAGGCCCCGCTGTCAGTAGCCCCTGCCAGACTCCGCCCATCCCGACGAAGCATCCCGACGAAGGAGACGGACGATGACCGGATCAGGCGTGCCCCAGCACTTCGCGCCGAGGTGGGGCGAGGAGGGAGCGCGGGTCGATCCGCCCGTGGTGGGTGGGGAGCGGGAGGTGCTGAGCGGCGTGCTGGACTGGCAGCGGGCCACGTTCGAGTCGAAGTGCGCGGGGGTGGAGCCGGGGCGGCTTTCGGAGCGGGGGGTGGCGCCGTCGGGGATGTCGCTGCACGGTCTGGTGCGGCACTTGGCGGGGGTTGAGCGCTGGTGGTTCCGTATTCAGTTCGTCGGTGAGGATGTTCCGCTGCTGTATTACTCGGACGAGGACCCCGACCAGGATTTCGACGCGCTCGACGGCGACCCCGCGGAGGCGTTCGCGGTGTGGCGGGCGGAGTGCGAGCGCTCGCGGGAGATCGTGGCCGCCGCCGAGTCGCTGGATGTGACGGGGATCCGGAAGCGGACCGGAGAGCCGATCGCGCTGCGGCGGATCATGGTGGACTTGATCGCCGAGTACGCGCGCCACAACGGCCACGCGGATCTGCTGCGCGAGCGGATCGACGGTGCCACGGGGTGGTGACCCGCGGGACCTCAGGACTTGATGAAGCCGAGGATGTCGGCGTTGAGCCGGTCCTTTTGGGTGAAGAAGAGGCCGTGCCCGGCCGCCGGGTACTCCTTGTAGACGGCGCCCGGGATCAGCGCGGCGGTCCGGCGGCCGGTCACCTCGACCGGCGCGGAGAAGTCCGCGTCGCCGTGCACGACCAGGGTGGGGATGGTGAGCCGGCGCAGGTGCTCGCGGTTGTCGGCGTGGTAGACGGTCTGCTGGACCTGCTGCACGGCCCAGGGGGAGGCGGACAGGCACATCCGGATCGTCCAGTCGATGATCGCGGGGGAGGCTTCGGTGCCCAACTGGGTGGCGAAGAAGGCTTGCGACTGTGTGGTGAGCCACTTGGGGCGGTCGGCCCGGATCCTGGCCAGCGTCCTGTCCAGGGCGGCCTCGGGGACGCCCTCGGGGTTGTCGTCGGTCTGCTTGAGGAACGGCAGGATGGCGGAGACGAACACGGCGCGGTCGACGCGGTCCTCGCCGTGGCGGCCGAGGTAGCGGGCCACTTCGGCGCCGCCCAGCGAGTGGGCGACGAAGATCACGTCGCGCAGGTCGAGGTGGTCGAGGAACGCGGCGAGGTCGTCGGCCAGGGTGTCGATGTCGTAGCCGGTCGAGGGGCGGTCCGAGCGGCCGTGGCCGCGCCGGTCGAAGGAGACGCAGCGGAAGCCCTGCTCGACGAAGAACGGGATCTGGTACTCCCACATCTCGGTGTTGAGCATGGAGCTGGTGACGAAGACGATCGGCCGGCCCTGTCCGTAGTCCTCGTAGGCCAGGCGGGTCCCATCGGCGGTCTCAAAGAACATCTCGGCTCCTCGGCTTGATCGTCGTTTCGACGTGTTCAGGATGTCCGAGCTGCCGAGGAGGGTCGATTACGTGCCAGGTAATGCCAGTGGTGTGACGGCGCCGCGGGGCCCGGCCCCCGCGGCGCCGGTACGTCAGAGGCCCAGGTCCTTGATGATCTTGGCGACATGGCCCGTGGCGCGGACGTTGTACAGGGCGCGCTCGACCTTGCCCTGTTCGTCGATGACGACCGTGGAGCGGATCACGCCGGTGACCGTCTTGCCGTACATCTTCTTCTCGCCGAAGGCGCCGTACGCCGTGAGGACCTCCTTCTCGGGGTCGCCGACGAGGGTGACTTTCAGGCTCTCCTTCTCGCGGAACTTCGCCAGCTTCTCGGGCTTGTCCGGGGAGATTCCGACCACGTCGTAGCCGTGCTGGGCGAGGAGGTCGAGGTTGTCGGTGAAGTCGCAGGCCTGCTTGGTGCAGCCGGGGGTGAGGGCGGCCGGGTAGAAGTAGGCGATCACCTTGCGGCCGGCGTAGTCGGCGAGCGAGACAGGCTTGCCGTCCGCGTCGGGGAGGGTGAAGGCGGGGGCGGTGTCGCCGGGCTGCAGGCGCTCGCTCATGGTGGGGTCTCCTCGTGGCACGGGTGCGTGGCGCGGGTGTGTACGTACCCGACATTAGCCAGGTTCCCTATCGGGGGTGCTGTGGGGCATGTACCAGGGGGAGCTGACAGACTGTCCATCACCGGATCATCGAGAATGACGGAGGCAGCGCGGTGTCGGAGGCCAGGACCCCTGCGCAGATCGAGGCGGACATCGCCCGCAGGCGGCAGCAGCTCGCCGTGACGCTCGACGAGATCGGGGTGCGGATGCATCCCAAGACGATCGTCGGGGACGCGAAGGCGAAGGCGGCGTCGGCGGTGGACCGGACGGCGGGGCGGGCCTATGTCTCCGTGAACCGCGCGGTCACCGGCGTACGGGCGCAGTTCGTCTCCGAGGAAGGGATCCCGCGGCTGGAGCGGATCGTCCCGTTGACGCTCGTGGTGGTGGGCCTCGCCGGGCTGTACGCCATGTCATCGCGGCGTCGCCGTTCGTAGCGGGCAGGGGGCGGCCGGGGGCGTTCGGGCGGGCCGTGTCCGGCCTGTGCCTCCGGCGCGCCGCCGGGCCAGGTACGGTCAGGGGCGTGAGTACGAACACCTCCCATGACAAGCTGCCCATCCGGATGCTGCACGACCGGGTGCTGGTCCGAACCGACATTCCGGAGGGCGAGCGGCGCTCGACCGGCGGCATCGTCATCCCGGCGACCGCAGCGGTCGGCAGGCGGCTGGCCTGGGCCGAGGTGGTCGCGGTCGGGCAGAGCGTGCGGACCGTGGAGCCGGGCGACCGGGTGCTCTACGACCCGGAGGACCGGGCCGAGGTCGAGGTCCGCGGTGTCGCGTACGTGCTGATGCGGGAGCGCGATCTGCACGCGGTCGCGGCCGAGCGGCTGGAGGGGTCCGAGGACTCCACCGGCCTGTATCTCTAGCCGGATCTTCAGTCGGCTGTACGCGTGCGACATGCGCGAGGGTGGTGACCTCGGTCACCACCCTCGCCTTTTTCGTCGCGCGCTCAGCCGCCCGCCTCAGGGCCTCCGGGGCCCTGGGGATCGCCCGGGCCGCCCGGGTCGGCCGTCGTCGGATCCGCCGTCGGGATGCCTGTCGGCGGGGTGTACGTCGGCTGGGTCGTCGGGCCCGTGGGCGGGGTGAGGGTGGGCAGGGTCGGGTCGGTGGTCGGGTCGGTGGTGGGGATGGTGTCGGTCGGTGAGGTGGGGATTTCCGGCGGGGTGGTGATGGCCGGGTCGGTGGTGGCCGGGTCGGTCGGGAGCGTCGGGGTGTCGGTGCCGTCCCCCGTGCTCAGGTCGAACTGGGCCGGGGTGCGCCCCTGGAGCGCGGCGGCGGTGTACGCGGCCCAGATCTCCGTGGGGTAGCCGCCGCCGTTGATACGGGGCAGGCCGGTCGCCCCGTACAGCGACTTCTGCGCCCCGGTGGCGGAGTCCTGGCCCATCACGGCCACGACCGTCGCCAGGTCCGGGGTGTACCCCGCGAACCAGGCCGCCTTGTCGTCCTCCGCGGTGCCGGTCTTGCCCGCCGCGGGGTGCCCGGCGGCCTGGGCCGCGGTGGCGGTGCCGCCGTCCACCACGCTCTGCAGGACGCTGGTGGTGGTGTCGGCGGCGGCGCGCGAGACGGCCTGGTCGGTCTTCGGCGACGGGACCCTGAGCTTCTGGCCGTCCTTGGTGATCTTCGTGACCAGGGCGTACGGGGTGTGGACGCCGTGGTTGGCGAGCGTCGCGTACGCCTCGGTCATGTCCAGCACGCTGGCGGTGGCGGGGCCGAGCGCGATGGAGGGGGAGGCGGTCAGGTCGGGGGTGTCCTTGGGGACGCCGAGGGCGATGGCGGTCTGCTCGACCTTGGCCGGGCCGACGTCCTGGGCCATCTGCGCGTAGACGGAGTTCACCGATTTGTCGGTGGCCGTGGTGACGTCGATGGCGCCGTAGTCGACGTCGTCCTCGTTGGCCGGGGCGTATCCGGTGGGTCCGTCGGCCCCGACGACCTCGCGCTGGTTGGTGCCGTCGTAGATCGTGTCCGGGGTGATCTGCTCCCCGCCCTGGGTGGTGGAGCCGTTCTGCAGCGCGGAGGTGAGCACGAGCGGCTTGAAGGTGGACCCGACCTGGTAGTCGGTGCGGGTCGCGTTGTTGACGAACTGTTTGGTGTAGTCGATGCCGCCGTAGAGGGCGACCACCTCGCCGGTCTTCGGGTCGATCGAGGCGCCGCCCGCCCGGACGTACTTGTCGACCTTGCGGGAGTCGCTGAGCTTGCTCATCAGCTTGTCGCGCACCGCCGCGACGAAGGCGTCCTGCTTCTTCCGGTCGATGGTGGTGGTGATCCGGTAGCCGCCGCGGGCCAGGGTCTGCTCGTCGATGATGCCCTTGTTGGTGAGGTACGCCTCGACGGCCTCGATCAGATATCCGCGCTGCCCGGACATGCCCGACTGGGCGGTGACCTTGCCGGGGGCCGGGAAGGTCATCTTGTCGCGGGCGGTCTTGGTCAGCCAGCTCTTCTTGACCATGCCGTCCAGGACGTAGTTCCAGCGGGCCAGCGCCCGGTCCCTGTTCTGCGGGTGGGTGACCACGTCGTACGCGTTGGGGGCGTTGAGCAGGGTCGCGAGGTACGCGCCCTCGCCGAGCTCGAGGTCCTTGGCGTCCTTGCCGTAGTAGGCCTGGGCGGCGGCCTGGATGCCGTAGGCGTTGCGCCCGAAGTAGCTGGTGTTGAGATAGCCCTCGAGGATGTCGTCCTTGCTCACCTCCCGGTCCAGCTTGATCGAGATGAAGAATTCCTTCACCTTCCGGGAGACGGTCTGTTCCTGGTCCAGGTAGTAGTTCTTCACGTACTGCTGGGTGATGGTGGAGCCGGACTGCTTGCCCTTGCCGGTGGCGGTGTTCCAGGCGGCGCGGATCATCGCCTCGGGGTTGATGGCCGACTCGGAGTAGAAGTCCCGGTCCTCGGCCGCCAGCACCGCGTGCTGGGTGGCTTTGGGCACCTGGCTGAGCGGTACGTTCTCCCGGTTGACCTTGCCTTCGCGGGCGAGCGGGGTGCCGTCGGAGTAGAGGAAGACATTGCTCTGGGCGATGGCGATGTCCTTGGCGGCGGGGATGTCGACGAGCAGATAGCCGGTGACCAGGCCGCCCGCGACGAGCAGCACGATCACCAGAAAGCCGCTGAGCACCATCCGCCAGGTGGGGAGCAGACGGCGCCAGCCGGTGCGCTTGGGACGGCCCTTTCTGCCCTTGGGGCGGGCGGCCCTGCCGGCCTTGGTGCTGTCGGTGCTGGTGACGTCCGGGCCGCCCATGCCGCCGTCGATCAGTTGGGGCTCGTCGCTCATGTCCTTTGAGACTCCTCGGCCGCCGTCGAGGGTTGCGCCGCGGCGGAATCGTGCACGGTCGGGCGATTGGCCTGGTACGCCCCAGAAAACACTGTCGCATCATCCGTTCCGGACCGGGACCGTGGCCCACACCTGTGACACCTCTGTGACCGGCGAAATGGACGATTTCCGCCTTCCAATCGGGTGGCGTTCCGCGCTCCATTCGGGCGAATAATGCCTCGCCTTCCCTCCGGCCGCGCGGTTAGGCTCCTGAGCTTTGGTGCCGGGCGGGGAGGAGGGGGCGGTCACATGCGGCGCGGTCACATGTGGCGCGGTCATCTTCGGCTGTACGCGGCCGTCGCGCTGAGCGGTTTCAGACGCTACGCGACATACCGGGTCGCCACCGCGGCCGGAGTGTTCACCAATACGGTCTTCGGCTTCATCATCGCCTACACCTACATCGCCCTGTGGGACCAGCGGCCCCACCTGGGCGGCTATGACCTCTCCCAGGCGCTGACCTTCGTCTGGCTCGGCCAGGCGCTGCTCGCGACCATGGCGCTGATGGGTGAGGGCTTCCAGGATGAGCTGCAGGAGCGGATCCGCTCCGGCGACATCGCCGTCGACCTCTACCGCCCGGTGGATCTGCAGCTGTGGTGGCTGGCCGGGGACCTCGGCCGGGCCACCTTCCAGTTGCTGGGGCGCGGGATCGTGCCCATGGTGCTCGGCTCGCTGGCCTTCGAGCTGACTCTGCCCGGCTCCCCGCTGACCTGGGTCTGGTTCCTGCTGTCGGTGGCCCTCGCGGTGTGCGTGAGCTTCGCGGTGCACTATCTGGTCGGGCTCACCGCCTTCTGGCTGCTCGACAGCTCGGGGCTTTCCATGCTGAGCAGTCTGCTGTGCTTGTTCTTCTCCGGGATGACCCTTCCGCTGAACGTCTTCCCGGGGGCGCTGGGCGAGGTGGCCCGGGCGCTGCCGTGGGCGGCGATGCTGCAGGTGCCCGCGGATGTCTTCCTGGGGGAGCACCGCGGGCTTGGGCTCCTGCGGGCGTTCGCCTTCCAGGCGGGGTGGGCGGTCGTGCTGTTCGCGGCGGGGCGGGCGCTGCAGTCCGTCGCCACGCGGAAGGTGGTGGTGCAGGGTGGCTGAGCCCCTCCGCTCCCGCGTGTACCACGGGCTGCGCGCCTATCTGCTGATCATCGGGATGTGGGTGCGCTCCACGATGGCGTACCGCACCTCGTTCCTGATCATGACGATCGGGAACTTCCTGGCGACCGGGCTCGACTTCGTCGTCATCGCGCTGATGTTCTCGCACGTCGGCACGCTCGGCGGCTTCTCCCTGCCCGAGGTGGCCTTCCTCTACGGCACCACCAGCACCGCCTTCGGCCTGACGGACCTGATCCTGGGCAGCATGGACCGCATCGGCCGCAGGGTCCGCGACGGGACGCTGGACACGCTGCTGGTGCGGCCCGTGCCGATCCTCGCGCAGGCGGCCGCCGACCGGTTCGCGCTGCGCCGGCTGGGCCGGATCAGCCAGGGGCTGCTGCTGCTCATCTGGTCGCTGATCCGGCTGGACATCGACTGGACGGCCGACCGGGTGCTGCTGGTGCCGGTGATGCTGCTGAGCGGAGGAGCGATCTTCGGGGCGGTGTTCGTGGCCGGCGGGGCCTTCCAGTTCTGGGCCAACGACGCCTCCCAGGTGCAGAACTCCTTCACCTACGGCGGCAACACCCTGCTGCAGTACCCGCCGACGGTCTTCGCGCAGGACCTGCTGCGCGGCGTCACCTTCGTCATTCCGCTGGCCTTCGTCAACTGGCTGCCCGCGCTGCACATCCTGGGCAGGGAGAACCCACTGGGCCTGCCGAGCTGGATCGGCTTCGCCGCCCCGCTGGTCGCGCTGGGCTGCTGCGCGCTGGCCGGGCTGGCCTGGCGGACGGGGCTGCGGTCGTATCGGAGCACGGGCAGCTGAGAGGGGCTGAGCCTTCATGGGTGACGTCAACAGTGACGTAAACGGCGACTACAACGGCGACGTCAACGGCGACTTCATGGACGACTTCACGGATGACTTCATCGTGCTCGACGGGGTCGAGAAGGTCTTTCAGGTGCGGCGCCGGGCCGGGCTGCTGCGCCGCGAGCGGCGCGAGGTGCGCGCCGTCGACGGCATCAGCTTCCGGGTGCCGCGCGGGGAGATGGTCGGCTACATCGGGCCCAACGGCGCCGGGAAGTCCACCACGATCAAGATGCTCACCGGCATCCTGGTGCCCAGCGGCGGCCGGCTGCGGGTGGCCGGGATCGACCCGTCGCGTGAGCGGACGCGGCTGGCGCGCCGTATCGGGGTGGTCTTCGGGCAGCGTACGACCCTGTGGTGGGACCTGCCGCTGCGCGACTCGTACGCGCTGGTGCGGCGGATGTACCGGATCCCCGACGCCCGGTACCGGGAGAACCTCGACCGGTGCGTTGAACTCCTCGAACTCGGCGCGCTTCTGGACGTGCCGGTCCGTCAGCTCTCCCTCGGCCAGCGGATGCGCGGCGACATCGCGGCCGCCCTGCTGCACGACCCCGAAGTGCTCTACCTCGACGAGCCGACGATCGGGCTGGATGTGGTCAGTAAGGCGAAGGTGCGGGAGTTCCTGCGCGAGGTGAATGTTGAGCAGGGCACGACCGTGCTGCTGACGACCCATGACCTGACCGACATCGAACAGCTGTGCAAGCGGGTGATGGTCATCGACCACGGGCGGCTGGTGTACGACGGCGGGCTGGAGGGGCTGCACGCGGTGGGCGAGAGCGAGCGGACGCTCGTCGTCGACCTGGAGCGGGAGCTGCCGCCGATCGAGATCCCCGGCTCACGGACGGTGCGGGTGGAGGGGCCGCGGCAGTGGCTGGCCTTCCCGGCAGGGAGCAGCGCCGCGCCGGTCGTGGCGGCGGTGGCGGATGGATATCCGCTGGTGGACCTGTCGGTGCGGGAGCCGGACATCGAGGACGTCATCGCCAGGATGCTGTATCCGGCGGGGAGTGGGCCGGACGCGGAGGGAACGGCGGAAGGAGAGGCGGAGCGGGAGGGCGAGGCGGAGCAGGAGGGCAACTCCGCGCGGCGGTCGGCCGACCCGGTCTGATGGGCATGGGCTCCGCGGCCCTGCCCCGTTAACCTGTCCGTATGACGAGCGGTGCGTCCTCGGCGGACGCGACACCCGAACCTCAGGCCGGGCTCGAGATGCGGGCCTCGGACGCCGAGCGCGAGCGGATCGCGGAGGCGCTCAGGGACGCGGTCGCCGAAGGACGCCTCACCATGGAGGAGTTCGAGGAGCGGCTGGACGCGGCGTACCGGGCCCGGACCCACGCCGAGCTCGAACCGCTCGTACGGGACCTCCCGGTGCCCGGCCGCCCGGCCGCCGGCCCCGTGCCCGCGGCCGACGGCGGCTGGGCGGAGCGGATCGGCGCCACGCCGACCTCCCGGACCGGGATCGCGGTCATGGGCGGTTTCCAGCGCAAGGGCCGTTGGACCGTGCCGCGGTCCTTCACCGCCTTCGTCTTCTGGGGCGGCGGGGAGATCGATCTGCGCGAGGCCCGCTTCGAGGACCGCGACACGGTGATCCGCTGCTTCGCGGTCATGGGCGGGATTCAGGTCACGGCCCCGCCGGACATGGACGTGCACGTCGGCGGCGTCGGCATTATGGGCGCCTTCGACCACAGCGGGTCCGGTGACGGCTCGCCGGGCTCGCCGCGGGTGACCGTCACCGGCCTGGCGCTCTTCGGCGGCGTGGCCGTGGAGCGCAAGCTGCGCAAGGAGGAGCGTCAGCGCCTCAAGGAGGAGCGCAAGCGGCTCCAGGCCGAGCGCCACGCGGAGCGGCGGGAAGTGCGGGCCGAGCGCCAGGCGGAGCGCAGGGAGCGCCACGCCGAGCGGCGCGAGCGGCGCAGGCCGCCGGAGCGGCCGTCCATGGAGAAGGGCGAATAGTCGCGCGGAGCCGGCCGACCGGAGCGGCGGTTAGAGCGCGGCCGCCGCGCCGCCCTTGAGGTCCTCCAGGTCCAGCGCCCGCGCCATCGCCCGGTAGCCCTCGTCGCTCGGGTGGAGGTGGTCGCCCGAGTCGTACGACGGGCGCAGCCGGATCGGGTACATCGGGTCGCGCAGCGCCTGGTCGAAGTCGACCACGTCGTCGAAGACCCGGCCCGCCCGGATCTGCGTGTTGACCTGCTGGCGCACGGCGTCCAGGTGGGGGGTGTAGCCGCGGTGGCCGTAGAAGGGCGCCAGGGTGGCCCCGATGACGCGCAGCCCGCGCGCGTGCGCCTGCTCGGTCAGCCGCCGCAGCCCGCCGACGATCGTGTCCGGGTCGGTCTGGTGCGGGGTCCGCAGTATGTCGTTGACGCCCAGCTCGACGACGACGGCCTTGACGGCCGTACGGGAGAGCACATCGCGCTGGAAGCGGGACAGGGCGCTGGGGTTGTTCGGCGGGACCTGGGTGCCGTCGCTCAGTACGCGGTTGCCGCTGATGCCCGAGTTGAGGACGCCGTAGCGGGGCGCCCCGGGCTCGGTGCGCAGCCGCTCGGCGAGGAAGTCGGTCCAGCGGTGGTTGGCCCCGGCGGTGGAGGTGATGCCGTCGGTGATGGAGTCGCCGATGACGGCGACGGCGCCCTGCGCCTCCCTGCTCCACACGTCCACGGCCGTCAGATAGCGCCAGTAGGGGCTCTGTTCGGTGTAGGCCGCCCCGGCGGCGTCCTCCGTACGGTCGCCGCGCGCCAGGTAGGAGGTCTGACGGGCGTGCGGGTGATAGGTCACCGAGCCGGAGGCGCGCGGGGCGTAGGTGGTCACCAACAGGTCGGCGGCGGCCGGGATGTCCAGCCGCACCGCGTCGCTGGTGACGGCCCGGCCCGGCGGGATGGTCACCCACGGGCGCTCACTGAAGCTGAGGCGGCGCATCGTGCCCGCGGCGGCGGTGGGGTTGCTGGGGGCAGCCGCCAGGGCCAGCGAGGCGTGCGTGATCGTCAGCGGGCGGGCGCTGTAGAAGTTGGACAGCTGGATACGCGCCTGGCTGCCGCCGACGCTGGTGTGAATGACGTTCCGTATCGACATGCCGGCATAGCCCCGCAGCGTGTTCGGCTCGGCCGCCGCGGCGGACGTGGACCAGGTGCCCACCCAGGCGCCGGCCGAGGCCGGGGCGGCGGAGCTACGGGGCTTGCGGGCGGCGGCGTCGATGTTGCCGTCGCTGTTGCCGACCCCGACGAATATCGCGGTCGAGACGAGGACCACCACAGCCGCCAGCGCAGCGAGCACGGCGTAGGCCGTGCGTCTGGGCATGGGGGGCACACTCATGGACGGGGGTCTCCTCGGGCAGACGGAACTGTGGGTTCCGAAAGTGGACGGGAACTGTGCGAGAACAGCGGCGTCGCTGCGGTCCGGTCGGCTCACCATGATCCCATGGCGCGGGACGCGTCCGCCCGTCGGCCTGCCCCTGACGTACGGGGTCGCTCGCCCACTCAGACGATGGGAACCGCCCGTACGTTCCACTCCATAGGTGACGGAATCGGGACTGAGACAAGAAAGAGACAATGACCGAGGGGACGGCTCGACCGGGTGGAGCGAATGGACCGGATGGACCCGATGGACCCGATGAAACCCATGCCGACGGATGAGGCGGGGCCGCCGCCTGCGGCGGCGAGGGCCGCCTTCTCCTCGGACAGCCCCCTGGATGTGGAGAAGCGCCGTGGCGTGCGCCGCATGAAGACGGTCGCGACGGCGATGCTGCTGGCCGTCGCCGCCGCATACGCGCTGGCCACCTGGGCGCGGGCGGCCGGCGCGGGCGGCTGGGCGGGGTACGCGGCCGCGGCCGCCGAGGCCGGGATGGTCGGCGCCCTGGCCGACTGGTTCGCGGTGACCGCGCTGTTCCGGCGGCCCATGGGGCTGCCCATTCCGCACACCGCGATCATCCCGACCAAGAAGGACCAGCTGGGGGTGAGCCTCGGCGAGTTCGTCGGCGAGAACTTCCTCTCCGGCGACGTGGTGCGGCTGCGGCTGCGGTCCGTCGGCATCGGCAGCCGGCTGGGCACCTGGCTGGCCGAGCCCGCCCACGCCGACCGGGTGACGGCCGAACTGGCGACGGCCCTGCGTGGCGCGCTCACGGTGCTGCGCGACTCCGACGTCCAGGCCGTGGTGGGCGAGGCGATCACCCGGCGCGCCGACGCGCAGGAGATCGCGCCGGGCCTCGGCAAGATGCTGGAGCGGATCGTCGCGGACGGCGGTCACCACCGGGTCGTGGACCTGGTGTGCCTGCGCGCCCACGACTGGCTCGTCGAGCACAACGAGTCGGTGATGGAGGCGGTGGCGGGCGGCGCGCCCGGCTGGACCCCGCGGTTCGTCGACCGGAAGGTCGGCGAGCGGGTCTACAAGGAGCTGCTCCGGTTCGTCAGTGAGATGCGCGACATGCCGGCGCATCCGGCGCGCGGCGCGCTGGACCGCTTCCTGGCGGATTTCGCGGGCGATCTGCAGTCCGACACGGACACCCGGGCGCGGGTGGAGCGCCTGAAGGGGGAAGTGCTGGGGCGGAGCGAGGTGCAGGACCTGATCGCCTCGGCCTGGGCCTCCGTACGGGCGATGATCGTCGCGGCGGCCGAGGACGAGCGCAGCGAGCTGCGGCTGCGGGCGCGGGCGGCGATCCTCTCGCTCGGCACGCGGCTGGCCACGGAGGGGCGGCTGCGGGCGAAGGTCGACGGGTGGCTGGAGGACGCGGCGGTGTACGTGGTCACCACATACCGGGACGAGATCACCTCGCTGATCACCGAGACCGTGGCGGGCTGGGACGCGGAGCACACCTCACGGAAGATCGAGGCGCACATCGGGCGGGACCTGCAGTTCATCCGGATCAACGGCACGGTCGTGGGCGCGCTGGCGGGGCTGGTGATCTATACGGTCTCGCGGCTGCTGGGCGCGTAGGGAGCTCTGCCCGGCTTCTGTGCGTCTCGCTCCGCAGAGCGCGGGGCGTGCCGGGCTCGTGTCTCGCTCTGGAGAGTGCGGGCCGCAGGGCCTATGGTGCCCCGACCGGAGGCAGGCCCCGGAGGGAGGTCGGCGTGCGACGGCAGCGGTTACCGGTGGTCGTACGAGGGCGGCGCCCGCGGCGGGCCGTCCTGGCCCGGGTCCTGTGGACCGGCGCGGAGATCACCGTCACCTTCGGGCTCGTCATGCTGCTCTTCGTCGTCCACCAACTGTGGTGGACCAACCGGCAGGCGCGGGAGGGCGCCGAGCGGGAAGTGGCAGCGCTGGAGCGGGAGTGGCGCGGTGGGGCGGGGGCCGGGGACGGCTCGGCCGAGGATCCGTCCGGGGGCGACCCGACCGGGGCCGCCGACCCGGACTCCGGCCGCGAGACGGCCCGTACGTCGCCGGCGGCCGCCGGGAGCCGGGCCCCGCGCCGGGACCAGGCGTACGCCGTGCTGCGCGTCCCCCGCATCGGGCTGACCGTCCCCGTGGCCGAGGGCATCAGCAGGGCCGGGGTGCTCAACAAGGGCTATGTGGGCCACTACCCGAAGACCGCACAGCCCGGCCAGGCGGGCAACGTCGCGCTCGCGGGCCACCGCAATACGCACGGGGAGCCGTTCCGCCACCTCGACGAGGTGAGCCCCGGCGACACGGTCCGCGTCGACACCGCCGACGGCCGCTACACCTACGTCGTCGAGCGGACCCTGCCGCGCACCTCGCCGTCCGACGGCACGGTCGTCGCGGCGGTGCCCTACAGCTCGACGCATCCGCGCTACCGCTACAGCGAGCCGGGGTCCTACATCACGCTGACGACCTGCACCCCGGAGTACACCTCCCGGTACCGGCTGGTGGTGTGGGGCAGGCTGAAGACGGCCGAGCCGCGCGCTGTCGGTGGCGGCGACTAGACTCGTGTACGTATCTCGCTGACGAATGGAGCAGCCGGGCAAGGGCGTTGCGGGTCTCGCGGCTGTCGCGGCTGTCGCGGGTGTTAAGGGGAGGGGGGAGTCTGGTGGTCCACCGCATCGAAGTGCTGCGGACGCACCTCGGCGTGCTCCTTTTCCTGCTGACCGGATCGCTCCTCACCCACACCGGCCTGATCAGCGTCGTCGCCCTCGCCGCGACCGCCGCGATCGCGACCGCGCTGGTGACCTGCGCGCTGCTGGCCGCGTGCTGCCTCGCCCCGGTTCCGCCGGGCCGAATACGCACCGCGATACGGGACAGGGAGCGCCGCACGGCGTTCCTGGCCCAGCGGGATCCCGACGCCTCCGGCCGGCCGCGGCCGCGAGCGCCCGGCCGTCGCCTGCCGACGGCCGCGTAGGCGCTCTTCTTCCGTCCAGGACTCCGTTCGGGACTCCCCTGGCAGAGCCCATGCGGCTCGTCACGCCGACTCACCGGCATTACGACGAGACCCCGTGGAGGGCTTTCCCCATGTCTGTTTTCGCCTTGCTGGGCACGCTGCTCAGTTGGTTCGCCGACTGTCTCGCACCGCTGTTCGGGGCGTCCGCGACGGCCGCCGCCATCGTCCTGTTCACGCTGTGCGTGCGCGCCGCGCTCCATCCGCTCGCCCGCGCGGCCGTGCGCGGCGAGAAGGCGCGCGCCGCGCTCGCGCCGAAGATGGCCGAGCTGAACCGCCGCCACAAGCGCGACCCCGAGCGGCTGCGGCGCGCGATGGCCGAGCTGTACGAGAAGGAGTCGGTCTCCCCGGTCGCGGGCTGCCTGCCGACGCTCGTCCAACTCCCCGTCTTCTTTGTGATGTACCACCTGTTCTCCACCGGCAGCGGCGCCGGGGACCTCCTGGACCACACCCTGGCGGGCGCCCCGCTGGGCGGCCGGTGGGGCGGGCACCTGGCCGGGCCGCACGGGCCGGTCTACCTCGCCCTGTTCGCGCTGATCGCGGCGGTGGCGGTCTGGACCTCCCTACGCGCCCGCAAGGCGGCCGCCGTCCAGCCGGCCGCCGTCGGGGTCCGGGCAGGGGCGGCCAAGCTGCTGCCCCTGCTGTCGTTCGGCACGCTCGTCACCGCCGCCGTGGTGCCGCTCGCGGCGGGGCTGTACCTGGCGACCAGCACGACCTGGACGGCGGTCGAACGGGCCCTGATCCACCGCACGGGCCGGGAGGAGCGGGCCAAAGGGGGCGCGGTCCAGTAGGTGAACGGAGTCTTGCGGAGTGGACGCCGCTCTTGGAGGATCGCCAGCCAGGACCGCCCTTCGACTTATGGGAGTCATCAGGATGAAGCTGCTGCGTGTCGGACCTGCGGGGGCCGAACGCCCGGCGGTGCTCGATGAGTCGGGCACCCCGCGCGATCTGTCGGGCCTGGTCAAGGACATCGACGGGGCCCTGCTCGCCGACGAGGCGGCGCTCGCCCGCATCCGCGAGGCGGCCGCGTCCGGGGAACTGCCCGCGCTGGACGCCACGGACTCCCGGATCGGCCCGCCGCTGGGCCGTATCGGCAAGATCGTGTGCATCGGGCTGAACTACCACGACCACGCCACGGAGACCGGCGCCGCGATCCCCGAGGAGCCGATCCTCTTCATGAAGGCCCCGGACACGGTCGTCGGCCCCGAGGACACGGTCCTGGTGCCGCGCGGCAGTGAGAAGACCGACTGGGAGGTGGAGCTGGCCGTCGTCATCGGGCGCACGGCCCGCTACCTCGCCTCCGATGAGGAGGCTCTCGCCTCGGTCGCGGGCTATGCCGTCGCCCACGACGTCTCGGAGCGGGCGTTCCAGATCGAGCGCGGCGGCCAGTGGGACAAGGGCAAGAACTGCGAGACCTTCAACCCCCTCGGCCCCTGGCTGGTGACCGCCGACGAGATCCCCGATCCCCAGGCGCTGGCCTTGCGGCTGTGGGTGAACGGCGAGCTCAAGCAGGACGGCACCACGGCGGACCAGATCTTCCCGGTGGCCCAGGTGGTCCGCTATCTCAGTCAGTTCATGACCCTCTACCCGGGTGATGTCATCAACACCGGCACCCCGGCGGGCGTGGCCATGGGGCGGCCCGAGCCCAAGCCGTATCTGCGGGCCGGGGACGTCGTCGAGCTGGAGATCGACGGACTCGGGCGGCAGCGCCAGGAGTTCAAGGACGCGTGATCCGGACCGTACGGCCCTCCGCGGCAGAGGTGCGGGCCGCCTCCAGGACGCGGAGGGCGGCCGCGGCCTCGGTGGCGGTCACCGGTGGGGTGCCGCCCTCGCGGAGAGCGGTGGCGATGGCGCGGTAGTAGGCGGGGTAGTCGCCCGGGAGGGTGGGCACAAGCTCGCCGCCGCCGGTCAGGGGGGACTCTCCGGCGCCCAGTCGGCCCCAGGCGGCCTCGGGCTCGGCGCCCCAGGGGGCGCCGCCGTCGGTGCCGGGACGCAGGCCCTCGCGGAGGGCGCCCTCCTGGGGGTCGAGGCCGTACTTCACATAGCCCGCCTGGCTGCCCAGCACCCGGAAGCGCGGGCCCAGTTGTGCGGCGATCGCGCTCATCCACAGGTGGGAGCGGACGCCGCTCGTGTGGGTGAGGGCGACGAAGGTGTCGTCGTCGGTGCGGGCGCCGGGGCGGCGCACATCGACCTCCGCGTAGACGGAGGTGACCGGCCCGAAGAGGGTGAGGGCCTGGTCGACGAGGTGGCTGCCCAGGTCGTACAGCAGCCCGCCGACTTCGGCCGGGTCACCGGACTCGCGCCAGCCGCCCTTGAGCTGGGGGCGCCAGCGCTCGAAGCGGGACTCGAAGCGCTGCACCTCGCCGAGCGCGCCCTCGGCGAGCAGCTTGCGCAGCGTACGGAAGTCGTTGTCCCAGCGGCGGTTCTGGAAGACGCTCAGCAGCAGGCCGCGGCGGTCGGCGAGCGCGGCCAGCTCCTCGGCCTCGGCGGCGGTCGCGGCGAGCGGCTTGTCGACGACGACCGGCAGCCCGGCCTCCAGAGCGGCGCGCGCGAGGGGGACATGGGTGCGGTTGGGGGAGGCGATGACGACCAGGTCCAGCTCCCCGGCGCGCACCCACAGCTCCTCGGCGGAGGCGGCGAGACGCACCCGCGGGTACTCGTCGGCGG
The DNA here is from genome assembly GCF_033793745.1 of Streptomyces sp. ME19-01-6. Taxonomy (NCBI): domain Bacteria; kingdom Bacillati; phylum Actinomycetota; class Actinomycetes; order Kitasatosporales; family Streptomycetaceae; genus Streptomyces; species Streptomyces sp. ME19-01-6. The sequence continues at coordinate 32,022 of NZ_JARAXF010000045.1, read as the reverse complement.
CCTGCCGCTGCCGCTCCGGGCTGGAGGTGACCACGGTGTCGAGGGCGAGGCCGTCCGTGGCGGCGATCAGGGGGGCGTGGAAGACGGAGCCCGCCAGACCGAAGCCGATGAGGGCGACACGTACGGGGGCGGAGCCAGGGGTGCCGGCGCGGGGGTCAGCCATAGCGCTACTTTGACAACAGTGTTGCGGAAGCGCAAGCGGGGGCCACAATAGGGGGCGTGAACAGCGCGAAGTCCTCGGCGGCCGGGCCCGGCGCCAATCTGACCGCCCTGCGCGGCCACAACGCGGCCCTCGTCCTCGGCCTGCTGCGGGACGCGGGCGATGGCGGGGTCAGCCGGTTGGAGCTGGCCGCGCACACCGGACTGACCCCGCAGGCCGTCAGCAAGATCACGGCCCGGCTGCGGGCCGACGGGCTGGCCGCCGAGGCGGGCCACCGGGCGTCCACCGGCGGTAAGCCGCGCACGGTCCTGCGGCTGGTCCCGGGCGCGCGGCGGGCGATCGGGCTGCACCTGGACCGCGACGAGCTGACCGCCGTGCTGGTCGACCTCGCGGGCGCGCCGCTCGGCCTGCGCACGGTCCCCTTCGACTTCGGCGCGGGGGCCAAGGAGGCGGTCGCCGTGGCCGGCGGCGAGGTCGAGGCGCTGCTCGCCGAGGCCGGCGGCGGCCGCGACGGGCTGCTCGGGGCCGGGGTCGCCGCGCCCGGGCCGCTCGACCACGGCTCCGGGGTGCTGCGCCGCGTCACCGGCTTCCCCCGCTGGGACGGCTTCCCGCTGCGCGACGCGCTCGCCGAGCGGCTCGGCCTGCCCGTCGTCCTGGACAAGGACACCAACGCCGCCGCCCTCGGGCTCACCGTCGGCGGCGCCCGGCAGCGCGCCGCCGGGTCCTTCCCCGCCGGGGCCTTCGCGTATCTGCACCTCGGCACCGGCCTGGGCGCCGGACTCGTCCTCGGCGGGACCGTCCACCGGGGCGCCCGCACCGGCGCGGGGGAGTTCGGTCACCAGGTCATCCAGCTGGACGGGCCGCCCTGCGGCTGCGGCAACCATGGCTGCCTGGAGGCGCTGTGCCTGGCCGCGGTCGCGGACGGCGACCCGGCCCGGGCGGCCCGGCTGCTCGGCGTCGGCGCCGCCAACCTCGTACGGCTGCTCGACATCGACCGGGTGCTGCTCGGCGGCCGCGTCGTACTGGCCGCACCCGAGCCGTACGCGCGCGGCGTGGCCGAGACGCTGGCCGCGGACGCGGCGCGGTCCGGCGGCCGTACGGTCCCGGTGGAGGTGGTCGGCCGGGGCGGCCGGGCGGTCGTGGAAGGCGCGGCGCAGCTGGTGCTGGCGCCGCTGTTCGCGGTGGGGTGAGCGAGTGGGGTGAGCGAGTGGGGTGATGAGCCGGTGGGCTGACGGGTCGATGGGCCGATCGAGGGGTTTGTTGACCGCCAGTCGGAGGCAATCGGCCCCATCGGCCGCGTGTCGGCCCCCTGGAGTGGAAGACAGCAGGGCACCCGGGAATCCACCGCAGCAGAGGTCGCCCATGCGCTCTCCCTCCCCCCTCGTCGTCCGAGCAGCCGCCAAGTCCGCCGCCGCGCTCGCGCTGCTGGTGCCGGTGGTGTGGTGCGGAACCGCCCAGTCCGCCGCCGCGTCCGCGCCGGCGGCGTCCGTGCCCTCCTGCGGCCGGCGGGGGAGCCCTCACTTCCCGATCGACGCCCGGCTGTACGGCGGGCCGGCCCAGTACGCGCGGGGCGGCGGCTGGCGCGCCTGGCGCCTGGAGCTGCGCAACACCACCCGTGCCGAGTGCCGCGCCATCCACCCCATCGCGATCCTCGTCGACCGCGCGCACGCACTGCGGCCCGGCCACATCCGGATGGAGTTCCTCGACCCCTACGCCGACGACGCTCACGACGCCGACGGCGGCCGATGGCGGCCCGTCTCCTTCGAGACCACCGACGAGGACGAGAACATCGGCGTCTTCGACGACCCGTTCCAGGGCTTCACGGTGCCCGCGCGAGGGAGCGTGAAGGTGCGGGTGCGGTCCCGCTTCACCGGCTCCGCACCCACGGGCCCTGTCACCGCGAACGTCATCACCATGGAGCGCCGCGCGGACGACGGGGACTGGGTCGGCCAGTCCGGCGACTACGACTTCCGTATCGAGCGCGCGGCGAAGGCGGGGGTGGAGGAGGAGGGCGGGGCCGGTACGGGGGAGACGAGGGAGCCCCGTAAGGACACGCCCAGCACCGATGGGCCCAGCACTGATGCGCCCCGTACCGGTGAGCGGCCCGGCACCGGCGGGCTCAGCACCGGCGAGCCCGAGTCCACCCGTACCGGCCAGGGGGCCGGCGTCGGCGGGCGCACCGGCGGCCCCGGAAAGGAGACGCCCGCCCGCACCGACGCCACCCCCGGCCCCCGCGGCGAGGGCAGCAGTCGCGACCATCTGCCGCCTGAACTCGCCGCGACGGGCCGGGGCGCCGTGCTCCTCGGACTCGCCGCGATCAGCGGCGTGCTCGTCGTCGTCGGCGCCGCGCTGGTGGTCAGGTCCCGGCGTCCGAGGTGGTGAGACCGGCGGCCGTTACTGCCCTCGGGGCGGCTCGCCCCGGCGGCGGAGCTCTTCGTCCAGCTTCTCCGCGCTGCTCCGGGGCTGGTCGGCAGGGCCCTTGCCGCCCTTGCGTGTGGCGTGCCGCGCCCGGTCCTGGCCCTTGCTGATCGCGTCCTTGAGCTTGTCCTTGATGCCCATGTGAATCTCCTTCGCGGGGGAGCGGAAGCGGCCTTTTTGAGACGCGGCCGTTCCCCACCAGGATCGGCCGCCCGCCCGGCTCTGTCGCGCTGGAGCGCCCGCCGCGGGTCAGTCGGGGCCCGGCACGGCCAGGTGCGGCGTGTGTCTGCCGCGGGAGCGGCCAGTGTCCATGCTCAGGAATTCCGGCGCCCAGAAGCACACCGGCGCGCCCGCAGCATTTACTACGCTGAACATCTGCCCGCAGCGGCCAGAGCGCGCGTCGGTCAAACGAAGTCGACCAGGCCCGCGATGGAGTCCTTGACGTGGGTCGGCCGGTACGGGTAGCGGTTGATGTCCTCCTCGGTGGTCAACCCGGTGAGCACCAAGAAGGTCTCCATCCCGGCCTCCAGTCCGGCAAGGATGTCCGTGTCCATGCGGTCACCTATCATCGCGCTGGTTTCCGAGTGCCCCCCGATCGTGTTGAGCGCGGTCCGCATCATCAGGGGATTCGGCTTGCCGATGAAGTACGGCTTCTTGCCGGTAGCCGCAGTGATCAGCGCGGCGACAGCCCCCGTTGCAGGGAGCGCACCTTCTGCCGACGGGCCGGTCTCATCAGGGTTCGTGGCGATAAAACGGGCGCCACTGTTAATCAGCCGGACGGCCTTCGTCATGGCCTCGAACGAGTAAGTTCGAGTCTCACCCAAGATCACGAAATCGGGCTCGGTGTCGGTCAGGACATACCCGACCTCATGCAAGGCGGTCGTCAGGCCGGCCTCCCCGATGACATAGGCGGACCCGCCGGGGTGCTGGTCGTCGAGGAACTTCGCGGTGGCCAGAGCGGAGGTCCAAATGTTCTCCGCAGGCACGTCCAGCCCGATACGACTCAGCCGGGCATGCAGGTCCCGTGCCGTGTAGATCGAATTGTTGGTGAGGACCAGAAAAGGGCGGCCGGAGTCGCGCAGCTTCTTGATGAAGGCGTCCGCTCCCGGCACCGGGATGCCTTCGTGCATCAGCACCCCGTCCATGTCCGTGAGCCAAGATTCGATGGGCTTACGCTCTGCCATGTTGCCGGTCTCCTGTACACAAGGGCTTGCTGGGGCGCCGGGACGACGCTGTGCCGCGACGACCACAGCGTAGCCAGGGCGGCAAAGACCGGTTGATTCATCCCCTGGCCGAGCGCGCAGCGACGAGTGAGTCACCGGCATGCTGTCGCTTCGGTATCACCCGTGCATGACAAGACCGCCCCTGCCGTGACCTGGTCGAGCGGGTCTGACGCCGGTCGGACGTATCTGACCCGTACGGAGCAGCCCAGGGCCGCAGCGGATGCGGCCCTGGGCGGTGCGCGTGAGCCTCGGTGGTGTCAGGAGGTTCACCATGCGTTCGCTCGCCCTCACGTTCCGTATGGCCGCTTGTGTGGCGGCGGTGGTCCTGGCCGTCGCCGGCCCCGCCGTCGCGGACCAGGAGGACAACATCCCCGCGCGCCCCGCCCACCACGCTCACCCGGGCACCGCCCCGGCCGACGGCGCGGCGCGCCATGACTTCGGCGGGGCCGAGGCGTACGGCCTGGTGCTCTCCGGGGGCACGGCGCTGGCCGTCGCCGGGCTTGCGGTGCACCGCCGCCGCCGCCCGGTCGGCACGGCGTCGGGCTGACGGCGGTGTACGGGAAGGGCTTCGGCCGGGTCGGCCGGCCGGTCGCGGGGGTGGCCTGGGCGGCGCTGCTGCTCGGGCTGTGGCTGTGGGGCCACGACACCGCGGAGGGCCTGGGCGGCGTGGTGCCGGTGACGGGGGATGTGGCGGCCGTGGGGCGTCCGCCCGCGCATCCGCTGCCACCGGCCCGGGAACCGCTGCCGCCCGTACGGGCGCGGCGCGTCGTCGTCGAGTCGGCGGGGATCGCGGCGCAGGTCACCGACGGGGACCGGGGTAGGGGCCGGGGCCGGGGCCGGGGCGCGGGCCGGCACGGCGTGGGCCGGCGCGGCGTGGGTTGGTACGGCGTGGGTTGGTACGGCGTGGGGGCGCGGCCGGGGGCCCCGGGCACGGCGGTGTTGGTCGGGCCCGCCGACGCCGGTGTCGTCCGCCGCCTCGGCGGGGTCAGACGCGGGGACGCGGTGCGGGTGTGGCGGGCGGACGGGACGGTGGCCGAGTTCACGGTCGAGGGCGTCGAGATGGTCACGGCCGAGTGGTTCGACGCGCGGCGGGTGTTCGGGGCGCGGGCGCGGGGCCGGGCGGAGCTGCGGCTGGTCGCGAGGGGTGGACAGTACGGGGCGCACGGGGCGCGCGTGGTGGTCTCGGCGTATCTGACGGGGATTCGGTAGGTGGAGCGGGCCCCGGCGTGCGCGCCCCGGCGTGACTCAGGGCCCGCCCCGCGGCGTACGGGCGAAATCACGCAAAGGGCTGTGGACAACCACGTGGGGGTCGGTGTGGTGTGTAAGCATGGATTCGACCGGTCTTGTCCTACCCGGGGGCCTGAGGGGTGTCCCCCGGAGCGTGCACCCAAGGGGGAGTGGATGTACGGGAGTTACACCGGCCATCGGCGCAGGGCTGTCCGTGTGGGGGCGGCGGCGGGGGCGCTTCTGTCGCTCGTGACGCTCTCCGGCTGCTTCGGCTCATCGGCCTCCGACAGCGAGGAGGAGGCGATCGCGGCCGCCAGGCCCGCGCAGCGTCCTCGGAATATCGTGCCGTACTGGGTGAATCCGGATGGCAGTGCGGCTCGGCAGGTCGCCGAGTACCGCAGGAAGGGAGAGGGCGACGAGGCGAAGCTGATAGGGCGGATCGCCGAGCAGCCGGTCGCCGAGTGGCTGGGGGTGGACGACCCGGAGGGCCAGGCGCGCGGGTTCACTGAGGCCGCCGCCCAGGAGGACCGCGACGCGCTGCTGGTCTTCTACAACATCCCGCACCGCGACTGCGGGCAGTATTCGAAGGGCGGAGCTGCCGACGGCGACGCGTACCGCGCCTGGCTGGACAAGGCGGTCAGGGGCATCGGCGACCGGGCCGCCACGGTCATCCTGGAGCCGGACGCGCTGCCGCACGCGGTGGACGGCTGCACGCCCAAGCAGTTCCTCGAGGAGCGTTACGACCTGCTGACCGGGGCCGTGGACAAGCTCAAGGGGCTGCCCCGCACCAAGGTCTATCTGGACGCCGGGAATCCGCACTGGATCAAGGACCCGCGCCGGATGGCCGAGCCGCTGCGGCGCGCGGGGCTGAAGAAGGCCGACGGCTTCGCGCTCAACATCGCCAACTACCAGACCACCGAGGACAACAAGGCATACGGCAAGAAGCTCTCCGCCCTGGTCGGCGGCAGGCCCTTCGTGATCGACACCAGCCGCAACGGCAACGGCCCGGTGCCGGGCAAGGAGGACCCCGAGGCCTGGTGCAACCCCAAGGGGCGGGCGCTGGGCGAGACGCCGACGGTCCGCACGGGCGACAGCGCGGTCGCCGCCTATCTGTGGATCAAGCGTCCGGGCGAGTCGGACGGCACCTGCAAGGGCGGCCCCCAGGCCGGCCAGTGGTGGCCGCGGTACGCGCTCGACCTCGCCCGTAACGCCGACTAGCCGGGTAGCCGAGGACGGAGAGGGCCTGTCAGTGTTTGGAGGCGCCCGCCCGCGCGGGTACCTCCACCCACACCGACTCCGACGGGGTCCCCTCCTCGTCCACCACCGTGAGCATGTACCACCCCGGCGGGACCAGCGAAGGGTCCCTCGGGATCCGGACGCTGACGCTGTCCCTGCTGGTGATGAAGTCCAGCGCGATCGACCGCTGCTCGACGTTGGTGACATGGGTGAAGGAGCCCGGGCGGATCAGCCGCACCCGCCGGATCGTCGAGGCGTGCGGGGTCCGGTAGGTGGCCTTCGCGCCGTGCTTGAGGGTCCGCGGCGCGGTGTCGGTCAGCGTGGGCCGGGCGTCACGGAACAGATACGGCGGGGTGTACAGGTCGATCTGCTGCTGGAACTTCCCCGGCCTGGTGTTGGCGGCGTCGCTGAACAGCGAGTCGGAGCCGAAGGTCATCACCCGGCCGTCGGGCAGCAGCAGCGCCCCGGAGTGGTAGTTGCGGCCCACCAGCGGGTCGGCCACACCGCGCCAGGTGTTGCTCCTGGGGTCGTAGATCTCGGCCCGCAGCACATTGCTGCCGTCGCGCCCGCGGTAGTCGCCCGAGCCGTTGGTGGTCAGGAGGGTGTCGTCCGGGAGGATGACGCTGCTGGGGTAGCGGACCTTGGAGTACAGCTTCGGCCCGTCGCGGAAGCGCGGCCGGTCCGCGTGCAGATCGGCGATCCGGGTCTTCGCGGTGGACCTCGGGTCCTCGCCGACCCCGCCGCCGCCGAGCACCATGTACCGCTGTTCCTGTGCCGGGGGCAGCAGTACGGACATCGACGTCTCCAGGATGTCCGGGTCGCTCATGCCGGGCACGGTGTGGAACTCATTGGTCTTCAGATCCCAGACGCCGGGGGTGCGGCCCACGTCGTCGGGGCCGTATCCGGCGTTGGATCCGGTGTAGAAGATCCTGCCGCCGTCGGTGAGGAAGAGCGCTGGGTACGTGGGGAAGAACCGCTTCTTGGACAGGTACTTCCATTTCTTGGTCCGGGGGTTGTAGATCTCGTTCTTACCCGGCACGACCTGGCCGATCTCGTCCAGGCCGGAGACCGAGAGCACCCGGCCGTCCTCGAGGGTGGTCAGGGTCGGGTACCAGCGGGCCTCGTGCATCGGGTCGACGGGGACGTACCGCTCGGCGACCGGGTCGAACTCGTAGGCGGCCTTGATGCCCTGGAAGTCCTTCTTGTCGAAGGACAGCTTCTGCGCGATGCCGTAGAAGTTCTGCCGGTCCTTGCCCTTCAGCCCCTCGATCCGGTAATTGTCCTGGGTCCCGGTCTGGTACCGCTTCCCCTTGTGCAGCGCCTCCACATAGACCCGGACGGTGCTGGCGGTCACGGTGACCTTGCCGGTCTTGCGCTTCTTGGTCTTCTTGGCGCGCGGGACCAGGACCGGGTCCTTGGACTCGAAGATCTTGCCGTTCCGCTTGCCGGTGAAGCGGGTGTTCGCCGGGAACGTCTTCGGCTTGTCCGGGTCCTCGTTGTGGACGAACATCAGGCCACCGGCCTTCTCGACATCGCCCTTGAGCTTCTCGTAGCGTTGGGTGCCGCCCGCGACCAGCAGTTTTCCGTCCGGCAGCTGGCTGTGTCCGGCGCAGAAGAAATCCCTGGGGGTGGGGATGTTCTTGTAGGTGTTCTTCTCGGGGTCCCACAGGACGCTCCGGAAGGACTTGGCGGCGAAACTCTTGGCGTTGTTCCCGGAGCCGGCGACGAGCAGCACTTTGCCCGTGTGCAGCAGGGCGGCGTGGATCGTGTTGATCCGGTACTCCTCGGGGACGTTCACCACGTCCCAGTGGCCGTTCTCGGCCTTGTACTCCGGCTGGTTGATCTTGTACTTGTGGTATTTGTCCGAGCTGAAGCGGTAAAGGGCCGGTCCGTTCATTCCGGCCAGCATGAGCACAGCCGCCGCACCGATCCCGAAGCGGCGGGTGCGGCGACTCGGTCGGTACTTCACGTCTTATCGTCCCCCAAGGGATGCTTCGGTGGTCCGTTTCTCGGTCCGTTTCTCCTGGCGGAGGGTCCACCGCCAGGCGATGATCGGCGCGGCCGTGACAGCCAGGGCAAGTGATGCCCAAACGGTCATCGCTGGATGACTGTGGCCGAAGTGGAAGGAAGAGGCGAGCGACCCGCCGAAGACCGCCAGGAAGAAAAGGTGAATCCGGAAGGTGCCGAAGAGCGTGTCGGGGCTCGCCGAGTCGCCCTTGGGCGTCACCACGAACCTGCTCTTGCGGCGCAGTACGGCGTCCATCAGCGAGCGGGCGTAGATCGGCGCGGCGAGGGCGGACATCACCATGCCGGCCACGCCGCCGGAGCCCTCCGGCTCGTGCGGGGAGACGTTGTGCCGCCGGTTCCAGATGTACAGGCCGATCTGCAGGGCCGAGGCGTTGCCGTAGAGCATCATCCAGATGGCGGGGTCGATCTGGAGGCCCGAGGCGCCGAAGCCGAGGAAGAGCGCGCAGCTGAGGGCGGCGAGAATCCAGTTGAGCGCCGACGCCGGATAGAAGATCACCATCAGCGTGTAGTTGAGGAGCTTGCCCGGCGGCAGGGTGAGCGGCGCCTTCCAGAACTGTTTGAGGAGCGTCTCGTAGGTGCCTCGGGACCAGCGCAGTTGCTGGGTGAAGAAGTCGGTCCAGGCGCCCGGGCCCTCGCCGACCGCGAGCACGTCGGGGGTGTAGACGGAGCGCCACTTGCGGCCGGTGGCGGGGTTGCGGTGGCGGTGCAGCTCGAAGCCGGTGGCCATGTCCTCGGTGATCGAGTCGTACAGCCCGCCGATGCCCTTGAGGGCGCTGATCCGCACGGCGTTGTTGGTACCGACGAACATGGGGCCGCCGTAGGCGTTCCCCGCGCGCTGGATGAGGGCGTGGAAGAGGAACTGCTGGCTCTCGGCGGCCTTGGTGACGGCCGTGTCGTAGTTTCCGTAGACCTGCGGGCCGACCACGAAGGCGACGTCAGGGTCGCGGAAGTAGCCGAGCATCCGCTCCAGGTAGTTGGGGAGCGGTACGTGGTCGGTGTCGACGGAGGCGAAGTAGTCGTACGCGTCGCCGTGGGCGTCCAGCCAGGCGTTGTAGTTGCCGTGTTTGGTCCTGGCGCGGTGCGGGCCCTTGGGCCGGTTCCACTTCTCGACGCCCTTGCGGGTGAAGTGGCGCGCGCCCAGGCGCGCGCAGACCGCCTTCACCGCCGGGTCGTCGCCCTCGTCGAGGAGCCAGACGTGCAGCGGTCCGCGGTGGCGCACCCGCACCGCCGCCTCCAGGGTCCTGGTCACCATCTCCAGCGGCTCCTTGCCGGGCACGAAGGAGGTGAGGAAGGCGACCTTGGTGCCGGTCTCGGGCACCACGGGGACCGGGTCGCGGGCGACAAGGGTGGCGTGCGCGTTGGACAGCACATTGAGCGTGCGGAACAGCTCGATCAGCCCGATGGAGACCAGCATCACGGTGTCCATGACCGAAAGGACGGGGCCGACGCCCTCCCGGCTGGTCCAGTGGGCGGGCTGCATCAGCCACAGCAGCAGTCCCAGTGAGAGCAGGGGCGCGGCGCAGAGCAGCAGTGCGGCGCGGACGCGGTGCGGCTCGTCGGCCAGCAGGCCGCGGTAGCGCACCCGATACGGTTTGGCTGAATTTCCGGCACTGTCGGCATCTGGCCGGCTGAGCGGGCCGGCGAGTCGGCTGTAGTGCTCGTAGTCGTACGCCGGCAGCGGCGGCCGGGGCCGGTGCCGGGGTGGTTCGCTCTGATGCTGCCGCGGGATGGGCGCGCGTGTGTGCTGCCGGGCGCCGGTCGGCGTCGACGTCATGAGTCATCCCCCCGCACGCGAAGGCTGGCCGCGTGCCTGAAGTCCCGTTCGTCGTGTGGTCTCCCCCGAAACGGCCCCCCTCGGCCGTACGGGGGGCACATTAGTGGAGAGACCCGACGATGCGGACATGGAACGGCTGCCTCACCGAGGCGCAACAGCGAGAACCGGACCTTTCCGGCGACCCGGGGTGAAACGGCCGCGGGGTGGGCAGGCGGGGGCCGGGCCGGTCGTGACGCGGAGAGCCGGCTCAGCCGTGGTGCGGGGAGCGCAGCCGCTCCCGGATGTTGCCGAAGTGATCGCGGACGGCGGCCTCGGCCCGTACGACATCGCCGGTGCGGACCGCCTCCAGGATCTCCCGGTGCTGGCGGCAGGTGATCTTGGGGTCGGTGTGCAGGTCCACCAGATCGGTGCGCACCCGGTGGAAGGCGTCCCAGAACGCTTCGAGCATCTCGCTGAGCAGCAGATTGTCCAGGCCGCGGTGGAGGGCGGCGTGGAAGGCCCGGTCGGTGTCGGCGCGTACGGCGCCCTCGGCGGCCTCCACCTCCATCCGCTCGACCAGGGCGTCCAGCTCGGCCAGGTCGGCCTGGGGTATTCGCCCGGCCAGCCGCGCGATCAGCCCGGTCTCCACCGCCTCGCGCAGCTCCAGCAGCTGCAGCAGGCTGTCCTCGCCGCGGTAGTGGCCGGCGACGGTGCGGAAGATCAAGCCCTCGATCATCGGGCCCATCGACATGGGTCCGACGTAGGTGCCGAAGCCGTGGCGGATCTCCACGATGCCCATGGCCTGCAGCCCCTTGAGGGCCTCGCGCACGGAGTTGCGGCTGACGCCGAGCAGCTCCATCAGCTCGGTCTCGGTCGGCAGCGGGGCGCCGGACGGCAGCCGCTGGTCGACGATCAGGCGCTTGATGCGCTCCTGGATGTCGCTCGCCATGCCGCGAGTGTGCGCCGTCACCGCCACCTCCGATCGCGTCAGCTTAGCGGGGTGCGTGGCCGGGCGGGTGGTGGCGGGCGCCTTCCGGGGCTGTCCCCGCCGCCCGGCCGTCGCCGCCTCGCCCGGGGCGCTTCCGTAAGCCGCCCGAGGCTGGGTGCCCTCGTCGGATCGGCGCTGGTCGCGATGGCGAGCCGGAGGGGGTGCGGCTCGGGGTGCCCCAGCGGGTCCAGGCCCGTGGACCGCTCGGCTGCTACGGCAACTTCCTGCCCGTGGCCGCGGTGCTCTCTCTGGCGCTCCACCGGCTGCCGCCGCTGTGGATACGCGACAGGGGCTCCTCGGAAAACCGAGAAGCCCCTGGTCAGTAGCGTAAGCCACGTGCGCCGCCAGGGACTCGAACCCCGGACCCGCTGATTAAGAGTCAGCTGCTCTAACCAACTGAGCTAGCGGCGCCTGCTGACGGATGAATCCTACCCGACCAGCGGGGGTGCTCCGGACGGGGCGCTTCATTGGTATGGACATCTCCGCGAATTAGCATGGACATGACCAAGAACCGCGGTTACTCTGCGACTTGGTCTAGACCGCACTGCACTCGGCTCGCCGAAGCACTCCCCACGTCTTCAGGAGCGAAGCATGCGCAAGAAGATCAGCGCCGCGGTCATCGGCCTCGGGCTCGCGGCGATCTCCGTTCTCGCGACCGGCGGCAGCGCCTTTGGCCACGCCTACACCGACTCGCCCATCAGCCGTCAGAAGCTGTGCGCCAACGGCACCGTCACCAACTGCGGCGACATCCAGTACGAACCGCAGAGCGTCGAGGGCCCCAAGGGCTTCCCGTCGGGCGGTCCGGCCGACGGCACGATCTGCGCGGGCGGCAACAGCCGGTTCTCCCAGCTGGACGACGCGCGCGGCGGCCAGTGGCCGGCCACCAAGGTCAGCGCCGGACAGAGCCACACCTTCACCTGGCGCTTCACCGCCTCGCATGCCACGACGGACTTCAAGTACTTCATCACCAAGAACGGTTGGAACCCCAACTCGAAGCTCACTCGCGCGAGCCTGGAGTCCGCGCCGTTCCTGACCGTCCCGTACAACGGCCGGCGTCCGCCGTCCACGCTCTCCCACTCGGGCACCATGCCGAGCGGGAAGAGCGGCAAACACTTGATCCTCGCCGTGTGGACGGTCGCCGACACCTCCAATGCCTTCTACGCCTGCTCGGACGTGCAGTTCTGATGTTTCAGGGGCTCGGTTCGCCGTCTGAGGGGTGTGAACGACGACGGGGCCCGGCCTGTCCGGACCGGGCCCCGCGTCGTCTCATGCGTCGTATAAGCCCGCCTTCACGCCGCGCACGAAGGCGGCCCAGACGGCCGGGGCGGCGCCGAGGACCGCGCCCGGGTCGTCGCTCTCGCGCAGCCGGACCAGGCCACCCCACGCGGCGACCTCGACACACTGGCCCTCGCCCACGGAGTGCGAGGACTTGCGCCAGCGCGGGCGGGCCGCGCCGGCGGACGGATACGGGCACGGGGACATGTCATGCGGGTTCTCGGGTACTTCTGAGGTGTTCACGGTGTGGGGCCCTCTTTCCTACGAGACCGGCGATGAGGGCCTTCGTCTCATCCGTCGACAGCGCGCTGTCGACGATGTGGCCGAAGGCGTCGGCGAAGACGTTGACGTCGTCGACTCCTTCGACGTACACGGGGCCGCGCAGGTTCTCCTGGGTGACCACGTCCGGCATCGGCCCGGGGAACCCGACGAGCGTGAAGGCGCCCGCGTCCCCCGGGTTGGGCGCGGCGTCGATCGGCATCACCTGCAGCGTGACCGTGGGCCAGTCCGCGACGTCCAGCAGCCGCCGCAGCTGCTCGGCCATGATGGCCGGGCGGCCGGAGAAACGCCGGTGGAGGGCGGCCTCGTGGATCACGGCCCACAGCCGCAGCGGAGCGCGCGGGCGGGTCAGCACCGCCTGGCGGGCCAGCCGCACCTCGGCGAGCGCGGCGACCTCCGCCTCGCTGCGGGCGACCGCGTTGGCGGCGATCGTCTCCCTGGCGTAGTCGGGCGTCTGCAGCAGCCCGGGGACGACCAGCGGGGCGTAGTCGCGGACGCATTCGGCGTCGCTCTCCAGCGAGATGTAGTCGGCGTACGCGGGGGCGACCACGCCGCGGTAGGTCTGCCACCAGCCGCGCTTCCCGGCGTCCCGGGCCAGCCTCTCCAGCGCCGCGTGCACCTCCACGTCGCTGATCGCGTAGGCCTCCAGCAGGGTGGCGACCTCCGTGGCGCGGATGGTCGCGTTCGCGTTCTCTATCCGGGACAGCTTCGGGGCGCTCCAGCGGCGGGCGTCCGTACGTCCCCTCTGGGCCGCGTTCAGCGCCTCCGCGGCCGCGTCCAATGTCATCCCCGCTTCGGTACGCAGCTTGCGCAGAGTGGACCCCAGCCGCCTGCGCCGCACGGTGGGCACTGGGTGGTAGGACATGTCGCCAGTCTGACGTATCGCCAACTACAACCACCAGGCGGCATATGCCAGTCTTGCGCGAGTGGGTCGAAACATTGCGAGTAGCACGGACATGGGACAGGATCGCCTGTGCGCCACGGCAGCGCGCCGTGCCTTGGAGGGCCCTGGACGACATGGCAGAGAACATCCCGCAGGGGGCACCTCCCAGCGACAGCTGGGGGAGATATGAGCTACGCCTGCGCGTCCATCCGCAGACCCTCGCGGACGTGCGCCGCGTCGTGGGCGCGCGGCTGCGCCAGTGGGGCCGCGAGGAGTTGATCACCGCGGCGGCGATGTGCGTCACCGAGCTGCTCTCCAACGTCCACAAGCACGCCGCCTCGCCCGAGTGCGTGCTCACCCTCGAGAACCGCCCGTACGGCATACGGGCCGCCGTCAGCGACAGCGAGTCGTCGCTGCCGGTGGTCAAGGAGCCCGACTTCCTCTCCGAGAGCGGGCGCGGGATGTTCCTGCTCAGCAAGACGGCCGACGAGTGGGGCACGGACCTCAACACCACGGGCAAGACGGTCTGGTTCACCCTTCGCGCGGAATCCGTCGGCCCATGAGCCGCCGTTCGGTAGCGTGCGGTTCGGCAGCGGTGAACGAGCGAGGGAGGGGCCCATGGATCCGGTGACGGCGGGTGCGCTGATCGCGGCGGTCAACGCGGTGGTGTCCGGGGCCGGCGGCGAGGCGGGCCGGCGGGCACTGGAGGGGCTGGGCGCGCTGTCCCGCAGGGTGCTGCGGCGGAGCCCATACGACCCGGCGGCCGACCCGGGCGCGGATCCGGCGGGCGACCCGGCCGGCGATGGCGGGCCTGTCGCGATTCCGTACGACGACCCGGAGCGGCTGCGCCGGCTGGCCGAGCTGTTGGTCCAGCAGGCTCGTCAGGACCCGGAGTTGGGGCGCGATCTGGCGGCCTGGATGAGCCGGTACGGAACACCGGCCCAAGAGGCCGGTGCCGTCCACAATTCCATCGCGAGTGACGCGCGGATCACCGGGCCGGTTATTCAAGGCCGGGATTTCCACGGCCCGATCAGCTTCGGCCCGCAGTGACGGCTCGCGGCGGCGGGCCGCGGTGACGGCCGCGGTGACGGCCTCGGTGGCGTCTCAACCCCCCGGACGGGGGTACCGGGGTGTCCGGTTGGCGGCTGGCAGCAACCGGACAGCGGCCTCGGCCGCCGCTCGCCCAGGGTGGCCCGGCGGCTGCGCTGGGTGTCGGCCGGGCGATCGGGTGGTGCGGATACCTGCAACTTCCTGACATTCCGCGTGTCGTTGCGCGCGCGGGGCGTTGCGGTAAGGTCTGACACGCCGTCATTTGCCAACCCTTTACTCTCACTCGTTGCGTTGACGCCGTTGCTGTGTGCGAATTACTGTCGTCAATGGAATTGCATAGCATTTGTTCCTGCTCGCGTGATCGCAACAAGAAACATCGCAAGAAGCGCTACAAGAAGCAGCACCCGAAGAACGCGGGCAAGAGCGGTACAAGAAATTCTCGAACCAGGCCCGAATTTCAGAAATCAGGTCACCTTCGCCCTGCAGGGGAAGTCATGGTTGGTCTTGCGAGGATGCCCGAGCCGTCACCCGAGCGCGGGGCGGCCGGTGCTGCGGGCTCCGACCATGTGGAGCGGGCGCTGCTGGCGGCCCACGATCTGATCGAATCCGTGGTGACCCGGCACCGCCAGGACCTGGACCGGCAGTCGTGGGTGCGGGCCGGGCCCTGCCGGGCGTCGGCCGCCGAGGTCGCCGACCGGCTCATCGCCGGAGCCGAGCGGACCGTGGCCGTCGTGCTGTCCGGCGACCCCGAGCAGGAGGACGCCGTCTGCGCGGCGCTCGCCCGCCCGCCCCGCCCCGGCCGCGAGGGCGTCGCCGTCCGGCTGCTGTGCCTGCCGGGCGCCCTGGCCGGCCCGCGGGTCCCCGCGCTGGCGCGTACCGATGCGCGCTGCGAGGCGCGGGCGGCCGACGGCGGGTTACCCGAGGCCCTGCTCGTCGACGGCCGGATCGGCTACGTACGGCCGGAGCCGGGGCTCGACCCCGGTCCTCACCCCGAGCCGGCCCCCGGGCCGGAGCGGGCCCGGCCGCGGGCCTCCCTCGTGGAGGACGCGGCCACGGTGCAGGCCCTGGACCTGATGTTTGCCGGGGCGTGGGGGAACGCCGTGGCGCTCGCCGAGCCCCCGGGCCCGGCCGGACGGCTGTGCACCGACACCGCGCGGCGGATCCTGGAGTGCCTGCGGGCCGGAGTCACCGACGAGGTGGCGGCGCGCGATCTCAAGGTGTCGCTGCGCACCTACCGCCGTTACGTCGCGGAGATCATGCGCGAGCTGGGGGCGCATTCCCGGTTCCAGGCCGGGGTACGGGCGGTTGAGGCGGGGCTTTTGCCAAGCCGCCCCTGACAGCACTCGAGACCTGACCATGTCGCGAGGCGGGACGACGAAGCGATGAAGCAAGCGATGACGGACCGGATCACGGAACGGATCCCCGAGCGGACCCCCGAGCCGGCCGCCGCGGTCGAGGACGCCCTCGACCGCACCCTGCAAGAGGTGCGCACTCTCCTGGAGTCCACCGTCCACGAACACCGCGCCCGGCAGTCCCGGAAGGAGCTGTTCACCGAGGTGGGGGTGGCGGACGCGGCCTTCCTCGCCGCCGCCGAACAGGTCGTCGGCCAGGCCGTACGCAGCGTCGATGCGGCTTTCCCGGAGCCCACGCCCCGGCTGGCGGCCGACCACGCGGCCCTGCACACCCTGGTCTCGGACCTCGGCGACGCCATGGACGTAAGGGTGCTGCGCACCCGGCCCCCGGCCGACCCCGGCCCCGCGCTCGGGCCGGGCGGCGGCCTCGGGGCCCGCTCCCCGCAGATCCGGATCGCGGCGGTGCCGCTGCCCACAGCCCTGATCGCCGACAGGCGGACCGCCCTGGTGTGCGCGGACTCGGCCGACGGGCGGCAGGCCTCCATCATCCAGGACCCGGCCGTGGTCGCCACCCTGCACGGCATGTTCGGCAACATCTGGCGCACCGCCACGCCCGCCGCCCGCCCGCTCGACTTCGGCAACCGCGCCCGCACCGAGATGGTGCGGCGGGTGCTGCGGCGGCTGGGGGACGGGGTCACGGACGAGGCCGCGGCCCGGGAGCTGGCGATCTCGGTGCGCACCTACCGCCGCTACGTCACCGGAATCCTCGAGCTGCTCGAGGTGAACTCCCGTTTTCAGGCGGGGGTGCGCGCCTGTGAGCTCGGCATCCTCGACCGTTTCCCCACCGGTACGTGAAGAGTCGCCGAGAGCCACGGCGAGAGCGTCACCAAGATCTTCCGTGATCTCCCGCGCGGCCTTCTGTATGACGGAGCGATTTCCATTTTCCCAACCACATTGTGATCCGGAGCGGGCTGGCGATAGGTTGCACGCTGGGCGTGCCGGGAGATCTGGCAACCGCCGGTAATACAAGGGGATTTGGGGATGACGCAAGGGCGCGGAAGGGGTGCGACCGCCACGGCGGGCACCAGTGGCGGACCGGGGACGGTCCCGTCGCATTCACCCCGGCCCGGACAGGTACGAAAGTCCGGCAAGAACAGCGGGAAGGCAGCGCACGCGGGTCGCGGAAGTCAAAGCCCCAAGGGGTCGCACGGCCGCCGAGTTCGCAGGACCGCGGTGGGGTCCGCTTCCCGCGGGGTGCTCCCGCCGCTCGTATTCGGGCTGGCCCTGCTCATCGTGTGGGATCTCGCCATCCGTGTCGGCGCGGTGGACACGTTCTACCTTCCGGCGCCGTACGACCTGGCGAAACATTTCGTCGACGAGCTACTCCACGGTGACCTGCTTCATTACACCAAGCAGACGGTGCGGGAGGCCCTGGCGGGCTGCGGCATGGGGCTCGGGGTGGCGCTGCCGCTGGGCTACCTGATCGCGCGCAGTGACCTCGCGGCCGCGGCGCTCCAGCCGTATCTGGCCGCTTCGCAGGCGGTGCCCGCGGTGGCCCTGGCCCCGCTGTTCGCGCTGTGGTTCGGCTACGGGCTGCTGCCTTTCGCGATGATGTGCGCGCTGCTGGTCTTCTTCCCCATCCTGGTGAACACCGTGCTGGGCTTGCGCTCGCTGGACCCCGATGTGATGGGGGCCGCGCGCGTGGACGGCGTGGGGTGGTGGGGGATGCTGTGGTACATCGAGCTGCCGCTCGCGCTGCCCAGCATCCTCACGGGGGTGCGCAACGGCTTCACCCTGTCCATCACCGGTGCGGTGGTCGGCGAGTTCGTCATGGGCGGCGAGGGGCTGGGACAGCTCCTGTCGGTCCAGCGGCAGGAGGCCGACACCGTCGGGCTGTTCTCGACGCTCGTCATGCTCGCACTTCTCGCCGCCGGCTTCTATGGCGTGATTCGCCTGGTCGAGCGGCTCGTACAGCGCTGACTGACATCTTCCACTCACTGAGGAGAAGTACGTGCGTTTGGTAGGAACGTCCACGAGGCACACCCTGAGACGCCAGGTCATGGGGGCGGCTCTCGCGTCTGTGGTGGCGGCGGCCACCCTGACCTCATGCGCCGAGAAGCCGAAGGACGCGGGGGGCAAGAGCGGTGACAGCATCACGGTCGGGCTGACGTACACGCCCAACATCCAGTTCGCCCCGTTCTACGTGGCGGCAGAGAAGGGGTACTACAAGGACGCCGGGCTGAATGTCGATCTGCGTCACCACGGTGCCGCCGAGGATCTCTTCGGAGCCCTGAAGTCGGGCAAGGAGGATGTCGTCTACGCGGGCGGGGACGAGATGCTGCAGGCCCGCTCCAAGAATCTCCCCATCGTGGACATCGCCACCTTTTATCAGAAATACCCGGTGGGCCTGATCGTCCCCAAGAATTCCGACATCAAGAAGCCCACGGACCTGAAGGGCCGTACGATCGGCACCCCCGGGCCCTATGGCGAGACGTATTTCGGTCTGCTGGCCTTGCTGAAAGAGGGCGGGCTCTCCGTCAAGGACGCCAAGGTGAAGAACATCGGCTTCACCCAGCAGGCGGCGCTGACCGGCAAAAAGGTCGAAGGCGTGATGGGCTACCTCAACAATGACGCCGTCGCCTTCAAGGAGGCCGGCCAGGAGGTCCGTTCCCTGACGCTCGACGGAGGCGCCGAGGGCGACCCGCTGGTCGGCGTGGGAATCGGCGTCCAGGAAAAGACGCTGGACAAGCGCGGCGACGAGATGAAGAAGTTCGTCGACGCCACCCTGCGCGGTCTCCAGTACGCCATCGACAAGCCCGAGGACACCGTCAAGCTCAGCCAGAAGTACGTCCCCGGGCTGGGGGACGAGAAGCGGCAGAAGAACGCGCTCGCGGTGCTCAAGGCCACCACGCCCATGATGCAGAACGACGCGGGCGAGCTGGGCACCAACGACGCCCAGAGCTGGAGCCGCATGGCCGACTTCATGTACGACCAGGGCCTGCTGGAGAAGGCGATCACGCCTGAGGACGCGTACTCCAACGACTATCTGCCCAAGGCGTAGGCAGCGGTCGAAGTAGCCTCACCCGGCCGGGCGGCGGGAGCTCACCCGCCCGCCGCCCGGCGGTGCAGCGCGCCCGCCACCACGAACGCCGCGACCGCGCCGACCGCGAGCGCGACCCAGCTGCCCGTCGCGGAGGCGTGCACGATCACGAACAGCCCGATCGGCGGCCCGGAGGCCGTGCCGAGGTTCCAGGCCAGCGACGCCAGGGCGCTCGCCCGGCCCACGGCCGCCTCCCCGGACCAGCGCAGCAGCAGCGGATAGAACGCCGAGGAGTACATCAGCTCGCCCGCCGCGAAGACCACAGCGAAGGCCAGCAGCAGCCCGTACCGCACCGTGGACGAGGCCGTATCCCCGGCGAGCACCGCGCCGAGACCGCAGCCGAACGCCGCCACCCACAGCACCGGACCGGCGGCCAGCGCGACCGTCTCCGGCAGCCGCTCCAGCCGCCGCCGCAGCAGCGGCTGCAGCGCCACCAGCGCGAACGAGTTCGCCGCCACCACCGCGGACACCCACCCCAGCGTGATGCCCATGTGGTCGTGGAGCAGCAGCGGTACCGTCGCCTCGATCTGGGTGAAGCCGACGATCGCGAACAGCGCCTGGGCCAGCACCAGCAGCGCCATCGGGCGGCCGCGCAGCAGCGTGCGGTACGTCGGCCCGTCGCCCTGCTCGCCTTTTCCTTTCCGTCCCCCGGCCGGATCCCGCGGCCGCATGGCCCAGATCACCACCATCAGCGGCACCGCGGCCGCCGCGTTGGCCACGTACAGCCAGCGCAGCGTCCCGGCCGGGGCCTCGGCCCCGCGCAGGGCCAGGCCGGCGATGACCGAGCCCGCCCCGATCCCCACGTTGTTCACGATGTGCCGGACGGAGAAGGCCGTACGGCGCCCGCTCTCCGGGACGGCGGCGTCCACGACGCCGACGATCGAGGCGTAGAACAGGCCGAAGCCCACCCCGACGCACGCGCCCGAGATCAGCACCGGCACCACCGCGTCGACCGGGGCCAGCATCCCGTACCCGACCGCGAGCGCCGCGGCGCCGAGCGCCCCCACCCGGTGCGGCCCCGCCCGGTCCGCGAGCGGCCCGCCGAGCAGCGCGGCCGCGAAGCTGGCCGCCGCCATGGCGATGAAGTAGCCGCCCGCGGCCCGGGAGCCGAGCCCGAGCAGCTCGCTGATGTAGATGGAAGTGAACGGGAAGCACAGGCCGTTGCCGAGGGTGGACAGCAGCAGACAGCCCATGAGCAGGCGAAAGCGCCGCCCCAGGACCTCGCGGGGCGGCGCGGCGTCAGCCGTCAAGAAGCCCGCCCGGCGCCCAGCGCCTCGCGCACCTTGAGCAGCTCCTCGACCTTCCGAAGGTCGTACGGCGCGGCCAGGGACAGCACGACGTGGACCGCGCCGGCCTCGGCGAAGCCCTCCACGAGCGGCAGCTGGTCCGGGTTGACCATGACCGTACGGGCCACCTGGCCCGGGTCGCGGCCGACGCGCTCGCACCACTGGTCCAGCACGCCGTTCAGCTCGCGGAAGTCGGCGACCGGGTCCTCGGAGGCCCAGCCGTACCAGTTCCACCAGTCCGCCTCGCGCGCCACCAGCTCCAGGGTGCGCCGCCGCCCGGCCCCGCCGATCAGCAGCGGCAGCGGCCCCGCGGGCCCCGGGTTGAGCTTCGCCAGCCGCTCCTTGATCGCCGCGAGGGAGGCGGCGAACGCGTCCATGCGCTCGGCCGGCCCCGGGAACGGGATGCCGTACTCCGTGTGCTCCGCCTCGAACCACCCCGCGCCGAGCCCCAGCACCAGCCGCCCGCCGCTGAGCTGGTCGACGGTGCGGGCCATGTCGGCGAGCACATGCGGATTGCGGAACGCGGTGCAGCTGACGAGGGGGCCGATGGTGGCCCGGCTGGTCTCGATGGCCATCGCGGACAGCAGCGACCAGCACTCGAAGTGATTCCCGGCCGGGTCGCCGTGGTGCGGCAGGAAGTGGTCCCAGGTCCAGATCGAGTCGACGCCCAGGGCGTCGGCCTCGCGCCAGGCGGTGCGCAGTTGGGCCAGATCGGTGTGCTGGGGGTGCAGCTGCACGCCGACGCGCAGGGTGTTCTCGTGCGGCACGGTGATCCTCTCGGTCCTCTCGGTGGGGGTGGTGGGAATGCCGCCCGCGGGGTTACGGCGTCACGACGACCCGGTAGACCGGCGTCTCCGCGGCCTGCTTCAGCGCCTTCTCGACCTCGTCCAGCGCATACCGCGCGGTGACCAGCGTCTCAAGACGGCCGGTCAGCGCGCCGCCGCGCAGCAGCTCCGCCGCCGCTCGCCAGTCCTCCCGCTCATGGCTGAAGGAGCCGGTGACCGTCAGCTGGCGGCGGTGCACCTCGTAGCCGGGCAGCTCGGCCGGCGGCCCGTCGGAGCCGCCGAAGAGCACGATCCGGCCGCCGTCGGCGACCGCGGCCAGCGCCAAGGCGATGGACTCCTTGGACGCGATGGTCACGAACACCACGTCCGCACCGGCGAGTTGCCCCAGCTCATCGGGGGCGACGGCGGCGTCCGCGCCGGCCGCGGCGATGGCGGCCAGGCGCTGCTCGTCCCGCTCCACCACGGCCACGCTGCGCGCCTGCAGCTGCTTGGCCACGGCGAGGTGCAGATGGCCCATGTACCCGGCGCCGATCACCGTGACCCGGTCGCCGGCCCGGAATCCACCGCGGCGCAGCGAGTGGACCACGCAGGCGAGCGGTTCCCCCATGGCGGCGACGGCCGGGTCGGTGTCGCCCACGGACCACACCCGCGAGGCGTCCACCGTGATGTAGTCGGCGAGCCCCGCGCCCATGGCGATCGCGCCGTCCTCGCGCTTGTGCCCCTGGAGGGCGACGCAGATGGCGGACTGCCCCGCCCGGCAGCTGCGGCAGGTGCCGCAGCGGGGCAGCCCGTCGATGGTGACGAGGTCGCCGACGGCCGGCATGTCGTCCAGCCCGGCGGCCTTGGCGCCCACCTTCTCGACCCACCCGGCGATCTCATGGCCGGCGGCGGCGGGGTAGACGGTCATGCGTCCCGCGTACAGGTTGGCCTCCATGGTGCACACCCCGCAGGCGGCGATGCGTACGAGCACCTCCGAGTCGCCCACGTCCGGCACAGGTATCTCCGAGATCTCCACCTGTCCTGGCGCCGTGATGACAGCTGTACGCATGGGAACTGCCTTCCGAATTACGGTTGTTGTGCCCGGAGGCTATGCCTCGGTCACCAACGGAGGCAAGGAATTGATCACATGCGGCGGCCCCCGATGCACGGGGGCCGCTTGCTTGCTGGTTGTCGCGCGGGTCAGGTGGAGGGGAACTCCCCGCGTTTGACGGCGGAGACGAAGGAGGACCAGGCGTCCGCCGGGACGACGACCGCAGGACCCTGCGGGGTCTTGGAGTCCCGAACTGGGACCACACCGGACGCGGCGAAGGTGGGGGAGAACTCCACGCACTCGCCGCCGGACGACGAGCTGTAGGACGACTTGATCCAGACGGCAGACGTAAGGTTCCGGTAGTGGCTCATGACGTGTACTCCTCGCGCACAGTCTCGATAAAGGCCAGCGATTCGTCAGGGGGCAGTGCGTGTGCCCGTAGCCGATCGTAGTTTTGCATGACAACCGTCACCGTTGCCGCCGTGCGGCAGAGCCTGCCTCCCTGCGGATCATCCGAGTACAGAACCGTAGGCGAGTCCTTGAAGGTGAGCAGCGTAAACGGCACCGAATGCGCGGCTGCGGCTCCGGCCGTGAAGGGGATCACCTGAAGGTCGATCCCGGGGCGAGCCGCCGACTTCACCAAGAACTCAAGCTGATCGGCCATGACGGCCGGGCCACCCACATATGTCCGCAGGCACGCTTCGTGGAGCACAGCCCACAGCTTCGGTGGCCTGTCCTGGTCGAGGACATCGCGTCGCCTTATACGTGCCGCCACCTTGCCCTGGATCACCTCGTCGGATGCGAATGGGTGGCCCGCGCGGAAGATGGCCCGTGCGTACTCCTCGGTCTGGAGCATGCCCACGATGATGGTCGCCGAGAAGTTGAGAATGTGCGATGCCTTCTGCTCCAACTGAACGTAGGGCACGAAATGCGTGGGGTGGTCGCCCTCCTCGAGTCGGCGGAGCATGCCCGTGAAGAGTCCGTTCGTCCCGAACACCCGGTCACAGCCGCTGGCGAACTTCTCACTCGGGAGCAGCTTTCCGGACTCCACCTGACTGACGTACGACACGGAGTAGCCCGTACTCGTGGCCAGATGCTTCTGCGTGAGCTTACGTCCCAGGCGCACGCGCCTTACATCGGCGCCGTAGCGCTGGAGTGGGTTTAGAGGGGGGTTATTGAAGTCCTCGGATGAGATCGACTCGTCCAACGCTGTGACCTCCCGGCTTGCGCCCGCTGCAAGCGGCACGGCAGGGCAGCGGATTACAGCGATTGCTGCTGAACCCTGCCCATTCTATGGGGATTACGTTCTCCTGGTGACCAATCGACTACACCGGGTGTGCAGCCGGGGCAGTCGGCCACCACACCACTGGCCACAGGCAAGACCCCCGCAACCGCATGCACCGCGGCCCGGGGGCGTGGCCCTCAACCCCACGGAGGTTGATAGGCATGGCAAACGCTATCGCGTGGATCTTCGAAGCGCTGCTACGGCTGCTGTTGCCGCCATCCGGCCGCCACCGCGCGGCCCCGCACCAGCACACGCCGACGATGCCACCTCCGGCACGCGTGCCCCACGCACCCGCACGGCCCACCGCCTCCGGGCCGCCGTACGACCACAGCTTCGCCATGGTCCGGCCGTACGTCATCGCGCACGAGCAACGTGAGGAGCGCGCTGCGCGTCGGCTGCGGCGGCAGCGTCGGCGGACGCTGTGGCTGGCCGTGCACGGCATCGACATCGGCCCGCGCGTCATTCATGGCGTGAGGGTGGTGGCGTAGATGACCACTCCGGCAACGCCCCCACCGCCGCAGGGGCAGGACGACGGGCCGCAGGGGCAGGGCGGGCAGCAGCAGGGCGGCGACGATCGCCCCACCCTTGAGGAACTCCGGCAGCAGTCGGCCGCCCTGAGCGAACTGATCGCTCGGCATCTGGGACGGAGGCCGAAGTGAGGAGGACAACCAGCACCCCATTCAGCCTCGCGATCGGCATGGTGGTCTACGACCGGCATTACGACATGCCTGCCACGATCACCGACTTCGTAGGACCGTTCGTCTGCCTCACCCGTCCCACCGGCCTCACGTGGCGCGCGCCCCAGGCATCCGTCCGCCCCGCCACCGCGTACGAGCGGCGGCAGCTGCGGGCCATCGCCCGGCTTCACGCTCAGCGCCAACGAGGCATCGCCCCTGCATAGGCAGGGGGGCGGCTGAGTTTGCGGTGAGTATCGGACAGAGACACGCCGACGCCACGGCGTGTCTCTGTCTCATATTCACCGCAAACTCAGGGCTCCTCGCGCAGACAGAACTCACCGAACACTTCGCCAGAGCGGACGATCAGCCCATGACACATGGCCCCTGGCACGCCGAATGGACGTTTATCAGCAAAACAGGGGTCACCACAGGGACCGCCCACACGCCACGGTACGTGGACATCCGCACAGCCATATTCAAAGCTGCCGACAAGTCGCTACGAGATCTGTCCCACGAAGAAGCCGTCGAGAGAGCCGAGCCCTGGAAACTCTTGGTCGGGGCCCTGTACTCCGAGGCCATGCTGTCTGCCGACGAACTCGGCGCATGGCAGTACGTGAGCCCGGACGGCTGGGCTAACCTAACCATCCGCTTCACGCCATAGCCGCAGTGTCGACACGCCCGGGGCCATCTTTGATCGGTGGCTTAGCGGGATGTCTACACACAGCTCTCCTGAAGAGTAGTCGCCTGACTACACTCCGGAGAGGATTCTGCGGGCCAGGTGGTGATCCGCTCTGACGCAGTTTCAGGAAGGACTCGCCGCATGACTGACGTGACCGTCGAATCCGATCGCGCTACACAACTGCGCGACCAGGTCGTCGATGAGCTCATCGCATGACGGCACGATCGCCTCGAAGGAAGTCGAGACTGCCATGCGCAAGGTCCCACGACACCTGTTCACGCCGGAGACGACCTTAGACGAGGCGTACAGCACTTACAGGGCTGTGGTCACCAGAAGGACGAGCACGGGATCGCCGTCAGCTCAGTCTCCGCGCCGCAGATTCAGGCGGTGATGCTGGAGCAGGCCGGGTCCGCGTATTACCGGACAGTGGTGTCCAGCCGAACATTTTCAGCGCTGGACAGTTATGCGTGGACGCTCGCCTACAAGTGGGCCAAACGCACCCACCCGAAGAAGTCGAAGCACTGGATCGTTAGCAAGTACTTCGGCAGGCTCAACCGGTCCAAGAACGACAACTGGGTCTTCGGTGACCGCACCACAGGTGCACACCTTCCCAAGTTCGCCTGGACCAACATCAGAAGGCACCAACTGGTCAGGGGAAAGTCCTCACCCGACGACCCCACACTCTGCGACTACTGGAGCCAACGCCGCAAGACGCGCACACCCCCACCGATGGACAAGACCAGCCTTACCCTGGCAGCCCGCCAGAAAGGAACCTGTCCACTCTGCGGGCAAGCGCTGATCGCCGGCGCGGAATACGAACCAGACAGTCCACGCGAGTGGATCAACTGGTTCGACGCGATGAAGAAGCGGTTACACAAACACCACTTCACCTACCGACGACACGGCGGATCTGATGAGATCAACAATCTTCGGCTCGTTCACTCCGAATGCCATCGTCAGCTTCATTCGGGCGATGGCGCTAACAAACAGCAGATCCTGTGAAGCCCATGGGCTTGCTTGAGCCGTGGTGCTTGGAAACAAGCATGGGCCGGGTCGCGGCAACGTGACCCGGCTACCCGACGCGTGGCGGGGCATCGCGACCCGCTACGACAAGACCCCGGAAAGCTACCTCGCCGGGCTTCACCTGCGTGCCTCGGTGATCTGGATCAAAGACCTCACCCGAACCAGAGCCGGGAGCCGCGCAGGTCATCGAGGGACGTAGCTTGTCGGGATCGCAGTTGCGGGCTCTCAGCGGCAGTTGCATTCCCGGATGTCGGGATTTCGGTGGCCCGCTGCCGCCCGGGGAGTGGGGATCGTGCGCCACCAGTGCGGTGTCGCCCCGCGGGCTCAGGCGAGGGCGGCGACCAGCAGCGCGAAGGCGGCGATGATGACGGCGACGCGGACATAGTGCCAGCGGTCCCAGCGGTTCATCTGCTGCTTCCAGTCGGCGGGCCGGTTCTCGGGGGTCCACGTCTTGACCCGGTTGTTGATCGGAACGAGCAGCAGGACCGACATGAGCACGCTGACGATCAGCAGCGCGCCGGCGGTGACGACGAGGCCGGTGCCGTGGTCGCCCCATCCGGCGACGGCCCAGATGCCGACGAGGACGAGCGAGGTGATGTACCAGAACGGCATCACGGCGCCGCCCCTCCGGCCCCCGTCGGCGCGGGCGAGTTGGCCGGCGTCCTCGGGGAGTGCGTTGATGATCGGGTTGATGAAGAAGGGGACGGCGAACTCCACCCCCACCATCACGCCGACGACCACGGTGGTGACGACCTGGAGTGCGTTGAGCATGATGACCCCTCCTGAAATCTAGTGTTGCTAGCTGCCGAGGCAACGCTAACTCTACTGCTGCTCTGTTGTCTAGCGGTGCTAGGATGGAATCATGTCGGTACAGGAACGCAAGCAGCGCGAACGGGCGGAGCGCGAACGCCTCATCGTGGCGACGGCCCGCGAACTCGCCGAGCAGCACGGCTGGGACGCGGTCACCACCCGCCGGCTGGCCGAGCGCATCGAATACAGCCAGCCCGTCCTCTACAGCCACTTCCGCGGCAAGCGCGAGATCATCGGCGCCGTCGCCCTCCAGGGCGCCGCCGAGATGGCCGCGGCGGTGCGGGCCGCGACCGCCGCCGCGGACGGCCCGCGCGCCCGGGTCGCCGCCCTCGCCCGCGCCTACCTCGACTTCGCCGCACGCAACCCGGCCGCCTACGACGCCCTGTTCCAGCTCGACGGCGGCCTGGCGTACGCCCAGGAGGACACCCCGGAACCGCTCAAGGACGGCTTCGCCGCGCTGCTGGAGAACCTGGGCGAGGTCGCCGGGGACAGCGTCACCCCGGCGCTGTTCACCGAGGTGTTCTGGGCGGCCCTGCACGGGCTGGCGACCCTGACCCGGGCGGGACGGCTCCCGCCGGAGGACGCCGAGTGCAGGGTGGAGCTGCTGGTGGACCGGCTCGCCATGGTCTGACACACCGCCCCAGCGGGCACGCAGCCGGGGTCCCCGGACCCCGCTGCCTGCCTCCGACATTGCTTCCGGTCACTCGCGCCCACACGGCGCAGCCGCAGACCGCCGGGCCCCGTACCCCAGACGGGCACCCGCCCCGGAAGCTGCGATGCTCATTGATCACGACCCGATACGCGCCCTAGTCGGGCCGCACCTTCGCCGGGATCATGGCCGAACATGTGCGCGCTTGGGCCCGGGACCAGCGTGGCGGCCCCGGCCCGCAGATCCGTGTCTACCCGGCCGGCACCCCGGATGACCAGATGCGCGGCCAGCGGGTTATCGACAAGGTCCACAGCCGGATCACACTCTCCTGGCCTGTGGCTGCCGCCGCTGGTCAGGGCCCGTCAGGAGGTACCGGCTCTGGGCCCGGTCGATGGCCCGCTCCGCGAGATCCAGGAGCTGCTCCTGAATCCGCTGACGCCTGTCCTTCAGATCTACCTGACGGGCGTCAGTCGCGGCCCTGACGGCCTCACGGTCGAAGGCCAGCCCGAGGCGCTGAGCGTGGTTGGTGATGGTGCCGACGGACCACTCCAACTGACGGCCGTCTCGTTGCGGCTGACGCCGTCAGCGTGGAGCTGACGGAGCTGCTCCTCGTCCTCGGCGGAGAAGGTTCGGGCCACGGCCGGCACCCCCTCACGTGCGTGTGGTGACGGGTGGACGGTCAGGAAATGACGGCATGTCCGTGACCATCCGTACGCTCCAGCTATGACCTTTGACGAAACACCCGAGGGCGAGGGTGTCCGCCCCTTTGCCGTGCCGATCAAGGACGACTTTGCCGCCGCTGCGGCTGAGGTCCTGCGGCGCTACAGGGAACTGGTGGAGAAGTGCTTCCCAGATGACTGGCAGCCTGAGACAGGCTCGCGACTTGTGTCGGATATCGAAACAATCAACGCCAACTCTGATCCGGTGGGCACCGCCCGAGGATCGCTCCACGGGATGCTTCTCGAAATAGCGGGGCTTTCCTGGGATACGGCTCTCGATCACGTGCGGGCTTTGGAACACGACATCGTCCGAAAGCCTCCGCCCGTCTGGTCTCCGCTTGTCGCGGCACGGGCTGTCCTGGAGAGCTGTCTTTTCCTAGAGTACCTGATCGACCCGTCAATCTCCTGCGCCCTCCGGCTCGCCCGATGCGCGGGGCTCTGGCGCAAGGACACGGAACA
Source organism: Streptomyces sp. ME19-01-6 (assembly GCF_033793745.1). NCBI lineage: Bacteria > Bacillati > Actinomycetota > Actinomycetes > Kitasatosporales > Streptomycetaceae > Streptomyces > Streptomyces sp. ME19-01-6. The sequence continues at coordinate 3,648 of NZ_JARAXF010000045.1, read as the reverse complement.
CACAGCAAAGCTGGCTCGGGTCCTCGGGCCTGAGCGAGAGGTCGAAGCCGTCGACCTGGATGCGTACGTCACTCAATCACTGGCGGACGCCAACGTAGTCCAACGCCACAACGCCAAGGGAAAGCTCGTCGGCTACGAGGTCGATGGTGAATCTGCGGGGCTGGATTACAACATCACGGAACGGGTCGCCAGCGCTTTGCCCTCGTGGTTGCCAACGCCGTACGGCCTCCTGTCAGGCGCCGCTCATAGTCGGCCCTGGATGACGAACCGCGCTCGGAACCTCGCAGCGGGGTCCGATGACCGTCTCGTCGGAGAGGCGGCCACGGTCATGACCGCTCTCATGGTCGTCATGGCCTCGTTGGAGATGTCCTTGGTGGCGTGGCAGGGATACTTCGGCTTTGACCTCACGGAGCCCCTCGCCAAGTTGGCAGATGACCGCAATCACGCCTATATGTACCTACTCGGTCTGGCACACGCGACGGGGGACTAGAGGTCAAGCCGCAGGGACCAGCACGCGCTTGGCCTTGGCCCGGGTCGTCATCTCGGCCCTCGTGACGTCGAGATGGCGGAAGAGCTTCTGGCCTCGGTGATCGAGGCCCTCGACTGTCAGGTGACCTCGGCGCACCCACGAATAGACCGTCACGATGCTGACGCCCGTCGGCTCGGCGGCCTCGCGGACTGTCAGCCAGATTTCGTCCTCCACTGAAGTCCTCCCGAACATGTGAAAGGCCCCGGAACCTCCAGAGGAGTCGGGGCCTGCATGAGGACGTACTTATCCTACTGATCGCGATTATCCGGTGCACTAGCACAAAGTGCAAGCACCTGTTCTGAGGGCGTCATGACGAATCCGGGCGAGGTCGCTCCTCCTCTTCATACAGCCTTTGCCGCATATCGCGTTCCACGCCCGCCCGCTCCTCCCGGAGGGTGGGCTGAGGCAGGCCGTCACCACGCATGTAGGCCGAGAGCAGCTCGATCGCATGTTCCGTGTCGAACTCGCTTAAGTACGGCTCGTTACCTGCCTCGTGGGCGTCAATAAACATGGACCTGCGGATAGCGATCAACGCGTCTCGGAGACGCTCTCTCAGCTCGGCGGCCTTCGGGATGAGAGCAGCGTTCAGCTCCGCGTCATCTGCGTAGGTGTGCCCCTCCTGGACCCACTCGACCCGCTCCACGGCGGACCAGCCGATCTTCCACGTGACGACGTGCCTGCGAAGGGCGTACAGCTCGGCAAGGGCTTTGTCGGCTGCGGTTCTACCGCGCTCCTCCAGGAGGTCGTTTCGGGCCTCCTCTCGATCCTCCCGTGCCATCTTCGCCTGATACCGCTGCTGGAACCATCCACCCACGAGGGCGCCTGCCGCACCGACCGAGGCCCCGATCAGGCCGATCCATCCCGCTGATACCTCTGCTTCCACGTCGTCCCCTTCTCAGGTCGGTTCGGCCAGGCGAGATGCGCAGGAGTCATAGTGGTCGAAACAGGTACCGGGAGTTGTTCCATATGCTTCTAGAGGGAAAGGGTTGGCGACGGAGCACGGTACCCATGACGAGCTTCATGTCCGAGCAGATCAACTGGTACCTCGATACCGTCCTGCGCTCGTCCGCGTGCATGAACAGTTTTTCCGGGCTAAGTAGGTCGTGGTGGACCGACGCTAGGAAACGCTGGACCTCCATGTCGGGGAACCGCAGGGCCTGTTCCTCTAAGGCTCGGTTCAAGCGTTGAAGCTCGTCGCGCCACTCTCGGCGATCCAGAGTCTGGTGGTCTGCCACGCGCTTATCGAAGTGGTCCTCAAGCTCGTAGCTCAGCCGGATGACTTCGTTGGCCGCTGCCTCGGCAAGACCCAGCAGGTGAACGCGCTCGGACTCGCGGGCTATCTTCCGCTGCTGCCAGACGACCGCTCCGGTGGAGACCGCCGCGCCCACAAGGGCTCCCCCGAGACCGAACATTCCCGCCAACGTCTCTGGTTGCACGCTTCTCTCTCCTTGGCCGGACTTACGGTCATCCGTCGTCTCCGCCATTCCAGGGCTCAAACCGGCTGTCGTGCTCTCGCGCCCGGGTCCGGAAACGGTCCAAGCCGATCTCCGGGACCGGCTCTCCGCGCATGTGGGCAGAGAGGATGTCGATCGCCGAGGCCACGCAGCCCTTGATCCATCGGATCTGCTGGTGACGGTGCTGCCCTGCTAGCTCGAACCGCTTGGCGAGGATCAGGACCTCCACCACACGCTCGTGGACAAGCGGGGCTCGCGGCATGAGCATCACGGCCAACTCGGCCTCGTCCAGGTGCGTAACGGCGATGAAGCGCCAGGGCTGACGCTCTTGTGGGACCTCTCCGGCCACGCCAGACTCCACCAGGTGCTGCCGGAGTTGGTACAGCTCTGCGAGGGCCTTCTCTCCCGCCGTGTACCCCCGAGCTTCGAGGCGCTCGTTCTTGGCAGTCTTGGCCTGATGATGTTGCTGGAGCCATGCGCCGAGCAGGGCGCCTCCAGCACCCACCACAGCACCGCCGAAACCGATCAGCCCCGCCAACGTCTCTGCTTCCACGGCGTCATCCTGTCTTGCTCTCACGCCGACAAACAGGCCGAGGCATCAGAGATCAGTGGTACCCCTCCAAGAAGTCGCGCGCTCGTTGCTCCATCTCCTCTAGGTAGAGCGCCTCGGTCGCGCGAGCCTTGGTGAGCCCTGTGCTCTCCTTGGGAAGCGGTTCGTCCCGCACGAAGGCGCCCAGGCAGTCCAATGCGTGATCACAGAGATCCGTGAGGATCCCTGAGGCCCCTCCAAGCTCCGGCGTCATGGACACGTCGTGCCATGCCAAGTACTCGGCGATCTTGCTGAGCCGAAGGCGGACCGTCTCATTGCGGATCCTCAGCAAGATCGGTTCCAGCTTGTGCACCTGCTGGTGTAGGGCCTTCCGCCAGAGCTCGATGCGCTCTGGTCCTCCGCTTTCGCGCTCAGAGGGCCTTCCGAGGAGCTGTTGTTTGATCTGGGAAAACATCTGTATCGCCGAATCGACTGCGGTGTCTACCCGTTGATCGATGACGAGTTGTCGAGCCGCCTGAGCCTGCTGTCGCTGGGCGATGACCGTTGCCCAGATCGAGAGTCCACCGCCTACGACGGTCCCGCACACTCCGAAGAGCGCCCCGACCCATACACCTGCGTCCATGTCCGCATCATGCCGACGGGACCAACCGGCATGGGGCTGATCCCGTCAAGTCCTTGGCGGCTGGCTCACCTGGCATGCCTCGTAGCGTCATGGAGGGCGTGACGCGCCCCGCCAGCACTCTGCTGCGATCCCCCGCCACAGCGCGACGTCCGGCGGCCGAGGAGAAGCCGGTCGCCGAGAACACCGCTCGCTGACAAGGCGGCGACGCCGCCCCGGGCCGGGGAGTACGGTGCCCCTGATCAGGCTGTTCCGGGTTCGGGCCGCCGTGGTCTCTCAACCGGTGTGGAGGATCCGGAAGCGATCGGGTTCCGCCGGGTCTCGATCGACGACCTGGACTGGCGGCCAGGCCCATTGCCACACGCTGATGCCCGGCGTGCGGGAGAACTGGATTCGTCCGCGGGTGCCTTCGACCGCGACGCGCGACCAGGATGCGGCCGTGCGCGCCCGGTCCGCGCCGTGCGAGCGCAGCACATCGGCGAGGACGGCGACCGTG
>NZ_JARAXF010000044.1:0-76942 GCF_033793745.1 Streptomyces sp. ME19-01-6 | reverse complement strand
TAGCGATGCGGTCGGTGTAACGTTCGCTCGCGAGTTCAGACATAGGCATAGTATATTAGCTCCTGTCTGCGTTGGCGAGGAGAACGGGATCGCCGCCGACAAGACCCTAACGGCGATGCCGTGCGTTCGATGCACGGCGAGTGCGCCCGCCCTCGATGGCCGGCTTGTACTGCCCCACCCGATGCGGGCATGGGCGCGAATCGATCGCAGCATCGCTTGTCGCACCCCGCGGGTGCGGGGTTCGTTCGCAAGGCAGGTCTGGAACCCGCATGGAGTGAGCCGGTCGGGCCGGCGCCGACATGCTGCCGCTGCGCCGTGGCGCCTCCGAGGCCGGCCAGAGCGCGTCAACGTCGAAGTACGGCCCCACTTCCGCGCGGCGACCGCGCGACCCATCCCAGCCAATGGGTACCCCTGCCCCGCCCGTGCTCGATCGCCCGCGCGGCGCTCACCAATGTCTGTCTGGCGGCTGGCCGAGGGGTGCTGCACTTCCACGCTCGTCGAGCCTGCCCGGGGCGTCCATGGTGTGGTATGACATAGGTATAGGGGCTATGCCTGCGTCGGGTGGTGTCGATTGTCGTGCACTGTCACCACGCGGGCCGGCCATTGAAATCGCTTGAGAGGTCGCGCGATGCCTGAACGCGTGGAGGAATAATGATCGACAAGACCGTCGAGGACACCGCGGCCGCCGTCTCAGGGATCCGCGACGGCGCCACCGTGATGATTGGTGGATTTGGCCGCGCGGGCCAGCCGGTGGAGCTGATCGACGCACTCATCTCCCATGGCGCACGCGACCTGACCGTCGTCAACAACAACGCAGGCAACGGCGACGTGGGGCTTGCTGCGCTTCTTGCGGCGCGAAGGGTACGGAAGATCATCTGCTCGTTCCCGAGGCAGAGCGACTCGTGGGTGTTCGACGGTCTCTACCGCGCGGGAGAGATCGAGCTGGAGCTCGTGCCGCAGGGGAATCTCGCCGAACGCATCCGTGCCGCGGGGGCGGGTATCGGCGCGTTCTTCTCGCCGACAGGCGTCGGCACGCAGCTCGCCGAGGGTAAAGAGGTGCGCACGATCGACGGCCGCGACTATGTGCTCGAGTACCCGATCCGAGCTGACGTCGCCTTGATCAGCGCCCTGCGGGCCGACCGCTGGGGCAACCTTGTCTACCGCGAGACCGCCCGCAATTTCGGCCCGATCATGGCGGCCGCGGCGGCCACGACAATCGTCCAGGTCGACCAGATCGTGCCGCTCGGGGACATCGACCCCGAGACCGTTGTGACGCCCGGCATCTTCATCGACCACGTCGTCGCGGTGGGCGAGCGCCGCTGGCTCGACGATGGCGTGTTCGTTGGCGGCGTCGACATCGAGGGAAGCCCGCTGGCACAGGAGGAGAGCCAATGAGCACGCGCATCAGCCGCACCGACCTCGCTCGTCGTATTGCGGCCGACATCCCCGAGGGATCGGTCGTGAATCTCGGTATCGGTGCTCCCACCCTTGTGGCCGACTACCTGCCGGACGACATCGAGGTCGTCCTGCACACCGAGAACGGGATGCTCGGCATGGGTCCTGCACCCAAGCCAGGCGCCGTCGACCCCGACCTGATCAACGCCGGCAAGCAGCCAGTCACCGCTCTGAAGGGCTCGGCGTACTTCCACCACGCCGACTCGTTCGCGATGATGCGCGGCGGACACCTGGACGTGTGTGTGCTCGGCGCGTTCCAAGTGTCAGAAACCGGAGACCTCGCGAACTGGTCGACCGGCGAGCCCGGCGCGATCCCGGCCGTTGGCGGGGCGATGGATCTCGCGATCGGCGCGAAGTCGGTCTACGTGATGACCGACCTGCTCACCAAGCAGGGCACGCCGAAACTCGTCGCCGCCTGCACCTACCCGCTGACCGGAATCCGCTGCGTGACCCGCATCTACACCGATCACGCGGTGTTCGATGTCACGCCCGACGGACTGCGCGTGCGCGAGACGTTCGGCGACAACACGGTGGATTCCCTGGCCGCCCTGACCGGCCTCAACCTCGCCGACGTCACCGACGCTGCGGCATCCCTGAGAGGTAACTGATATGCCCGCGAGCTTCGTGTACGACGCCGTTCGCACCCCCTTCGGACGGTACGGCAAGGCCCTCGCCGACGTGCGCCCCGACGATCTCGCCGCGATCGTCATGCGCGCGACCGTCGAGCGCACGGGTCTTGATCCCGCTCGCATCGACGACGTGATCTTCGGCGATGCGAACCAGGCGGGCGAGGACAACCGCGACGTCGCCCGTTTCGGCGCCCTACTCGCCGGATTCCCCACCTCGGTCCCGGGGGTCACGGTCAACCGTCTGTGCGGGTCCTCGGTCGAGGCCGTCATCCAGGCGTCGCGCGCCATCGAGGCAGGAGACGCCGACATCGTGCTCGCGGGCGGCGTGGAATCGATGAGCCGCGCGCCGCACGTCGTCGAGAAGAGCACCAGGCCCTTTCCCGCAGGCAACCAGACGATGTGGAACACGTCGATCGGATGGCGCATGGTCAACCCTCGCCTGCCGAAGGAATGGACGATCTCCAACGGCGAGAGTGCCGAGAAGCTTGCCGGAATCCACCGGATCTCACGTGAGGAGCAGGACGCGTTCGCGGCGCGCAGCCATCGCCTGGCCGCCCGAGCCTGGGCGGACGGCATCTTCGACCGCGAGATAGTCCAGGTCGACGGCCACCACCTCGCCCGCGACGAAGGCATCCGCGACGGCTCCACCGTCGAGGTGCTCGCCGGTTTGCGCCCGGCGTTCGCCGCCGACGGCACGGTGACCGCCGGGAACTCGTCGCCCATCAATGACGGCGCCTCCGCCGTGCTCGTCGCACGCGAGGGTGTGCTCGACAGCGAACCTCTCGCCCGCATCGCCGGCCGCGCGGCCTTCGGCAACGACCCCGACATCTTCGGAGTCGCTCCGGTCGAGGCGGCCAACCGCGCACTCGCCCGTGCCGGGCGCACATGGGCCGACGTCGACCTGGTCGAGCTGAACGAAGCCTTCGCAGCGCAGTCGCTGGCATGTCTGCGGCTGTGGAGCGACCTCGACCCGCAGAAGGTGAACGTGCATGGAGGGGCGATCGCGATGGGCCACCCGCTCGGAGCGTCCGGGGGACGCATCATCGGTCACGCGGCCCACGAACTCGCACGCCGGGGCAGCGGCATCGCCGTCGCGGCCATCTGCATCGGTGTCGGCCAGGGCCTCGCCGTCGTGCTCGAGAGATGAACGACGAGGCGGATCTTGGATTCTGACGTATCCCCAGGTGGGGTTCTCTCGCGCCAGACGCTGGATGAGCACTGCAATCTCCTCCGTCAGCGGTGGCCGGCCGGGTCCGGTGGGGGTTCGGCGCCATTTCCAGCGCACCAGACGGCGGTGCCAGGCCAGCAGGGTGCCCGGTGTGACCAGTGGATGGCGGCGGAAGGCGGGTGGCAGGTGCCGGGTGAGAGCGGAGAGCACGGCACGATCGGCCCAGCGTAAGGAAGCAGCCCAGTAGTCGGCAGAAGATCAGGTAGAGCAGTTGCAGGCCCAGGGTCACTGATCAGGCCCATACTTGCGCGAACGCAAAGCCCCAGGTCAACCGCAGTACGGCAATAAAGACACCCCTTCAGGCCAGTCGTACACGCCTCCCCGGAAATGAGGGTCAGGCGGTCTCTCGGGCGCCCTCTCGGTCGATGCCGAGCTGCTGGATGGCCGAGGTCATGTGCGCGTGCAGGATCTCCTGCGCGGCAGCCGCATCTCCGCGTGCGATCGCATCGGCGATGGGTGTGTGGGATGTCGCGGACATCGCAACATCGCGGCGTTCACCTGCCGCGCTCATGATCACCACGCGCATCGGACCCTCTAGCTGACGCCAGGTCTTCACGAGTACCGAATTGCCGGAGAGCTCGCACAACAGCAGGTGGAAGCCGAGATCGGCCTCGACCTTCGCAGCCAGGTCCGCTCCCGACGTGAAGGCGTCCTGGAGCTTTTCCAGTGCCTTGCGCAGGGCTTCGGCCGAGTCCTGTCTGCGCGGTGACGCGATGATCTGCGCCAGCGCGAGTCCCTCCAGCGCTTCCCTGACCTGGAAGAGTTCCCGTACCTCGGTCGGGGTCAGCTGGGAGACGCGCAGCATGCCGCGCGCGCCGGCGGTGACGAGCCCCTCCTGCTGGAGGTGGCGCAGGGCTTCCCGCACCGTGCCGCGGCTCACCGACAGGTGCTCCGCGATCTCCACTTCTCCCAGGTGGTCGCCGGGGCGGTACTGCCCGGTGGTGATCGCCGTGCGCAGCGCCACGAGCGCGCGCTCCCGGAGGGTAGTCGAGCGCGTAAGACTGGAAAGTGCCTGACCGGACACGGTCGAACCCTCCTTCAACTCCACGAGCGATCATAGTAGCCCGGATCCAATGTCATCTGTTGACAGTCGCCGGCTCACTCGCCGCCCGGTTGCCGCTCCAGGCCGGGCAGGTCTACTCGGGTAGTTCGCTCGATCTCCGTCACATGGCTTGACAGCATCCCTTCCTGTGCTCAGCATCGACTCTCGACTGTTAACAGTAAGCAGCCAACAGCGGCGGCCCGGGGCGGCTGACCCGCCTACGATCAAGGAGGATCGGCATGGCTGAGTTCAAGGTGCCGCAACAGGCGGCGGACGGGTCGCCCGAGCGGCTTCGGGTCGCCGTCGGCTGCGGCGTCGGCGCGACCATCGAGACATACGATTTCATCGGCTTCGGAACCGCCGCGGCCCTCTATTTCGGCGACGTGTTCTTCCCCGACTCCGACCCACTGTCGGCCACGCTGCTGTCCTTCGCGACGCTGGGGATCGGCTTCGCCGCCCGGCCTCTGGGCGGTATCGTCGCCGGCCACCTCGGGGACCGCATCGGTCGTAAGCCGGTACTGGTCGGATCCCTGCTGCTGATGGGCATCGCGACCGTGCTGATCGGCTGTCTGCCCACCTACCAGATGGTGGGGGTCTGGGCGCCGATCCTGCTGGTGGTCGTCCGTGTGATCCAGGGCCTCGCCTTCGGCGCCGAGTGGGGCGGTGCCATCCTGATGACCTTCGAGCACGCCCCGTGGCGACGGCGTGGCCTGTACACGGGCATTACACAGGCCGGCTTCCCGGTCGGTCTGCTGCTCGCCAACCTCGCCTTCCTGTTCAGTCGGCACACCTTGGACGACACCTGGGCCTGGCGCGTGCCGTTCCTGCTCAGTGCCGTTCTCATCGCCGTGGGCATCTTCATCCGGCTCAAAATCGACGAATCGCCGCAGTTCGAGGCGCTCAAGGAATCCGGCGAAGTCGTCAAGAACCCGCTGCTCGCGGTGATCCGCGAGGACTGGCGCAACGTGCTGCGGGCCTTCTGCCTGCGCATCACTGAGACCGCGGGGTACGCCGTCTCGGTCACCTTCGTCCTGTCCTACCTGGACGACGGCGAGGCCCCCGACGTCTCCAGCACCACCACCCTCACTTCCCTGGTGACGGCCGCGGCACTCGGCATCGCCGCCACCACGCTGTGGGGCCGGCTGTCCGACCGCATCGGCCGCCGCCCGGTCTACCTGCTGGGCTGCACGATCAGCGTCCTCTGGGGCGTCCCGCTCTTCCTGTTCGTCAACACCGAAACCGCGGCACTCGTCCTGGTCGCGTTCGTGATCAGCTACGCCGTCTGCCAGAACTCGCTGGCCGGCGTCCAAGGGGCCTGGTTCTGCGAGCTGTTCGCCACCCAGACCCGCACCGCCGGAACGTCCCTGGCCTACCAACTGTCCGCCGTGGTTTCCGGGTTCACTCCCATGATCGCCACCGCGCTCTACTCCGCCACCGGATGGACCGGACCTGCGCTTCTCTTCACCGGCTACGGCGTGTTGGGCCTCGTGGCGACGTTGTTGACGCGCGAGACGTGGGGCGTCGCCGAACGCCGGGAAGCCGATCGGGCTCTGACCGCCTCCACCGCACCCGTTCTCCCCGCTGCCCACTGACAGAGACGAGGATCAACGTGATGTCCACCAAATCCCTTTCGGCGCCGAACGGCGCGACCCCCGGGGATGCTCCGCCGGACGGAACGCAGGCGTCGTACGCCCAGCGCGTCGGCGCCCTCAGGGACTCCGCCCACCGCATCCGTATGCACGCCCTGGACATGGGGGAGACCCAGGGCCAGGGCTACATCGGGCAGGCGCTGGGCGTGGCCGACATCCTGTCCGTCGTCTACCAGGACGTCCTCAACCACCGTCCGGACGACCCGGACTGGCCGCAGCGCGACAGGTTCCTGCTGTCGATCGGCCACTACGCCATCGCCCTGTACGCGGCGCTCGCCGAGGCCGGCGTGCTGGACGTCGCCGAACTCGCCACCTACGGAAGCGACGACTCGCGCCTGCCCATGTCCGGCATGGCCACCTACACCCCCGGCATGGAGATCTCCGGCGGCTCCCTGGGACACGGCCTGGGCGTCGCCACCGGCATGGCACTCGGCCTGCGCCACCAGGGCAGCGACGCCCACGTGTACAACCTGCTCTCCGACGGCGAACTGGACGAGGGTTCCACCTGGGAGGCGGCGCTCGCCTGCGCTCACCACGGTCTGGACAACGTCACCGCCATCGTCGACGTCAACGCCCTGCAGGCGGACGGCCCGACCAAGGGCGTGCTGCGCACCGAGCCGGTCACGGCCAAGTGGGAGGCGTTCGGCTGGCACGCGGTCCGCGTGGACGGCAATGACGTCGAGGCGCTCGTCGCGGCCTTCGACAGCCTTCGCGACCACCGTGGATCACCCGCCGTGCTCATCTGCGACACCAGGATCGGGTGCGGCGTACCGATGCTGGAGACGCGGGAGAAGGCGCACTTCATGCGCGTCGAGGAACATGAATGGCAGCTCGCCCGCGACCAGCTGAGGCAGCGTCATCGGGAGCGTTCCGGCTTCGAGCCCACAACCGCCCGGGGAGAGTGACTCGTTCGATGAATACCTCTGCACCGGCTCAGGAGTCCTCTGAGCGGACCTCGGCTCCGAAGCGCAAACTCACCACATCCGCGATGATCGCCTCGATCGCCGAGGAGGGCCAGCGCACTACCAAAGCCCCCTTCGGGCATGCACTGGCCCGGCTCGCCGCCGAACGCCCCGACGTGGTCGGCCTCTCCGCGGACCTGGCCAAGTACACCGACATGCACGTCTTCCGCGAGGCTCACCCCGACCGCTTCTTCCAGATGGGCATGGCGGAACAGGTGATGCTGGGCGCGGCTGCGGGGCTGGCCGAGGTGGGTCTGACCCCGTTCGCCTCCACCTACTCGGTCTTCGCCACCCGGCGCGCCTACGACTTCCTGTGCCTTGACATCGCCGAGCCGCAGCTCAACGTCAACGTCGTCGGTGCCCTGCCCGGCCTGACCACCGGCTACGGTCCCAGCCATCAGGCAACCGAGGACCTGGCCATCCTGCGCGGCATGCCCGGCCTGACGATCGTGGACCCCGCGGACTCCGTGGACATCGAACAGGCCGTGCCGGCACTGGCCGCCCACCCCGGCCCCACCTACACGCGACTCCTGCGCGGGGCCGTACCCACGGTCCTGGACGAGTACGACTACCGCTTCGAACTAGGAAAGGCGGCGCAGCTGCGCGGTGGCCGCGACGTCCTGTTCATCTCCACCGGCCTGATGACGGTACGTGCCCTGACGGCGGCCAGGGAACTCGAGGACGACCACGTGGACGTCGCCGTGCTCCACGTGCCGACGATCAAGCCGTTCGACCGCGAGACGGTGCTGCGGGAGGCCGCCGAGGGACGCCTCGTGGTGACCCTCGAGAACCACAGCGTCGTCGGAGGTCTCGCCGAGTCCGTGGCTTCCTGCCTGGCCTTCGCCCAGCAGACCGCACGCATCATCCCGATCGGGCTGCCGGACGAGTTCCTCGCCGCGGGCGCGCTGCCCACTCTCCACGACCGCTACGGCCTCTCCGTCGCGGCGATCAAGGAACGCGTCCGCCGCGGACTCTGATTTTCGCTCATGACATCCACACTCGCCCCCTTGTCCCCTCCTCAGGAGAACCGCATGTCCACCGAGCACACCCCCCGGACCGCCGTCATCACCGGTGCGGGCTCCCGTCGCGGCATCGGACGCGCCACCGCGCACGCCCTGGCCGCCGCCGGCTACCACATCGCCGTCCTCGACGTGGACAAGGAGGCCGCGGAGGACACCGCCCGTGAAGTCGCCGCCCGGCACGGCGTCGAAGCCCTGGGCCTCGCTGCTGATGTCACCGACGCAGGCGCGGTCGACGCCGCGATCGCGCAGACCGAGGCGGCACTCCCGGCGATCGGCGCCCTCGTGAACAACGCAGGAATCACGTCTCCGACCCCCTTCCTCGACGTCACGCCCACCGAGTGGGACAAGATCTTCGAGGTCAACGTGCGTGGCAGTTACCTGGTCACCCACCGGGTGGCCGCGGGCATGGCCGAGCGCGGCTTCGGCCGCATCGTCTTCCTCTCCTCAGTGTCGGCCGAGCGGGGGGGCGGGGTGTTCGGTGGAGTGGCCTACTCGGCCGCCAAGGCCGCCCTCCTGGGCTTCGCCAAGGCGCTCGCCCGCGAACTCGGCCCCTCCGGCGTCACCGTCAACTCCGTGGCCCCGGGCCTGATCGACACCGACATCACCCAGGGCAAGCTGCACGAGGACCGCAAGGCCGCCATGATCGCGGACGTCCCGGTCCGCCGCATCGGCAGCGTCGACGACGTGGCCGACGTCATCGCCTTCCTGGCCCGCCCCGAATCCGGCTACCTCACCGGAGTCACCTACGACGTCAACGGCGGATCCCACCTCCACTGAGGGGGCCTCTCACGCTGCGCCAGCGGCAAGGCCGTGAGGTTTGTGGCTGAGTGGGAGTGTCAAGGGCGGCTGCTACAAGCAACGGAGTCCCTGTCGGAACAGCGTCGACCAAGATCGCTGAAGTGCGGGAACTCCGTTGGACACCCGGTCTGTCATCACCCTGCCGTTCGACGGTCGCCGGCTGGTCCGACCACCGGCCCGCACACCTCCGAACGGACACACAAGCCGGCCGGCTGACACCCGCAACACGAGCGTCGGGTTGCTCCCGGATAGGCGATGAGAGTCGGCGCCATGGCCATCACGTAGGAGGCGAAGGCGACGTTGTAGTTCGAGGCGAACTTGAGCTGGAAGATGTTCTGCACGACCGGGATGGTCTGGAGCGAGGGGTCACTGATGATCAGCGACGGCATCATGAAGTCGTTCCACGACGAGAGGAAGGCGAAGATGCCGACGGTCGCGTTCATCGGGGCCAGCAGAGGGAGGATCAGCTTCCGGAACACCTGCCATATGGTGCAGCCGTCCATGCGCGCGCTCTCCTCCAGCTCGTGCGGGATCGAGCGCAGGAACGCGGTGTAGAGAGCGACGTTGAACGACATCGAGAACAGGATGTGCAGCACGGCGACGCCGAACGGGTTGTCCAGGCCTACCAGGGACGTCAGCCTCACCTGGGGCAGCGCCACGACCGGGAACGGGATGAACATCGCGGCCAGCAGGTAGAAGTAGGACCACTTGAACAGGCTGCGGTTCCAGTTGCGCGCGATGGCGTGCGACGCGAGCGAGGACACGATCAGCTGGCCGACGACCGCTATGGTAGTGACGGTCACTGGCCGGTCCTTCCGGCTCCAAAATCGTGTGCAAGCCGCCCGGAGGGGCCTTTACCCTCCGGGGCATGGATCTTCGCGAAGAACTTCCGAGTGACAGACAGGCCGTGCGGGATGTTCACCTGCAGGCGTTCGGTGACCATGGCCTTGTCGTGGCCGACCTGGTCGACACCCTGCGGGACACCATCACACCCGAGGACGGTCTCTCGCTGGTCGCCGAGCACGACGGGCAGGTCGTCGGGCATGTCATGTTCACCCGCAGTCTCCTCGATGCCCCTCGCCGGCTGGTTGACGTGCAAGTCCTCAGTCCGCTGGCAGTGATGCCCAAGCTTCATAAGCGGGGTATCGGCTCGGCTTTGGTCCGACACGGACTGGAGGTCCTCGCCGAGAGGGCTGTTCCTCTCGTCTTCCTGGAGGGTGATCCAGGCTATTACTCGCGATTCGGCTTCGTGCCCGGTGGTGGCCTGGGCTTCCGAAAGCCATCCCTGCGTATCCCGGACGGTGCTTTCCAGGTCATCAGGTTCCCGGAGTGCGAGCCGTGGATGACGGGGACGCTGGTCTATGCAGAGCCGTTCTGGCGGCATGACGCAGTCGGCCTGCGTGACCCCAACGCATAGTGACGCGAGCGCCGATACCCCTGTGGTGACATGACGCGCCGTTTGGATGCTGGTTCTGGTGCAAGCGGCGCGGTGTCGCCAGGCCGTGCGGGTGGCAGAACGAGTACGCGTCCGCGAGATCGAGGACGACGAGGGCAGGCGTTTGCCGCGGATCATCCGCAGGGGTACTGGGTCGGTGGTGACCTGGCGGCGGGCGCAGATGGTGCTGCTGTCTGCGCAGGGCATGCCGGTGGCGAAGATCGCCGAGGTCACGTTCACCAGCGCGGACCGCGTGCGGGGATGTGATCCACAACTTCAATGCCGACGGTTTCGAGGCGCTCTACCCGAAGTACGACGGCGGTCGGCCCAGAACGTTCACCCTGCCCGAGCGTCGCGACATCAAGAAGATCGCCAAGTCCGAGCCGGCCGAGCACGGCCTGCCGTTTTCGACCTGGAGCCTGGCCAAGCTGGCCGACTTTCTGATCGCCGAGGGGGTGGTCGATGACATCAGCCACGAGGGCCTTCGGGTCCTGCTCCGCGAGGAAGGCGTCTCCTTTCAACGCATAAAGACCTGGAAGACCTCCCGCGACCCCGAATACGAGGCCTGGTGACGCATCAAGCAACGTTCGCCCCGTCCTGCCGGACGGGTCCGCGGCGGCTAGCCGTTGGATGCGGTCCGCGTAGTCTCGCGGGATGCATTCTCATCTGAGCTTCGAGAACCCTCCCGCGCTGCCCCACGGGGTGGTGGTCGAGACGTTGGAGCAGGCTCTGCGTGACCGCTCAGCAGAGGGCGAGGCGGCGGGAGTCCTGGTTGGCTCCGCGTTGAACGACGACGACGCGGGGTTCGTCGAGCACTGGTGCGTGCAGGTCGGGACGCGGGCTGTGTCGGGTAGTCCGCTGCTCGGGCTGGCTGGGCTGTGCCTGGGCCATACCGCTCGACGCTTTGGGCATCTCAGCGATGAGGGCCGTGCCCTGGCAGAGTCGCTGGCGGCGCGGGCCGAGGCGGACCCGTCGGATGTGGACGGTCGGGCCCTCGACGGCTTTGACGATGTCCGGAGCTTCCTTCACCTGTGGTGACGTCGCCTGTTGCCGCTGTTGTTGCAGGTCAGGCTGCGTTGGCCCTACTCACGAGGGCTTTGAGGTGCTTGTCGGCGGCGTTCTTGTTCCGCCAGATGATGTAGCGGCGGATCATGCTGCCCTGGGCCCTGTGGGTGGGGTGGTCGGTGCCATCGAGGGCGAAGTAGCGCAAGGCGGTGAACTGGGCCTCGATGCGTTGAGCCATGAACTGTTGGTCGGAGGCGATCTCGACGTTGTTGGCCTCGGCCCAGTCGGCGACGCGGCGGCAGCGTTTGGTGGTCAGGTGCGGGGAACAGAAGCCTCTAATGTGGCGGTAGAGCTCGCGGGCGACGTACCGCTTGAGGCAGCGGATGATCTCGCGCTTGGACATGCCCTCGGCGGTGCGTCGCTGCAGATACTTCTGCGTGCGTTCGTCCCAGCGTATGCGGGTCATCACGATGCGGTAGAGGGCAGCATTCGCTTGGCGGTTGCCTCCGCGGTTCAGTCGCCGTCGGTGGGTCTTGCCGGAGGACTGCTCGACCGGGCTGACGCCGCACAGGGCTGCGAAGGATGCCTCATCGGTGATGCGGTCAGGGTTGTCACCTGCGGCGATAAGCAGGACGGCGGCGCTGTCGGGCCCGACGCCGACCAGATCCAGCATCTGGGGCCGGCAGGAGCGGACAGCCCTGGTGGTGCGTCGGGTGAGCTCTTTGACCTCGTCGGACAGATGCTGGACTCTGCGGGCGAGCAGGCGCATCGTGAAGACGGCCTCGCCACGGTCATCGACGTCAAGGGCCGCACAGGTGGCGACCAGCGCAGGATTGCTCAGGCCTGCGAGCAATTCACGCAGGTCGGGGTCGATAGCCAGCAGGACGGCCTTGAGCTGGTTCAGCGCCTGGGTACGGGCCTTGACGGCTGATTCCTTGGCGAGCCGCAGGATCCGCATGTCTGCTGCGGGGCCGTCCGCGGTCTTCGGCACGGTGGTGGCGCGTCCGGACAGCACCGCGCGAGCGGCTGCGTCCGCGTCGACGGCATCCGTCTTGCCGCGCTTGCGCCGGGTGGCACGGTCGGGCTGGTTGATTTCGACGACATCGACGCTTTCCCTACGCAGGTATCGGGTCAGCGCGGTTCCGCAGGATCCCGTGCATTCGACACCGGCCCGCTGCACGACGCCGAACGACCTTGCCCAGACGAGTAGTTGACGATATCCCGCAGCGGTGGTCGGGAACTCCTGATGGGCGAGCGAGGCGCCCAGAGTGGTTCTGACAGCGGCGACGTGGACGTCCTTGTGGGTGTCTACCCCCAGGACCACCTCCTCGGCCGGGTCCGGGACTGGCTGCGCGGGCAGCGTCGGCTGGGGCATGCTGGTGACGGTCACGAGGCTGCTTGGACAGGGTCCGGTGGCGGACACCGGTCCGGTGGGCGGTCAGAACTGTGACGGTGCTTTGTGCGGCAAAGCCCCTAGGGACACGTTCACCGGGCCGGTGCCAGTACGCACCGCAGGGGCCGGAGCCGACAGTTCTACACCAAGGCAGCTGCGGCCAGTTGTCGCACGGGTCAGGCTCCGGCCCCCTGCGGCACCCCATGATCCTCACAGTTGTCGCACACCAGGTGCACGTCGAGCTCGCGCGGCACGGCCTTGTCTATGGTGACCAGGAACTTCGCGAACTCGATGGTGCGGTGGCGGCGGTGGAGTTCACCGATCACGTTACCGTCGGCGATGTCAAATTGCGGCGCATCACACGAGAGCTTCGGCCGGTCATGAACGGTGCGCAGCGTCAGCCCAGCCCCGGAACCAGAAGCACCTTGCAGGCATCCCCGGTAAGGAGCTCCATCGCCTCGTCGACCTGGCTCAGTTGCAGTCGGTGCGTGATCAGCCAGTCCAGGTCCAGGCGTCCGGAGTTCAGCAGGAGCAGCGTCTGCTCCCAGGTTTCCCACAGGCGGCGGCCGAAGATCCCGCGCAGCGTGATGCCTCGCTTGTTGATCTGGGCAGCGACGTCGATCGGCACCGGCCGACCCGGGTGTCCCACGGTCACGACAGTTCCTTCTCGACGCACGGCGTCGAACAGGGTCGGAAGTGCGGAGGCCGCCCCCGAGCATTCAAAGGCCACGTCTGCCCCGCCGCGGTGGCCACTCAGTTCGCGGCTGCGCTCGGTGACCCAGTCTCCGGGCTCCATCGTGATCACTCCGAGCCGTTCGGCTTCGGCGCGGCGGAACGGATTCGGCTCGATCACGATCACGTAGGCGGCGCCCATGAGCGATGCCAGTCGCGCGACGACCATGCCCACCGGCCCGGCGCCGCTGACCAGAACGCCGCGGCCTGCTACCGAGTACCCGGCTCGCTGAATGGCGTGTACCGCGACGCCGGCCGACTCCAGCAGTGCGCCGGTCTCCAGAGGCACGCCGTCGGGAAGGGGGACACAGATGCGGTGGGGCACGGCGACGCGTTCGGCGAAGACCCCGTCGAAGTGCATGCCCAGGATCTGCGTGCGCTCGCAGGTGTGGGCGTCCCCGGTCCGGCAGGCGAAGCAGTGGCCGCACGGCAGGTGGCTCTCCAGAGCGACGCGGTCACCGACGCGCAGGTTCTCCACCCCAGCGCCTACCTCGACGATGGTGCCCGCCGCTTCGTGACCGAGTACGACGGGGAGTCCCAGGTTGAACGCCTGGGCCGCCGGTGACCACTCGTAGCATTCGCGGTCGGTGCCGCACAGAGAGGCCGCCGCGATCTCTACGACGACCGCACCGTCGCCTGCCTTCGGCTCGGGCGCATCGGCGACGTACTCGACACCCTTGCCCGCGGCTGCTTTGACGACTGCCCTCATGAGTTCGTACTCCTTGGTCTCTCGTAGATGGCGGGTTGGGCTGGTGGTCTGGACGGCCGGGGGTCAGGTCGAGGGATGTGGCTGCGCGAAGCGTTCGAGGACATCGACCGGACCGACTTGCCCGCCCTTGAGCAGCAGTCGGCAGCCGGCCACTGCCGCTTCGCTGTCGGTGCGGCAGACGGGGGCGGCCGTGACGAACTGGGTGGCGACGCGCAGCTCGCTCACTCCCATGGACAGCAGTGCGTGGCTGGAGGTGTCGCCGCCGAGCACGGCGATGTCCCGGGTGAGTCCCTTGACGGCCATGTTTTTGGCCAGGGAGCCCAGGATTTCACCCACATGGAAGGCGTCGAGGGGGCCGGCCGCGGCGTAGCGCGGGTCCTGGATTCCGCGCGTGGTGTGCACGATGACGTTCCGTCCGGCTGTAAGCCAGGCGGCCGAGCGCTTCTCCAGATCGTTCAGCAGGGACGGATCCTGTCCGTTGAGCAATTGCGTGGGCACTGCCAGCTCGGCCCAGCCGTGCGTGACGGCGTCGGCGATCTGTGCGGCTGTTGTGCTGGAGACCGACGCGCTGACGGCCAGCACTGGCCCGGAGGCGGGCTGGGCGCCGTCGGCTACGGGGGACCGCTCGGTGGCGGTGCGTGCGAGGGCGGCCATGACTCCGCCGGAGCCGACCACGATCGCCGGATTCTGTCGCGTGTTGTCCTCCCGTAGTGCCAGCGCGAGGGTGTCGAGGTGGCGGTCCTCGACAGCATCCACGACGAAGGCGGCCCGGCTGGAGCGTCGGAGCCTCATCCACTGCTCGCCGAAGGAACCATCGGCGTAGGCGGGGAGGTGGATGGCTCCGGGGACCTCGCCAGTACACAGTTGCTCGGCGATCACCTGCCGCAGGTCGGCCTCGTGCATCGGAGTCGACGGATGCTGCGCCATGACGGGATGCCGGTCGAGGCGGTACACGCCGCCGGAGTAGCCGGCGAAGTGGTTACTGAAGGCAGTGAACCGGCCGAATCCCGGCTGTGCCGGTGCGATCGCGACCGGGCCGTGGTGGGGGAAGCGCTCGTGCAGCAGCTCGATGCCTCGGCCGATGCTGCCGCGTGCGGGGGCGCTGTCGAAGGTGGAACAGACCTTGTAGATCAGCACTTGTGCATCGGCCGTGGCGATCTGTTCCAGCTGTGCGCGGACCAGCTCGTCGAAGGCGGTCCCGCCGAGCGAACGCGACGGTCCGGCGATCCCTACGACATCGCAGTCGGTGGGGAGCGGCCGGCTGCCGTCCCCGATGACGAGCACGGCGTCGAGACCGTGCCGGTGGGCCTGTGCGAGGACGTCGCTGGCACCGGTCAGGTCGTCGGCCACGAAACTGACGTACGTCATATCAGGCCACGCCCCCGAACGTGCGCCCAGCATGCAGCAGCGCCGGATCACCTGCCTCCGCCGCCACGTGTGCTGCCACATCCAGGGAGACACCGTCGACGGCAGCTGCCCAGGCGGCCCGGAGGCTGCGCACGCCGGCGGCAGGTCCGTCGGGATGCGCGGCCACGCCTCCGCCCGCGAGCATCAGAAGGTCGGTCGAGCCGACCGCGGTGAAGGTCGGGGCCGGGGTGGCGACGTTCTGGCCGGACGACAGGGTCGGTACCGGGCCCAGGGTCTTGCCCAGGGGCTCGAGCAGGCTGCGCACGTGGGCCGCGACCTCCTCGTCGGTCTCGTAGAACTTGCTGCCGAGACCGCTGACGTGCAGATGGTCGGCTCCCGCCAGGCGGGCCAGCTGCTGCCACACCCGGTACGACATCCCCAGCGCCGGCGAGCGCATCGACGCGGCCAGACCGGCGCGGTGTCCGTGTACGGGGACTTCGGAGAACTCCCGCAGCCAGGCCAGTGCGGGCAGTCCCATGACGGGAACGTTGAGCATCACGCATCGGCCGCCCGCCTCGACCACCGTGTCGTGGCGCTGGCGGAGCCCGGCGAGGTCCCCCGTGATGTTGAAGGCGTACATGACCGGGTGGCCGGTGATCTGCTCGGCTTCCCGGATCTCTTCGGTGGCCACGGCGATCCGGCGCTCCAGCGGTAGGTACGCCGGATCGGTCATCAGCTCGTCGTCCTTGATCAGGTCGACCGACGCCCTGGCCAACTCCCGTACGACCAGGCGGAACTCGCTCTCGTCCAGACCGACGTTCGGTTTGATGATGGTGCCGATCATGACGCCCTCGGCCCCTCCCATCAGTCTGCGGGTGCCGGGGATGCCGAACGCGGGGCCCGGGTGAGCGGCAACGAACTCCTCCGGCAGCTCGATGTCCTGCAGGCGGCAGGCGAACAGCTCCCCCAACTCGAAGAGGTTGCCTGCGATCGTGGTCTGCAGGGTCGCCAGGTCGGTCCCGATGTTCTCCATCGGGAACTCGACCACCACAAAGGCGGCCCGTACCGTCTCGGGGCGGGAGCGCGACGGCAGCGACGGGCTGCGCACTCCCAGATCCCGCACGCTGACGACCTGTGCCGCATGCCTTTCGCGAATACGGGGGGACTCGCCGGGCACAGCGACGAAGGTGCCGCTGGACTGCTCCCCGGCCATGGCCGCGGCAGCCTGTTCCGGATCGATCTCCGATTCCAGGTAGTAGGTGCAGCGCACGACCCGCTGGTCACGCATGTGCTCTCCGTTTCTCGACGACTCTGATCCGAGGGCCGTTCGTCTCAGGTGCCGTCGTGCTGTGCGGCAGCTTCCCTGTTCGCGCTGGACACGTGATGCGGGGCGGAGGACGGCCCGTCGCCGTCGGCTGTCGGATCGCCGATCCCGTCGGCGGCAGAGGGCTGCTTCAGGATCCGGCGTGCCCAGAAGACGGTGATCAGCGGACAGAGGATCGACGTCACCACAACCGACGAAGCGACGAGCACGGTCGCGTACTGGGCGGCCGGCGCGTAGACGGGATTGGCAGCCGCCACGATCGAGGGGACCACTGCCGCGTTGCCGGCGGTGGTCGCCGCTGCCAGGCCCGCAATGCCGTCGCCACCGCTCGCCTTGTCGGCCAGCAGCAGCGCTGCCCCGCCGACCAGCACCACGAACAGCCCCAGCCCGATCCCCAGCAGGCCGGCCTCCCAGACGGCGGTCAGGTTGAGCGTGAGTCCCAGTGACAGCCCGAGGAACGGCACGAGGGCCAGCACGGCGGGGGCCAGGAAGCGCCTCATCTCGGGATCGAGATTACCCAGGAGCATCCCGAGCACCAGGGGCAGAATCGCTCCCGCCAGGGTCTGCCAGGGGAAGGCGGACAGACCGGCGACGCCGAGCGTGACCATGGTGAGGAAGGGACCGGACTCCAGGCTCATGACGCTGTAGGCCCCGACGTCACGCTTGCGTCCGAACTGGGCCATCAGCGACATGTAGAGGCCGCCGTTGGTGTCGTTCAGCGCCGCCACGACCGCCAGCGTCGACAATCCCGCGAAGACTCCACCGCTGACCGGCGATTCGCCGAGGAACCTCCCCACGACGATACCGACGACCAACGCGAACAGGACCTTGGTCCCCAGCAGCACACCACCCTTCTTCGCGATGTAGGGCGTCGCCTTCACGTCCAGGGTCGCGCCCAAACACACATAGAAGACGGCCAGGATCGCGGGCAGGCCCGTGTACAGGGCTCCGGTGAAGGAGCCGAAGAACTCCCCGGAGCCCGGCGCCGCCGTGTGCACCACGGCTCCGACGAGCATGGGGACGAGCATCAGCCCGCCAGGCACCTTCTCAATGCCGGCTTTGATGGGCACAGCCATGGGGACCTCCGAACGGCGATGTTCGAATGAACATTGGGTGACTCGGACCGTAGCCACAGGGAGCGGGCAGGTCAATGGGTTCTCGCCACCGCTACCATCCGTATCGAGTCGAGCCCACCCGCGTGAGCGGGCGTCGCGACAGGCCGGAGCAGTCGCCGTAGTGTTCATATGAACACCGCTACGAAGGGGGGTGGCAGCATGGGTCACCCCTGGTTGAAGTCCAGGGCAGGAGGCCGGATAGCGTGATGAGCGTGGCTCAAGACGAGATGGAACCAGTGCGCAACTCCCGGCAGCGAGCCATCCTCAGTGCCCTGCAGGAATCCCGGCAGGTCGACGTCAACACACTCGCCGAGCGCTTCGGCGTGTCCGGTATGACGATCCGCCGCGACCTGACCGAGCTCGATCAAGCAGGGCTGTTGGACCGTGTCCATGGCGGCGCCGTGCCACGCCGGGCACCCGCCTACGGATCCAGGTCCTCGACGATGATGCCCGAGAAGTCGAAAATCGCGCGGGCCGTGGCGGACCTGGTCAAACCAGGTGCCTCAGTGGGTATCGACACAGGCACCACCTGCACCGCTGTCGCCGCAGAACTCGCCGTCCGGGACGATCTGACCGTGATCACCAACTCGCTCCACGCAGCGTTCGAACTGCGCGACACGAAGAGCCGGGTTCTCGTCCTGGGCGGGCTCATGACACCCGAACTGAGCCTGGTCGCTTCAACGGCCGCACAGGAACGGCCTCAAATCCATCTGGACCTGATGATCCTCGGCTGCGGAGGACTGTCCATCGACCGCGGGATCACCTACTTCGACCCCGCCGAAGTCGAGGTACGCCGCACACTTGTCGACCTCGCGGACCGGGTCGTGGTCGCCGCAGACCACACCAAGTTCGACCGCAAGAAGGCGATGGCCCTCGGCGACCTGTCGATCGTCGATGTCCTGGTCACCGACCAGCTGCCTCCCACTGAGCTGCGACCCGCGTTCGCGAAGGTCGTGGTCGCTCGGTAGCGCTCGAACCGACGGCGGCGCACACAGATTCCGGCCACCCCTCGTCCACCGCTGAGGCAGGAACCGCGACGGCCGCCGTGAGACGGAACAAAACAGCAGGTCACGTGTACCCGCGAAGGGCGGCTGCCTAGATCCCACAGCTCGATCAAGTCGCGCCGGAACTCTCGCGCCGGCGGCATTGCATGCGGGTGAGTACAGCACCGGCATGATCCGCCTCACTCCCGCCCCGGTCCCGCGCCGACTGCCGGTTCCCTGGCTGGGTTCCAGCTGGGCACCCCGGCCAGGACGATGTGAAGATCGCGCTCTCCCTCAGCGACGACGGCGTGCTGCGCAGCCTGGCAGGCGCCGGTGCCTGCCTCGGTATGGTGACCGTGTTCGGTGTGGCCCTGGGCGTACTGCCGCGTCATTCCGCCGGCGCCATCGCGGTAGCCTCACAAGTGAGCCACACTGACCAAGATCGGCACACGGCCGCGTCCAGGCGCTCACGTTTGTTTACGACTCCTGCCTCCTAACGGAGTCCTACGAGTAGGACTCCGTTAGGTCTTTCTGTCGGTCGTGTTCAGCGGCACGGTGAATGTGTGGACCAACATGACGTGAACCGTTTAGATGATGGACGGTCGCCGCAAGTCGATCCAGGCCATGGCCTCGCGGCTGCCGGACGGCAACGAGCAGAACCTGCAGCAGTTCGTGAACCAGTCCACATGGGATCCGGTGCCGGTGTGTCGGCGGATCGCCGAGCGGATGGTGCCGCAGATCGGCCCGGACGCCTGGGCGGTCGATGACGTGTCGTTCCCCAAGGACGGAAGGATGTCGGGTTTCCCTTGAACCGTCCTTTCCCGGCGGTGCGCGGGCTCGCCCGAGGACGGCGCCGGACGCTTCACCCTGTGCATGACGAAAACTCACAAACTTCCACGGGTACGGGAGTTCCTCCTCGGGAGTTGCCGACCATCTGGTCAGCGAGATTGACGGAGCTTCAGATCGCCCGGTCCGGCAGGTGCCTGGTCTGCCTGGTCTGCGTGGTGCGGATCGGCGACGGTCGCCGTGGACCCTTGCGTCGACGGGGTCGTTGATGCGGCAGTGGCGGCAGCGACTCCCGCCCGGCCCCCCGCCCGGCATCGCCGGCCCACGTCCCGGAACGACGCCGATCCAGGAGCTCCCCACACCGGCTCGCGCTCCATCTCGAGCACCGTCCTGCTCGTGCCCCGGCCAGCTGATGGGCGACTCCTCGGGGGCCCGGCGCAGCGACCCGAGCCGCGCCACCGTCCGGAGGTATTCGAGCCGTTCAGTCGGAATGAAAGGGGATCCCTATCAAGGCATCACTGATCCTTGGCACGGGTTACCCTCGACCAATTGCCACATCATCTGCTTAAATTCAGCGCATGAATCAGCTCCAGGACCTCACGCGGCGACGCCATGTCGACCTCGTGCGTGTGTCCAGCGGCCTCTGTTTGCCTCGCGCCGCCTGCTGAGCGAGCTCTCTTCTCGCGCCTTCCCGCAGTGACCCTCAGGTTTCAGCTGCCCGCAGCCGGGCTGCGTCCTTCCTGATCTGCCGCCGCTCCGGCGTCTCTTTTCTCTTCTCCCCCACGCAGCCATCACCTGCCCGTTTCCACCACCTCGGTCGGAGCGGGACGGCAGCCCATGCCCGGCGTTCCGGTGCGAGCTGCTGCCATCCTGCCCTCTGCGAAGGAGTCCTCATGTCCACCGTGCTCTCCGTCTCGGGAAGCCCGTCAGCAACCTCCCGCACCGGTCGCCTGCTGCGCCACCTCGACGTACGCCTGGCCGAGCAGGGACACCGTGTGATCCCGCTCGACGTGCGCGCACTGCCCGCAGAGGCGCTGCTGGGGGCCGACCCCGGACACCCCGCGATCCAGGGCGCGGCCCGGCTGTTCGAGCAGGCCGACGGCGTGGTGATAGGAACGCCCGTCTACAAGGCCGCCTACTCCGGTCTGCTCAAGTCCCTCATGGACCTGCTGCCCCAGTACGCCCTCGCCGGCAAGGCGGTGCTCCCGCTGGCCACAGGCGGCAGCCCGGCGCATGTCCTGGCCGTGGACTACGCACTGCGGCCGGTGCTCACCGCCATGGGCGCCGACCATGTGCTGCCCGGCTGGTTCGTGGTCGACAAGCACATCGCGGTCGACCCGGGCGGCGCGGTCACCGTCCAGGAGGACACCGCCCGCGAGGTCCACCGGGTCACCGACGCCTTCTCGGCCGCGCTCGCCACCCGCCACCACGCCCTCGCCGCGGCCTGATCCTTCGGGCCGGGCTCCGAACCACCCCCTAGCGCCTTCTGAAGGACTCCATGCCCCGCATCCAGTCACCTGTTCGGCCGTCACGCTTCACCGCTACTGCAATGTGCATGCCAAGCCCTATCGCGTATGGCACCCGGTGCGCGCTCCGCGATACCACCCACTTCGGGGCGCCCGACAACCGGCTCGTCGGCACAGCCGCGCAGATCGCCGAGCGGCCCTCCGCCGGCCCCGACGGCATCAGCCTCATCAACTTCATCAGCCACGAGATGCCCGGCTCTCGCGAAGACCTCTCCGCCCAGGGCGACCGGCTGCCCGCCCGCCACGAGGCCGCCCGCTGCCGCGGCGCCCTCAGCAAGGCAGTTGGCCCGAGGACCGAGCAGGGGGCCCTCGCGTGAGCACACGGAAGAAGCGACTCATCCTCAACCTGTTCGAGATGAACTGCGTCAGCCATATCACCCACGGCCTGTGGCGGCTGCCGGACAACAACCGCGAGCGGTTCAACGACATCGAGTACTGGACCGAGTTGGCCCAGCTGCTGGAGAAGGGCGGCTTCGACGCCGTCTTCCTCGCCGACGTCGTCGGCACCTACGACACCTTCCGCGGCTCGGCGGCGACCGCCGTCAAGCAGGGTCTGCAGATCCCCAACAACGACCCGGCGCTCGTCGTACCGGCCATGGCCGCCGTGACGAAGCACCTCGGTTTCGGGATCACCTTCTCCACGACGTACGAGCCGCCGTTCGCCTGGGCCCGCCGGGCGAGCACGCTCGACCACCTCACCAAGGGGCGTGTCGGCTGGAACATCGTCACGTCCTACCTGCCCAACGCCGCCCGCAACCACGGGCTGCCGGACGAGGTCGAGCACAGCATCCGGTTCGAGATCGCCGACGAGTACCTCGACGTGCTCTACAAGCTCTGGGAGGGCAGCTGGGACGACGACGCGATCATCGCCGACCGCGAGCACAACGTCTTCGCGGATCCGGCGAAGATCCGCCCGATCGACCACGTCGGCAAGCACTTCCAGGTCGAGGGCCCCCACCTGCCCAGCCCGAGCCGCCAGCGCACTCCGGTGCTCTTCACCGCGACCCGGTCGGCCGACGGCATCGCCTTCGCCGGCAAGCACTCCGAGGTCGTCTTCACCGGCGGCAACACCCCCGATGCCGTCAAGCAGTTGGTCGCCGACCTCAAGCAGGCCGCCGTCGACGCCGGCCGGACCCGCGACGACCTCAAGGTGATCACCACGGCAGGCGTCATCGTCGCGCCGACCGAGGAGGAGGCGCGCGCCAAGGCCGCTCGCTTCCAGGAGCTCTCCGACCCCGAGGGCTACCTCGCCCACAGCGGACTCCCGTGGGACCCGACCGCGTTCCCGCCCGAGACCCGGCTCGCCGACGTCGCCGACGTCGCCGTCGAGAACGGCAGTGCCGGCCACTGGCGGCAGCTCACGTCCGACGGAACCGTCGGGGAGTTCCTCGCCGGCTTCGGCGACATCTCCAGCCACCCGCTCTGGGTCGTCGGCACTCCCGAGCAGGCGGCCGACGCGATCGAGCACTGGCTCGACGACCTCGATCTCGACGGCATCAACCTGCTCCAGTACCACACCTTCGACACGGCGAAGGACTTCATCGAACTCGTCGTGCCCGTCCTACAGGCCCGGGGCCGGCTGCGCACCTCGTACGACGAGTCCGAGTCGCTCCGCGACCGAGTCTTCGGCCGCGGCGACCGACTTCCTCCCAACCACCACGCCACCCGCTACCGCGGCGGCAAGAACCTCCCGCCCCCCGAGGGCATCTCGGACCCCGACCCCACGCCCCACCACATTGAAGAGAAAGCCGGCTGATGTCCTACTTCACCAGACCCCGTCTCGCCGTCGCCACCTCCGGCGTCCTGCTCGCGAGCCTCTTGCTGGCAGGCTGCGGCAGCGGCTCGTCGGCCGGCAGCACCGACGGCAAGCCCGTCCAGGGCGGCACCCTCACCTACGCGCACGTCCAGGAGCCGCCCTGCATCTTCGGCGGCTGGATCCAGCAGGCCTACATCTCCCGCCAGGTCCTCGACGCGCTCGTGACCGAGGACGAGGGCGGCAGCATCAAGCCGTGGCTCGCCACCTCGTGGAAGACCTCGACCGACGGCCTGACCTACACCTTCGCCCTCAAGGAGGGCGTGAAGTTCACCGACGGCACCCCGGTCGACGCCAAGGCCGTCGCCTACAACTTCGAGCAGTTCGAGAACACTGACCTCAACGGCACCGCCAAGGTGTCGATCGATCCGTACTACAAGAAGGCCGAGGCGATCGACGACACCCACGTCGCCATTCACCTCAACAAGCCCTACCCCGAGTTCCTCCGCATGATCACACAGGGCTACTTCGGCATCCAGTCCGAGCACGCGCTCAAGACCCGGACGAAGGAGCAGAACTGCGAGCAGCCGATCGGCTCCGGCGCCTTCACGGTCGAGAAGTGGAACAAGGGCCAGAACGTCGTCTTCAAGAAGAACCCCGACTACACTTCGTGGCCCGCGACCGCGAAGCACCACGGCCCGGCGTACGTCGACAAGATCGACTGGAAGTTCGTCGCCGACGGCACCTCGCGCTACGCCTCGCTCACCACCGGCCAGTCCGACGTGATCTACGAGGTCCCGACGGTGAACTGGAAGGACGCCCAGTCCAAGTTCAAGAACACGATCCGTTACATCACCCCGGGCCACCCGGTCTCGTTCTACCTCAACACCGAGAAGGGGCCGTTCAAGGACAAGCTCGTCCGTCAGGCCTTCGCCCACGCCGCCGACCGCAAGTCGGCGGTCGAGGCGGGCTTCCACGGCGTGATCCCCTACGAGCCCAACCCCGCGGTCTCGCAGTCGACTCCCGGCTACCTCGGCACCGACCCGTACTCCTACGACCCCGACAAGTCCGCCCAACTGCTGAAGCAGGCCGGCTGGACCAAGGGTTCCGACGGGATCTACGCCAAGGAGGGCAAGAAGCTGAGCATCCAGCTCGTCTACGGCGCGGGCTACATATTCACCAGCGAGGGCGCGACCGTCCTGCAGGCGCTGCAGGAGCAGTGGAAGCAGAACGGTTTCGACGTCACCCTCGTCCCGGCCACCCAGGCCGAAGCGTGGGGCGGCAAGTACAGCGGCCCGGACGGCTACGACGCCCAGCCGTCGTACTGGACCAGCCCCAGCCCGGCGATCCTCTGGATCGTCTGGCGTGAGTCCACCAAGGACAACCCGAACGGCAACAACCAGTCGTTCTACAACAACTCGACGCTCACAAAGCTGATCGACAAGGCCAACACGAACACCGACACCACTGCCGGGTTCAACGAGTACAAGCAGGCCCAGAAGATCATCAACGACGACGCCGCCGGCATCGGCCTCTACACCCAGAACACGCTGATCGCCGTCTCGGACAAGCTCCACGACTTCTGGGTCGAGAAGAGCCAGGGCGAGCCGGTCTTCTCCGACGCGTACTTCACCAGCAAGCAGTGATTCGAGGTCTGTCATGACTGCCATCACCCCTGACCCGGCGTCGCTCGTGACGCCGAGGCGGCCCGCGTGGGCAACCGCGCCGGCCGCCCGCAGGGCCGCCGTCAAGATCGTCTCGGCGGTCGGCGTGCTCCTCGCGGCGGCCTCCGTGGCCTGGATCGCCCAGATCCTGATCCCGGGCGACCGTGCGACGGCCATCCTCAACATGCGCAACGGCAAGCAGCAGAACTACACCTCAGCCGAACTGGCGCCGGTGAAGCACGAGTTCGGCCTCGACCACCCGCTGGTCTCGCAGTGGCTGCACTACATCGGCGGCTTCTTCCAAGGCGACCTCGGCACGTCGTACACGCAGTACACGCCGGTCACTAAGGTGATCGGCGCCCAGATCGTGCCGAGCCTCGTCCTGACCGTCTCGGCACTCGTCGTGGCCTGGGTGATCGCGCTCGCGGTCTCGCTGCTCACCGTGAAGCGCAGCCGGGCCCTCGAAGGACTCGGCTCGGTCTTCGAGGCGTTCACCGCGAGCCTGCCGCACTACTGGGTGGGCGTCATCCTGCTGGTGATCTTCGCGGTGAAGATCCCGGTCTTCCCCGTCATCAGCGGCTCGGGCTTCTGGGGCCTCGTCCTCCCGGTGCTCACCCTGGCGATCCCGCTCAGCGGTTTCCTGGGGCAGGTCATCCGTGACGAGCTCGACAAGGTCCTCGACCAGCCGTTCGTCACCACCGCCCGTACCCGGGGCATGGGCGACACCGCCGTACGCCTCAAGCACGCCCTGCGGCACGCGGTCCTGCCGGCGGTCACTCTCTCGGGCTGGGCGCTCGGCGCGCTCGTCTCGGGCGCGGTCATCGTCGAGAACATCTACGGGCGGCCCGGCATCGGCATGGTCCTCAACACCGCGGTCAGCACTCGCGACGTCCCGACCGTCGCCGGCGTCGTCGTGGTGGTGGCCGCGCTCTACATCGCCGCCAACCTCCTCGTCGATCTCGCCTACACCGTCATCGACCCAAGGTTGCGTGCCTCATGACGACCGTCTCGCTCGACCCGATCAGCGCCGAAGTGGTCGAGCCCCGGCGAGCCGTCCGCTGGAACCTCGGCCTCGGCGCCACCCTCTCGGCCGTGTTCATCGCGCTCGTCGTGCTGGCCGCGATCGCGCCCGGCGTGCTCGCCTCCACGACGCCGACCCACATCGACCTGACCAACCCCCTCGCCGCGCCGTCGTGGCACCACCTCTTCGGCACCGACGAGGCCGGCCGCGACGTCTTCAGCCGAGTCGTCCACGGCACCAGGCTCTCCCTCGGGATCGGCCTCGGCGCCACCGCGATCGCCATGGGCCTGGCCATCGTGCTCGGCTTCGTCTCGGCGCTCGCCGGCGGCGTGGTCGACACGATCATCACCCGCGTCCTGGAGGTCTTCTTCGCCTTCCCGTCCCTGCTGGCGGCGCTGCTCGTGATCTCCGTCTTCGGGCCGTCGGCCACGACGTCGATCTTCGCGGTCGGGATCAGCTCCATGCCCGGCTACGCCCGCATGGTGCGCGGCCAGGTGCTCAACGTGCGCCAGGCCGGCTACATCGAGTCGGCCCACGCACTGGGCCACAGCAGACGGACGGTCCTGACCCACCATCTCTTCCCCAACGCCATGCGCCCGCTGGTCGCGGTCGTCACCCTCGGCGTCGGCCAGTCCATCGTGTGGGCCTCGTCCCTGGCCTTCCTCGGTCTGGGCGTCCCGCCGCCGAACCCCGAGTGGGGCGCGCTCCTCGACTCCGGGCGCAACTACATCACCACCCAGTGGTGGCTGGAGGTCCTCCCCGGCCTCGTGATCGTGCTCTTCGCCATCTCGGTCACCACCCTCGGCCGGGCGATCCAACAGCGACTGGAAGGAGCGGCCCGATGACCGTTCCGCTGCGCACCACCAAAACCGCAGCCGACGACACCGGCACCGGAACAGACACCGGCACGGAAACCGAAACCGAAACCGGCACCGGTACCGGTGAGGCCGCCGTGGCCCACCGGCCCGCCCGTCCCGACGGGTCGGCCACCGAGGCGCCGCTCCTCGCCGTCGAGGGGCTCCACGTCCGGTTCGGCGACCGTGAGGTCGTCCACGGCATCTCCTTCTCCGCCCACCCGGGCCGCTGCCTGGCGATCGTGGGGGAGTCCGGCTCCGGCAAGTCCGTCACCGCCCGTGCGCTCGTCGGTCTCACCGGCGGCAACTCGCGGGTGAGCGCCGACCGGATCGCGCTCGACGACCTCGACTTCACCCGCCGCAGCGAGCGTTCCTGGCGCGGGATCCGGGGCAAGAAGATCGGCTTCGTCCTCCAGGACGCGCTCGTCTCCCTCGACCAGCTCCGCAAGGTCGGTGACGAGGTGGCGGAGCCGCTCAAGCTCCACGGCGTCGGCACCAGGGCGTCGCGCAAGGCCAAGGCGATCGAGCTCCTCGCCTCGGTCGGCGTGCCCGAGCCCGAGGTGAAGGTGCGCCAGCGGCCCTACGAGCTGTCCGGTGGCCTGCGGCAGCGCACGCTCATCGCCAGCGCGATCGCCCTGGACCCGCCGCTGCTCATCGCCGACGAACCGACGACGGCCCTCGACGTCACCATCCAGGCCCAGATCCTCGACCTGCTCATCGAGGCCAAGGAGCGCGGCCAGGCGATCATCCTGATCAGCCACGACCTCTCCGTCGTGGCCCGCCTCGCCGACGACATCGCGGTGATGAAGGACGGCAGGATCGTCGAGCAGGGTCCCGCGCACGAGATCCTGCACAACGCGCAACACCCCTACACCCAGGCGCTCCTCGACGCGGTGCCGTCGGAACACACCCGCGGCCAGCGGTTGGTGAAGCCCGCCCCGGACGCCGTCGGCTCGCCCTCCGTCCGCACCCGCAAGCCGATCGACCGGGGCCGCCCGGTCATCGAGGCCCGCCACCTCACCAAGGTCTACACCGGCCCTGACAAGATCGACCGCACCGTCGTCGACGACGTCTCCTTCGAGCTCTTCCAGGGCGAGACCCTCGGCATCGTCGGCGAGTCCGGCTCCGGCAAGACCACCACCGCCCGGATCGCGCTGTCCCTGATCAGCCCGACCTCCGGCGAGGTGCTGCTGCACGGCCGGCCGTGGTCGAGCCTCGCCCAGACACAGCGTCGCCCGCTGCGCCCCCGGATCGGCGTGGTCTACCAGGACCCGCTGAGCTCCTTCGACCCCCGGTGGTCGGTCGGACGCGTCCTCACGGACGCGCTGGCCACCGGGCCCAACCCTCCCTCCTCGCGCGCGGAGGCACGCGAGAGGGCCGTCAGGCTCCTGGAGCAGGTCAGGCTCCGCGAGGAGCACTTCGACTCGGCCCCGCTGCGCCTGTCGGGAGGCCAGCGCCAACGCGTCGCCATCGCACGGGCGTTGGCCCCCGAGCCCGGCATCATCGTCTGCGACGAGCCGGTGTCGGCCCTCGACGTCTCGATCCAGGCACAGGTCCTCGACCTGCTCACGGACCTCCAGGACGAACTCGGCGTCTCCTACCTCTTCATCTCCCACGACCTCGGTGTGATCCACCACATGAGCGACCGGATCCTCGTGATGAAGGACGGCAAGGTCGTCGAGGCGGGCACCGCCGACGACGTCTTCGAGCACCCGCAGCACGACTACACCCAGCGGCTCCTCACCGCCCTCCCCCGGATCTCGCAGTCATGAGCGGCGACACCCTCAACGGGGGGATCACCGACGCGGAGCTCGACGAGCGGTTCGGACCAGTCTTCGAGAAGATCGCCCTCGGCGCGATCGACCGCGAGGCCGACCACCGGCTGCCGTACGACGAGGTGAAGGCGCTCCGGACGGCGGGCTTCGGCCGGGTCCGGGTGCCCGTGGAGTTCGGGGGACTGGGCGCGACCCTGCCGCAGTTCTTCCGCCTGCTCATCGCGCTGGCCGAGGCGGACTCCAATCTGCCGCAGCTGTGGCGGGGCCACATCGGCTTCGTCGAGTCACGGCTGGTGCACGAGGACCCGGAGGTTCAAGAGCGCTGGCTGCGGCGGATCTCGGAGGGCGCCGTCGTGGGCAACGCCCAGTCGGAGCAGGGCAACAGCTCCTTCTGGGAGAGCGCCACCACCGTCCACGCGGTCGGCTCCGGCGACGACGCCGGCTGGTCGCTGAGCGGCAAGAAGTTCTACTCCACCGGGAGTCTCTTCGCCGACTGGATTCAGACGACCGCGACGCTCGGCGCCGAGCACAGTGCCAACGTCCTGGTCCCGGCGAACGCCCCAGGTGTGCGCAGGATCGACGACTGGGACGGCTTCGGCCAGCGCCTCACCGGCTCGGGCACGACGATCTTCGACGACGTCCGGACCCCGCCCGAGGACGTCGAGGTGTATCCCAACGGGTTCTTCCCCGGGACGACGCTGCACGCGGTCTTCCAGCTCATCCACCTCGCCACGCTGTCGGGTGTCGCGCGGGCGTCCGTCCGCGACATCATCGCCTTCGTCAACCAGCGTGGGCGCAACCTCACCAACCCGCAGTACCCCAAGCCTCGGCTCGACCCGCAGATCCAGCAGGTCGTCGGACGCGTCCGGTCGAAGTCCTTCGCCGCCCAGGCGACCACACTGGCCGCCGTCGACGAACTCGACCGGGTGCACCGGGCCCAGCTCGCGCACGAGGCCACCCCCGAGCTCTTCGACGCCGTGGACCTCGCGGCCTTCACGGCCCAGACGGCGGTCGTCGAGCTCGTCCTCGACCTGACGACGGAGATCTTCGAGGTCGGCGGCGCGTCGGCGGTGACCTCGCGCTTCCGCCTCGACCGGTACTGGCGCAACGCCCGCACGCTGGCCTCGCACAACCCCTTGATCTACCGCCAGACGATCGTGGGCGACGCGGCGCTCAACGGCACCTCGCCGAGCGAGTGGATCTCCCGCACTTGGCAGGCTACGCAGGCAAACCGGACGAACCGGGCGACCGAGGCTGGCCAGGTCAACCAGGTGACCGAGGCTGACCAGGCGAGTCGGGCGAGTCGGGCGAGCAGCCGATGAGCGAGAAGAAGCAGCAGCCCCGTGTCCTCCTCTTGGAGAGACGCGACGATCAACCGGTTCTCCTCAGGGGTCCGGTCCCGCCCCGGCGACGAACGACCCGACACCCCAACGGAGTTCGTCCGGCTCGTCGTGCCCGAGCCGCGGCACGGGCGCCGCTCGCGGACGTCGTACGTCCCGGCCGGACCCCGCGCGAGCGCGTCCCCGGCGACACGGCCAGGGTTCCCACGGACCGTCCGGCCGCGCGCCACCGCGTCGCCTTCACCGCGGAGAGCTCGGAGCGCGCCCATGCCTGACAAGCGCCTGATCCTCGGTGCCGTCGTCATGAACAACGGCTCCCACGGCATCCACGACACCCACGACACCCGCAACACCGACGACACCGCACGTGTCGCCCCACAAGGGAGTGCCTCATGACCGCCAGCGCCACCCCCGCCGAGCGCAAGCGCCTCTTCTTCAACGCCTTCGTGATGAACACGACGAGCCACATCCACCACGGCCAGTGGCGCCGGCCGGACGCCCAGCAGCACAACTTCAACGACGTCGAGACCTGGATCGACCTCGCCAAGATCCTCGAAGAGGCGAAGTTCGACTCGATGTTCTTCGCCGACGTCGTGGGCCTCTACGGCGACGCCGAGGCCGACTACTCGGTCTACGTCGACGAGGGCCTGCAGATCCCCAGCAACGACCCGACCGTGCTCGTCGGGGCTCTGGCCAGCCACACCAGGAACATCGGCCTGGCCGTCACGAGCAACGTCTTCCAGCAGCACCCCACCAACTTCGCCCGCCAGCTGAGCACCCTGGACCACATCTCCAAGGGCCGCATCGCGTGGAATATCGTCACCGGCACCCAGGACAACGGCTACCGCAACTTCGGCCACGACGCGCTGGAGGACCACTCCGAGCGCTACCGCTGGGCCGACGAGTTCGTCGACGTGACCTACAAACTGTGGGAGGGCTCGTGGGACGACGACGCGCTGATCCAGGACAAGGAAGGCAGCCGGCACGCCGACCCGAGCAAGATCCACAAGATCTTCCACTTCTCGCCGCGCTACCGCGTCGAGGGCCCGTTCCTCCCGGCCCCCTCGCCGCAGCGGACGCCGCTGCTCTTCCAGGCCGGATCGTCGGGCCCGGGTCGCGACTTCGCCGCGCGCAACGCCGAGGCGGTCTTCCTCATCGCCCCGACGCCGGAGATCGCCCGTCAGCAGATCGAGGAGACCCGCGCGCTCGCGGCGTCGTACGGCCGTGACCCGCACGACATCACCTTCCACCAGGGGCTCTCCTTCGTCATCGGCGACACCGGGGAAGAGGCCCGTGAGAAGTTCGACTGGTACCAGCAGTACGTCAGTTCCGACGGCTATTCCGCGCACTCCGCGATCGTCGACAAGGCCGGCCGGGTCTACCCCGCCGACACCCCGCTGAGCCGGATCGACACCAACACGGCCAAGGGCTTCCTGGAGAACCTGCGCAAGCACATCACCGACCGCGAACCGACCATCGGCGACCTGGCCATCCAGCGGCTCCAGGACACCGTGGCCGTGGGCACGCCCGAGCAGATCGCCGACACCATCGAGCGGTGGCAGGCCGCCGGTGTCGACGGCATCAACGTCATCAACTGGGTGATCCCCGGGTCTTTCCAGGAGTTCGCCGACAAGGTCCTGCCGGTGCTGCGCGAGCGCGGGCTTGCACAGAGCGAGTACGACGAGGGAACCCTGCGCCGCAAGCTGTTCGGCCGGGACCGGCTCTCCGAGCGTCACCCGGCGGCCCGCTACCGCGGAGCCTTCACCAACGGCCCGCGCAGCTGGGCCGAGGCGGAGAAGGCCGCGCTCGCGTCCAGTCACTGATCTGGTCACTGATCCGGGAAGCGGGTGCACATCTCATGACGTCGCCGACATTGCCTGCATCGCAGGGGAACGGGCTTCCGGTGGCAGCCGAGGGCAGGGCGCAGGGCAGACCGGCCGGCGCGCGCCGGCCGAGCGGAGAGGCCGCGCGGGTGGAGCTGCTCGATGCCACGGGCGCGCTCGCCACGGCCGCCCGGCTCGCCGAGGAGTTCGCCACGGGGGCCGCGTCGCGCGACCGCGAGCGGATCCTGCCGTTCGAACAGCTCCGCCGACTGGCACTCAGCGGCCTACTGGCCATCACCGTTCCGCGCGCGTCCGGCGGTCCCGGTCTCCCCGCGTCGGTCGTGGCGGAGGTGGTGCGGCGGATCAGCCGGGCCGACCCGAGCATCGGCCAGATCCCGCTCAGCCACTTCGTCTACCTCAACCAGCTGCGGCTGCAGGGCAGCCAGGCGCAGCAGGAGCGGCTGTACGGCGAGGTCCTGGCGGGCCGGTGGTTCGGCAACGCCCAGTCCGAGCTGGGCACCAAGCACGTGCGGGACTTCCGCACCACCCTGACCTGCGACGCCCACGGGGACGGGTGGCGGCTCAACGGCACGAAGTTCTACTGCACCGGCGCACTCTTCGCCGACTGGATCCCCGTGCTGGCCCACCTGGGGCCCGACGGGCCGATGCACGTCGCATCGGTGCGCCGCGATGCCGACGGGGTCTCGGTCGTCGACGACTGGGACGCCGTCGGCCAGCGCACCACCGCCTCGGGGACGGCCACCTTCACGGACGTCGGGGTGGGCGAGGAGTGGATCACCGACTACACCGAGGTCTTCACCGGCCCCACGACGTACGGCTCCTTCGCCCAGCTGATCCACGCCGCCATCGACACCGCATCGCGCGGGCGGCACTCGACGACGCCGCCACCTTCGTCACGACGAAGTCGCGTCCCTACCCCGACGCGGTCGCGATCCACGGCATCGACCGCGCCGCGCAGGACCCGGTGATCGTCCACGCCTTCGGCGAGATGGAACTGGCGGTGCGCGGCACGGAGGCACTCATGGCCGAGGCGGGGCGTGCCGTGGACACGGCCGACGGCGACCTCTCGGAGGAGTCGGCCGTCACGGCCACCCTCGCCGTCGCCGCCGCGCGCGCCTCCTCGACACGAGTGTCGGTCGAGGTGGGCTCGCGGCTTCTCGAAGTCGCCGGAACCCGGGCGGCGCTGAGCATCGAAGGGCTCGACCGTCACTGGCGCAACGCCCGCACCCACACCTTGCACGACCCGGCGGCGTGGAAGCTGCAGCACCTCGGTCGCTGGGCGGTCGAGAGACAACTGCCGCCCCGGCACGGCCAGCTCTGACAGCCGTCCCACACCCTGAGCGTCGACCCGACCCGACCCGACAACGAAAGATGCACTCGTGAATGATCTGAAGTTCCACTGGTTCCTCCCCACGAACGGCGGCGACGGCCGGAACATCGTCGGAGGGGGGCATGGACTCGCCGCGGAGGCAGCCGGCCGTCCCGCGTCCGTGCCCTACCTGGGGCAGATCGCGCGATCGGCCGAGCAACTCGGCTTCGAGGCCGCGCTGACGCCCACAGGCGCCTGGTGCGAGGACGCATGGGTCGCCACCGCGATGATCAGCGCCCTCTCGGACCGGCTGAAGTTCCTCGTCGCGCTGCGCCCCGACTCGGTCGGCCCCTACCTCGCGGCCCAGATGGCGAGCACCTTCGTCAACCTCTCGGGCGGTCGCCTGCTGCTCAACATCGTGACCGGCGGCGAGGACCACGAGCAGCGGATGTACGGCGACTTCCTCACCAAGGCCGAACGCTACGCGCGATGTGATGAGTTGCTGACCATCACGAAGGCGCTGTGGGCCGGCGAGACGGTCGACTTCCAGGGCCGCTACCTGTCGGTGCAGGGCTCGCGCCTCAACAACCTTCCCGACACACAGCCCGAGATCTACTTCGGCGGCTCCTCGCCCGAGGGCATCGAGGTGGCCGCCAGGCACGCCAACGTCTACCTCACCTGGGGCGAGCCGCCGGCCGCCGTAGCCGAGAAGCTCGACCGGGTTCGCGCCGCGGCTTCCAAGCACGGCCGGACGCTCCGGTACGGCATCCGACTGCACACCATAGCCAGGGACACCTCGGAGGCCGCGTGGGCCGAGGCGGGCCGACTGCTCGACCAGATCGACCAGGCCGACATCGACCGCATCCAGGCAGGACTGCGACGCTCGGCCGGCGAGGGACAGCGCCGCATGCTCGACCTCAACGGCGGCTCGAAGGACAACCTGGAGATCCACCCCAACCTCTGGGCCGGCATCGGGCTGGTGCGAGGCGGCGCCGGGACCGCCCTCGTGGGCTCGTTCACCGAGATCGCCGACCTGATCGAGGAGTACCGCTCGGTCGGAATCAGCCAGTTCGTGCTCTCGGGCTATCCCCACCTCGAAGAGGCCTACTGGTTCGGCGAGGGCGTACTGCCCGAACTCACACGCCGGGGCCTGTGGCACCACCCGGCCCCGGTCGTCACACGCGCGTCGGTACCGTTCGGCGCCGACCGGCACCGGTCATGAGCTGAGCGAGGCAGGGGGACCGGCGGGCTGCTCCCTGTGAGCGAGAGCCGCAGCCGAAGATGATCGATGCGTTCGGGGAGAAGGTCGAGGAACGGGTCGAGCAGTCGAAGACGACGATCCGCGCCGATGTGGTCCACGAGAAGCTCGTGACGATGGGCTACCGGGGCAGCGCGCGCTCGACGAGACGGGAGTGAACGCGGCAAAACTGGCGTGGAAGCGGGCGAGCGCCGGACGTACCGGCCGTGGGCGTGTTGACTGAACCACGGGTGCCTCTCTCCTTGTTCTTGGGACAGTCGGGAAGCGAGGTGGTTACGGTCCCCTGCCATGGCTGAAGGTGAGTGCTTGTTGACCCCGCGGGGTTCCCGGCGGGTGCGGTGACCGCGTATCACCAAGCTCATCGGGCCGCGGGGCCCCCGCAGAGAAGTGGGCCGGAGCTCTCCGTTGATCATCGTCCAGGCCGGCAGCTTCACCTGCTCGCGCAAGGCCTCCGGACAGGGCAGCCAATGGATCTTGAACAGGCTGGTGCCGGGGTTGTCGATGAGCGGGGCCAGCAGCCAGATCGGTTCCCCGTAACGGGAGTTAAGGCGCCGGTTCCCGGGGCTGACCCACCGAGACAGGACCACGGGGCTGTCCGAGGTGGGCATGGACAATATGTATGGATCGTCCGCAGAAGCCAGAGCGTCGGTCATCGCGCCAGGCCCCCCTTCAGCAGCAGTCGGACCAGTGCGCGGTCGGTGTCGTCGACACGGGCCAGGGCCGCGTCCCAGGCGGTGTCGCCGATCTTTTCCCGCAGGTCGTCCAGCCGCAGCAGATGGTCGCGCCAGCGGCTCTCCCAGATGCGG
Organism: Streptomyces sp. ME19-01-6; assembly: GCF_033793745.1. Taxonomy (NCBI): domain Bacteria; kingdom Bacillati; phylum Actinomycetota; class Actinomycetes; order Kitasatosporales; family Streptomycetaceae; genus Streptomyces; species Streptomyces sp. ME19-01-6. Next base: position 42,178 of record NZ_JARAXF010000044.1, on the reverse strand, counting down.
TCGTCCAGGACGGACCGCAGACCCTGTAGCTGCTTGCGCAGGCGCGCGAGGCGGGAATGACGGACGGGGTGGACGTAGGCGTTCTCGCAGGCCAGGAAGAGCAGGAAGTCCGCCCCCGCAGCCCCCCTCGGGCGCGGGCCAGGGACTGGTCGTTTCGTCAGCGCAGTCCGCCACGACCGTCTCGTCGTGACCAGGGTCCGGCTCGTCGGCCAACTGCCCGCCGAAGACGATCGCCTGGGCCTGGTCCAGAGCCTCCAGGGCTCCAGCTTCGGAAACACCCCGGGAAGCAGCCTGGACATGCTCGTCGGGGAGCACGTAGACGCTCTCGTGCGTGCCCTGCGTGTGCTGCAGAGGCCGGCACTCGCGGGTCACCGTCGTCCGGCGCTGCCGCTCGAAGGGTGAACCGCCCAGCCCGTGGCGCTTGGCCCAGCCTTTCGCGGCGTAGAGGTGTCGGCGGTCCACAGGTGAAGGCCGGCGAAGAGCAGTACCCCTCCCACGACCGCGCGGTCCTCGGGCTGCCACAGGTACTCGGTGCGCCAGACCAGGTCCGGGTGGCCGCCGCGGAGCTCGAAGTCGTGGCCCTCGATGCTGACGCGGTCCCCGTCCAGCACGTCGGGAATGATCACCTCGGTGGGCAGGTTCTTGCCCAGGTGCGCCCAGGTCTTGAGCTTGCCTTCCCGGCTGGCCTTGATCCGCTCCACGGTAGTGGCGGTGGCGACGATCCGGACGTCCGGGAACGCCTGGCGGATCACTTCCAGGCCGAAGTAGTAGTCGGGGTCGGAGGTGGTGACCACAACGGTGGTCAGCTCCTTGCCGCTGTCGATGACGTCCGCCAGCACCCGGTGCTGCTCGGCCAGTGTGAACTGGCCGTCGATCAGCAGGGCCTCCCGCTCACCGGTGATCAGGACGGACGACTTGTGCAGGCCGGTGTCGCCGGCGGTGTGGACGGTGTACGTCAGGGTGGTCGACATGGGGGTACTGCCTTTCAGGGTGTGGTGAGGGGTGTGTTCAGGCGGCCGTGGCGGCGGCCAGGTGCTGGTCCAGGGCGCGGGTGAGCGCGTCGGCCGAGGAGACCGGGCCGCCCAGGCGGTCGGTGCCGTGTGCGGTGTGCAGCAGCAGCGTCGGGTAGCCGTCGACGCCCAGACGGCGCACCTTGAGGAAGTCGGCCTCCGCCTCGGCCCGGGCGGCGGGCGAGACGTACGCGGCCGCCACCGCGTCGGCGTCCAGGCCCAGCTCGGCGGCGATGTCCCGGTAGACCTCGGCGTCGGAGAGGCTACGGCCGTCGACGTACCAGGCACGCTGCATCGCGGCTGCGGCATCCAGGGCGTTCACGCCCGGCTGGCTGCGCAGGGCGACCAGGCCGGTGGCGGCGTCGGCGGAGTCCATGACCGCGGTGCCGTCCGCCAGCGCGGCACCGTAGCCGTCGCCGAACGTGACACCGGTCAACTGGGCGATGCGCTCGTTGGCGCCCGGGATGTGCGGGTAGGCGGACACCGGCAACGCGCGCGAGCCGGTGAACAGGCCGCCGGACAGCACCCTCACCTCGATCCGGTCCGCGTTGGCGGCGGCGAACTCGTGCAGGGCCGGGCCGAAGCCGTAGCACCAGCCGCAGTAGGCGTCCGAAAAACCGACACTCTCGTGAGTCTCCGCGGTGGTGACCCTGCGTCCCCACGGGCTTCCGACGAAAGCCAAGGCTCTGGCGCAGGCGAAGTCATACGTGCCCGGCGCGGTCTGCTCGGCGGGGTCGATCGCAAGCTGCCAGCGTGTCTTCACGGCCACCCAGTCGGTGATGTACGGGCAGCGGTGGCCGGCCGCCGACAGCGCCCAGGTGGCAGGGTCCTGGTCTGACTTCGAGTGGTTGCCAGCGCGCGACTTCGCGGGTGCCCGGAGCAGCGAGACGGCGAACCCGCTCGCCGGACCTCACGCAAAGCGCGGAACGGAGCGGGAGTTCCGCCATGCTCACCGGCGAAAGTCGTGGTGGCGACACCGGGCCACGACAGCGACCTCAGCCGGCACGGACTGTGCAGACGCCGATTGTGCCGGTGAAGATCCGGAAGGCTTGCTACGGCAGCAGGCGCGCGCGGCGTGCGGCCACGACGGCTTCGAAGCGAGTGTGCGTGCCGAGCTTGGCCATCGCGCTGCGCAGGTAGGCCTTGACGGTCTCGGGCTGCAGTGAAAGACGCTCACCGGCTTCGGCATTGCTGCATCCGAGCGCGACCTGGGCCAGTACGTCGAGTTCCCTTGGCGACAACCGTACGGTCGGCGGTTGGCGGTCGCCGAGGGCGGCAAGCCGTTGTGCCATTTTGAGCAGACGATCGCGCAGCTCCTTGTTCCGGGCGGCCTGAGCGAGGACACGCAGTTCGGCGTGCAGTTCCCTCACCTCCTCCACTGGGAACTCGCCCGTGGCGCCCGCACCGGTCCCGAGGGCGTCGCGGAGTTGCAGTCTGCGATCGACCTCGTCGCGCACCGCGAGTTCCTGAGAGAGTCGCCTGGCCGCGTCCAGGAACGCCTCCGTCGTTCGGTCCCCGAGGGCGCCGGCCTCGCGGGTAGCGCCGTAGAGCACACCGCGGACTGCTCCGGAGACCACCACGGGAACGGCGATGACAGAGGAGATGCCCTCGGCGAGCACTTCGGCATCGTAGTCGTGAGTGATCCACCGCGTGGTTCCGTAGTCGGACACGCCCGCTGGGCGGCCGCGTGCCAGAACGAGTCCGCCGAGGCCCGCTTCGGCACGCACGGTGAGGCCGCGCAGTCCCATGGTCCGCGTGCCCATGAAGTGCGACAGGTTCAGCGAGCCGCTGCTCGCGTCCCCGGCGAAGACCACGGGGACGGCGGTGCGGGCCCTGGCCAGTCGGAGGGCCTGCCGGTAGGCGTCCCCGTCATCGGGACGCAGGTACATGTCCTGGTGAGAAGGCATCGCCCTGCCCCTTTCCGGGGGTAGTCGGCCGTCCGAGTGGCACAGAGGATATGGCCTAGGGGCACCACCACGAAGCTCCGCCCACCTGATCTCCGCCGAAGAGCGGTCATGAAGGGGAATACCGTGACAGCCAGTGACGACCCTGTTGCGAAGGACGCATCACTTCGAACCGCCGGGAGTCGGGTCGACGACCTGATCGCTGTCTATGCCTCGGCCGACGCCTGCGCAGCTGATCTGCTGTGCGATCGCCATCCTGAGGACGGGGTGGCCTTCACCGTTGTCGAGGCCGACCTGTCGGCACGGGATCTCTCCTACGGTGAGCTGCGTCGGGAGTCGGCCCGGTTCGCGGCGGCGCTGGCGGGGCTGGGCGTGGGGCCGGGCGACGCGGTCGCCACCCTGATGGGCAAGTCTGCCGAACTGGTCGTGGCCCTCCTGGGGATCTGGAGGCGGGGGGCGGTCCACGTTCCGCTCTTCACCGCCTTCGCCCCGCCCGCCATCGCTCTGCGGCTGACCGCGGCGCGGGTCAAGGTCGTCGTGGTCGACGAGGACCAGCGGGCCAAGCTCATGCCCGGTCCGGACCTGCCCGCGGACCGTCCTTGGCAGACCGTGGTCGTCGGCGGCACACAGGAGGGGGCTGAGCTCTCCTTCGACGAGCTGCTGTCGCGCCATTCCGGTGACGAGCCACAGAGCGAGGCCGTCGCGCTCGGCCCGGACGGCCTTCTGGTCAAGCTCTTCACCTCGGGCACGACCGGCACCCCCAAGGCCGTCCCTGTCCCGATCCGTGCCCTCGCCTCGTTCCACGCCTATCTCGAGTTCGGGCTCGACGTCCGGCCCGACGACGTCTTCTGGAACGCCGCCGACCCCGGCTGGGCCTACGGCCTGTACTACGCCGTGCTCGGACCACTGGCCGCGGGAATCCGCAGCATCCTGCTGCACTCCGGCTTCTCAGCACCCCTCACCTGGCAGGTGATGGAACGCTTCGAAGTCACCAACTTCGCCGCCGCGCCCACCGTCTACCGCACGTTGCGCACTCGGTCCGAACAGGTGCCCGACGGGGTGCGGCTGCGCCGGGCATCGTCGGCGGGAGAGCCGCTTACTCCCGATGTCGTCTCGTGGTCGCAGCAGTTCCTGGGCGTGCCGGTGCGCGATCACTACGGGCAGACCGAGCACGGGATGATGATCACCAACGCCTGGGCCGACGGTGTGCGCGCGCCGCTGCGGGATGGGTCCATGGGCAAGCCGTTGCCGGGCTGGTCCGCCACTGTGCTCCGGGACGACGGCGACGGGCCCGCAGCCGCCGGCGCCATGGGACGGGTCGCCATCCGGGTGGCCGGGAGTCCGCTGATGTGGTTCACCGGATACGCCGACGCACCGGACAAGACCGCGGAACGCTTCACCGCGGACGGCGACTGGTATCTGACGGGCGACGCCGGGACCCAGGACGACGACGGGTTCTTCTACTTCTCCGCGCGCGACGACGACGTGATCATCATGGCCGGCTACCGGATCGGTCCCTTCGATGTCGAGAGCGTCCTCGCACAGCACCGATCCGTCGCCGAGGTGGCTGTGGTCGGCGTTCCCGACGAGCTGCGCGGTGAGGTGCTGGAGGCCTTCGTCGTGCTGCGGCCCGAGGCGGCGGCGAGTGCCGGCCCGGCGCTCGCCGAGGAGTTGCGGCAACTGGTCAAGCGCCGGTTCGCCGCACACGCCTACCCTCGGGCCGTCCACTTCGTCGACCGGCTGCCCAAAACGCCCAGCGGTAAGATCCAGCGCTTCCTGCTGCGCGAACGGCGGATTCGTGAGGTGTCGGCTCGGTAGCCGCTAGCGGGCCAGCCCGCGCAGCAGGAGTTCGGCCAGCTCGGCGTAGGCCTCGGCGTCGCCGAGGCCGGTGGCCGCGGTGATCCGGCGCTGCTGGATGCGCACCATCACCGAGGTGATGACATCGGCGGCGAACGCGACGTGGACCTCGCGGAACACGCCTGCCGCGACACCTTCGTCGATCAGGTGCTCCACCCGGCGGGCAGCGGCCCTGGTGTTGTGCTCGTAGACCTCCGCGGCGGGGCCGAACTCCGCCACGTCATCAAAGAACCGCGGCGACAGTGGACCGAGTTCCGCCGCCACGGCGTGCAGATAGGCGGGCAGCCGGGCCGCTGGATCCCGCTCCGCGGCCAGAGCCGTCTCGACCCGTTCGGTGGCTGCCCGGAAGAAGTGCACCACCGCTGCCCGGACCAGTTGTTCCTTGCTTTCCGCCAGCCCGTACAGGGTGCGTTTGGAGCAGTGCAGCCGCGCTGCCAGCTCGTCGAGGGTGAAGCGGGCGAAGCCTTCCTTGGTGATCAGCGCCACCAGCGACGCGAACAGCTCGGAGCGCCGGGCGGCGCCCCGGCCGGTGAGCTTCGGACCGGTGGAAGCGGGGGCGTTGATCATCCGGACAGTATCCCAGGCCTGACATCTCACCCATCAGAGCTATGCTAACCGGTACTGACGTACCGGCTGGAGTACCATCGGAGGCGTGATGACCGTGACCGTGGACCGCATGCTTCCTACTCAGGAGGCGGAGGACCTGCTCGCCCTGACCCGCGAACTCGCTGAGAAGGAACTCGGCAAACGGGTCGAGGAGCATGAAGCAGGCGAGCACTATCCGGATGGACTGTTCGCGGTGCTCGGTCAGGCCGGGCTGCTCGGCTTGCCGTACCCGGAGGAGCACGGTGGCGGCGGGCAGCCGTACGAGGTGTATCTGCAGGTCCTGGAGGAGTTGGCGAGCCAGTGGGCCGCGGTTGCCGTCGCCACCAGCGTGCACACCCTGGCCTGCCACCCGCTGTACGCCTTCGGCACCCCGCAGCAGCGGGAGCACTGGCTGCCCCGGATGCTGGCCGGGGAACTCATCGGCGGCTACAGCCTGTCGGAACCGCAGGCCGGCTCGGATGCGGCGGCACTCGCCTGCAAGGCTGAACGCGTCGAGGACGGCTACCGCGTCACCGGAACCAAGGCGTGGATCACCCACGGCGGCAAGGCGGACTTCTATGCCCTCTTCGCCCGTACCGCGCCGGGCAACCACGGCATCTCCTGCTTCCTCGCCCCCGGTACGGCCGCGGGACTCGACTTCGGCCGGCCCGAACGCAAGATGGGCCTGCACGCGATCCCGACCACCGCGGCCATGTGGGACGGTGCGGTCATCGACGCCGACCGGCTGATCGGCGCTGAGGGCCAGGGCCTGGAGATCGCGTTCAGCGCCCTGGACAGCGGCCGCCTGGGCATCGCCGCCTGTGCCACCGGGCTCGCTCAAGCCGCCCTGGACACGGCGGTCGCGTACGCCAACGAGCGCACTGCCTTCGGCCGCAGGATCGTCGACCACCAGGGGCTCGGTTTTCTCCTCGCCGACATGGCCGCGGCGGTGGACTCCGCTCGTGCCACCTATCTGGACGCCGCCCGCCGTCGCGACCTGGGCCGCCCCTTCAGCCGCCAGGCCAGCGTCGCCAAGCTGGTGGCCACGGACGCCGCGATGAAGGTCACCACCGACGCGGTCCAGGTACTGGGTGGCTACGGCTACACACGGGACTTTCCCGTCGAGCGCTACATGCGTGAGGCGAAGGTCATGCAGATCTTTGAGGGAACCAACCAGATCCAGCGCTTGGTCATCAGCCGCCACCTCGCCCGCTGACGCGCCATCAGCCTGTCGATACCTCCCCCTGCCCCCGTTCCGCAGGCCCACGAATCAGGAGAACGATGGACATCGAAGGATCAGCAGCGCTGGTCATCACCGGCGCGGCCCAGGGCGCGTTTCGAAAGCTGATCTTGAGCGTGAGATGATCTTGGTTCGTGGCGCATGGAGATCTAACGGACGAGCAATGGGTTGTGCTGGAACCGCTGTTGCCGAAGGGCAGGAAGTCCGGCCGACCGCCAACATGGACCAGGCGGCAGCTGATCGACGGCATACGCTTCCGGGTCCGCACTGGCATCCCGTGGCGGGACGTGCCGACGGAGTACGGGCCGTGGGGCCGGGTGTACGACCTGTTCCGCCGATGGCAGCGGGACGGCGCCTGGCAGCGGATTGTCACCGATCTGCAGGCCCGGGCCGACGCCAAGGACCTGATCACCTGGGACATCAGCGTCGACTCCACCGTCGTCCGTGCCCACCAGCACGCCGCTGGGGCGCGAAAAGGGGGGGGCCTCCAGAAGGAGCCGCCCGGCGGCCTCACCACCGAGCCGGCCGACCATGGTCTCGGCCGTTCGCGCGGCGGCCTGACCACCAAGCTGCACCTGGCCGTCGAGCAGCGGCAAAAGCCCATGTCGATCGTCATCACCGCGGGGCAGCGAGGTGACTCCCCGCAGTTCGAGGTCGTCCTGGGCCGCATCCACGTTCCTCGCCTGGGGCCGGGCAGGCCCCGCACCCGGCCGCTGCGGGTCCGTGCGGACAAGGCGTACGCCTCTCGCAAGAACCGCGCCTACCTGCGACGACGCGGCATCCTCTGCACCATCCCGGACAAGGTCGACCAGGCCCGCAACCGCACGAAACGCGGCTCCCGTGGCGGTTGGCCGCCGAAGTTCGACGCGGTCGACTACTGTGAGCGGCACGCGGTCGAGTGCGGTATCAACCGTCTCAAAAGGCACCGGGTCGTGGCCACGAGGTACGACAAGATCGCGGTTCGCTACGAGGCGACCGTCCTTGTCGCGGCCATCAACGAGTGGCTGTAGCCAGGCGACTCAAGACGGGAAGCACGCCCCGCAGGTCGTCGTCGTCCACCGTGACGGTCGCCGCCTCGCGCGCTCCTGCCGATGCGTTGAACGCCACGCTCAACCCGACGGATGCGAACAGTGGCAGGTCGGAGCGGCTGTCTCCGACTGCCCCGCACGAGCGGGGAACAAGCCCCAGCTCTCGCGCCTGCGCGAGGGCGAAATCTCGTTTGCCGTACTCGTCGAAGTGACGGGCGACCCGCCCTGTGAACCGGCCGTCGGCGGTCTCCAGCCGAGGTCCGCTGAACGCGTGGAAGCCGAAGCGGTCAGTCAGGTAGCTGCCAACTGGCGACCAGGCGAGGGTCGCCAGTACGGGCACCAACCCGTTTTGCCAACACCAGGCCACGGTCTCCGTGATGCCCGAGACCAAGGGAAGCCCGTCGAGCCAGCCGGAGACCTGGTCTTCGGGAACCCCCGCCCAGCCGGCGGCATCCAGCTCGGAGACCTGCCGATTGTCCATGGCGCCAGAGGCGTAGGCGTCCTCGGCCTTGGCCAACTCATCCCGATGGCCAAGGAAGCCAGCCAGAAAGACCGACGAACTCGTACCTGGGACGAGGGTGCCATCGACATCGAAGAACACGGCGCCCGCATGATCGGATGAGAACACCGGCCAAGGATGCCACTACCTCGCGAGACGCCAGATCGGGGGGCGTCCCCGCCTACTTCCGATACACGCCCTAGGGTCTCGGCGCGGCGACCGCGGCCGCCCTTGCCGCGCGCGGTGCCACTGTCCACGGCCTGGACCTGGAGCAGGCGGTGGCCGCCGCGGGCCCGCAGCCCGACGGCGTCACCCTCCTCACCGCCGACGTCACCGAGGAAGCACCGGTCCGTGCGGCACTGGCCCGGGCCGGATCCATGGAGGATGCCGCCGAGGCGATCGCGTCTTCGTATATCGAGGCCAGCGATTTGGTCCGGATCGGTGATCGGTGCGGGAACGGGTGCAGTGGCCGGGCGTTCGCGATGCCCTGATGGGGCCGATGAGCGTTGTAGAACTGCTCGAACTCCGGGAGTGCATGGAGCAGGTGCCGCTGATTCCAGATCGATGTCCGGTCCAGCAGTTCGCACCGGCAAGTCTGCACCCACAGTTCCATGACCGAGTTCATTCTCGGCATCCGAACACCGCTGAGAACAATGTCAATCCCCGCATCGGTAAGAAGCCGTATCTCAACCGATCTTGGAGTCTGCGGGTCGAACGGGTTTCTCGCTCGGGTGATCTCCGGTCGGCCGGTACATGAAGGCAGGGCCTCCTGGTAGCTCGGGGATGCGAATCCTTACCGAGTACCCGGAGGCCCTGTTGTCGCAGTTGTACGCGCCTGCGCCCGTCCGCTTCAACTCGTCCGACGTGTCGTGCGATTGTCTCGCGCACGTGTACGGCAACGCGGCCGATCATCCCGACCGAAACGGCACTACCCCTCGGACATGTCGGATGAGGAGTGGGCGGCGGTACGGCCTTTGCTGCCGACCCCGGCATGGCTGGAGGGGAGGGGCGGGCAGCCCGAGGGGTACTGCCACCGCCAGATGCTGGACGCGATCCGCTACCTCGTCGCGGGCGGGATCTCCTGGCGGTCGATGCCGGTGGACTTCCCCGTCTGGGGCCGGGTCTATGCCTTCTTCCGCCGGTGGCGCGAGCACGAGCTGATCGCGGAGTTCCACGATCGGCTGCGGGGGCAGGTCCGGAAGCGGGAGGGCCGGGAGGTGGAACCGAGCGCGGGGATCATCGACGCGCAGTCGGTGAAGGCGGCCGTCTCGGTGCCCGCCGCCTCACGTGGCTACGACGGAGGCAAGCAGGTCAACGGCCGTAAGCGGCACGTCGTGACCGACACTCTGGGTATGCTCCTGGTCGTCGCGGTGACCGCCGCGAACGTGGGCGACCGCGAGGCGGCCGGGGGTCTGCTGGCCCGGCTGCGGAACCTGCACCGGGAGATCACCCTGGTCTGGGGGCGACGGCGGCTATACCGGCGGGCTGATCGACTGGTGCCGCGAGAAGCTCGCGCGCACCCTCGAGATCGTCAAACGCACCGATGACACAGAGGGATTTGTGGTGCTGCCGAGACGATGGGTGGTGGAGAGGACCCTGAGCTGGCTGATGCACTCGCGGCGTCTGGCCAGGAACTACGAAACCTTGCCCGCGACCAGCGAGGCAATGATCCTGTTCTCGATGATCACGCGGATGGGCCGTCGGCTGGCCCGGCCACGAGCCTGCGGCCGGCACTGAACATCCCCGATGTCTCCTGGAGCAACCTTGGCCGCCACTAGCTCCTCCACGGACAGGTGGGGCCGGACCGGGGGCAGGAAGACCCGAGTCAGGTGTGGTCACTGGTACCTCCACCGGTGATGTCCTGGAATGCTGCTGATCAGCGTGCGGCGTCGGGGCGACCCGAGGTACCGGCCTCACCTTGTGGCGCCGACTCGTATATATGTCTTCTCGTGAGCGGGATGTGCTGTCGCGTCTGTCTCTGGAAGGTGAGCAGATGCGGCAGCCCGCTGGGGCGCCGGCCGCAGCGGGCGGCGAACGGGGCGGTCGCGGGGGTGGAGCCCCGCAGTGCACGACCTCCGCACCGTCGCTCCGAGGAGCGGGGGCGGATCACCTGCCACCTGCCTCATCGTATGAGAATGCCTCATTCGATGAGGTCGGACAGCAGGTCGGTCAGCACTGTTTCCTCCTCAATGCGTACCCCGAGTGCGGTGAGGGCCGGGGCCAGCGAGGGGTCCCAGGGGGAGTCGGTGGGAGTGCCCGTGAGCGGTCCGGCGAGCGGGGCGGCCTTGGCGGCGTTGCGGTAGTCGGCGGCGGTGAAGCGCCAGGGTTTCCAGGGGACGCGGCGTAGCAGACCGGTCGCGATACGCAGGCCGCCCCAGTCGAAGTCCCCGTGGTACAGAAGGTCGGCTCCCTGGGCGTGCAGTCGGCGCAGCAGGGTGACGGCCGCGGCCGAGGGCTGGCCCTGGAGGCAGATCAGGGGAGGGCATACGGGCCCGTAGGCGTCGGCTGCCGCGGACAGCACGGCAGGGTTCTCGCAGACCCGGATGGCCCTGGCCGAGGTCACCGGCGGACGGCGGCTGAGCTGGCGCAGGGTGAGCACGGTGGGTTCGCCGGCATCGGCCATCCAGTCGAGGGCGGGTGTTCCCCGCAGGTTCAAGGTGAGGACGGTGGAGGACAGGTCGTCCTTGAGGAGTCCGGCTGCCGCCCATGCTTCGCGGCGCCATTCGGACCCGGAACCGTCGGGGAAGCCGGTCATCGCACGGGCACCGGACAGGACGAGGGTGGCGAGCGGCGTGCCGTCGTCCAGGGCGTGCGCGGCGCCCAGCACCTGGGCCGCGAAAGCGGGCAGGGACATGGCGGGCTCGGCGGGGAGGCCGCTCAGGGCCGTCACGGTCTTCCGGATCAGTGCGGCGGCTGCTTCGGGGTCGCGCTCCAGGCGGCGTACGAGCCCGTCGCGGCGCAGACGGTCGCGCCATTCGGCCAGATCCGGTCCGAGCATGTCCAGCGGGCTGTAGACCTCGTTCCACATGCGTGTCTGACGGGCCTGGGTTTCGCTGGTCATCTCCACGGGGCCGGTGAGGGCGAGCACGGCGGCCTCCAGTCCCTGGGGACTGATCCCGGAGCCGCGCAGCACACCGTCCACGGCGTCAAGTCGTACGCTCAGCGTCCGTCCGGCCCCCGGCGCGCGTCCCAGCAGCCGCTCCGCGGCTTCGCGTTGTGCGGGGCTGGGGTCCGTGAGGCCGACCGGGCCTGTCAGCGGCTCGCCGCGGGCCAGTCGTCGGCGTGCGCGGTCCAGCAGCCAGCTCAGCTCGGGCCGGCCGAGCAACCGGCCGAGGCGGGTCCGGTCGACACCGTAGAGGTCAGCGGGCATGTGTTCCTGGGGCTGCTGAGGTACCGGCACCGGAACGGGGACGGCTGCGTGGCCCGCCGGTCCGTTCCCTGCCCGGGCACCTGAGGTCATGTCCACAGCGACTCCTGGCCGTGGCCGCCTCCCCGCCCGCTGGCGGTGGCGGCGGAAGGATCTTCCTCCGGGGCAGCGGCGTCCGGCTGCGGGAGGCTCGCCGGCTCTCGTCCCCGCGTCCGCTCGCTGCCGTCCCACTCCCAGCGGGTGACCAGGACCGCGGCGAGCTCGTCCATGCGCGAGAGCTGTGCGATGGCGATCCCGGGGACCTGGGGGTAGCAGGCCCACTCTCGTTCGCTGGTCATCACCACATCGAGGTCGAAGGCGTGCAGCAGTCCGAGGCATTTGGCGCGGGAGTCGTCGTCCACCCCCGCGAACGCCTCGTCGAGCGTGACCAGACGCGGCGCGTGCGGGCTGGCTGCCGTGGCGTAGTGCGAGGAGGCTGCCGCGAACAGCGGCACGGACACGGCAAGCACCCGTTCGCCCCCCGACGCGGGGCCGGTCGCCGGGACCCAGCGGCCGTGCTGGTAGCGCTCGATGCCGAACTCGTGCCAGGAGCGGTAGTCGAGGGCCACCGTCAGGTTCTCGAGCCAGCTCCCTGAGCTGTCCTCGGTGCGCCGGCGGGCGATCTGGGTCTGGAGGAACGCCCCGACCTCTTCCCGGTCGCGCGGCGACCAGGCGTCGGCGGACTGGCGCAACCGCTCCCGGACTCCGGGGAGACCTGCCGGGGCCTTGCGCGAGGGCCGCCATACCAGCCGCAGCTTCATACCGGTGGAGGTCGGCCGTTCCTCCAGCTCGGTGTTCATCGCCCGGACCTGGCGCTCGGCAGCGCTGATCAGCTCCTGGAGGGTGCCCGCGACCTCGGTCAGCAGATGGGTCTCCAGGATCTCCCGCTCATGTACGGACAGCATCCGCGTCAGCTCGGCGACCTCGGCGGTCAGCGCCTGGGCCAGTTCGGGCACCGCCCGCGCCCGTCCCTGATAGACGATGTCCACCACCATGCCGTCTTCGACGATGCGGGCCGAGGCGGTGTGTCCGTTCCTGGACAGTGCGTTCTGGAGCTTGGTGAACTCCTCGCTGAGGTTTTTCTGCACCCGCTCCCAGGCACCTTCCGAGTCGTCGGTGCCGGAGAGCTCCGCCTCGATGGTGCGGGCCAAGGCCACGGCCGGGGTCGGTGCCCACGGGCCGCCGTCCGTGTCCGGAACGGGTGCCTCGGGCAGGGCCACGGCGAGGAGCCCGGTCGCGGTGAACCGCTGGAGTGCGGCGATGGCGCCCGCTCTGGCCGTGATCGCGTCGCCCAGATCTCTCTCCAGTTGGTCGATACGGCCTTCGGCGCGGGCGGCTGCTCTGTCCGCTTCGGCCTGTGCGTCGTGGGTCTGCCGCTTCTCGGACTCACAGGCGCGTATGGCCTCCGCCGTCTCGGCCAGGCGCCGTTGGAGATCGGCCACCGCGGCGCCGACGGTGGAGCCCAAGGTGGTGTGGCGCTCGTCGGCGGCTGCCGCCGCGCGGGTCGCGTCCTCGACACGCTGTGCCAAGGTCCCGGCGCGGGTGGTGGCTTGCTCGGCCTCGGCTCGTTCCTCGGCTACGGCCCGGCCTGCATCGGCGCGTTCCCGCAGAGCGGGCCACAGGGAGGCCAGCACCACGGCGTAGTCGGCGTGGGCCTGGCGTACGGCGGCCAGCCCTGCGGAATCGGCGGGGAGTGACAGGTCGGCCGCCGTGTCGGTGAACACCGCGGTGGCCTCGGCGGCCTGTCGGTCCGCGGCTGCCAGTTCGGACAGGCGCTCGTCGCGCCGGGTGCGGGCGCGGCGTGCGGTGGCGGCGGCGGCCGTGGCGGCCGCGTGTGCGTCGCGGAGCGGCACGTCATCAGGGACGGCTGCCATCTCGGCATCCAGGGTTCGCCGGCTGCTCGCGACCGCCGTTTGCTCCGTCCGTAGCTGTTCCGACTCCGCTTCCAGCACGGTGATGTCGGTGCGCAGGCGGGTGATCCGGGACCTGCGCGCCTGTTCGCGGGCGCCCTCGCCCACGTACTCGGCGGACGGTTTGGCCCAGCTGCCGGTCAGCGCTCCCGTACGGAACGAGCCGTCCGGGGACGCCCAGGAGTCGGCCCCTTGATCCTCCCGGCCGAGGCCGATGGACGCCAGCAGCCGTTTGACCGCCTCCTCGCTCACCACGGCTCGCGGATTGCCGTGGTCCACGGCCGGACACAGCACATCGATGAGGGTGCGCTCTTCCGCGCCGCCGCCCGGCCCGCCAGCCGGCGCGAGCAGCACATCGTGGCCGTGCCGGGTAAGGGCCGTGCCGTCAGGGAGCACCCAGGCGTCCAGCAGCCCGGATGCCTCCAGCGCGGCTTCCAACCCGGCGCGCTCGGTGGGGCCGAGGTGGTCGCGGAAGTCGACCAGTCGCCACAGCGGCGCGCCGGGCGCGCCATCACGGACGCCCGGGGAGCGGGTGTACGGAGGTTCCGGCCCCCGCTGGCCGCCCGCCTCGAGGTCGGCGAGTTCCCTCCGGGCGGCATGCAGCCGTTCTGCCACAGCTGCCTGGGCCCCCGCCAGCGTGGCTGCCCGGTCGGCCAGTCGGGCACCGTGCCCGCGGTGCGCGGCGGCCGCCCGGTCCCGGGCCGGATAGGGGCCGGCAAGCCGGGTCACCCAGTCCTGGAGTTCGTCCAGCAGCCCGATCGGATCGGCGGGCCGGAGTTCGGCGCACCCTTCGAAGTATGCTCTGACCCGCTCCACCAGAGCTCGTCCCGCTTGCGACGCGGCCTCCCGCACATCGTCGAGCTGATGGTGTGTGTGGGTGACCTCCGACTCGGCCTCGTCAAGACGCCGGGAGGCCGCTTGCCGCTCGGCGGCGGCTTGCTCGGCCTGAGCGGCCAGGCCCTCCAGATGCGCCACGGCCCGCTGCCCCCGCGCCAAGGACTCCTCGGCCACACGTCGCACATCCGCCTCCGGCGCGCTGCCGATGGGCAGCTCGCCCATCAGCCGTGCGGCCTTCGCCGCCTGGCGCTCCCCGCGCAGCGTCTCGGCCACCCGCTGCTCGGCCGCGTCCAGCCGGTTGCCCGCTGCACCGAGCCTTGCCCGCGCCCGGCGATGCAGCCGATCCGCCTCGTCCCGGTCCGACTCGGTACGGCGCAGCTCCGCCGTCGCGCGTGCGGCCTCGGCGGCCGCCCGGTCCAAGGCCTGAGCACTGCGCATCTCGGGCCCCTCGCGCAGCGCGGTGTCCTGTGCCTTCAGCCGGGCAGCGGTCTCCTCCAGCACCGCGATCCGCGCCCCCGCCTCGTCCCGGCTCGCCTCGGCCCGCTGCCGCTCGGACTGCGCCTGCGCCAGGTCGCGCTGCAGCTGTTCATACCGGGCATGCTCACTTCGCGGCAGGCGCGCCCGGCGGCGGGAGGCGATCCGCGCATACCGCCGGTAATGATCGAGGAAGCCGGAGGCGGCCCGTTCGGCTTCCGCCGCCGCGCGCAGTTCCTCCTTCTCCTCGTCCAGGGAACGGAACGCCTCGGCCACGTCCGCGATCACCGCCTGGTCCATCGGCGGCAACGCCTCGGTAAGGGCCTTGGACAACGCCGCCTCGTTCGGGCGCTTGGACAGCTGGGGCTGACGCAACTGGATCAGGAGGTCCACGAGGGCCGCGTACCGCTGCTCCCCGAGGCCGAAGAGAGCCTCGTCAACAGCCCTGCGGTAGGTCTTCGCCTGGTCGTACACCATGCCCCGCCCGGCGACCGCCTCGGCCAGCCGGTCCCGGGACAGCGCGGTGCCGGTGGCGTCGAGGAGGCTCAGTTCGGCGCCGATGCGCTGGTCGGTCACCGCGTACCAGTGGCGGGCGATGCCACGCCCCGAGGCGGCCTTGAGCCCGCAGACCAGGGTGCGGAAGCAGGCCTGGCCGGTGGTGGGGTCCATGCGGCCGAACTCGATCCACGTGTACCCGAGCCGTTCGGAGTGGGGGTGTTCACCACCCAGCAGAAGGTTCCACTCCATCCGCTTGTTCGGATCACCGTCGGGCTCGACCCGGCGCGCCGACAGGTCGCCGTCCAGCAGGAACGGCAGCGTGAGGGCGAGCACCTTGGATTTTCCGGTGCCGTTGTTGCCACGCAGCAGGAGCCTGCCGTCACGGAACCAGAATTCCTCCACGTCGTAGTAGAAGAGGTCGACGAGCCCGATGCGCAGAGGGCGCCAACGCCCGGGCGCGGGGGCGGGGAGGGCGGTCAACGTGGTGTCGCCTTTCAGCCTGCCGTCACTCATCTGCGCTCGCTTTTTTGGTCGTACGGATGACGGTCTCGCCAACCGCGTACCTGGCCAGCGCCGGAAGCGGGACGACACCGTCCGCTGTCGGAGACACCAGACGCAGCGCCGTCAGTTTCCGCAGTGCCTGCTCGACCAGTTCCTCCTCGGCCCCCGGCTCCCTGGCCGACTTCGACCAGAACCCGGCGTGCTCGGCAGCGAGCCCGCGCACGTGGGCTTCCAGCTCCGCCCTGCCGACCGGCCCGCCCGCGGCGGCGAGGTGTTCGGCGAGCAGCAAGGTGACGTGACCGTGAGTACCCTGCTCCGGCATCCGCACGTCGGTGAGGTCGTCATAGGGGTCGACCATGGCGATGCCCTCGGCGCGTACTTCCGCCACCAGCCCGGTCAACTCGTTGATGTGCGCGGTGATGAAGCTCCGCTGCCGGGTCAGATAGGCGAGCTCCTCATCGGACAGCTCGTCGTAGTACAGCACCGGGTCATCGAGCAGGCGCCGGGTCAGCTTCCAACGGATCGCACGGAACCGGAGCTCGTCGCTGTCCAGGGCGGTCTCGGCGGCGAGCGCGGCGATGCGGGGCTCGAAACCCTCGGCCCGGACCACGGACGGGCCGTGGCGGGCGGCGAGCAGCCCGGCCAGGACACGGCGCTCCACGTCGTACAGCACATCGCCCGCGCCGCTCACATACGCGTCCTCGTCGCCCGCGACCTTGCGCAGCACCCCGAGCCGCAGCAGCAGCCGGACCACCGCCGCGAGGTCGAGGCGTTCGTCCCGCCGCTCCAGGGCGAAGGTCATACCGGTGGCCGCAAGCTGTGGATCCGCCGCCTCCAGCACCACCTGTTCGGCGAGGCGGCCCAGCGCGATCTGGGCCTCACCGCGCTCCAGCACGGCCAGGGCCAAGCAGAGCAGCACGTATCGGCGGCGGGTGAAGGGAGCCCTTGAACGGGACACTTCCCGCACGGGGTGTGTGGGGTCGGTCAGAACGCCGGGCGTCTTGCGCAGCCGTGCGGACTCCGCGTCGACCTGCAGCGACCACCCGGTGTTGCGGCCGAACCACTCACGCAGCTCCTCCGCGTGGCTGCGAACCAGGCGGAACTCGTCCGCGTGCGGTCCGCGGGCCAGCAGCAGGGGCTCCTTCAGCAGGGCGCGCCCGGCACGCCGCAGCTCGTCCGCGTGCCGTCCGTCCAGCACCTCGACCCTCGGCACGACCGTCACGGCGCATCTCCGTCTCCGGTCAGGTCGACGATCTCGATCAGGTGGTCGGGTCCTCTGAACACCCCTCCAGGAGTGTGGATCTCGGCCACCGTACCGTCCCGCAGGGCCGTCATCCTGATCTCCATCGAGCCGTCGTTACTGGTCGCGAAGGTGGCCCTGGTGTCCGGCCGCCAGGTGGCCAAAGCATCCCCGAGCAACTGGAGGAACAGCCCGAACGCGAGCGGATCCAGCTCCCCGATTCGGGACAGCCTGCGCTCGCCACCCGTCGCCAGCCGGGCGCGGGCGGCCGCGATCTCCTCCGCCTGCTTGACGGCGATCTCCGCCAGCCGCCGTCTGGCCTCGGTGCGGTCCTCCACTTTGCGGGGCTTCCCGCGCCGCTCGTAGCTGCCCGTGCGGCGCAGCTGCGGGCTGATCCTGAGCGGCTCGGCCTCGGCCCACGCGGTGGCCGGGGGCACCGGCCGCCGCACGCGTTCCATGAGCGTGTCCGCATCGATGGTGAGGTGGCGGGAAGAGTACAGCCCGAAGGCGGTACGCCACAGCCGGTGGCGCGAGTCGTCGTCGGGGGACTCGGCGAACCAGCGTGCGAGCGTACGGAAGTCCGCCGACCGGTCAGAACGTCCCGAACGCCGCTCGTTCAGCGCCCGCACGACGGCCAGGAGCTGCCGGATGGCCCCCAGCGCCTGCCCGCGCAACAGCCGGGCCTGCGCCTGGCGGCCCTCATCGGACACGAACCAGGAGGCCAGCCCCGACCAACGGGCGGACCACCGCTCGTACGCCCGCTCCTGCGCCTGCTCGGCTTCGTCGGGCGAGGCGTCGGCGGCCTCACGGGCGGCGGCCAGGCGCAACAGCGGCCGGACACGGCCCTGCTCCTCCAGCTCGGTGATGAGTATCGCGATCCGGCCGCCGAGAGTGATCAGATCCTGGATGAACCGCTCCAGATACTGGATCAGCTGATCCTTGTAGGCGAGGAAGGACTCGAGCTCCACATCGTGTAGATCGATCGTGCGCTGCAACGACCCCATGAACGCCCGCGCATTGTCCGCGAGGGCGGCGAACCGGGTGGTCAGCGCCTCCAGCGCGAGGTGCGTCTTCGCGGGATCGGGAACGTCCTCCGCCGCGATGACGAGGAGCGTCCGCAACTGCGTGATGATGTCGTGCAGCGCCACGGCCTGGAGCGCGCCGCGCCTGCCGAGCGCCGCGTCGTACGCGGCCAGCGCCTCCTCCGCGGCCTCCCCCGCCTGGGTGAGCTGGTAGATGAACCGCTTCCGGTAGAAATCCTCGACCGCGGTGACCCGGGCCGTATCCGGGTCGGCCCGCAGATTCCCCCACTCGACGAGGCTGTCCAGCGCCTTCACGATCGTCTCCGGCTCCGCCGGCCGGTGCTCGGGAGGCAAGGTCGCATGGACATCCTCGGGGCGCAGATGTACAACGAACTGTTCTTTGGCCCTCATGAACGTCCCCATGACCCGTCGGTAGAGGATGGAGTTCGGGGCAGTGAGATGGGCGAACGGGGCGTAGGCGCCATGGGGAGCGTCGGACGGTATGCGCGTCATCGCCTCGTATTGTCCTTGATATTGCCTGCTTCGGCACCGGTTTCCGGTCACGTCTTTGGGGGAGCAGTGAGCGACGCCCAGTGCGGACGGTGCCGGAGCCGTCGCGTGCTTTCACCCGCGCAGCTCAGGCGGCGTGCTGGTATTCGCGGAGGGTTCCGCCGAGTCGGTCTCGTCGGTCGATGTTCAGGTGGGCGAGCTGGGCTTGTCGGGCGATGGGTGCGGGTAGTGGGCGGCAAGGGGCGGCTTGCTCCAGGGCCCTGTGCGGGCGGTGTGCGTTGTAGAAGGATTCGTACTCGCGCAGGGCGTCGAGGAGGTGGCTCTGGCTCCCGATCAAGGTCCGGTCCAGGAGTTCGGTGCGGCAGGTCTGTATCCAGCGCTCCATGAGGGAGTTCATCCGCGGTATCCGAATGCCGGAGGTGACGACCTTGAGGCCGGCATCGGTCATCAGGGTGTCGAGACGGCTGTGAACTTCGAATCGCGATCGCGGATCACGAGCTTCGCCTTGCTGCGCGCGCCTTCGAGGTCCATGAGGAGATTGCGTCCGAGCTGCGCGATCCACTCCGCGGTGGGGTGTGCGGTGGCGCCGAGGATCCGGATGCGACGGGTGGTGTGCTCGATGACGGCGAAGACGTACAGGCGCACCCCCGTCAGAGTGCGGACTTCGAAGAGATCGCAGGCGAGAAGAGCCTTGGTCTGGCTGCGGAGGAAGTCGGCCCAGGTGGTGCTCTGCCGTTCGAGTGCGGGTGGGATGCCGTGCTCGCGGAGGATCTCCCAGACGGTGGAGGCGGCGACCTTGATCCCCAGCGCCGCCAGTTCGCCGTGGATCCGTCGGTACCCCCATGAGGTGTTCTCCCTGGCCAGGCGCAGGACCAGGCGCGGATCGAGCGGATGGTGGGTGGGCGTCCGCGTTGCTCGGGCACGCAGGTTGCGGCATGGCGCCGCCTGAGCAGGTCGCGGTGCCGGCGCAAGACTGTGTCGGGGCGGACCAGCAGGAGAAGGTGTCGCAGTCTGTCTTGGGGAGGTGGTGGAGCAGTCCGGCGAGGATGGCGCGGTCGCTGTCGGTGAGGGTCGGCTTGCCGACCTGACGCTGCAGGACCAGCAGTTGGTGCCGGAGTACGAGGATCTCGATGTCCTTTTCCCTGTCGCTCATCGGCAGGAGGCGTAGGCACGCCAGGGCGTTGGTCGCGGCGAGGTAGGCCAGGCGCAGCAGCACAACAGATCAGGATGGCGCCGAGGTTCTTCGCGGGCGAAGGCACTTGGGGCGGATGGCGAGGAGAGTCGAAGATCTGTGAACAGGCTCCCGACCTGTGTGGATGATGTATCGGCACCCGCAGAGTCCTACGGGCTGGGCGACACGTTGGCGCACGTTGTGGTGCCGGTCGCGGTCTTGGCCGACTGGGCGCTCGTCGGCACCGGCCAGACACTCGTGCGGGCCTGGTACCCGGTGGCGTGGCTGAGCAACTTGTTCGGCTGCCTGACAGTGGTGCTGATCCGAGGAGCGATGACCGATGACCGATCGTTATCCGTATTACTTGCTGAACGCGGACAGCGTCGGCACGGGCGGACTGATCTCTTATATCGCCGTCTTTCTCGTCGGATTCACGGTACTCGGCTATCTGATCTCGGCAGCCGGACGGCTGAAGCGGTTCCGGCAGCCCGAAACCGAACTCAGAACATGACGGATGAGGCCATGCCAGACGACATTGACAGCGAGATGGCGGCGCCGCCGACGGCTGGAGTTTCCTTCCGGCCGTATCGGGGAGAGGCAGACCATCCGGCCCTGCTCCGGGTGCGGCTGAGCTGCCGGAACGAGGGAGGCGTCCACGCGGACTCGGTGGTCGAACCGATGCCCACGGCCGAGGGCATCGCGGAGTTCGCCACAGCGCCCGAGGACCCGTCGCGGGACCAGATCATCGTCGAGCACGACGGAACGGTAGTCGGCCACGCCCACATCATTTCGTGGACCGACGGGGACGGGACCGTGGTTTATCTGCACCGAGGCCGGCTCCTGCCCGAGCGGCGCGGCCGGGGCATCGGCACGGCGATGGTGCGGTGGGCGGAGGGACGGATCGCGCGTCTCGTCGCGCAGCACGGGACCGCGGATCGGGCGTGCTTCGCGGCGAACGCCGCCGACGTGGAAGCCGATGCCGTGGACCTGCTCGAAGAGCTGGGTTACGCGTGCGTCTTCCGGGTTGTCGAATTCGAGTTGGCGGATCTCCGCCACCGCACCAGCCCGGCACGCTGGCGGACGGGACTGAGCTGCGCCCCGTCGAGGAGGCACACTACCGCCCCATCTGGGAGATGATCCGCGAAGCCTATGCCGACACCGGCAACGTCGGGGGCTGGGACTTCTCCGGATTCGTCAACGGCGCCGAGCCGGCGCATTGGCAGGTCGCCTGGGACGGGTCGGTGGTGGCGGGTGCCGCGCTGTGCGTGGCCGGTCCGCGCGGCAACAGCGTTGGCGAGGTGCGCGAGCTAAGTGGTCGGCTCCGTAAGTCCTTCGGGGGTTGATCATGCTGCCAGTGCAACAAAGGATTCTTCTGGGTGGTCGGCGGTGTGCCGGTCGAGCCTGGCCAGCAGATCGTCCAGGTCGGAGGTGGTGAACTTCCACTGGAACGGTTGTGCCGTGGCGTTGTAGCGGTCTTCGAAGGCTCGGAGCCGGTCCCTGACCTCGCCGAGGTCGGTGAAGTCGTTGGGTGAGACGACCTTGCGCTGGACGACGGAGAAGTAGATCTCCACCTGGTTGAGCCAGGAGGCGTGTACCGGGGTGTGGACCATGACCGCGTTTTGGGAAGGCGGCGGCCAGGCGGTCGGCGGCCTTCTTCCCGCGATGGGAGGAGCCGTTGTCGACGACCCAGAAGACGCGCTTGGCGCTGGCGTACGGTTCTTGGCTCATGACCTGGGTGACCAGGGTCATGAACGGGTCGATGCCGGTGCATGGTTCGGTGCGGCCGAACACACGGGCGCGGTGGACGTCGTAGGCGGCCAGGTAGGCCAGTGCGCCGCCGCGGCCGTAGGTGTGGTTCACGCGCATTGCCCGGGCTTTGCCGGGGGCGAGGGTGGGATGGCAGCGGCAGCGGGCCTGGATGGAGGTCTTCTCGTCCGCGCTGATGACGTACTCGTCCTCGCCGAGCAGGATGTCGTCCCAGGTGCGGGCGTACAGGTCCAGCACATGGGCTGCCTTGCTGTGGAAGCCGGGGTCGGAGGGGAAGATCCAGGAGCGGTGCTGCCAGGGCTTGAGCGCGTCCTGGTCCAGCCAGCGGCGCACTGTGGAGGCCGACACGGACGAAGCGATGCCCCGTGCCATGGCCTCATGGGCCAGCTCTGGGCACGACCAGCGTGACAGCGGCGCCCCGGTCTCGGCGGGCAACTGGCAGGCCAGCGCCTTGACCTGGGCAGCCTGCAGCGCCGTGAACGAAGGAGGGCGGCCGGGTCGGCTGCGGTCGGCCAGCCCGGGTATACCATCCTCGGCGAACCGGCCCCGCCACTTCCGCACGGTGTCCAGGTGCAGGCCCGTCTCTCGGGCGATGCGCGCGTTGGAGTGGCCCCTGGCCCCATGCAGCACGATCTGCGCGGCCATCCGGGCCCGGTAGGGGGTCTTGTGGCCATGGGCCATCTTCTTCAGTCGATGCCTTTGCGAGGCGGTCAGCGATATCGGGCAGGCGGAGGCAACGGGCAAGGCAGGCAGGCCGATCAGCAGAAGTGGATCTCCTGGAGGAGGGATGGGGGATAGAGCCGGAGGGCCTGGCCCGGGTCTCCTCGTACCTGAGCGAGCACATCAATCGGTTCGGCGAGTACAGCACGCACGAGCTCGGCATTCATCCCGAGGCGTACGACCCGAAACTGGACGTCGACTTCACTCAGCTTCAAAAGGGGCCTCCGATCCCCGAAGGCTATGGCCAGGCAGCGTGAGCCTGGCGCAAGGGCGGAGTGGGGCTGTCACCAGTCGGTCGGGTGAAGCAATGAAGGGCCGGCGCCGCGTGCCTAGGCCCGCGGTCACGTTGCTGGCAGCACGCGGGCGTGCGCGGCGGCCAGTGCAATGTGCACTGCCCGGTCTGCAGTCGCCCCGTCGACCGGCTCGCCGGTGAACACGAGCCGGAAGTAGATCGGCGCGGCGAGGGCCTTGAGGAGTTCGGCAGGGTCGGTGTCCGCAGGTAGTTCGCCGCGCTCAATGGCTCGGGTGACAACGGGTTCCGCCCGCCGGAACCTGTCGTCGAAGAGCGCGTGCTTGACTTTGGCGAGCCGGGGGAGGCGTACGGCGTCAGAGAGAACGGTGATGAGCAAGGCCCGGCCTGCTTGTGTGGTCATGGTGGCAACGAGGGAGCGGGCCAGCGCGTGCAGGTCACTCTCCACCGCCCCGGTGTCGGGGATCGGGATGTCTACGGCGAAGTGGCTGGCCAGCGCCTCGGCGACAAGGCCGTCAGAGTCTTTCCAATTCCGGTAAACCGTCGTCTTGTGGACGCCAGCCCGTTGGGCGACGCCCTCGACGGTCAGAGCTGCATAGCCGGTCTTCGTGAGCTCGATGATGGTCGCCTCCAGCACGGCGGCGCGCATCTTCTTGCCCCGCCCGACAGCGGGGGCACGCCTTGAGGCAGACCCAACAGAATCCATTGCAACTCCTGGTTGCGTTGATGGCGGAACATGCGACAGGATCAAAGTATCGCAACTTTGAGTTGCAATGCGGCTGTGCTCTTTCAGGCCGCAGGCACTCCTGGCCTACGGATTGAGGCCCCATGTCCCGTGACTCCCGGGCAGCCGCCCGAGCCTCACTGCGCGACCATGACGACACAGTCGCGTGCAGCGTTAAGTACGGCCCTCGCCTGATCGACTATCGCTCCGCGAACTCGGCGCCGCAAACGGTTCCGCGCATGAGCTGGACGCCGGATTCCATCCCCGACCAGGCGGGACGACTGGCTGTTGTCACCGGCGCCAACAGTGGCATCGGGTACGTCACCGCTCGTGAACTCGCCCGCCGCTGCGCCCATGTCGTCCTGGCCTGCCGCAGCCATGAGCGTGGGCGGAACGCAGTGGAGCGGCTGCGAACCGAAGTCCCCGACGCCCACACCGAACTGCGCATGCTCGACCTCGCCGATCTGAAATCCATCCGCAATCTCGCTGAGGGCTGGAGTCATGGCCGGCTCGATCTCCTGGTCAACAACGCCGGCGTAACCATGGTGCCGTTCTCCCGGACCGCCGATGGCTTCGAATCCCAGTTCGGCATCAATCACCTCGGCACGTTCGCGCTCACCGCAACAGCACCCGGGGCCGCGTATACGGGCTCCTCACGCGCCTGCTCCTGCGCATCGCTTTCCGCCCACGCCAGACGGCGCCAAGACCTCCCTGTACGCCTCAACCGTCCCCAACCTGCCCGGAGGGAGCTACGTCGTGCCCGACGGGTCATTCCAGCTCGGTGGGGAGCCCGTCCTCCGCAACCGGGAACGCACCATCCAGGACTCCGCCACGGCACACCAATTGTGGGTGCTCTCGGAACAGCTCACCGGTGTGCACTACTCATTGCCCGCAGAACCGCCTTCTCAAAAATGAGCAATTGTGGCAGCCAACAAGCTGGGTGCCCCCACCTCGCTGCCCCCGACATCTGGCCAGACACCACCACGTACAACACGGGGCCCGAAGCGCGATCACCACCTTCGCCGACAACAGCCGGCACGGCAGCGCATGGGCCGCGAAGATCTACGCCGACGCGCGGGCCGCAAGAAGCGGCACCCCCTCGCCACCCGCATTCTGGCCCGTACCCGGCTCCGCGTGATCTGGGCCTGCTGGCGCGACGGAGCCTGTTACGACCCCGACATTCATCAGGCCAACGGGAAGATCAACACGGCCCTGACACCCCCATGGCGGCATAGAGGTTGACTCAGGAAACTCATGCGGCGAGCGTGAGGTTGTGCATGTGGGCGACGGCCTGGACCGTGTGGTTGCTGGTGCAGCCCGTTTCCGCTCCTGCACGAAATTGTTGCCCTGACATTTTCGAGCGGGACAGGGTCACGTCCTCGTCGCCCCGTTGGGGACGGCTGGGTTTTGGGCGACATCGGAAGCACCGGGCGCCAGCCGGGCGCGGCCAGCTGTGAGAATGAGTAGGCACACGGTGGCGCCGATGCTGCCGCAGGCCGCTGCCCAGTGCTCGCCGGACTGCTCCAGCACGCTGCCGGCTATGGTCGAGCCGACCGATGTGCCAATGCAGAAGAGGGTGACCAGCCACGCGAACGCTTCGGTTGTCGTGCCGGGCGGGGCCAGGTCGCCCACCAGTGTGAAGCAGACTGTCAGCAGCGGCGCCAGGGACAGGCCGGTCAGCAGCATCAGAACCACCATCAACGGCGGCGAAGGCAACAGGATCAGCAATGTGTACCCCACCGCCAGGCCGCCCGCGAACGTCACCGCCCGGCGTGGCAGCGGCATGCTCCAGCGACGCGCTCCGTATGCGAGGACGCCGAACAGGGCACCGGCAGCGTTCAGCGACAGCAGCGCCGAAGCGCCGCCCACCACATAGTGGTGCTCGGCGTAGTACACCGTCAGAACGTTCAGGGTGCCGATGGAGGTCCCCACTCCGATCAGCCCGGCCAGCAGGACGACCAGTCCGGGACTGCGCAGCGCGCCGAGCCAGTTCGTGGACCGCTGCGCGGCCCGCCACTGGCGGGACGGCGGTGCGGTGGCGACCACGAGTACCCCGACGACTCCCAGCAGAGCCTGTGTCCACAGCACGGCGGTTGGTGAGAAAAGGGCCGTGCAGCCGGCCACTGCCAGCGGTCCGCCGACGAAGATCAGTTCCTGGGCGCCCGAATCGAGCGCATAGGCCGAATCAAGCCGCTCGGAGGGGACGATGTCCGGCCACAGAGCTCGTACGCACGGCTCAAGGGGCGGGGTCGCCACACCGGCCAGGAACACTGCTGCCAGGACCACGGCCGGCCGCTGCGGGGCGACACAAATCCCGATGAAACCAACACCGGCGATAACCGCGGTGACCGCCAGCACCCGTACCTGACCGATCCGGTCCACCAGTCTGCCCAGCAGCGGAGCACCGACAGCGGCGGACACGGCGAAGATGCCCGCGGCGACACCGACGAACCGGTACGTCGCACCGGCCTGCCTGAGCACCAGGGGAATGCTCAGAGCGGCCATCGAGAAGGGCAGCCGACCGATCCAGGAGCCGACCAGCAAACGGGCCACATAGGGGGCGCGAAGCAGCGCCAGATAGGACATGAAGCACCTCGAGAAGGCCTGAGTGACGGGACACACAGAGCCCCGGCCGCATCACGGCCACCCCTCTGTAGCAGGGCAGGGCTTCATCGGGAGATACGTGGTCGGTCAGGATCCGAAGCAAGGGATGACTCACCGATCAACGCAGCACATGATCACGGGTTCCATTGTGAGCTGTCAAGGCAAGGCCGCCCGCGTTCGCCGGGGGCGGCAGCACGGTACGGATTATGATGAAGATCAAATCCGGCGTGCACGCCACCCTCACCCGAACGGAGATGCCACCTCATGGGACCAGGCCCCAAACAGACACGGCAAATGCTCATTTTCGACGCAGATGACACCCTGTGGGAAAACAACGTACTCTTCGAGCGCGTCATCGCCGACTTCCTCGACTGGCTCGACCACCCGACCATGGAGAAGACGGAAATCCGCAGGATCTTCGATGACATCCAGCGAGCGAACGCCGTCACCCATGGCTACGGCAGCAAGATGTTCCTGCGGAGTCTCGGAGACTGCTTCGAGCACCTTTACCGGCGCCCGGCCGCCGACCACGAGCGGAACGACATCGAGAAACTGGCCTCGGCTCTCGTCCACCGGCAGGTGGAACTCATTCCCGGAGTCTCCGAAACGCTTTCAGAACTGTCCGAGCGGCACCATCTCGTCCTGCTGACCAAGGGCGACCTCGAGGAGCAGCAGCGAAAGCTGGACGCATCACAACTCGCTGACCACTTCAAGAGCGTCCGCATCGTCGCAGAGAAGGGTGTGGAGGTCTACCGGGAAGTCGCGGAGAGCAGTCGGTGGCCGCTTGACGCGATATGGATGATCGGAAATTCCCCGAAGTCGGACATCGTTCCGGCCCGGCGGGCCGGGATGAACGCGATCTTCATACCCAACGACAACACGTGGGTGCTCGAGCACGAAGAGCTGGACATGCAGGACAACCGGGTCCTGAGGCTCGAGAGATTCACGCAGTTGCTGGATCACTTCTGAGATGAGATATCCATCGATCTTTCCGCGACGCTGGGTGAGGTTCAGGCGCGCTGCAGGAAATTCCGAACCGTCATCGCCGCCGCGCTCCGACATCACGCCCCGCGACGCCACCCGCCCAATCAACCTGCTCCTGACAGCGTGATCAACGACTTTGCCGGAGCCCTTAGTTGACCCCGGCGTCAGCGGGTGCGTTCGCGGGTCGGGGGTCGGGGGTCGAAGACGGTGAGATAGAACTCGAATCGCTCGTCAGTTGAGCAGAGCCGTCGTGATCTCGCCCGCGTTACGACCGGCCTGGGTGACTAGTTCTCCGCTCCGCCCCCAGATGCCCGAGCCGCCGGAGGTCTGCGCGAAGGAGCCGCTGGGGCCGGCCGCTGTGGAAAGAACGACCCAGACGCCATGGGCAGCGGCGCGCTCTCGCATATGGGCATCTCGGCGAGCCGCGGAGTCGGGGCCAGAGCCGTAGAGGGTACTGGCCACGTAGGCGTCGATGTCGAGTGCTGCCGAGTCGGCGGCGTGCTGGGGTACGGCAGCGTCGTAGCAGATGGCCAATCCGAGTCTCCATCCATCGACGGTGACCACCACCGGCTTCTCGCCGGGGCTGAACCGGTCGAACTCGGCCCCGTGCAGCCACATCTTCCGGTATACCGCGGTCACGCTGTCACCGGTCACGGCCAAAGTAGCGATGTACTCGCGGCCGTCTTCGTCGCCGATCGGCGCGCCGACCAGCGCCACCGAGCCGGCGACACGGCAAGCGTCCACCAAGGGCCTGAGACGACGGTCGTCCACAGCCAGCGAGGGCGCGCCGAGGTCGTATCCCGTGAGGGAGAGCTCGGGGAAGACCACCAATCTCGCGTGTGCCTGCTCGATGGCCAGTGCATGTTCCCTGACGTTCGCCATGACATCCGCTCCGGCCCACACGGGCTGGACGGTGGCCACCGTCAGCGGCTTCCTCTTCGTTCTACTCGTCTCCATGGCCTGGATTATTCAGGAACCAGCCACGTCGCCCGGAGTCGGACCGGCTGCGGCAGGCTGTGGCCGTCCCTGATCCACTTCTGCTGATCGGCCTGCCTGTCTTGCCTGTTGTCACCGCGCGCCTGATAGTACTCACCGCCGCCGAGCGGCACCGGTTGAAGAAGGCCGCCTACGGTCACAGGACCGAGCACACGGCCCGGGTGCGGGCGTGGATCGTTCTCCCGGCGGCGCGGGGCATGGTCCAATGCGCGTATCGCCGTCGAGGTGGGAGTGCACGTGGACACCGTGCGCACATGGCGAGGCCGGTTCGCCGCCCTGGGCCTTTCCCAGCTCGCTGACCGCAAGCGCCCAGGACGGCCCCCAATCTTCACGCCCATCCAGGTCGCGCAGATCAAGGCGCTGGCCTGTCAGCTTCCCGCCGAGACAGGCACCCCGCTGTCGCACTGGTCGTGCCCGGAGCTGGCCCGCGAGGCCATGTCGCGGGGCATCACCGCGTTCATGTCGACCTCCACCGTGCGTCGCTGGATCGTCCGGGACGCGATCAAGCCCTGGCAGTACCGTTCCTGGATCTTCATCAGCGCCCCCGACTTCCGCCCCAAGGCGGCCCGCGTCCTGGACTTGTACGCCCGCATCTGGGACCGCGAGCCGCTCGGCGCGGACGAGTACGTGATCAGCGCGGACGAGAAGACCTCCATCCAGGCCCGCTGCCGCTGCCACCCCACGCTCGCCCTCGGCCAGGCCCGCGCGATGCCCGTGAACCACACCTACGGCCGCGGCGGCGCGCTGGCCTACCTGGCCGCCTACGGCGTCCACGCCGCCAAGGTTTTCGGCCGCACCGAACCGCGCACTGGCATCGACGCGTTCATGACCCTGGTCACCCAGATCATGATCCAACAGCCGTACGCCAACGCGAAGCGGGTGTTCTGGGTCGTGGACAAAGGTTCCTCCCACCGCGGCAAGAAGGCCGCAGACCGGCTGGCCGCCGCTTTCCCGAACGCGGTGCTGGTGCACACCCCGGTGCATGCCTCCTGGTTGAACCAGGTGGAGATCTTCTTCTCCGTCGTGCAGCGCAAGGTCGTCTCGCCGAATGACCACACCGACCTTGCCCAGGTCGCGGACCGGCTCCGAGCCTTCGAAGACCGCTACAACGCCACGGCACAACTGTTCCAGTGGAAGTTCACCACCTCCGACCTGGACGATCTGCTGGCCGGGCTCGACCGGCACGCCGCCGATCACCAGGAGGAATTTTCTGCCAGCCTGGCAGCATGATCAACCTACGAAGGACTTCCGGAGCCGACCACTAAGTGTCAGGAAGGACCGGCGACGCAGGGGCCTTACCCGGGAGCTGCTCCTCGCCGGTCTGCACGCGCTGGCCCGACAAGGCGAGCACAGCGCCCGGCTGTACACAGGGGCCGCGAACCCCTACCGCTCCTACGAGCTGTACGAGAGCGTCGGATTCCGGCGTGTGGCCACCTTCGGCCGCTATCGCAAACCATTCACCAGCCAGGAATCTGATTCGCGAATTAACCATCCGTACAGGTCAGACCGCTTCCGTTGATTGGAGGGACACTTGACAGCCGAATGTTGAGCTGCCTGACAAGGCGACGCGTTTGCCGTGTGGGTGCCGGAAACTGGGCTCTTGCAAGGGCCCGCCGAGGCACTGTCGGTGCCTGATCCGCTGTAGTGCTGGACGTACTCGTTCAGCACGGTGCGTAGGTGACGTCGGCCGAAGATGAGCATCCGCTCAGTGCCCTCTGAGCGGACGGTACGTACGAATCTCTCCGCGTACGCATTCGCTCGGGGGCACCGCGGGGGATCTTCGTGACTTTGATGTCCGCGCTTGCGAGGACCATGTCGAACGACCTGCTGAACTGGCCGGCCTGGTCGCGTATGAGGTAGTCGAATTCGGATGCGCGGTGGCCGAGGTCCATCAGGAAACCGCGGGCTTGTTGCGTGGTCCACGGTCCGTCCGGATGGTCGGTCACTCCGAGGACATGCACGTACCGGGTGCCGACTCCATCGCCTGATCGCGGGTGGGCACGAGAGTGCCGTCCACGATCAGCACCGTGTCCTTGGCGAACCGCTTGCGGGGCTCAGCGGACGACTCCAGGGCCGGCCCTTGCGGACCGCGGCCGCACACTCACGCCGCAGTACGGTCACCAGTTTCCCGAAGGCGCGCGGGCTCAGCCCGGTGAACGGGGCTATCCAGGACGGCTCCGACGCTGTGATCACACCAGCCACATCAAGATCGTCTCACCTGCGGCCAGCAGCTTCTGAACAGCCTTTGTGTCGCCCGTAGAGTGCGGTCATGGATGAGATCCCCTGGTTCGAGTACGACCAAGACGACCTGGACGTCGCGCAACGCGCGTTCGTGGACGTTCTGGCCGAACGCGCGGGATCCTGGCTGGTGGACCCGCTCAACACCGTCGTGCTGCCAACGGCATACACCTCCAACGGCCAGCTGATCGTCTATCTGGACATCGATGACCCGCAACGCAACCGGGTAGTTCTGACGGTGGGCGCCCACTTCGACGGCTCCGCCATCCGTGGGGGCGAACTCCACAACCAGGACTTCACTGTCCAGCAGTCCACGAGTGAGTTCACCTTCGAAGCCGCTGGCAGCCCTTCGGTGCTGGCGAACAGAGCAGCAGAGTGGTTGGAGGTGGTTCTCGCGCGGCCTCTGGTTCGCTGCGAGTGGCATCACCAGGGAAGGATCTACGCGGTCCGCTACGAGTACGCAGATACGGGGCGAGGCCTCAGCGAGGGCTTCGAAACCCCATTGGCGCCCCCCATGCTGCGGAAACGACTGGCCGCAGAAGGAGTTGACCGAGGCCGAGGCCGGATCAACCGTGCCGGCCTGGGCCAACCAGACGTGATCGCACATGTCCGAGGCGTCCGCCCCGATCAGTAGTTACGGGACAACCCTTGGGGCTTGCGGGAAATCAAGGTGTTGCTTCCCGTTGTGGGGCTCGTTGGTGTGGTATGTGCATCCCGGGCGAGGTTCGTGATCAACTTGCTGCGAAGTTTGAGGTGTTGTGGCCGCATCTCGACGAGCGGCAGCGGCGGCTCTTGATGGCCGCGGAAGCCCGGGGGCTGGGGCATGGCGGCATCCGGGCCGTCGCCCGGGCGGCCGCGGTGAGCGAGACGACCGTCCGCAAGGGTGTGTTCGAGCTGGAGGCCGGTGAGGAGCCATTGGGGCGGGCGCGGCGGCCGGGCGGCGGACGCAAGCGGCTTACGGATCTCGACCCGGGGCTGCGACCGGCCCTGCTTGAGCTGGTCGAGCCCGACGAGCGCGGGGATCCGATGTCGCCGCTGCGTTGGACAGTGAAGTCCACCCGCACCCTCGCGCGGGAGCTGACCCAGGCCGGGCACAAGGCCAGTGCCGACACTGTTGCCGGTCTGCTGCGGGAGGAAGGCTTCAGCCTGCAGGCGAACGCCAAGACACTCGAGGGCGGCCAGCATGCCGACCGGGATGCCCAGTTCCGCCACCTCAACGAGCAAGCGCGCGAGCACCAGAACACCGGCCGCCAGTGGCGGCCGGCCGGCGAACCGGTTCCCGTCCGCATCCACGACGTCGCTCGCTGAGTTCCGCCGCATGACCGGAAGCTGACGGAGTGTTGTCAGGCATCGCAGGTCGCAGCTCCTACTCGTCTTGGTAGAAGCGATCCACCCAGCTCTCCAACAGAGCGCCGAACTCGGCCTCTGCGACGTCCCGGAGCTCGTTGGGATTGTCCGGTGGGGTAAGGCCGAAGTTCTCATTCAGCCATTCGAGATAGTCCCCATGGCGTGGGCTGGGCTTGTCATCAAGGTCGGGCTCCATGAACTGGGCCGTCTCCCAGGAAGGCCACTGCCACCAGTCACATCCGAGTTGCCGAAACAAGTCCCGGAGGTTGCTGGCGACGACACATATTCCGCCCTCGTCTCCAAAGACCACCACGGGCAAAGTGGCCAGGTCCTCACGGTCGTCGACGCGCCAGAACGCATAGTCCGAACCGGATCTGTTGGCGCGGGCGAAGCACAAGAAGCTGTCGACGAACTCTTGCTCCTCCGAGTATGTCTCGGCACCGCTGGGCTTGCCGAACTCAACGAGCTCGAATCCGTTGGCGTAGTACTCGCTTCCACATCGCTCGTCGAACTCCTTGAGCCTATTGAGTTCCGGAACGGGAGAGTAAGCGTCACTCACGGGCTACTCCGAAGCGGGTCGAAAGATCATTGGTTGTCCGGTGGACGGTATCGCCCCTGCCCCGCACTGCGCACCCTCCACCGCGAACCCACCGTCGGCTCCGTCGAACTCACAGCACCTGGCCTTCCGCCCGCCCCACCCCTGGCGGCGGAGCCGCCGGCTGACCGTGCGGCAGCTCGCCCGGCGCGCCCGCTGCTACGAGCGGCGCGCCACCGTCGTCGACGCCTTCTTCGACCTCGTCGACACGATCATCACCGTGCGCAGTCTGATCCCGGCGGGCATGGACAACTCACCGCTGGGACGAACGCCCGAACCGTCGACCATGACCGCCCCTATCCGCGCCACCTCTTAGTACTCCAGCTGTAGATCGTGATCTCCATGGTCGGTGGGAGGTTTGTTCGTAGTAGCAGGCCCGGCCCGGGCTGATGGCGTCGTCGCCGGTTGGAAAGTTCACGCTGGAGCCCGGCGAGCACGGACAGCATCGAACATTGCCAGGCCCTCCATCGTGGAGGTGTCGATGTCCTGCCCGCTGACGTGCAGCCCGATCCCGTGCTCGCGCAAGTCGGCGCCGAGGGTGACCCGATCTAACACTGAGCAGGGAAGCCGGTCGAGCCGGGATCCTTTCAACATGTCGCCCTAACGCAGCAGATGAAGGACGAGATCGAGCTTCGGCCGGGGCGCCTTCGCGAGGCTCGCCTTGTCGACATGGATGTTGTCGCGGACGTCGCCGTCTCGCAGCAGGGTGTCAACCCGGTGATCGGGGTTCCAGGGATATCCTCGCGTATATAGGCTGGGCTTCGCGACCAGTGACTACACGCAGATTCCCTCGGATTGGTGTAGTCGGGCCTGGAGGCGCAGGCTGTTTCAGGCCCTCGCCGGACAGTCGTGTTCCGCGCTGGGGACGCCGCACCGCAAGCCTCCCTGCGGTCACCCGGATGGCGACTGCGGGGAGGCTTTGGGAGATCACCTGTGATGGTGGATCTGGGTAGGGATTTTCCGTGTTCCTTGCCGGCTACGCAGCTGGGCTGGCGATGGTGGCGATGAGCTGGATTTCCACGGGGGCTCCGCCGGGCAGTGTGGCGACACCGACGGCGGTGCGGGTGGGCAGGGACTCCCGGCCGAAGGCTTTCACCAGCGTGGCGGAGGCGCCGTCGGCGACCTCACTGATGCGGGTGAAGTCCGCTGCCACCGCGACGTACACGGTCATGGACACCACCGAATGCAGGGTCGTTCCTGCCTGCTCGGCGACAGCTGTGGCTGCGGTCAGGGCGCGGCTCGCGGCGACTGCGGCGAGGCTTCGTCCCTCCTCGATGGAGATCTGCTCGCCGAGCCTGCCGGTGGCGAGCAGTGTGGTGCCGTCCTTGGGTGTCATTCCCGAGATGAACACCAGCTCCGCGGCACGGCGGGCGACGGTGTAATCGCCGGCCGGCACGGGAGGGGTGACAGACCGCGTGGGCTTGGCGGGGTTGGTGGTCACGTCTTGGGTCCGGACTCGAGCAGCCGGGTGAGGGTGTTGATGTCGTCCACCTTGTCCAGTTCGTCGATCAGCTTCTTGATCTGCGTCGCCCTGTCGGCGTCGATGACGTCCTTGGTGAGGGTGGTGAACTTGTGCTGGAGGTCCTCGTCGGACAGGGAGTTCTGGGCCGCCCCGAGGGGGAATTCGACATCGCGGACGTAGGCCGCGCCGCTGTGGGTGGTGACGTGGGTGATCGATCCCACCGACTGGCGCAGGCTGCCGGAGCGCTGGTCGAAGAGGTCGTCGCCGGTGAGGGTGATCCGGTTGGCGAACGCTGCGATGGCAGGATCGGAACGGCGGTCTTCCATGATGTCGGCGAAGTCGACGTGGCCCTGGTGTGCGGCGACGGCGAGCACGTACTGGGCGCAGTGCGAGCGCAGCGGGTTGTTGTCGACAACGTGGTAGGAGGACTGTGGGGCACGGACGTGGACGGAGGCGATGTCGTCGACGGTGATGTCCTCGCTCTGGAGGATGTCGAGCAGGCCGTCCAGGCTGGCGGGGATGAAGACACAGCAGGAGTTGCGCTTGAAGAACAGCTCCGTCACTTCGAACCGCTCGCCGATCTGATCCAGCAGGGCGTCCTGGTCCCACTGGCCGGTGAAGGCCTTACCGAAGGGGTACTTGCCGCCGAAGATGTCGTCCGGTCCCTTGAAGCCGGTGGCGGCGAGCATGGCGGCCTGGACACCGGCCTGGGATGCGAGACCGATGTTGAGCGGGCGGGACTGCTCGGAGGGGTCGTCGACCCACGACATCAGGCCGCAGGTACTCGTCCCGGCAAGACCGAAGGCGTTGGTGAACTGCTCGTCATCCAGCCCGAGGAGGAGACCGGCGGCGACAGCGCTGCCGAAGGTTCCCGCCACCGTGCTGGGGTGAAAGCCGCGGGCGTACTGCTCGGCAGGGCTGAGCGCGTAGCTGACGCGTGCGGCGACGTCGATGCCCGCCACGATAGCGGCCAGGACATCCGCTCCGCTGGAGTGCTGACGCTCACCGACCGCGAGCGCTGCCGGTCCGACCACGGCGATGGCATGGACGATGGCGGAGGGGTGGTGGCTTTCGATGTCGCAGTAGTAGGCCAGCGTGCCGTTGGCGAGCGCGGCGGTCGCCGGGTTGGTGCGCAGGGGCGAGCCGGCGACCCGGGATTCACCGGCGCCGCCCGCCTCGGTGACCATCTTCTCCAGCAGGGACATAACGGGGTAGCGGTGGGAGGTCGCCGCGAGCAGCGCGCCGATGCCGTCGTAGAGAGTGTTCTTGGCCTGCTTGACGACCTCCGCGGGGAGCTTGTCGTAGGCGAAGACGCCAAGGCAGTCGATGAGTTGCCTGGTGGGTGTGGCGCTCACAAGGGTATCCGTTTCTGGAAGGCGCGGGTGGTCCTGGAAGTGCTGGCAGGAGCCGCGGGCCCGGGCGGCCTCGGGCCTGCCAGCCTGAGCGGATCAGTCCGGCCGCGGCCGTCTCCTGTTAGTGACTGAGCTTGCGGAAGACGTTGTTCATCCGAGTCAGGGCCTCGTCCCACAGCGTCTCGTCGCGGGCGTAGCACAGCCGGAAGGACCCCACACCGCGGGCGCCGAACTGGTATCCCGGGCTGATCAGTACGCCGGCGTCGCGGACGAGTCGTTCCGCCAGGATGTGATCAGGGGTTTTCAGGGCGGTCGCGTCGACGAAGAGATAGGCGGTGGCCGGAGGGCAGGTGACCCGCAGTTCGGGTACCTCGGCGAGCCGCTGGAGGGTGTGGTCGCGCAGGGAGCGGAGTTCACCGAGGCGCTGTTGGATGAACTGCTCGTCGTCGCGCAGCCAGCGGGTCAGCAGGTGCTGGGAGTAGGCGGGGGCACGCAGGGCCATCGCGCTGAGTACGTCCTCGACAGCATCGACGATGGCCTGGGGTGCGACGACCACGCCGATCCGGTATCCGCTGAGGGACTCGGTTTTCGAGGGGCCGGTGATGGTCACACAGCGCTCGCGCATGCCGGGCCGGCTGACGAGGTGCGAGAAGGGCTGGTCATAGACCAGGCGGGCGTACAGTTCGTCGACGACCGCCAGCGCGTCGTGCTCCCTGACCAGGGCGGCGATGCCGTCCAGGACGTGCGGCGGATACAGGGCGCCGGTGGGGTTGTTGGGGTGGGAGAACAGCACGGTCGTCGCGCCGGCGCGGAATGCCCTCTCGAGTTCGTCGAGGTCCGGCGCCAGCCCCGCGTCACTGTCGACGAGCGGAACGGGGTGGACGGTGGCACCCAAAAAGCGCAGGATGCGCTCGCTGAAGAGGTAGTCGGGGTCGAACAGTGCCACCCTGTCGCCCGGGGAGACCACGGCGGACAGCACTGAGAACAGGCCGGCCTGGGTGCCCGGGGAGATCAGGATGTTCTGCTCGGGATCGACCAGCACGCCCATTCTGGTGACCAGTTCACCGGCGACCGACTCCAGGACCGGCGCTGATCCCCGGTAAGGGGTGTAGGCGTTGCGGCCGTCGGCGGCGGCCGTGATGAAGGCTTCCGAGGCCCAGGGCGGCGGCGGGAAACGCACAGTGTCGAAGTGCGTCGTGTCCATCACCTGCGAGTCCAGGCTCGCCGAGACATGACGGTCGGCCTCCCGCACGGACACCCCGAGCTGCTCTCGCCGTTCAGGAAGGTGCAGCCGGCGTACGGCGTCGGAAACGCGGGGGCGGGCCGTCATGAGCGGGCCTCACCAGTAGGGACGAGCCCGAGCAGGGACAGCAGCCCGGTCAGGTCGGGCAGTACGGCGGTGGGAGCGGGAGTCTCCCGCCTCAGCGTCTGGCCCTGCCGGTTGATCCACACCGTCGGCATGCCCAGCGGCACGGACCGGGGCAGGTCCACGTACTGGGACTGCGCCACGTGGACGACCTCGTGCGGCTCGACTCCCGCGCGCTCCATCACCAGGTCGAACAGGGCCCGGTCGGGCTTGTATGCCTGGACGACCTCGCCGGTGATGGCATAGGTGAACGGATCGCCCAGCTTCTTGGCACTGGCCTGGAGGATGTCGCGCTGGCTGTTGGAGATCGTTGCCAGCGGAACGTGCCGCTTGAGCTCATCCAGCACGGCAACGGTGTCCGGGAACGGATCAGCCTGGGCCATGACGTCGCCCAGGACATCGAGTTCCGCCGGGTCGAAGTCGACCTTCGCTTCGGCCAGGGCCTCGGCCATCGTGTTCTTCAGCAGGTCACGGTAGAGCTGGAAGGGCCCGGAGACGGCGGGGAGTGCGAAGCCGTAGTACCAGCGCTGGTAGAACTCCGCGACATTCAACTTCACGCCCTGGCCGGCAAACAGCTGTGCCATGTGGGCACGCAGCGCGGAGTCCCAGTCGATGAGGGTCCCGTAGGTGTCGAACGTGATGAGCCGCGGTGTCGCGGGCAGCGGTGCAGCAGCCATGTCTGCCTCTCATGAACGATCCGGGCGAACCCCTCATGAGCGAGGGGCGCCATTGGGTGATACGACGGTAGGCAATCGAATCGTCATCAGTCAAGTTCAGTTAACTACTGAGTTCTCTCGAGTGGCTACGGTGGCCGTCAGTTCGCCTGCTGCCGCTTGCGCTCCCGATAGGCCGAGGCGTGCACCCGATTGCCGCAACCCTTGGCGTCACAGAACCGGCGCGATCCGGGCCGCGACGCGTCCACGAAGACGTTGCCGCACTCCACTCGCTCGCAGATGCGCAGGCGGGACTCCCCCCCGTCCGCAATGACGGTGAGCAGGGCCACCACACAGGTGGTCGCGACCCGCTCGGCGAGCGGGGCCCTGGGGCGCGCATAGTGCCAGTGCCAGCTGCCATCGTGGTCGCTGAGCTGGGGCTGAGCACCAAGCTCGCGCAGGATTCCATTGAGATCCTCGACCGACTTGCGAACCACGGAGTTCCCGAAGACGAACCGCAGGCGGGGACGCAGGGCCCGCAACCGGTCCAGGTCGGAGCCGGACAGCGGGCGGTCGAGCACCCAGCCACGCTTGCCGAGCAGCGCGGCAGCCGCGGCCTCCGAGGTCAACTCATCACCGCCAGTCATCACGTCGTAACTGTTGACGAGATCGACGGCCGTGAGCGCCGCCCGACTCGAATAATCACTTATTGCCATCTTGACTCCTAACGGAAAGAGGGGTTCTCTGTCATCACTTTAGTTCAGCATACCCATGACGTTCGTGTAGTCGTCATGGCGTTGCCTCATGCCAACGCTGCCAGCCGACGCACCACTCATGCGGTCAAAGCCCAAGAGGTGCTGCATGACCCCTGCCTCGATCCCTCCCGCCCACGCTTGCGAACGGCCCGGCGACGACCCCCTTGTCGTCCTCGAAGACGTCAGCAAGCACTTCGGCGCGCTCCACGTACTCCAAGGTATCGATCTGACCGTCGACCGGGGCGAGGTCGTGGCCGTGGTCGGCCCGTCCGGCTCGGGCAAATCCACACTGTGCCGCGTCATCAACCGCCTGGAGATGATCGACAGCGGTCGCATCAACGTCGACGGGACTCCGCTGCCTGCAGAGGGCAAGGAGCTGGCGCGGTTGCGTGCCGACGTCGGCATGGTCTTTCAGAGTTTCAACCTGTTCGCGCACATGACGGTGCTGGACAACGTGACGCTCGGGCCGATACGCGTGCGCCGGCAAACGTCGCAGGACGCGCAGCGCAACGGCCGTGCCCTGCTCGAGCGGGTCGGGGTCGCTGAGCAGGCGCTCAAGTATCCGGCGCAGCTCTCCGGCGGCCAGCAGCAGCGCGCCGCAATCGCCCGCGCACTGGCGATGAACCCGAAGGTGCTGCTCTTCGACGAGCCGACCTCGGCACTCGATCCGGAAATGATCAACGAGGTCCTCGATGTCATGGCGGATCTCGCCCGTGACGGCATGACGATGATCGTCGTCACGCATGAGATGGGGTTTGCCCGCCGCGTCGATTCGCCCTCACCCTGAGACTCCTGGCCATCTCGGCCCTGTGCGCGACAGCATTGGGCGCCATCCTGGCCATCATGCGGGTCGGCCCCATCGGCGTGCTCAGCGGCACAGCCGCCCGGTACGTCGACATCGTCCGCAACACCCCGCTGGTACTCCTGTTCGTCGTCATCTGCTACGGCCTGCCCGAAGTCGGCGTCGAACTCAGCTTCTTCACCCGCGCAGCAACCGCCCTCAGCCTCTACACCGCCGCCTTCGTCTGCGAAGTCCTGAGGTCCGGAATCAACACCGTCCACCTCGGACAGGCCGAAGCCGCACGGGCCATAGGGCTCACGTTCACCCAATCCCTGCGGCTGGTCATCCTCCCCCAGGCTGTACGCTCCGTGTTCGGCCCCCTGGCCAGCGTCTTCATCGCACTGCTGAAGAACACTGCGGTCGCCGAGGTATTCGGCATCACCGAGGCCACCTTCCAGCTTGACAGCCTGATCAGGGACTACCCCGACGGCCTGTACGCGGCCTTCTTCGGAATCGCGGCCGGTTACATCCTCCTGGGCTTCGCCATCTCCGCAGTGGCACGCCTGCTCGAAAACCGATGGGCGGTCAGGCGATGAACCCCCTCCTCTACGACACCCCCGGACCGGCCACCCGCCGACGCCAACGCCGCCTCGGCGCCGCATCCCTCCTCCTGCTGAGCGGCGCGCTCACCGCGGCCATCCTCCGGCTGGCCGACAACGGACAGTTCGACGAGCAGATGTGGCAGCCCTTCACCGACCCGGACATCCTCAACGGCATCGGTCAGGGACTGCTCGCAACCCTGAAGGCGGCAGCGGCTGGCATCGCGCTGGCACTCGTGCTCGCCATCCTCCTCGCTGCGGCCCGGCTGTCGAGCCATCGACTCGTCCGCATCCCTGCTACGGCCGTCATCGAGTTCTTCCGGGCCATCCCCCTCCTACTCCTGATCCTCTTTCTCTTCCTCGGGTTCGCCGACGTAATAGGGCAGTTCGGCGCCCTGGTCATCGCGCTGGCACTGTTCAACGGGTCAGTACTCGCCGAAGTCATCCGGGCCGGGATCCTCGCCGTCCCGCGTGGCCAAGGGGAGGCAGCGAGTGCCCTCGGCCTGCGCAAGCACCAGATCACTGCCCTCATCCTGCTCCCGCAGGCGGTGCGCTCGATGCTGCCGTCCATCATCAATCAGTGCGTGGTCGCCCTGAAGGACACCGCACTGGGCTTCGTGATCGCCTACGAAGATCTCGTCCGGACCGGGCAGCTCATCTACACCGGCTATCACAACATTCTCCCCACCGCGTTCGTCATCGGTGCTCTCTACATCGCGATGAACACGGCCCTGTCCACCCTGGCGACCCGGATGCACGACAGGAGCCTCCCTACCACCAATGGCGCTTAGCGCTCCAGCTGTAAATCATGATCTTGCTGGTGGGGAGTAGTTCCGTGTGCGGGTACGGCCACCGATGATCATCGTCGTTTGTGAAGACAAAACGAAAGAGGAGTCGGTGGCTGCAGGTCACAGCATAGATCCGGGTCGTTGGCGGGAGGCGTTCGAGGTGGTCATGGGCCGTATCGCGGGCCGGTTCGCCCGGGTCGAACCCCGGCTGCGGGCCAAGCGGTTGGTGCTGGGTTTGATGTCGGACCTGCCTCGAAAGAACTGCTGGACGATCGCGGAATGGGCCGGAGAGAAGACTCCGGACGGCATGCAGCACCTGCTGTGCCGGGCGTCCTGGGACGCCGATGCCGTGCGCGATGACGTCCGCGAGTACGTCGTCGAGCATCTCCATGACGAGGCTGCGGTGCTGGTTGTGGACGAGACCGGCGACGTGAAGAAGGGCACCCACACCGTCGGGGTCCAGCGCCAGTACACCGGCACGGCAGGTCGGATCGAGAACTCCCAGGTCGCCGTCTATCTCGTCTATGCGGGCGGGCACGGGCATGCGGCGGTGGACCGAGAGTTGTACGTCCCGCGTTCGTGGACCTCCGATCTCGATCGCTGCCAGGCGGCCGGGCTCGGCGAGGACACCGTCTTCGCCACCAAGCCGGAACTGGCCCGGAGGATGATCGAACGGTTCCTGAACGCCGGACACCGCATCGCCTGGGTGACCGGTGACGAGGTCTACGGCGGCAACCCGAAACTGCGGGCGGCCCTGGAAGAACGCGGCCTGGGCTATGTCATGGCGGTGGCCTGATCGGCCGAAGTAGCCACTCACGCAGGGAAGTCCCGCGTCGACGCGCTGGCGGCGAAGCTGCCCAAAAGGGCCTGGCAGAAGCCGTCGGCCGGACGCGGCGCGAAAGGCCACCGGTTCTACGACTGGGCCGTCATCGACCTTGCAGAGCCGGCGACCGGCTGCCGACAGCTACTGATCCGCCGTAGCCGCAACGGCGGTGAATTCGCCTACCAACGCTGCCATTCCACCGTGCCGGTCCCGTTGCATACCCTGGTCAGGACAGCCGGCTCCCGGTGGCGGGTGGAGGAGACCTTCCAAGCTGAGAAGACACTGACCGGGCTCGATGAACACCAACTCCGCCGCTATCATTCCTGGAGCCGCTGGGTCACCCTCGCCATGTTCGCCCATGCTTTCCTCGCCGTCGTCCGCGCCGACGAACACGCCCACCGCCCGGGACCGGACGACCTGATCCCGCTGATCTGCAACGAGATCCAACATCTCTTCCTGTTGATCGCAGTCCGGCCTCTCCACGGTCTGGCCCACCGACTCAGCTGGTCCGACTGGCGGCGTCGCCACCAGGCACGATCACGAACCAGCCATTACCGGCGACAAGTCGCATCCCAGACATGAAGATCACGATCTACAGCTGGAGTATTAGTAGGCGGTGCCACCGCGGAATCGCGTCGGGCGTGACCACACGGTGCTGTCGCAGTTGGCGGGGCAGCTTTCGGATCAGCGCGGCGAGGTAGGCACGGTCGGCCCAGGTAAAGCGCGGCTTGGGGTTCGTGCGGCGTAACACCGCGACCTTGTGCCGCAGCACGAGCAGCTCGATGTCCTTGGAGGTGGAGGAACGGCGAATGAGCCCGACCAAGCCGTGCAGCCGGGTGAAGATCAAATAGAGCAGACGTAGCGGCACAATCCGAATTTCTTCCCAGCCCGTGCTGCTTCACTCATCAGTGCTGGTCACCGAGCCGGGCCGAGTTCTGGAACCACACATCTCACCGCCCAGTGCGACGACCCCTGCCGGAGCTTCCAGGCGCGGCGGAACGGAAGCGCCGGAGGAGACCGACGCGTCCGAGGAGCAACTTCGCGAGATGAACGTGGACGAGCTGCGCGATATGGCCCGCGAGACGGGTCTCAGCGGTGTTCACGATATGCGCAAAGAAGAGCTGATCGACGTGCCCAGCGGCAAGCGCAGCTCGTAGGGCTGCCGGGCCCGGCCGGATGGAGACCTGGCCAGCGGCACCGCGCGAGCAGTAGTCGTCCGTGCCGGTGATCGACCCCGATGTCCACCACAGGACGGATACTCCGCAGCACCCCGAGCACCCCGAGCACCCCGAGCACCCCGAGCACCCCGAGCACCCCGAGCACCCCGAGCACCCCGAGCACCCCGAGCACCCCGAGC
The DNA here is from genome assembly GCF_033793745.1 of Streptomyces sp. ME19-01-6. Lineage (NCBI taxonomy): Bacteria > Bacillati > Actinomycetota > Actinomycetes > Kitasatosporales > Streptomycetaceae > Streptomyces > Streptomyces sp. ME19-01-6. The sequence goes on along the minus strand of NZ_JARAXF010000044.1, from coordinate 325 downwards.
ACCCCGAGCATCCCGAAGGGCCGCCGAGGCCGGTGCTTGTGGAGCCGCCCCGTGTCCCTTCCCACCCGGTCGTTTTGCTCTCGTGCCGGGCCAGGTCAGGCGCATCGCCATCGGATTTGAGCAGGGTCTCGATGTGCTCAGGCTTGATCACGTCCGCGCCTTCTTCCCGGAACGGCTTGTGGGGTCGGTTGCAACGGTTCGGTGGGGGACAGCAGCGCCGATGCGCTTTTGGCATGCAGGGAATCCAGGGTCTTGATTTGCTGCCCCGCCTTCTGGAGCAGCTGCTCCAGAAGGTCGGAGTCCAGGCGTGGGTCGTGTGCCGCCG
>NZ_JARAXF010000043.1:0-87416 GCF_033793745.1 Streptomyces sp. ME19-01-6 | reverse complement strand
AGGGGTGCGTGTCTTGGTGCGCTGCGCGGGCTGGACTGAGGAGCCGCGCAGCGACGGAGGAGCGAGCAGTGACGAGGGAAGCCCGTGCGTTGGAGCGCGCCGGGACTGAGCGGGGGAGAGGGGCATGAGCGGGGCCGGCGCCCCGCGCCCCGGCGACATCGCCATGGGCATCAACCAACTCGAGGGCTATCTGCTGCTCCAGGCGGAACGCGACCGGACCTCGGACCGCGCGCGCCGGTTCGCGGGCCGGCTGGACTGGCTGACCGTCGCCCAGCGCGAGGAGGTCGAACGCCTCTACGCACAGGACCAGTGGGACCTCACCGAGCAGACCCTGCGCAAAGTGGCGCGGCGCGGCGAGGAACTGCGCGTGGAGTACCAGCAGATCTACCACCGACTGCGGCTCCGGCTGCTGGTGGCCGCCCTGCTCGGCGTAATCGCCCTGACCGTCGTCGCCGCCACGCTCGCCGCGGGGTAGCGGCGGACACCCTGGCCGGGGGCGAGCCGAAGGGGCGCGGCCGCCCGCGCCGGAGGCGCTGATGTGCGCAGTGAAAGGGAGCGCGCACGCAGGCCCTGAGGCTGCAATCGCCACGCGGCGGAGCCGCAATCGATTGCAGCCGACTACCGCCGCGTGGTCGACCGTCGACAGCTGAGGCGCTCCGGAGGTGAACCGAGCCTTGAAAAAGGGGGCTACTTGACGAAGTCCGGGAGCACTCGGGCCGGCCAGGTGCCCACCATCAGCATTCCTGCCGCGTAGGCGCGGGACACCAGGGCCGCGCGGTTGGGCGCCTTGAGCTTCCGCAGCATTGAGCTCACGTGGTATTCGACGCCCTGCCTGCTCAGATAGAGCTTGGAGGCAAGCTGCACGGTGGAGGCGCCGGTGGCCACCCCTTCGAGTATCCGGGCCTCCAGGGGGGAGAGCAACGGCCGCCGCAGCGCGGCCGCTTCGTCGGTGGCCGCCTCGTCGTCCGGCTTGACCAGTACGACGATGGCGGACAGCTGGTCCGAGGGGCCCTCGATGGCCGTGCCGGTCAGATCGCCGGAGAACACCTGGCCGTCCGTGCGGCATCCGACGACGCGCTCGGTGAAGCGGGTGCGACGCCCGTCGTGCAGGCGCGAGAAGTGCTCCCGCAGGACGGAAGGCGCGCTGGGGTGCAGCAGATCGAACAGGTCGCGGCCGCACAACTCCGTCGACGAACCGCCGAAGTGGCGGAAGAAGTCGTCGTCGCCCGCGAGGACCCGCAGATCGGAGGTGAGCGTGGCCATGCCGGTGGCAGACCGGCCGGCCCTTTCGGGTGCTCTGGTGCGATCGGGGGTGACCTGGGCAGTGTGGGGGTGGGCAGCCAAGGGTAGTCACCACTTTCTCTCGTATCGGCAACGGCTGTGGAGTCTGGTGACGGGTGTTTAGGTCCGCTTCAAGGTGTATACCAATGCCACGCCCCGTTGTCCCTGACCGTATCCGAAAGACTTGTGCCCGTTTCTGCCCGAATGAAGTTGCCCATCGAGTTGCCCATCCTCACCCGCTGGGAGCCCGGGGTCAGCCGTGTGCGGACAGCTCCGCGCCGCACACCGCAGCCTGGGCCCGCGCGGCGAGGGTCCGCCGGTCGTCCACGCCCGGCAGGGCCGACAGCGGTTGGTGTATCCGCACCCGCACCGTCAGCCCGGCGGCGCCCAGGACCCGCCGCACGGAGCTGCCGAAGTCGTCCTCGCCGACGAAGGCGGCCACCGTGGTCGGCGCTCCGTGCTGGAAGTAGTCCAGGGTCACCGGCCGGACCGGCGCCCCCGCGTCGAGCGCCGCCTGGAAGGTGGCCCGTCTGAAGCGGCCGCCCGTCCCCGCACACCAGGTGACGCCCTGTGGGAAGACCATGACCGAGTGGCCGGAGCGCAGGCGCCCGGACACCGTCGCGACGGTGTCCGGCAGCCCGCGCAGGGTGCCGCGGTCGATGAACAGCGTGCCCGCCCGCCGCACCAGCGAGCCGACCACCGGCCACTGCCCGACCTCCCGCTTGGCCAGCATGGTCACCGGCTCCACGGCGAGCAGGGCGATGATGTCCAGCCAGGAGATGTGGTTCGCGACGACCAGAGTGCCCGGGTGGCCCCGTACGCTCAGCGGCCCGCCGTGCACCTCCAGCCGGATGTCCAGGGCGCCCAGCACCGCCGCGGCGTGGGCGCGCAGCGTGTCGGGCTCGGCGAGCCGCCCGCCGCGCAGCAGCGCCCCCGCCGCCACCCGGGCGAAGGACGCGGTGCGCCCGGCCGCCCGCGCGGCCGGTACGCGCGCGGCGGTGTGCGCCACACAGCGGGCGGTACACGGTGACCAGGCGGCCCACGCGGACCAGGCGGCCCCCGCGACCCCCGTGTGCGAGGGCTCCCGCACCGGGAGAGTCATCGGGGCTCGCCCAGGAAGTAGCGCCGATGGCGGTCGTTCATCCGCTCCGCGTCCAGCAGCACGAAGAAGTCGGCGTCGTCGAAGTCCCGCTCGTGTTGCGGCGCCCCGCACATCCAGGCGCCGATCCGCAGATAGCCGCGCAGCAGGGGCGGCAGCGCGGCGTAGCTCGGCTCGGCGACCAGCGCCCGGGTGGGCATCCAGGGGTCGCGCGGGCGTACCCGCACCTCGGCGGGCGCGGCGTGCCGGGTGGTGCCCAGCAGCCAGGCGTTCGCCGCGGCCTGTCCGCCGTCGGCCAGCGGGACCGAGGCGCAGCCCGCGAGATAGCGGTGTCCTGACAGCAGCACATACCGGGCGAGCCCGGCCCACATCAGGTTGATCACCGCGCCCGAGCGGTGGTCGGGGTGGACACAGGCCCGGCCCGCCTCGACCATCGACGAGCGGACCTCGGCGGGGAGCCCGTGCAGGTCGAACTCGGTGTCCGAGAACAGCCGCTCGCCGCGCCCGGGCGGCAGCAGCCGGTAGGTGCCGACCACGGTGTCCGTCGCCGTGTCGGTGACGATCAGATGGTCCATGACCGCGTCGAACTCGTCCACGTCCCGGTCGGCGACGGCGGTGTGCAGCCGGGCCCCCTTTTCCTGTCCGAAGACCTGGTAACGCAGCCGCTGGGCGGCGTGGATCTGCTCTTCGGTGTCCGCGATCGAGGTGACGTAGGAGCCGGCGTCCGCCGGAACCGGGGTTGTCGAGAGCACGGGCATTCCTGTTCTCCGTTCAGGGAATCGAGCACCAGCGAAGGCCTGGAATGGCTTCGCCAGTGTTGCCCTGGCACGAGAACGCGGCAGTGTCCGGACGGTGATTCGACGACTGCCGGTCGGTGACGAACGTGTGCCACCGCGGGCGCGACACGCGATGTCCATCAGGGCGCACGCGCTGTCCACCCGGGCGACGCCCATGTGCCGCCCGGGACAGGGTTCACCGCTCGGCGGAGTCCGGCAGGGGGAAGCCGAGGGCCTGGGCCGCGTCGACGGGGGTGGGCTGGGACCACAGTTCGGCGACGGATCGCGCCGAGGCGAGCGAGCGGGTCTCGGCCCGGTCGAGGTAGAGCGTGCCGTCGAGGTGGTCCGTCTCGTGCTGGACGATGCGCGCGGGCCACCCCGCGAACTCCTCGTCCAGCTCGCGCCCCCGCTCCTCCTGCCCCCGCAGCCGGATCCGCTCGGGGCGGGCGACCACGGCCTGCCACCCGGGCACGCTGAGGCAGCCCTCGAAGAACGCCGCCCGGCGGCCGGGGTCGCCCACCGGCTCGTACGACGGGTTGACCAGAACCCGGAAGGGCTGCGGCACCCGCCCGCGCGCCTCCCGCACCTCCGCGCCCACCTCTGCCGGGTCCTCGATGACCGCGATCCGCAGGGGAACGCCGATCTGCGGGGCGGCCAGGCCCACGCCCGGGGCGGCGTGCATGGTCTCCCGCATCGCCCGCACCAGCCGGTCCAGCTGCTCGGCGGACAGCTGCCCCTCGTACGGGAGGGCGGGCCGGCGCAGGACCGGGACGCCCGCGGAGACGATGGGCAAGGGGCAGGGGCCGGCGAGGAGTTCGTCGACGAGCTCGGGCAGCGGGGTGGTCGGCATGGGGACAGCCTGGCAAGGGCCGGGCCGCCGCGGCAAACCGAATGTAGTGGAAGGCTGAACAATACGGGGCCGTGGTCCGTACTCTTCGGCGAGCCTTCGGGGAACCCACGCCCCCCGGGGGCTCTCCCGGGTCACGTCGGCCCGGACCGGCTGCCGCTCCGCGGTGACTCTCCCCGTTGTGCGCCGCGGGGCGGCAGCCTCGCCGCATCAGGCCTTCAGACCGGCCATCCATGCCTCGACCTCGTCCGCCTGCCGGGGCAGGCCGGCCGAGAGTTCCTCGGTGCCGTCCTCGGTGACGAGGATGTCGTCCTCGATCCGCACCCCGATGCCTCAGTACTCCTCGGGCACGGTCAGGTCGTCGGGCTGGAAGTACAGCCCGGGCTCGGCGGTGAGCACCATCCCGGGCTCCAGCGTGCCGTTGACGTACATCTCGGTGCGGGCCGCGGCGCAGTCGTGGACGTCGAGCCCGAGCATGTGGCCGGTGCCGTGCAGGGTCCAGCGGCGCTGCATGCCGAGTTCGAGGGCCTTGTCCCCCGACAGGCCGTTCTCGCGTGGCTTTAAGGTCTCGGTCTGTTCGCCCTCGGGGCCTGCGGAGCCTGGAGTTCCTGCTCGGCCTCCTGGCTCTCGGACGTCCGCTCGGTCACATCGAGACCGAGCAGAGCGGGGCGACCTTCCCGATCCGCGTCGTGCCGATGAGCGACGAGACGGTCATCGAGGCGGGCCGCCGGGTGTACCGGGCCGGGGTCTACGTCTCCCTGGTGTTCTTCCCGATCGTCGTACCGCAGGAGGCGGCCAGATGACGGGCACCGCCCGGGCGATCTCGCGCTCCATCCTGTACACGCCCGCGCTGTCGCTGGACCGGGTCGTGGGGGCGTGGTCCTACGACGCGGATATGCATCTGGTCGACCTGGAGGACGCCGTCCCGCCGCCGGAGAAGGCCGCGGCGCGCAGGGTGTGCCGGGCGGCGCTGGAGAAGGCGCCGGAGCCCGCGAACGCCGCCGTGCGCGTCAATGAGCTGGGCACCCTCGAGGCGGTGCACGACCTCGTGATGCTCACCGAATGCCCGGTCAGCCCGGCTTCATCGTGATGACGATGGTGAAGTCCCGGGTCGTGGTGGCGCTGATGCGCGACACCCTCGCCTCGGCGGGGACCCGTCCGGAGATCTATGTGACCGTGGAGACCCCGGCGGCCGTCGCCGACATCGACGCCATCGCGGCGGTTTCCGATGGGCTGATCCTCGGTTCGGCGGACCTCGCCGCCGCCCTGGGCATCGAGATCAGCTGGGCGGGCCTGCTCGCGGCCCGTCAGGCGATGGTCCTGGCCGGCGCCCGGCACGGCACCGCCCTGATCGACACCGCCAACTTCCGGCTGGCCGAGCCCGAAACGCTGGCGGAGGAGATCGACCGGGTGCGCGAGCTGGGCTTCCACGGCAAGGTGACCGTCCATCCGAGCGAACTGGGCGCGATCAACCGGGCCCTGCGGCCCGACCCGGCCGGGCTGCGGATGGCCCGGCGGGTGACGGAGGCCGTACGGGCGGCGGACGGCGGGATCGCGGTCCTGGACGGGAACATGGTCGGCCCGCCGTTCGCCCGGATGGCCCGCGCGACGGTGGCGCGCGGGGACGCCTGGGCCGAGCGGTTCGGCCGGGACGGCGGCGCGGGTGGCAACGGCGAGGGGGCGGGCCATGACCGTCGCTGAGCGCGCCACCGCCGGGCCCGGCAACGTCCCGCCCATCACGGCCGCCGGGACCGGCACCAGCGTGGTGCAGGCGTACGTGGTGCCCCGTAGCTGCCGGCTGGCGATGGTCGCCGACGGCGAGGAGGAGCCACACGATGTCGACGTCGCCCCGGTGTTCGGCCCGTTGGTGTTCGGCGGCCGGCCGGCGGGCATGTTCTCCCGGTTCTTCGGCGATGGCACCACCGGGATCGTCAGTGTCCTGGGCACCAACAGCTCCGACGACTGTGTGGTCGCCGTTTAGCGAAGCGAGGGAGGCGACGCCGCCGGGGCCGGCCGAGCGACACCCGGAGGCGCCGGAGCCGTGTCAGCCGCCCGAGGGGCGGGCCCGTACGTGCATCCGCTCGCCCTGCGCTCCGAAGAGGCTCAGAACCTCGACGGGCTGGTCTCCCGCGCAGGCGAATCCGTGGGGGACACGGGTGTCGAACTCGGCGGCCTCGCCCGCGGTGAGGACGAGGTCGTTCTCGCCCAGAGCGACATGCAGCTGGCCGGAGAGCACATAAAGCCACTCGTATCCTTCGTGGACCTTCTGCTCGGGCCGAGCGTCCTCGGACGTCTGCCGGGCCGGCAGGATCATCTTGTAGGCGTGCAGCCCGCCGAGGTGGCGGGTCAGTGGCACGAAGACCCTGCCGTGCCGGGTGAAGGGCCGCGGATGGATGCGGGGGTCGCCGGTGGCGGGCGCGCCGACCAGTTCGTCCAGCGGCACCAGATGGGCCTTGGCCAGGGGCAGCAGCAGCTCCAGGGTTGGCTTGCGCTGGCCCGACTCCAGACGCGAGAGGGTGCTCACCGAGATTCCGGTCGTCTCGCTCAGCTGGGACAGCGTGGCGCCGCGCGCCTGGCGCAGCGCCCGCAGCCGCGGCCCCACACCCGTCAGCACACTCGCGAAATCGTCATGCGACACCCTCCCATTTGCCGTTCCGGCACGGTGCTTTGTCAAGCGGCCGATATTCCGCTGCACCGCCCGGTCGCCGGATGTGACGATGGCGCCCATGACCGACGTACGCACCGCGCACACCGCTGACCTGGACCCCGCCAGCCTCAAGGCGGTACGAGCCTTCCTCACGTACGAGGTCTTCGAGGGCGACCTGAGCGACCAGGACTGGGAACACGCCCTGGGCGGCATCCACGCCCTGGCCTGGGAGGACGGCAAGCTGATCGGCCATGCGTCCGTGGTGCAGCGGCGGCTGCTGCACGGCGGGCGGGCGCTGCGCGCGGGCTATGTGGAGGGTGTCGGGGTGCGAGCGGACAAACGACGGCAGGGCCATGGCGCGGCCCTGATGGCGGAGTTGGAGCGGGTGGTGCGCGGCGCGTACGACCTCGGCGCGCTGTCCTCCAGCCAGGAGGGGCGGGACTTCTACCTGGCGCGCGGCTGGCAGCGGTGGCAGGGGCCGACCTCGGCGCTCACCCCCGAGGGCATCAGGCGCACCGCGGACGAGGACGGGTGGATCTTCGTCTTCCCCGCGGCGGCCCGGCTGGACCTGTCCGCCGAGCTGATCTGCGACTGGCGCGACGGCGACGTCTGGTAGCGAGCGGGCCCGCTGACGCCTGTTTCCTCCGCTCCCGCCTGGGCACCCCGGTAGCCGCAACCATCCGGTCGCCCAGGAAGAGAGCAACCATGAAAGCTGTCGTGTGGCACTCCGTCGGCGACATCCGCCTCGAGGAGGTGCATCAACCCAAGATCCAGGACGCGTATGACGCGATCGTACGGATCACCACCTCGGCGATCTGCGGCACCGATCTGCACTTTGTGCGGGGCACCATGACGGGCATGCGGGAGGGGCGGATCCTCGGCCATGAGGCGGTGGGCATCGTCGAGGAGGTGGCCGGCGGGGTGCGCAACTTCCGCCCCGGCGACCGGGTGGTGATCCCCTCCACGGTCGCCTGCGGGGTGTGCAGCTACTGCCGGGCCGGCTACCACGCCCAGTGCGACCGGGCCAACCCCCACGGGCCCCTGGCGGGCAGCACCTTCTTCGGCGGCCCCGAGCCCGCCGGGGGACTGGACGGGCTGCAGGCGGAGTACGCCCGGGTCCCGTACGCGCACACCGGGCTTGTGCCGCTGCCCGACTCCGTGGACGACGCGCAGGCCGTCCTGCTCTCGGACATCTACCCCACCGCGTGGTTCGGCGCGGGGCTCGCCGAGATCGGCACCGGGGACACGGTCGTGGTGCTCGGCGCGGGGCCCGTCGGACAGGCCGCGATCTCCTGCGCCCGGCTGCGCGGGGCGGGCCGGGTCATCGTCGTCGACGGGGTCGTCGACCGGCTCGAACTGGCCCAGCGGCAGCACGCCGAGACGGTCGACTTCAACGCCGAGGAGCCGGTGTCCGCGGTGCGCGAGCTGACCGGTGGCATCGGCGCGGACCGGGTCATCGACGCCGTCGGCATCGACGCCGCATGCCCGGACCACGGCCCCGCGGCCGACGGCCTGGCCGGGCAGCGGGAGGAGTTCGCCCACGAGGTGCGGGAGACCGCCCCCGAGCAGAACCCGGACGACCAGGGCACCTGGCGGCCCGGCGACGCCCCGTCGCTGGCCACCCGCTGGGCCATCCAGATGGCCGCCAAGGCCGGCACGCTGGGGATCGTGGGCGTCTACCCGCCGCAGGCGCAACACTTCCCGATCGGCGAGGCGTTCCAGAAGAACCTCACCGTCAAGATGGGCAATTGCCACCACCGCCACTATCTGCCCCATCTGGTCTCGATGGTCGCCTCCGGCGAGCTCGACCCCTCCCCGCTGATCACCCACTGGTCGGGCACCCAGGACGCCATCGAGGCATACCGCGCCTTCGACCGCCGCGAACAGGGCTGGACCAAGGTGGCCCTGGGCATCGGCGGACCCGGCAGCGTGGCCCCGGGCCGGGGCGCGGCGGCCGGCACCGGCGCGGCCACCACGGCCGGGGCGCACGACTGACCGGAGCGCGGCCGCCCCGGAGGTGGTTGTTTCCGGCCACGGGCGGGTACCCGGCAGGTGTTCAGCAGTGGAGGTGATCAACCATGCCTGGACGCGAGGAGCTTCCCTCGACGCTGGAACGCTCCCCAGAGGACGCCCAGCGCACCTGGATCAAGGCCCATGACTCGGCGGTCGAACAGTACGGCGAGGGCGAGCGGGCCCACCGGGTGGCGTACGGCGCCCTCAAGCACAAGTACGAGAAGATCGGCGACCACTGGGAGCGCAAGGAGAAGGGGCGCAAGGGGCCGTCCGACCCGCGGTCGGCACGTCCGCGCGGCGCCGGTGGCCGCACCGGCGAGGGGGTCGACGAGCAGTCCTCCAAGCAGCACCTGTACGACGTGGCCAAGCGGCTGGACGTCGAGGGCCGGTCCCAGATGAGCAAGCCGGACCTGCTGGAGGCCATCCGCAAGAAGAACCGCACAGCGACCCGGCAGGCCCGCGAGGACCGCTGACGCGCCGACACCCCCGGACACCCCCGCACCAGCCGTCCGCACCACCGCCCCTGACCCCGTGGCGGGGTCAGGGGCGGTGGTGCGGACGCGGGTCAGCGCCCGCCGGGTTCGGGCAGGCGGCCGACGGCCTCCAGCACCTCGGCCACCGTGATGCGCAGCAGCCGCTCGTCGGGGCGGTCGCCGTGCGCGTCGCCCGGCCGGGCCTCGCCGCCCGTGGTGTCGTGCCACAGCGTGCGGTGCAGCGGGGACCCCGGTGGCCCCCACAGACGCGGGGCCACCGGGCCGAACAGCACCGCGGACGGCGTGCCGTGGGCGGTGGCCAGATGCGCGAGACCGGTGTCCCCGACGATCACCGCCCGGGCTCCGGCAACGAGCGCGGACAGTTCGGCGAACGGCACATCCGCCGCGCCCCCCAGCACGCGGGAGGACGGCAGCCCGGCCGCCCGTGCCACCGCGCGGGCCAGCGGCCCCTCCCCGTCGCCCGCGGTGATCACCACCCGGTGCCCGGCCGCGCTCAGCGCGCGGGCCACGGCCGCGAACCGCGCGGCGGGCCAGCGCCGGGCCGCCGCGTCCGCGCCCGGGTGCACGACCACCGCGCCCGGGGCGGGGGAGGGGCGGCAGGGGGCCGGAAGCCGCAGATCGGCGGGGTCGGCCGGGACGCCGTACCAGGCCAGCAGGCGGCACCAGCGGTCCCGCTCGTGTTCGTCCTCGCGCCACACCGGACCGGGCAGCTCCGGCGTGCCGGGGTGCCGGTACGCGAACAGCCGCACGGGCCGCAGCCCCCGCAGCAGCAGATGGCTGGGCGGGCCGTTGCCGTGCAGATCCACCGCGAGGTCGGGCGGCGGCCCGCGCCACTCGATCCGGCGGGGCACCGCCCGGCCCGGGGCCTCGGCGGGCAGCAGATGGTCCACCACTCCGGTGGCGGCTGCCGCCTCCGCCATCCGGGCGGGCGCGGCCAGCAGCAACTCGTGCCCCGGGTACGCCCGGCGAAGCGCGCGCAGCGCCGGGACGGCGGTGAGCAGATCGCCCAGGCCCAGCGCGCGCAGCACCACCAGCCGCGGGCGGGCCGCCCCGCGGGCGCGGCCCGGGGCGGGCCGGTGGCCGGTCCCGGCCCTCGGCGTCTGCGGCCGGCGGCGATACGGCTCGGTCACGGGCGGGGCCGGGCGGGGGCGCGGGCGGCCCGGCGGGCGAGTTCGGTGGTGGAACGGCCGTCCAGATACGGCAGGACGAGCGCCTGCCCGCCCCACTCGCGCAGCACGGCGGTCTCCGGCAGCGCGTCCACGCTGTAGTCACCGCCCTTGACCCAGACGTCCGGGCGCAGGACGCGCAGCACGGCCTCCGGAGTGTCCTCGTGGAAGACGGCGACCGCGTCGACACAGCCGAGCCCGGCCAGCACGCGCACCCGGTCGGCCAGCGGGGTGATCGGCCGGCCCGGGCCCTTCAGACGGCGGACCGAGGCGTCGGAGTTGACGCACACGATGAGGCAGTCGCCAGTGCGCCGGGCGTTCTGCAGCAGCCCGACATGGCCGGCGTGCAGCAGGTCGAAGCAGCCTCCGGTGGCCACGACGGTGCCGCCGCGGGCGCGTACGGACTCGGCGAGGCAGAGGGCGCCTCCCAGCGGCAGCCGGTGGAGGGCGTCGGCGGGCGGCGGATCCCCCGCGCCATCGGCACGGCCCGCGAGCCCGCCCCATCCGTCACCGCCCCATTCGTCAGCGTTCCCCCTGTGACCGTTCCCCCTGTGACCGTCCCGCGGGGCACCGTCCCAGAGGGCGGCGTCGTCCGCCCCGCCCGCCGCCACGAATGCCGTGGCCTCGGCGACGGCCCGCTGGACCGCCTCCTCGGGCAGCCCCCCGTCCGCGAGCGCGGTCACCGCCGTTACGGCGAAGCAGTCGCCCGCTCCGCAGGGGTCGCCGTCGGCCGCGTAGGGCGCGGGAAGATACATCGGATCGCCGCTGCCCGCGCGGGTGAGGATCGCGCCGCGCCCGCCCAGCGTGATCGTCACCGCCGCGGCCCGCCAGCGCTCCGCGAGCCGCGCGCCACGGACGCCGTGGGCGCGCAGCGAGTCGTCCTCTGCTGCCACACGGTCCGGGGCGGACCAGGCGCGCGCCTCCGCGGCGTTGGGCGTGGCCAGCCGCACCCCCGGCACGGGGTGCGCCCCGCGCGGGTGGGGGTCCCAGACGAAGGGGCGGCCGCGGGCGGCCTCGGCCAGCAGGGGCCGCAGCGCGGCGGCCGTGCCCCGGCCGTAGTCGGAGACCAGGACGGCACAGGCCTCGCGGAGCACCGTGCCCGCGGCCCCGCCCGGCGGGCCGGGGGTGCCGCCGCCGCGGTCGACGCGCACCAGCGGGCGGCCCCCGGCGCGGACCCGGGTCTTGACCGGCAGGCTGCCGTCCAGCGGCAGCTCGACCAGCCGGACCCGCGGCTCCAGCGCCGCACGTACCGCCGCGCTGGCCGGGTCGCCGCCCAGCGCGGTGACCAGCACCACCTCCCGGCCGTGGCGGGCGGCGAGGACAGCGGCCAGCCCCGCGCCGCCGGGCCGGGTGCGGTCCGCCACGACATCGACGACCGGGGCGGGGGCGTCGGGCGCCAGCCGGGTGGCCTCGCCGTCGAGATCCTGGTCCAGAAGAGCGTCGCCGACGACGACGAGCGGGCGCTGGGCGGTCATGGGCACCTCCGGGGCGGGGTGGGAGTGCGTGGTCCGGCGGGGTTACGGCAGCGGCGCGGGGTCATGCCGCGCCCCGGCCCCACGACCCCCATGGCGCCCCGGCCGCGGCCGAGGCGGGCCGGTGACCCGCCGCCGCGTCGAACGCCTCACACATCAGGTGCAGCGCCACCAGGTGGGCCTCCTGGACGGTGGCGGTGGAATCGGAGCCGATGCACAGCGCCTCGTCGGCGCTCGCGGCCAGCGGATTCGGACGGGGGCCGGTCAGCGCCCACACTCGCAGCCCGGCCGCCCGGCCGGTGTCCGCGGCCCCGAGCAGGTTGGCGCTGCGCCCCGAGGTCGACATCAGGACCAGCACGTCCCCGGGGCGTCCGTGGGCGGCGACCTGCCGCGCGTACAGCTCCTCGAAGCCGTAGTCGTTGCCGATGGCGGTCACGCTGGAGGTGTCGGTGTGCAGCGCGATGGCGGAGTACGCCGGGCGCTCGTCCCGGTAGCGGCCGACGAGCTCGGCGGTCAGATGCTGGGCCTGGGCGGCGCTGCCGCCGTTCCCCGCCGCCAGCAGCCGCCCGCCGACCGGCAGTACGGCGGCCAGCTGGCGGCCCCAGGCGGCGACCTGGCCGAGGCCGTGTTCCCGGAGGCGGCTCAGCGCGTCCTGCAGCGACTGGCAGTGCGCGTGTGCCGCGCGCAGCGAATCGGTCATGGCGTACGGGGCCGGCCGGACGGCCGTGCGGCCCCTGCCTCCCTTCCCGGGGCTCGGGGGTGTTCGGGAGCGTGAGCCGAAGGGGCCGAGGCAGCCCCAGAGGCGAACAGAGCCCCCGTAAAGAGCGGGCAGCGGGGTCGGTTCATGCCGCTCCGCGGACCTGGGCCGGGCGCCGGGCCAGCACCTCGCGGTAGATGTCTTCGGTCGCGGCCGCGACGCGGTCCCAGCCGTAGCGGGCCAGCACCCGGCGGCGGCCCGCGCTGCCGCAGGCGGCACGTAGACCCGGGTCGCCCAGCAGCTCGCCTACGGCCTCGGCCAGGGCGATCGGGTCGCGCGGCGGGACGAGCCGGCCGGTGCCGGGGTCGACGACGGTGTCCCGCTGTCCGCCGACGGCGCTGGCGACCACGGGCGTCCCGCACCCCATGGCCTCCAGTGGCACGATGCCGAACGGCTCGTAGTCCGCCGGGCACAGGGCCACGTCGGCGCCGCGCAGCAGCGCCGGCACCTGCTCGCGGGGCAGCCCGCCGGTGAACCGGACCCGGTCGGCGACCCGCAGCCGGCGGGCGAGGGCGCGCAGCCGGCCCACCTCCGGGTCGTCGTCGAGGCGGCCGGGCGGCGGGCCGCCCGCGATGACCAACTCGGCCTCCGGCAGCAGGGCGAGGGCGGCCAGGGAGATCTCGGCGCCCTTGCGCGGCACCAGCCGGCCCACCTGCACCAGCAGAGGGCGCCGGGAGCGGCGGGGCGCGGTCGGCCCCTCGGGGGTGAAACGGTCGGTGTCCACGCCGCACGGCACGACGGCGGCGCGCTCGACCGGCAGGCCCATCGCGGCGAGTTCGGCCACTTCGTCCCGGCAGGTGGCGATGATGCGGTCGCAGGCCTCGCCGACCTCGGTCTCGCAGCCGATACGGCTCGGCGGGCTGGTGTCGGCGTTCCGCTGGTGACGTCGCTTGACCGTGCCGAGGGCGTGGTAGGTGTGCGTGAACGGCAGGTCGAGCTCGCGCACCGCCTGGAGGGTGGCGAGGCCGGACATCCAGAAGTGCGAGTGGGCCAGATCGGGCGGCTCGTCGCGCCACCACCGTGCCAGGCACCGGCCGAAGTCCGGCATGTAGGGGAGCAGTTCGTCCTTGGGCACGGCGCGCGGCGGCCCGGCGGGCACATGCCGCAGCATGACGCCCGGCCGCAGCGGCACGGCCGGCGCCAGGTCCGGCCGGTCCCGGCGGGTGTAGACGGTGACGCGGTGGCCCCGTTCGGCGAGCGCCGCCGCGAGCTGGGCGACGTGGACGTTCTGGCCTCCGGCGTCCGCCCCGCCCAGCGCGGCGAGCGGGCTGGCGTGTTCCGAGACGAGGGCGATGGCCAGGCCGTCGCGGGGGATCAGCTCCGGCATCAGCGGGTCACCTCGTCCAGCAGCCGTTCCCAGTCGTCCAGGAAGCGTTTGAGACCGTACCGGTCGAGCGCCGCGCGGCGGGCCCGCGCCCCGTCCTCGGCCGCCGCCCGCGGCTCGTGGAGATAGCTCCGGGCGGCGTGGGCCAGGGCCTCGGGGCGGGTGGAGAGCACACCGGCGCCCTCGGGCACCGCCTCGACCGCCTCGGTGGTGGCCAGCCCGACGACGGGCATGCCCAGGTGCATGGCCTCCAGGAGGGCCAGCCCGAGCGAGGTCCAGCGCACCGGGTGCAGATACAGGCGGCGGCGGGCCATCTCGGTGTGCAGCCGGGCCTGCGGCAGGTCCGCGCAGCGCAGACGGTCCCCGGTCACCCCCAGGTGGGCGGCGAGCCGTTCCGTGCGCATGCCGAAGACGTCGAGGGGCGCCGCCCGGCTCAGCGCGGGCAGCAGGTCGGTGCCGGTGGTGCGGCCCCGCCGGACCGGGTCGTTGACGACGACGGCGGCGCGGTCCAGCTCCCCGGTGTACCGGTGGCCCGGGTCGACGACGCCGTGCTCGACGACGGTGGTGGGGGCGGTGCCGCTGTTCCACAGGAGCCGGTTGAAGTGGGTGACGTGCACCAGGGTCACGCCGCGCAGGTCGTCCCGGTCGGCGCAGGGGTGGCGGGTGTGGGGGACGTCGCCGTCCGGCGCGTTGTGCTCCACGTAGACGGCGGGCACATCGCGCCCGGGGCGGCGGCCGCCCAGCCAGCACTCGGCGAGGGCGGCCTCGTGCGGCCGTTGGAGGACCACCAGGTCGACCTGGGCGTCCCGCAGCCGTACGGGGCTCAGCTCGGCGACCGAGGCGGGCCAGGGATATGTGCGGGCGCGGCCGAGGCCGTCCGGCCCGCGGTCGGGGAGGACCGGCACCAGGTAGCGGTGCGGGCCCTGGACGAACGCGGTGGTCCAGGAGCCGTGCACATGCCAGATCAGGATGTTCATGCGCTCACCTCCTCCTTGGGTTCAACGGGTCCTCAGCAGCCAGTCGAGGCCGGCCAGCACCTCCGCGTCGGTCACCGAATCCAGGCACGGGTGCCCCAGCACCGGGCACACGCGTGCCCGGGTCCCGGCGCACGGCGCGTCCTGCCGGCCCAGCAGCACGTACGGCACGCGGTAGGGCGCCCACCACTCGGCGGGGACGACGGGGGCGAACAGGCAGACGACGGGTGTGCCGACCGCGGCGGCCAGAGGGGAGGGGCCGGTGTTGCCGGTCACCACGACCGCGGCCCGCGCCAGCACCCCGGCCAGCTCCGGAAAGCTGGTGCGGCCCCCGAGGTCGAGTGCGCAGTCCCCGGCCACGGCGGCGGTCAGCTCCTTCTCCGCCGGCCCTCCGGTCACCACCACGCGGTGCCCCGCCCCGTCCAGCGCGGCGACCGCCCGTACCGCCCGCTCCGGGCTCCAGGCGCGGGCGCCGACAGCCGCGCCCGGGTGGACCACGACGTACGGATCGGTCCCGGTCAGCGGCGTAGTGTCCGGGGGTGTGACGATGCCCAGAGCCCCGTCGTCCCCGCGCGGGAGCGCGAATCCGGACGCCTCGGCGAGGTCCAGGGCGGCGCGCGCCTCGTGGCGGTGCGGTGCCCGGCGGTGCCGCAGGTCCAGCAGCGCGCCCGGATAGTGCTCGCTGTCGGCGGCGACCCAGGGGATCTCGGCCAGCTTCAGCAGCAGCGCGGCGGGCAGCGGGCTCTGGTGGTACGAGGCCAGCACCAGCGCCCGGTCGAAGCGCCGGGCGGACACCGCGTCGAGCAGCGCGTCGGTGGTCTCCCGGCGCACCGGGGCCGGGTCAAGGCCCACCCAGGGCGCGTCGTGGACCAGCACCTCGTCCACCCCCGGCAGCAGCCGCGCCGCCGGTTCGCCGAGCGGCCCGCACAGCACCGCCGTATACGCCGACCCGGCCGCGGCGGCGCGCACCGCCGGCCCGGCGAGCAGCACGTCGCCCGCGCTGTCGAGCCGCACGACGAGCGTGCGCGGCCTCACGGTGCCCCTCCGCGTCGCGGGCCCCGGAAGGCCGCCCGGCCCGGGTCGAGCAGCCGCCGCACCGCGGTCGGCAGGTCGGGCGCGCTCTCCTCGGCCGCGGCGATCTCCTCGGGGCGGGTCGCGGGCGTGGGCACCAGCACCCCTCGCGCGCCCGCCGCGCGGGCGGCCGCCAGGTCGGAGCCGATGTCCCCGATGACGGCGGTGCGGGCGGGATCGACCCCGAGCTCCGCGCAGGCGGCGTACACCAGACCGGGCGCGGGCTTGCGGCAGCCGCACTCGTCGGCTACGTCATGCGGACACACCGCCCATACGCCGAGCGGCCCCAGCAGCTCCTCGACGCGCCGGGCCACGGCCGCCACGCCCTGCCGTGTCAGCAGCCCCCGCGCGACGCCCGACTGATTGCTCACCACCCCCACGGCCAGCCCGTGTCCCCGCACGTCCTTCACGGCGGCCTGGGCCCCGGGCCTGGGCCGCACCCGGCCCGGGTCCCCGTTGTACGGGACGTCCTCGATCAGCGTCCCGTCCCGGTCGAACAGCACGGCGGCGAGCGGCGGCGGCCCGCCGGGCGGACCGGGACGCGGCCGACGCACGCGGGGACGGGCCGGGGCGAACATCCAGGGCCCGCCGACCGCGACGTGGGGTGCGCATGGGGCTGATGTGATCAACACGTCCTAGTGAGTAACCCGTTCAAACGCGACGAAACGTTACGATTGGCGACATTCTGGAGACGCCACTGCGGGTTTCGGAGCAGCCGGCACGCGTCGATCACAACTCCGAAACGTTGGCGCGGGCGAGGCGCAGCCGACTGAGCTGGAGCAACGGCAGGCGGCTGGCGCTGAGGGTCGGGAACAGCGTGAGCAGCGTGCCGAGTCGGCCACGATCAACCCGACGTTGCGGGTGGCCACCAGGCTCTGGCCGCCGCCCGCGCCGCGCACCAGACCCGGCCGCGTCGGGTCGGCCGCTGTGGTGGCGAAGGGGATGACGCCCGGCAGTGCCGGCGGGTCGCTCGATGTGGGGTCGCCGAAGGACAGGTAGCGGTAGGCGAAGCCGCCGGCCGCCTGGTTCAGGGCGCCGATCGCGGCGACGAGCCGGTCGAGGTAGGCGGCGGGTCGGCCGGCCGCGCGGTCGCGATGACGAAGGTGCCGCCGTTGCAGCCGGCGCGTGGGTCACCGAGGTAGTTCGACCACGCGTCGGCGAAGGTCAGCGCGTTGGGCTGGTCGGGAGCGAAGGCGACGTACGCCGTCCAGCCCGGCCCGGCAGCGCCGGCCGGCCGCTCGTACAGGGTGGCCACGGTCGAGGTGACCACCTGCTGGTCGAGTAGGGAGCCACCTGCGGTCACCTTGACGACCAGTGAGGCCGTGGTCTCGGACGGCGTCCACTGGACCACGAACTGGTTCTCGAACGTGCGCGAGCCGGCGGTGGTGACGGCGAGCAAGGCCTCGGGGGCCAGTTCCTGGTCGGACATAGACATCTCCCGGTAAATGGCGTGAATCGCCTCCCGTCAATTGGAGCGACATCACGGATCTGTAGCGGCTGGATCTGTAGCGGCTGGGACGAACAGCAGGCGCACCACCCGACACCTACCGCCGTGCCCCCACCGCCAGAGCACCCCGGTGGCGGGCGAGGCCCGCGAGCCAGTGGGCCGTGGCCACCGGGGGGATCGCGGCGCTGCTCGCCACCATCGTGGTGATCTCCTCGCGGGTCCGCGGCCCCGGCCGGATCCGGGCCGCCGCGAACTCCGCCGTGCCAGCCAGCCACAGACCGGCGCAGACCGCCGCGTCCCGCGGTCTGCGGGCCGCGGCGCACAGCAGGACGGCCGCGCCCGCCGCGGTGACGGCCACATGGCGGGGCAGCCGCCCCCGGGGAGCGCCGGCCCGCCCCCACCAGTCCCGGCCGTGGACGCGGCGCATCAGGACGTCGTCGGCGTTGCCCGCCTGGACGCGCACGGAGACCCAGCGGCCCGCGGGCCGCACCGGGTGCGTCGTACGGCGCACCCCGGCCGCCAGCGTCCACCCGGCCGCGAGCACGCGCAGCGCCAGATCGGCGTCCTCCCGGTAAGCCCGCGGAAAGCGCTCGTCGAAGCCTCCGACGGCCTCCAGCGCGGCGCGCCGGTACGCCATGTCGGCGGTGATCCAGCGGGACGTGGCGAGCCCCGCGGTGTTGCGCTCCCAGTCGGTGGGCCTGCGGTCGGTGGGCAGCGGCACGGTGATCTGTCCCTGCACCCCGGCCGTCCGGGGGCCGGCCGCGGCGAGGTCGCCGGCGAGCCAGGCCGTCCAGGCCGGGCCGGGGACGACGTCGTCGTCCAGGAAGACGATCCACGGCTCGGGAGCGGCGGCCCACCCGGCGTTCCGGGCGGCCGCGGGGCCCGCGGCGCGCCCGGGGACGATCTCCACGAGGTGGCGCAGCCCCTCGGGGATGTCCACGGGCAGCGGGGCGTGATCCCGTGGCCGCCGGTCGTCGGCCAGGACGATCCGGCGGGGGCACGGCTCCCCGGCCTGGTCCAGGGCGCTCAGGACCGCGCTCAGACTGGGCCGGCCGAGGGTGGGGATGACGATCGCGTACTCGGGTCCGGTGGCCGGGCTCGGCGCGGTGGCCGGACTCGGCGCGCCCGCCGGGCCGCATCCGGCGAGCGGGTCCTGTCCGTTCACCTTCGGCGCGCGCTCCGGCCTCATCGCCCGTCCGCTCCCGGGCTGTCGTCCGCGCCCGCCCCGGACGCGCCGCGGGGCGCCGCGGCCGCCGCGTCAGGCTGTCCGGCCGCGAAGAACGTGCCGCGCCGGATCACGAAGGGGCCGATCGCCAGCAGGTCCACGGGGGCCGAGCCGAAGCACTCCAGGGCGTCGCGCGGATCGTCGACCATGGGCCGCCCGGCGGTGTTCAGGCTCGTGTTCACCACGACCGGCAGCCCGGTGAGGCGTTCGAAGGAGCCGAGCATGCGGGCCACCAAGGGCTCGGCGCCCGGGTCCACGGTCTGGATGCGGGCCGTGCCGTCGACGTGGACGACGGCGGGGACGCGGTCCCGCCAGCGCGGCGCCACGTCGTGCACGAACAGCATGTACGGGCTGGGCAGCGGGCCGTCGAAGATCTCCGCGGCCCGGTCGGCGAGCACCATCGGCGCCACCGGCCGGAACTGCTCACGCCCCTTGACGTCGTTCAGCCGCTCCAGGTTGCCCGAGCGTCCCGGGTGCGCCAGCAGCGAGCGGTGTCCCAGCGCGCGCGGCCCGTACTCGGAGCGGCCCTGGAACCAGGCCACGATCGCGTCGTCCGCCAGCGCGCGGGCGACCGTCTCCGCGACGTCGGCCGGCCGCTCGTACGGCACCGCGGCGGTCTTCAGACAGGCCTCGAGCTCCGCGTCCGACCAGCGGCGTCCGAGGTCCGCGCCCGCCATCGGCTCGGTCCGCTCCCCGCCGTGGGCGGCGAGGTAAAGCGCCCCGCCCAGGGCGGTGCCCGCGTCCCCCGCGGCGGGCTGCACCCACACCCGGTCGAACGGGCCCTCGCGGGCGATCCGGGAGTTGGCGACGCAGTTGAGCGCCACCCCGCCGGCCATCGTGAGCACCCTGTCGTGGGTGCGGCCGTGCAGCCAGCGCACCAGGTCCAGCAGCGTCTCCTCCAGGCACGCCTGAGCGCTCGCTGCGAGGTCGGCGTGTCCTTGCGACCAGGCCTCCCCGGGCCGGCGCGGCGGACACAGCTCCGCCCACGGCACACCGGTGGCCCGGAAGCCGCCGTCGCCGGTCGGGTGGACGTACCGGCGCAACTGGCTCAGCAGCCGTGGGGTGCCGTACGCGGCCAGCGCCATCACCTTGTACTCGTCCGAGGAGCGCAGAAAGCCCAGGTGCTCGGTCAGCTCCTCGTAGACCAGACCGAGGGAGTGCGGCAGCTCCTGGCCGTACAGGGGTTCGAGGCGGTCGCCCACGCGGCGGGCGGCGAGGTGGGAGGTGGCCTCGCCACGGCCGTCCAGGACGAGCACGGAGGAGGTCTCGGCGTCGGGCGCGGCGAAGGCGCTGGAGGCGGCGTGCGCCATGTGGTGCGGCACGAACCGCACGATGGATGGGTCGAGCCCGGGGAGAGCGGCGGCCAGGAAGCCGGGCGCCCGGCGGGCGTAGGTCAGCCGCAGATGGTCCCACGGGTCCTCGAGCCCCATGGCGTCGGCCGGGCGGGCCAGCGCGGGGTCGAAGGAGTACGCGACCGCGTCCAGGTCCTGGGGGCGCAGCCCGGCCTCGGCCAGGCACCAGACCGCGGCCTTCTCGGGAAGCTCCCAGGCGGAGAAGGGCAGCGGCCGCTTCCCGTGCTTGCGCCGGGAGAAGCGTTCCTCCTCCGCGGCGGCGACCGTGTGCCCCTCGATGACCAAGGCGGCGGCGGGGTCGTGGAAGAGTGCGTTGATACCGAGGATGCGCATGGAGGTTCGCCTTTCGGCGGCCCTGCGGCCGCGGGGGTGCGGTTGCGGCATAACGAGAAGCGGGGGAGCGGGGCGACAACTCGGCCCCGGGCGGCTCAGGCCGCGGCGCGTTCGCGGAACCAGCGGACCGTACGGGCCAGCCCCTCGTCGGCCGGGACGCGCGGCTCCCACTGGAGCTTGTCGCGGGCCAGCGTGATGTCGGGGCAGCGCACCGCGGGGTCGTCCGCCGGCCGCTCGATGAAGCGGATTCCGGCGTCGGCGCCGACGATGTCGATGATCTTCTGGGCGAGGTCCAACATGGTGATCTCGTCCGGGTTGCCGATGTTCACCGGACCGAGCAGACGGGCGCCGGCCATGGCGAGGATGCCGCGGACCGTGTCGTCGATGTAGGCGAGGGAGCGGGTCTGGCACCCGTCGCCGGTGACGGTCAGGGGCTCGCCCGCCAGCGCCTGCCGGATGAAGGTGGGCACGGCGCGCCCGTCGTAGCCGCGCATGCGGGGGCCGTAGGTGTTGAACAGCCGCACGATGCCGGTGTCCGTGCCGTGCGCTCCCGCCTCGGCCGTGGTCAGGGCCTCGCCGAAGCGCTTGGCCTCGTCGTAGACGCTGCGCGGGCCGACGGGGTTGACATTGCCCCAGTAGCGCTCGCTCTGCGGATGCTGCTGGGGGTCCCCGTACGCCTCGGAGGTGGAGGCGAGGACGAACCGCGCCTCGTGGCGGCGGGCGAGGGCCAGCGCGTTGCGGGTGCCCAGGCTGCCGGTGTCCAAGGTGTGCAGCGGCAGCCGCAGATAGTCGGCGGGGGAGGCCGGTGACGCGAAGTGCAGAACGAGGTCGCAGGGGCGGTCCACCGCGAACGGCTCGCTGACGTCGGCGCGCAGGAGCGAGAAGCCCGGGTGCTCGGCGAGGTGGGCCACATTGTCGGCGGCGCCCGTACAGAAGTCGTCGACGCAGATGACCTCGGTGCCCCGGTCGAGCAGCGCGGTGCACAGGTGTGAGCCGACGAAGCCGGCGCCGCCGGTGACGACGGCGCGCTGGAAGTGGTGAGCTGGTGCTGCCTCTCGCATGAGATCATCCCTCCGCGCGCCGTCGGTTTCCCCTAGGACCCGTAGAGCTCCTTCTGGACCTCGTTGGGACCCTCGTACCGGTCGCGTTTCAGATGGGAGATCTCCTCCACGACCCTCTTGTCGGCGTGGTTGTCCTTCGCGACCCTGGTCAGCGATTCCCGGTCGGCCGGGTAGTCGGCGCCCTTGAGGGCCTTCTGCACGTCGGTGGGCCTGATGTCGGGCATGGTGATCCTCCAGGGTGTGGATCCGATCCCGCCCCACGGGATCGGTCCCTCCCCAGTACCCCGCCCGTCATGGATAAATCAGGATGAAACGGGATAAAAAACGGGATAAAGGGGGTCAGGCGGTGGCGGTCAGCTCCTCGACCGGTGCCTGCCCGGCGGCCCGCACCGGCCCGGCCGCCACCACACGCGCCGAGCGGCGGCCGTGGTGCAGCGCCCCCGCCCCGATCGAGCCGGCGACGACCAGTCCGCCGATGACCAGGGCGCCGCGCGCCCCCGCCCACTCCATCAGCAGGCCGAGCAGCGGCGGGCCCGCCAGGCCCCAGGCCGTGCTCACACTGCGCCAGACCCCGAGCACCCGGCCTCGCATATGCGGCGGCGGGTCGGTCTGCAGCACCGTGGTGCCCGCGGTGTCCGACATCGACTCCACCACGGCCATCGGGGCCACCAGCAGGATCAGCAGCAGCAGGTCGGGGGAGAACCCGGCCGCGATCTGCAGCACCGCCCCGGCGGCCGCCAGCGCGGCGACCAGCCGGACCGAGGGCCGTCGCATCCGGCCCGCCAGCACCGCGCCCGCGATGCCGCCCGCCGCCAGCATGGTGGAGACGGTCCCGAACTCCGCGGCGCCCCCGGCGAGCGGGCCGGTGACCAGCACCGCCAGAGTGAGGCTGTAGTTCCGCCCGAAGACCGCACTCACCGCGGTGATCACCGTGAGGGCCACCAGCCGGGGGCGGCTCATGAAGAACACCAGGCCGTCGCGGGGGCTGCCCGTGTCCGCTCCGATCGGCTCAGGACCGGGAGCCTCCTGCCGTGGATGCAGCCGCAGGAACGGGATGACCGCCGTCACGAAGAGGAAGGACAAGCCGTTGGCGGCGTACGCGGCCGCGTTGCCCAAGGTGGCCACGGCCACACCCGCGAGCGCGACCCCCGCGAGCCGGCCGGTGCTGTGCACGACCGAGCCCAGCGCGATCGACGACGGGACGTCCTCCACCGGCACCAGGTCGTTGCCGAGCAGCGCGCACGCCGGCCCGTCGACGGTGGCGACGAGGCCGGTCACCGCGGCCAGGGTCATCAGCAGCGGCAGGGTGAGCAGATCGAAGGCCACCAGCGCCGCCGTGGCGAAGGCCACCGCCCCCAGGACGGCCTGGCTCACCGCGGCGGTCAGCTTACGCGGCCAGGCATCGACCGCCGCACCGCCCGCCAGGCCCAGCAGCAGGCCGGGCGCGGCCTGCACGGTCAAGGACAGGCCAGTGGCGGCCGCGGAGCCGGTGAGCTGCAGCACCAGCAGGTTCTGCACGGTCAGCTGCATCCACGTTCCGGCGTTGGAGACGAGATTGGCGGCGGACCACCACCGCATGCTCCGGTGCCGCAGGCATCGCCACACCGCCCGGTCTGCACGCCGGTCCGTACGCCGGGCGGCGGTGGGGTGGTGTCCGGGCGCGGCGGGCGCCTCGGGGGCTGAACGGGGACGGGGGGCACGGGGCACGGAGGCAGGCTTCATCGCAGGAGCTTCATCGCAGGGGGCTTCGTTGCGGGATCGAGGGCTCGGGCGGCGGACGGACGCGTATTCGGGGCGGCGGACGGGCGCAAAAAGAAACCCCCCGGGCCCCGGGGTGGCCGACGCGTTGGGCGCGGCGACGATCCATCGTCACAGACGGCTCACCGCTCCCGCGTCACCGATATGCGGGCGCGATGCCACAAATCTCCTGAATGCCCTGGTCATGGCGGTGAGTGGCGCTTCGCGTGGCTTTCCTCACACCGAACCGCGGCCCCTCTCCGGAGCGGGCCGGTCGGGCGGCGGCGCCGCACCTTCGGTGCTTATTCCTTCCGCTCCTCGATCGCCCGCGCCTCCGGCAGCAGCTCCCGGATATCGCCCGGCAGCGCCTTGTACAGCCTCTCCATCAGCTCCGGGCTCACCGCGGAGTCCAGCACCTCGAAGAACGCGCTCGCCTCCCGGATCGCCTCCTCCTCCGAGGTCCGGGCGCGCCAGGCGATCCGTCCCGCGAAGCCGGTGAGGTCGAACCGCTCGCCGTGGTCGCGCCGGTAGGCCCGCTGCTCGGGCGAGGCCTCGTGGGACGTGGCCACCCGCCGCATGGAGTCGGCCGCCTCGGTCGGCAGCTGCGCCGCCATGTGGTCGGCCAGGCCGTCCGGGATCCGCTCGGCGAGGGTCTCGAGCGTGGCGCGCACCACCCGCTCCGCCGACCGCCGGTCAGGCAGCTGCGCCAGGGCCTGCACCTGCCCGGTCAATTCCTCATAGCGCATGATCAGCACCCCCAGCGTCGCGTTGTCGGCATCGTCAGCCGAGTGCCCACGGCCGCCCCCGCGAACCGTCGGTGGCGGGTCGTCGTACGCCCCTTGTTACCGTCAAAGGAGCCGCACACGAGGGCGAAACCGATGAGGGACGAAGGGGGAGCGGACGATGGCCCAGCCGTGCATCGAACTGGACTCACGGTCACCCGAAGCGGTGGACGGCCGTCAGATCAGAGCCGTCGCCTTCCAGGCCGGCCGCCTGGAGTACATGGGCAAGACCCTGCGGAGCGTCGGCCTGACCGCGCCCGGGAGCCGGGCCCTGGTGGTGGGGAGCGGCCGCGGACTGCTGGCCCGCGGCCTGGCCGGGCTGGGATTCGACGTTCTGGCCGTCGACCCGTCTGCCTCCGCGACGGCGATCGCGCGCGAGGCGGGCGAGCGGGAGGCGGGGGAGCGGGAGCGCCTCGCCGTCCGGTACGAAACCGCGCCGCCGGAGGAACTGGGCGTCGCCGACGCGGCATTCGACCTCGTCTACTACGCGGACACCTTCGAGGTCACCCCGGCCCTCGACCCGGTCCTGGCGGAGGGCGCCCGGGCGCTCGCGCCGGACGGCGTGCTGGTCTACGACACCGTCAACCGCACCCCGCTGTCCCGGCTGATCTACCTCGTCGCCTTCCAGCGCCTGCCCATGACCCGGATCATGCCGCCCGGGCGCTACGCCGCGGCACGGCTGCGTACCCCCGCCGAACTGACCGAGGCGCTGCGCCGCCACGGGCTGCGCAACGAGGACATCTGCGATTTCAAGCCCGTGACCCGCGTGGCCTGGTCAAGGCCACGATGGCCCGCCGGCGCGGGCGGATCACCGATGAGGAGATCCCGCCCATCGTCGACTTCGTCCTGGCCCCCGACGCCCGGCCGCAGGTCACCTACCTCGGCTACGCCCGCAAAGGCCGATGAGCCACGGCGGCGGGCCGGGCGGGCGCCGCGCACACTGGGCACTGTGACGGCAAAGCAAAGCGCCGGAATCCTGCTGTTCCGCGAGGCGGACGCGGCCAGGGCGGACGCGGCGGCGACGGACCCGGCCTCCGCCGCGCAGGTTCTTCTCGGCCACATGGGCGGCCCCTTCTGGGCGCGCAAGGACGAGCGCGCGTGGTCCATTCCCAAGGGCGAGTACGAGCCGGACGAGGGTCCGGAGGCCGCGGCACGCCGGGAGTTCCAGGAGGAACTCGGCCTGCCGCCGCCCCCGGGCGGCCTCCTTCCGCTCGGCTCCGTCCGGCAGACCGGGGGCAAGGTCGTGACCGTCTGGGCGCTGGCGGGAGACCTCGATCCTCGGCGGGTCACCCCGGGCACGTTCGAGATGGAGTGGCCGAGGGGGTCCGGGCGCCTTCAGGCCTTCCCTGAGATCGACCGGGTGGCCTGGCTGGATCTCGCGCAAGCACGGCAGAAGGTCGTGGCCAAGCAGGAGGTCTTCCTCGACCGACTGGTCGAACGGCTGCGCGGCTGAGCGGCCCGCCGACCGACGGACACGCGACGTTCCCGGTGGGCTAGGACGGATGGTGGACGCGGCCGTGGCGCGGGTCGGGCAGACGGTGTGCCATGAAGGGCTTGCTGGTGATGAACTCGCGGAATTTCAGGGCGGCTTCGGACAGATAGGCGTCGCGGTTCCACACCAGGGTGAGCACCCGGTGGCAGTCGGGCGCGTTCAGGTGCACCCAGGCGACCGGGACGAGCGACTCCGTACCGACCCGGCGGGAGATCGCCGGGATGAGGCCGATGCCGAGGCCCGCGCTGATCATGTCCTGGCTGGCACCCGGTTCGTCACCCTCGCAGGAGAGCAGCGGCGTGAGCCTCTCGGACGCGAACAGCCGGTCGAGGAGGGCGCGCTGCCAGTGGCCCGGGCGGGTGGTGACGAACGGCTCATCGGCGATCTCGGGGACGGTCACGCTCTCCCGCCCGTCGAGCCAGTGCCCGTGCGGAACCGCGAGCAGCACCTCTTCGCGGGCGAGCTCGATCGACTCGAGGTGCGTGCCGATCAGTGGTTGCGAGGCCACACAGAAGTCGACCTCCTTGGCGCGTAGTTGGCGGTCCATCTCCTCCGCGTTCGACTGGAAGAGCCGAACGTCGGCACGGGGCTGGGCGGCCCGGTAGCTGCCCAGGACATGGGTGATCGTCAGGAGGGTCTCGGAGGCGACGCTGACCCTGCCGAGCCCCGTGTCACGGGCGTCGCGCAGGGCCCTGCGGCCGTCGTCGAGCTCGCTCAGGGCTCGGTCGACGTGGCGCAGGAACATCGCGCCGTACTGGTTGAGCCGGATGCGGCGGCCCTGCCGGTCGAAGAGCGGGGAGCCGAGCTCGGCCTCCAGGCGCGCGATGGTGCGGCTGAGCGAGGGCTGGGCGACGCTCAGCTCCTCGGCGGCGCGGCTGATGTGCTCGTAACGGGCGACGGTCTGGAAGTAGCGCAACTGCAGCAGATCCACGGCTCACCTTCACTTATGCCTATCAAGTTATCTTCACATAGCGAAACCGGTCTTGGAATGCATAAGCGATTTTCCCTACGGTCTCCAGCGGGGTCACCGCACAGGTGATGGGCAACGGCGCCCGTCACCCGCACACGCGAAGCGGGGCCCGCACCCGTCAGCCGTCCCACCGGCCACCCGTCCCCCAGGAAGGTCGCACCATGAGCGCTGCGGATCTGGCCCGACTCCAGTTCGCGGCTACGACCGGCATCCACTGGCTGTTCGTGATCCTCACCATGGGGCTCGTCCCCTTGGTGGCGATCATGCACACCCGGGCCGCGTTCACCCGTGATCCCGCCAAGAGAGCCGTCCGGGAGCGGATGACCCGCTTCTGGGGGCAGCTCTACGTCATCAACTACGCGGTCGGCATCGTCACCGGCCTCGTCATGGAGTTCCAGTTCGGGCTCAGCTGGAGCGGCCTGAGCAAGTTCGCCGGCAACGTCTTCGGCGCCCCGCTGGCACTCGAAACCCTCATCGCCTTCTTCGCCGAGTCCACCTTCCTCGGCATGTGGATCTTCGGCTGGGGCCGCATGCGCAGGGGCGTCCACATCACGCTCATCTGGCTGGTCGCCCTGACCGCGTACGCCTCCGGGTACTGGATCCTGATCGCCAACGGCTTCATGCAGCACCCCGTCGGCTACGAAGTGCGCGACGGCGCCGCCTACCTGACCGACTTCGGGGCACTGCTCACCAATCCCAGCGCCCTGCTCGCGCTCGCCCACCTCACGCTCGCCGCGCTGACGACGGGCGGCGTCTTCGTCGCCGGGATCAGCGCCTTCCACTTCGCCCGGGGCACCAAGGAGACCGACCTGTTCCGCGGCTCCCTGCGCCTGGGCGTCTGGGTGAGCATGCTCGCCTCCTTCTTCGTCATCATCGTCGGCGACCTGCAGATCCCCGTGCTCGAGCGGACCCAGCCCATGAAGGTGGCCGTCCTGAACAACAGCGGCGTCGCCCAGCTTCAGGCGCGGCTCGTCAAGGAGTACGGGCCCGGCGACTACGTGCCCTGGCAGGACTGGATGCGGGTCTCGATGGACGCGATGACGATCATCGGCAACACCGTGTCCACCATCACGCTCATCGCCGCCTTCCTGCTGTGGAAGGACCGGCTGGTGCGTTGGCGCCCCCTCGCGTACCTGATGACGGCCATGATCCCGCTCCCCTTCATCGCCTCCGTGGGCGGCTGGGTCGTCCGCGAGGTCGGGCGCCAGCCCTGGCTCGTCTACGGCCAGTTGCGGGTCGAGGACGCGCTCTCGCACGTCGGCAGGGCCTCGCTGGCCGTGTCCTGCGCTGTGTTCATCACCGTCTTTGTCGCGCTGGCGGCGGTGAACTGGACCCTGATCGCCCGCTTCGCCCGCCGCGACCCGGACGCCATCCAGCTCGGCGCCACCGAGCCGCTGGCCGACGACGTGCCCGGCGGCGACCTGCCCGGCGGCGGCGCCGGCGAGAAGCAGGCCATCCCGGCCTTCTGAGCCGCTCGGACCGGCACGCGCCCTGAAATGAATGCCCCTGTGGTGAAAGGAAGTTGAGCGAGATGAGTCTGGAGACGCTCTGGCTGGCCCTCCTCGGCCTGCTTCTCGCCGGGTACTTCGTACTCGGCGGCTACGACTACGGCGTGCAGATGCTGCATCCCTTCCTTGGTGGCGGCCGAGGCGGTCAGGACGGTCAAGAGGCCGCGCGCGCCGGCGACGCCGGACGGAACGCCGCCCTCGATGCCATCGCGCCGTTCTTCCTGGGCAACGAGGTCTGGCTGGTCGCCTTCACCGGCGTCCTGTTCGGGGCCTTCCCGCATCTGGAGGGCAGCCTCCTGTCCGGCCTGTACCCGCTGATCGTGGCGATCCTCGTCGGCCTGGTCCTCGGAGGCGCCGCGGTCCAGCTGCGTGGCCGCGCCCGCGGCGCCCGCGGCCGCCGGTGCTGGAACGCCCTGATCGTGTTCGGCGGCGCGCTGCCCGCCCTGTGCTGGGGACTCGTTCTGGGGCTGCTGCTCCACGGCGTGCCCCGCCGGGCCGACGGGACCTTCCACATCGGGCCCGGCGACGTGCTCACGCCGTTCGTGCTGGCCTGCGGGGTGACCACCACGCTCCTCTTCGCGGCACACGGGGCGGCCTTCGTCGCGCTGCGCTCGGCCCCCGCAATCGCCTCCCGGGCACGGCGGTTGGGCGCCACCCTGTTGCGCGACGCCGGCGCCGTGGGCTCCCTGGCGCTGCTGCTGACGCTCTTCGGGGCGGGCGCCTCGATGACGAACCGCGTGACCTCGGCGGTCCTCGCCACCCTGTTCGCGGCGGCGCTCGCCGGCGCCTGGTGGTACCTCTCCCACGGGCACCACGGCCGGGCGTTCGCGGCCACCTGCTGCGCGACCGCGCTGCCCGTGCTGCTCGTGGGGGCCGGACACCACCCGTACGTCCTGATCAGCTCGTCGAGCACCGGGCTCACCGTCCACCAGGCCGTCACGGACGGCGCCACCTTGAAGATCCTGACCGCGTTCGGGGTCGTGCTGATCCCGGTGATCCTCGCGTATCAGGCGTGGAGCTGGTGGGCCTTCCGGGGGCGGACGGGCCGCCGTCACCCCAGCTACTTCTGAGCCACGGAAACGACGAGAGGAATCCCGGGATGAAGCCGGTCGAACGCCGCCTGATGCGGGAACTCCCGGTGCTGCGGCGCCATATGACGTACGCCACCGCGCTGGCGCTGCTGGGCGCCGGCCTCGTCGTCACCCAGGCGGGCCTGCTGGCGACGGTCCTCGCGGACGGCTTCGCCGGACACGCCTTCCGTATCACCCCACTGGCCGCGTTGGGCGCCGTCATGGCCCTGCGCGCGCTGCTGACCTGGGCCCGCGGGGTGCTCGCTCAGCGGGCCGCGGCCGACGCCAAGCACACACTGCGGGACCGGATCACCGGCCGGCTGCGGCACACCAGCCCCCTGCGACTGGCGGCCCGCCGCCACGGCGAGACGGCCACACTGCTCACCCGCGGCCTCGACGCCCTGGACCCGTACGTCGTCGGCTATCTGCCCACAAGGGCGGCCACCGCGGTGGTGCCCCTCACAGTCGTCGCCTGGCTGTTGTGGACCGACTGGACCTCGGCGCTGATCATCGTCGTGACGCTGCCGCTGATCCCCGTGTTCGGCGCGCTGGTCGGCACGCACACCGCCCGGCGCACCGCGCGGCAGTGGCGGTTGCTGGCGCGGCTGGGCGGCCACTTCCTCGACGTGGTGGCCGGACTGCCGACGCTGCGCGCGTTCGGCCGCGAGCGGCACCAGGCCCGGGTGGTGGGCGAGATGGCGGACGCCCACCGGCGGGCCACCATGCGGACGCTGCGCGTGGCGTTCCTCTCCTCCTTCGTCCTGGAGACGGTCGCCACCCTCTCCGTGGCGCTGGTGGCCGTCCCGGTCGGGTTGCGGCTGCTCGGCGGCGAGATGGATCTGCGCACGGCCCTGACCGTCCTGTTCCTCGCCCCCGAGGCGTATCTGCCGCTGCGCTCCGCGGGCGCGGCCTTCCACGACAGCGCCGAGGGCATCGCGGTGGCCGAGCGGGCCTTCGCGATCCTCGACGACGAGGACACGCCCACGGCGGGCGGCGCCGACCGCGCACCGGTCCCCGACGCCCGTACGGCGAGCCTGCGCCTCGACGGGGTCACGGTCCACTACCCGCGCCGCGCCGCGCCCGCACTCCGACACGTCTCCCTCTCCGTCCGCCCCGGCGAGCACGTGGCCCTGGTCGGCCCGAGCGGCGCGGGCAAGTCCACGCTGCTGTCGCTGCTCCTCGGCTTCGTGACCCCCGGCTCGGGCCGGGTCGCGGTCGGCGGCACCGACCTCGCGGACCTCGACCCCGACGCGTGGCGCGCCCAGGTGGCGTGGGTGCCGCAGCGCCCGCACCTGTTCGCGCAGTCCGTCGCGGACAACATCCGCCTCGGGCGCCCCGGCGCGAGCGACGCCGAGGTGCGTCAGGCGGCCCGCGCCGCCTCGGCCGACCTCTTCGTCGAGGAGCTGCCGGAGGCGTACGACACCGTGCTCGGCGAGCACGGCGCCGGGCTCTCCGCCGGTCAGCGCCAACGGATAGCCCTGGCCCGCGCGTTCCTCAAGGACGCCCCCGTGCTGCTCCTCGACGAACCGACCGCCCACCTCGACCCCGAGAGCGAGGCCGCGGTCACACGCGCCACGGTCGCCCTCATGCGTGGCCGGACCGCGGTCGTGGTCGCACACCGCACGAGCCTGCTGCCCCACGCCGACCGGATCATCACGGTACGAGCGGGCCGTCTCGCCCTCCCCCACCCGGCGCCCGTGGAAGGCCTGGTGGCCTCATGAGCGGACCCCGCCCCACCGTCCGCCTCCTGCGCCACCTCCTCCCGTACTGGCGCAGGCTGCTGCCCGCCGCGCTCGCCTCGGCCGGCAGTGAGCTGGCCGCCGCCGCGCTGATGGCCACCGCCGCCTGGCTGATCACCCGCGCCGCGCAGCAGCCGCC
Organism: Streptomyces sp. ME19-01-6; assembly: GCF_033793745.1. Lineage (NCBI taxonomy): Bacteria > Bacillati > Actinomycetota > Actinomycetes > Kitasatosporales > Streptomycetaceae > Streptomyces > Streptomyces sp. ME19-01-6. Next base: position 56,640 of record NZ_JARAXF010000043.1, on the reverse strand, counting down.
GCTCGCCTCGGTGAGCGTCGCGATCGTCGCCGTACGCGCCCTGGCCCTGGGGCGCGGAGCGCTGCGCTACGCCGACCGGCTGCTGGGCCACGACGGGGCGCTGCGAGCCGTCGCGGGCTTCCGCACCCGGGTGTACGAGGCGCTGGTTCCGCTCGCCCCGGCGGGCACCCCGGCCTTTCGCAGCGGCGACCTGCTGACCCGCCTCGTCGACGACGTCGACGCCGCCCAGGACCTGCTGCTGCGGGTCCTGATCCCGGCCGCGGCCGCCTGCGCGGTCACCGCCACCGCCACCGCGGCGGCCACGGTGCTGCTGCCGCAGGCGGGCGTCCTGCTCGGGCTGCTCCTGGCCGTGGCGGGGCTCCTCGTGCCCGCCCTGGTGCTCGCGCTGTCCGGCCGCGCGGGCCGCGCGGAGAAGGCGGCGCGCGCCGAACTCACCGCACTCACCGTGGACGTGACCCAGGGAGCGGCGGACCTCGCCGCGTACGGGGCCCGGGGCCGCGCCCACGAGCGGGCCCGCCGCGCCTCCGCCCGGATCGCCGCGCTGGAGCGGCGGAAGGCCCTGACCACCTCGCTCGCCTCGGCCGTGGTACTGCTGCTCCAGGGCGGGGCGACGGTCGGCGTCACCTGGCTCGCGCTGCGCGCGCACGCGGCCGGCGCGCTGCCCGCCGTGTACCTCACCGTCCTCGCGGTCCTCGCGCTGGTCTCCTTCGAGGCGCTCGCGCCACTGCCCGCCGCGGCCCGCCGCCTCGCCGACGTACGGGCCTCCGCACGCCGGCTGGCCGAGCTCCTCGACACCCCGCCCCCGGTCGCCGACCCGCCTGCCCCGGTCCCGCTCCCCACCGGCGAGCCGCTCGGCGTGGACATCACCGACCTGCGGGTGCGCCACCACCCCGGCGGCCCCCCGGTTCTGGACGGGGTGAGCCTGAGGCTGCCGCCCGGCCGCCGGGTCGTGCTCCTCGGCGCCAGCGGGTCCGGCAAGTCGACGCTGATCGCGGCGCTCATGCGGTTCGTCCCGTACGAAGCCGGATCCATCCGCGTCGGCGGGCGCGAACAGCGCGAACTTCGAGACTGTGCGGGCGCCGACGCCCGCCGGTTGATCACCGGCATGACCCAGGACGCGCACGTCTTCCACACCACGATCCGCGCCAATCTGCTGCTGGCCCGCCCCGGCGCCACGGACGCCGACCTGCTGGACGCGGCCCGCAGGGCCCGGCTCCTGGACTGGATCGAGTCGCTGCCCGACCGCTGGGACACCGTCCTCGGCGGGGACGGCGCCACGATGTCGGGCGGCCAGCGCGGGCGCCTGCTCCTGGCCCGCGCGCTGCTCGCCGACCCGCCCGTCCTCGTCCTGGACGAACCCACCGAGGGACTCGACCCGGACACCGCCGCCGCCGTGCTCGCCGACATCCTCGACGCCACCCGCGGCCGCACCACGCTCCTGGTCACCCACGAGCGGTCGGGCCTCGCCGCCGCCGACCGGATCGTGGCCCTCGACCGCGGCCGGATCCGTCCCGTCGCTCCCGACGACAATAAAAAGTGATGAAAAGCGACAGCGTCGAACATGAGCCAATGCGGTCGCGCCAAGACTCCCGACAGCGTTCACCGCCCACGGTGCGCGGCTACCGTAAGGAAGTGGGAGGCGCCGTGGGCATGGGTAGCGCGAGGAGCTCCAGGAATCTGCCTCGGCTGCGGCTCGACGAGCTGCTGGACGAGCTGCAGACGCGTATCGACGCGGTGCGGGGGACGCAGGACAGGGTGCACAGCCTGTTGGAGGCCGTGCTCTCGGTCGGCCGGGAGCTGGATCTGCCGCAGGTGCTGCGGCGGATCGTCGAGGCGGCCGTGATCCTGGTGGACGCCGAGTACGGCGCCCTGGGCGTGATCGGCGAGGACCGGCGGCTGGCGGAGTTTCTGACCGTGGGCGTCGACGAGGAGCAGACCGCGGCGATCGGGACGCTGCCGTCCGGCCACGGCATCCTGGGCGAGCTCATCCGCCACCCCGAGCCGCTGCGGCTGGCCGAGCTGTCCGAGCACCCGGCCTCCTACGGCTTTCCGGCGGGGCATCCGCCCATGCACTCGTTCCTGGGGGTGCCCATCCGGGTGCGGGACGAGGTCTTCGGCAACCTCTACCTGACGGAGAAGCGGAGCGGTAAGGAGTTCGACGGCGAGGACGAGACGGTGCTGTCCACCCTCGCCGTGGCGGCCGGCGTGGCCATCGAGAACGCCCGGCTGTACGAGGAGGCCCGACACCGCCAGCGCTGGCTGGAGGCGAACGCGGAGGTCACTCAGGGGCTGCTGTCCGGTGTGGACGAGACCCGCGTTCTCGGGCTGATCGTCGGGCACGCCCGGCGCCTCGTCGTGGCGGACCTGGGGGTGCTCGCGCTGCCGGTCGAGGGGACCGCGAACCTCCAGGTGGCGCTCGCGGACGGCATCGACGCCGAGGCGCACCGCGGTCTTGTGCTGCCCTGCCAGGGCTCGTTCGCCGGCGCGGCCTTCCTCGCGTCCGAGGCCGTCACCAGCGTCGACGTCGAAAACGATCCACGGATCACGGTCGGCCCCATGCGGTGGAAGGGCCTCGGTCCGGCGGTGGCGGTGCCGATGCGGACCAGCGAGGGGGTCCAGGGGGTGCTGTCGCTGGCCCGCGCGGCGGGCAGCGCGCCCTTCACTCCGGTGGAGACGGACATGCTGCTCGGCTTCGCCGGTCAGGCGGCGATCGCCATGAGGCTGGCCGAGCGGCGGCGCGACGCCGAGCAGCTGGCGCTGCTGGAGGACCGCGACCGGATCGCCCGCGATCTGCACGACCTGGCCATCCAGCGGCTGTTCGCCGCGGGGATGTCGCTGCAGTCCACCCTGCGTTTCGTCCACCACCCGGAGGGCTCCGAGCGCCTGTTGCGGGTGGTGGACGACCTGGACGACACCATCAAGATCATCCGGTCGACGATCTTCGGCCTGCGGTCGCATGAGGCGGGCCCGGCCGCCCAGGGGCTGCGGGTGCGTACGGCGAGGACGGTGGAGGAGGCCGTGCCCGCGCTGGGGTTCACGCCCTCGCTGCGTACGGAGGGGCTGGTCGACACCGATGTGCCGTACCCGGTCGCGGACGACGTGGTCGCGGTCCTGGCCGAGGCGCTGTCCAACATCGCCCGCCACGCGCGGGCCGGCGGCGCGGAGATCTCCCTGGTCGTCGGGTCCGGTCGGCTGACCCTCACGGTCGTCGACGACGGGGTGGGCATTGCGGAGGGCGGGCGGCGCAGCGGGCTGCGGAACCTCACCGAGCGTGCCGGAAAGCGTGGCGGTGACCTGGTGCTGGAGGTGCCGCCGGGCGGCGGTACGCGCCTGGTGTGGAGCGTTCCGCTGCGGCAGGACTGAGGGCCGCGTCCGGGGCGGTGACCGCGGCCGGGCCGGTGACCGCGTCCGGGGCGGACCGGCCGTATCCTAGCCGGATCAGCATTTGTACATGGTCCGGGGCGCGGCGGTTGTCGCTGAGCGCCCAGCGCAGATCGGGCCACTCCAGGGCCTGGTGCAGCAGCGTGGCCCGCGCCGTGAGCGCGGTGGCCACCAGCAGGACGTGCTGCAGCGCCTGGCCGGCCCGCAGCCAGTCGGTGCGCCGGTCGTGGCGTGTGGTCAGCACGGCGACGGTCGGCCGCCGCTCGAGGTCTCTGGCCCGCCCGTCGCCCTGCGGACCAGAGAGGTCGTGGTCGCGGGCGTTGCGCCGCTCGGCCTCCTCCGTGATGCGCAACAGCTGTGAGATCTCCTCGGGGCGGGCGAAGCACAGGGCCGCGCCGTCCGCGTGCGCGGCCTCGGTCAGCTCGGCGCGCACCCGGTGCGGCAGCCGTTCGCCGGCGAACGGGAAGTGGCTGTTCTGCCGCCGCCAGAGCACCTCGTACAGAGCGTCCAGGTGGCCCGGGTCACCGCCGTCGGGACGCAGGGTGGCCAGCAGGTCCGGCTCCGAGGGCCGTGGCGTCAGCCGGACCACGGGCCGCCAGCCGAAGTGGGCCATGGCGACGCGCAGGTTGAACACGGCCGCTCCGGCGGAGATGCTCAGGGCCCGCCCCCCGGGGTCGGCCCGGCGCGGGACGCGCTCGGCGTCGGCGCGCACTTCGACCGTGACGGTGTCGGGGTCGAGTCGGTAGTACCAGGGCCGGGTGTTGTGCATCGACGGGGCGGCCACAGCGGCTGAGACCAGCTTCTCCAGTGTCGCCGCGTCGAGTGCTGAGGGGCGCATGGTGATCTCCTCGGCGGACGCGCAGGGGTTCCTGGTCACTCAGCCTGCTGGGCAGGGGCGGGCGCGGGCAGGGGCCAATGGTCCCTGAGGGGGGACCGGGCGGGCCCGGTGTCAGCGGGCGGAGTCCGGGTGGGCGGAGGGGCCGTCGGGGTGCCGCGGGTCCGCGTGGGTGGCGATCACGGCCGCCTGGACGCGGCGTTCGACGCCGAGCTTGGCCAGCAGGCGGGAGATGTGGTTCTTCACCGTCTTCTCGGACAGGTAGAGCCGCTTGCCGATCTGCCGGTTCGTCATTCCCTCGCCGATCAGGGTCAGGATCTCCCGCTCCCGGGTGGACAGCCCGGCCAGCGTCTCGTCCTGCGGCTGCGGCTCGGTGCTGTCCCCGCGCAGGGTGCTCATCAGCCGGGCGGTGGTGGCCGGGTCGAGCATCGACTGGCCGGACGCGACCGTGCGTACGGCGGAGACCAGGTCCGAGCCCTTGATCTGCTTGAGGACGTATCCCGCGGCCCCGGCCATGATCGCGTCCAGCAGCGCATCGTCGTCGTCGAACGAGGTCAGCATCAGACAGGCGAGCCGGGGCATGGCGGAGCGCAGTTCGCGGCAGACGGTGACCCCGTTCCCGTCCGGCAGCCGCACGTCCAGGATCGCGACATCGGGCCGCAGCGCGGGCCCCCGGGTGAGCGCCTGGGCCACGGTCCCCGCGTCGCCGACCACCTCGATGTCCGGCTCGGCGTCAAGGAGGTCGTGCAGCCCGCGCCGTACGACCTCGTGGTCGTCCAGCAAGAACACCCTGATGGGACCGCTCGGGCTGATGGGACTGCTCGGACTGCTCGGACTGCTCGGAGTCGGCGGGAGGTGGTGTGGTGAGTCGGTCATGGCGGCCTTCCGCAACAGGATTGTCGTGGCCCGGCCCTCTGGGACCGATCCTGGCGCGCTCCCGGCGGGCCGCGCCAGGGCCGAACGGGCCCCGGGTTCGGGCGGCGGGACCGATGGTCCCCGCCGCCGGGTCTGCCCGGCCCTCGCCCATCCGGCCCAAGCGTGGGAGGGTCGTCACAGGGAGCCCTCGCGCTGCCGCGCGGGTTTCCGCCGAGCAGCACGCGACTGCACGCGACAGGGGGTGCGGCGATGAGTGCCAAGGCGCGGGGGCGGCTCTTCTGGCGGTGGCGGCGCAACCCGCTCAAACGGCGCTCGGACGTCGTGGAGGCCTGGGTCGCGCTGGTGGCCGGCCTGGTGATGACGGTCGGCGGCACGGCGGCCGGTGTGGCCACCTCCGCGGCCGTGGAGCGACCCCTGCTGGCGCAGCGCGCCGAGCGGCACCGCGTCCCGGCGCGGCTGCTGGAGGACGCCCCCGTGGCGGCGCCCGGCGCCGACGGCACCAGGGCCGACCGCGTCCCCGCCACCGTGCGCTGGAAGGCGCCCGACGGCACGGCCCACACCGGCACCGCACGGGTACGCGAGGGAAGCGCGGCCGGCACGGCGACGGTGGTGTGGATCGACCGGCGGGGCCGAGTGGTCCGCGAGCCGCTCACCCAGCAGGAGGCCGAGAGCCGGGCGGCGCTGACCGGCGTCACGGCGGCCACCGGCGTATGCCTGGTGACCCTGGCCGGCCGGCGCGTCGTACGGTGGCGGCTGGACCGCTGCCGGGCCGCGCAGTGGGAGCGCGCATGGGCCGAGGTCGAGCCGCGCTGGAGCAGCCGCGGCGGCTGAGCCGCCGCCGTCACGACGGCCCAAGCCTTGCGGGTCACGACGGCCCGGTGACGTGGTGGGCGGCGGTCAGCCGGTTGTCGAAATCCACCACGCCCTCGACCGAGCGGATCAGCCGCGCCGCCGCCGGGATCAGGGCGGCGTCCCTGACCTGGCCGGTGAGGGTGACCACGCCCTCCCGCACGCTCACCCGCACCGGCTGGTCCGCCGAGGCCGGGAAGAGGTACGACACGACCTCGCGCCGTACTTCCTCCTCGATGTCCTCGTCCGGGCGCAGAAACACCTTGAGCAGATCGGCACGGCTGACGATGCCTTCCAGCCGGCCCTCGTCATCGACCACGGGAAGCCGCTTGACGCGCTTGTGGGTCATGATCCGGGCGGTCTCGGCCAAGGTCGCGTTCGCGTGCACGGTGATGGCGGGTGAGGTCATCAGCTCCTCGGCGGTCACCGCGCCCGCCTTCACGATGTCGGGGAGGTCGCGCAACTGGCTGAGCCGGGTCGGGTCGCTGTCCCGGAACTCCTCCTTGGGCAGCAGATCGGCCTCCGAGACCACGCCGATCACCCGCCCCTCGCCCTCCAGGACCGGCAGGGCGCTCACTTTCCACTGCTCCAGCGTCTTCACGATCTCCTTGAACGGGGCCTCGCGGCCGACGGCGACGACGGTATGAGTCATCACATCACTCACGATGTGCGAGGTCCGGTGCACCGGGACCTCCTTCCTTGCCTCAGTGACAGGCAGCGGCAGGCAGCGGCGGGCTCCGCCGCGGTGCCTCGCCCGCGCTCAGCGCACGCGGATCCGGCGTCCCGTGACGCTGGTGGGGTCGATGCGCAGCCACAGGTCGCGGCTGCCGCCCGGCCAGGGCCTGTGGTACTCCCGGCCGGCCAGGCGCCGTACCGCCTCCGGCTCGGTGATCTGCCGGGCCCGCCCCACGACGAGCACGCTCCAGCCCCCGCTGAGCGTCTCGTCGATGTGGTCCACCTCGAACGCGACCTGTGAACCCGCGGCGGCGGCCGGGGAGGCGTCGGGGGCGGTGCGGAAGACCACCGCGTCGTCGACGACGCGGTAGTCGACCGGGACGATGGCGGGCCCCCACGAGGTGGACACCGAGATCCTGCCCACCCCGCGGGTGACGAGCAGGCCGCGGCACTCCTCGGGGCCCAGCTCCGCCAGGGCCGGGTGGCCGGTCTCCCGGCCGGGGCCGGCGCCCCGGCCCTGGAGCTCGGCGGCGGTGGTGTCCAGGGCCGCGGCCAGCCGCAGGAGGAAGCCCGCGCCGGGGGCGGCGGGACGCTCCTCCAGATACGTCAGACAGCCCGGCGCCGTGCCCGCCCGCGCGGCCACGTCCTCCCGGCTCAGGCCCAGTTCCCGGCGTCGCAGGGCCACGCGCCGCCCGATGTCACCTCCGCCGCGGACGGGCCGCCGGGCGGCGGGCGCAGCGGGTCGTGCCGAATCGGACATGGCCGCTCACTTCTCTCCGCTCGTCTCTTTGGGCACCAGCGGCCTGGTGGGCACCCCGAGTGCGATCTTGAGCGCACCGGTGTCGGCCGCCTGCGAGAAGACGTCGTACGCCTCCTCCATCTGGTCGAGCTCGAAGGTGTGGGTGATGAGCGACGCCGCCGCGGGCAGCCGCCCGGTGGCCAGCATGGACAGCAGCGTCGGCGTGGTGCGGGTGTCGACGAGACCGGTGGTGATCGTCAGATTGCGCATCCACAGGTCCTCCAGATGCAGCGTCACGGGCCGGCCGTGCACGCCGATGTTGGCGATCCGCCCGCCGGGCCGCGCCATCCGCGTGCACGCCTCGAAGCTCTCGGGGGTGCCCACCGCCTCGATGACCACATCGGCGCCGAGGCCTCCGGTGAGGTCGTCGACCAGGGGCTCGGGCCCCTCCGTGGTCTGCACCACCGCGTCGGCGCCCAGCCGCTTGGCCGCCTCCAGCCGGGCGGGCAGCAGGTCGACGGCGATGATCCGGCCGGGGGAGAAGAGCTCCGCGGTGGCGATCGCGGCGAGCCCGACGGGCCCGGTGCCGACGACCGCGACCGTGTCCCCGGGCCGCACCCCCGCGTTCACCACCCCCACCTCGTAGGCGGTGGGGAAGACATCGGCCAGCAGCACGGCCTCGAGGGTGTCGGCCGCACCGGCCAGCGGATGCAAGGACAGGTCGGCGAAGGGCACGCGAACGTACTCGGCCTGGGTGCCGTCGATCAGCCGCCCCAGAACCCAGCCCCCGCCGCCGTGGCACTGACCGTATGCCTGCTCCCGGCAGAACCGGCAGCGGCCGCACGGCGAGACACAGGAGACCAGCACCCGGTCCCCGGGGCGTACGGTGCGCACGTCGTCGCCGGTCTCGACGACCTCGCCGACGGCCTCGTGGCCGAGGACCGTACCGGGCCGGACGCCCGGCACATCGCCGTTCAGAATGTGCAGATCGGTGCCGCAGATGGTGGTCGTGTCGACACGGACGATCGCGTCGGCGGGCTCCTGGAGGCCGGGGTCGGGAACGTCCTCCCAGGAGGTGCTCCCGGGTCCGTGGAAGACGAGCGCTTTCATGACCGCTTCCCCTCGGATATGTCCCCAAAAAATCTCGTAAATATTGATATACCCAATTATCTCCGCTGAGCACACACCGTGCATGAGCTCTCCCGCGCCGGTCGATCTCACTCCCGCTGGTCGACCGGGACGAGCACCACCGGGCAGTGGGAGTGGTGCAGCACCGCGTGGGTGACCGGGCCGAGCTGCATGCCCAGCCGGGCCGTACGGCGGTGGACCGGGAGGACCACGACATCCGCCGCGCGCGAGGCCTCCACCAGGGCGGGCGCCGGGGCGCCGTGGGCCGTGTGCTCGCGCACCGGCACCTGCCCGAACTCCTCGCCCAGTGCCGCGACCACCTGGCGCGCACCCGCCTGCTCCCGCTCGGCCCGCGCCGCCGGGTCCTCCCGCGAGGGCAGCGCGTGATCGCCCCCGAACAGCTGCGGGTGCGCCCCCGCGTACAGCACACGCAGCCGCGCGCCGCGCCGCGCCGCCTCCTCGAACGCGTACCGCGCCGCGGCCTCGTCCGCGCTCGTCTCGACCCCGACCAGGACCTTGCCATGGCCCTCGGGCCCGTACGCGGCCGGGATGTCGCCCCGCACCACCAGCAGCGGACGCGCGGTGTGCGCGGCCAGCCGGAGCCCCACCGAGCCCAGCAGCAGCCCGGTGAAGCCCCCCAGACCGCGGGTGCCGATGACGGTCAGCGCCGCGTCTCCGCCGATGCGCAAAAGCTCCGGCACCGCGTCCTGCGCCGTGAGGGTGGGCACCACCCGCAGCTCCGGAGCCTGCTCGGCGACCCGCGCCACCGCCAGCCGCAGCACCGCCCGGGCGATCTCCACCGGGGTCTGGTGCGCCTCGGTCACCACGCCGAAGGCGACCGGGTCGGTCTGCGCCCACGGCCAGGCGTGCACGATCTCCAGCGTCGTCCCGCGGCGCTGGGCCTCGCCGATCGCCCGGTCCAGCGCGCCCCACGCGCTGTCGGAGCCGTCCAGGCCCACCACGATGCGGCCGTTCGGCGGCGGGGTGCCGGAAGGCGGGGTGACCGAACGCGTCATGGGCGACGACCTCCCTTTCTCACCCGGGCCCGGCCGGGGGCGGCGGTGTCCGCCCCCGCAGAACGGCCAGCCGCCTCCGGTACTCGTCCTCGTCGATCTCGCCGCGGGCGAACCGCTCGGAGAGCACCCGTTCGGCCGGGGACCAGGGGACGCGCAGGCCGTGCTCCAGGTGCCGGAACAGCGCCACCGCCACCAGGGCCACCAGGGCCCACAGCGCGAGCGCGATGAAGGCCAGCAGGGTGGAACCCCAGCCGCTCGTCGTGTGGTCGTACCACCAGTACATGCCGGATCTCCTTCACCTCACCCGAGCCCGGCCCGCTCACCTTCCCCCGGCCTCCCGTCGCACCCCGGCTCCTGGCCCGCCCCCTGGCCCGCCCATGGCGCGCCGCCGGGCAGCGCCGCGTCGTCGACGCGGTAGGTGAGGCGGTCGACGACGGCCACCACCCCGTCCACCTGGCCGGCCATCCGCACCGCGATGGGGACCTCGCTGTGCCGCTCCAGCTGCCCCTCCAGCCGCACCACCCCGTCGGTCACCGTGACGTCGACCACGTGGGGCAGCAGCCACAGGGAGCGGATCAGCACCTCGTCGATCACCTCGGCGCGGATCTCCTGGTCCGGGCGGAGGAAGACCGTCAGCAGGTCGCGCCGGGTGACGATGCCGACCAGCCGGTCCTCCTCGTCGATCACCGGCAGCCGCTCCACGCCGTGCCGCGCCATGGTCCGCGCCGCGTCGACCACGCTGTCCTGCGGGCGCACGGTGATCGCGGGCCGCGACATCAGCTGCCCGGCGGTGGGGGCGTCGGACCCGGTCCGCAGATCGGTCCCCGAGACCACCCCGAGGACCTTCTCGTCCTCGTCCACCACGGGCAGCCCGCCGATGCGATGCCGCGCGAGCAGCTCCATGACCTCGTGGGACGAGGTTCCGGAGCCGACCCGGACGACGTCGTCGGTCATCACATTGCCGATCTTGCGGTGCTTCATCGTGGGCTCCTTCTCCGCCCTGTACGACCAGCCTCCCGCGGCGGGACCCCGGGCCGCATGGGCTGCCCGGGGCCCCATAAGGGACGTTCGGCCCCAGCCCCGCTTTTTTGGGGGGCTCGGTTCTCCCCCAGCCACCGCTGGGCGGGGGCACCTCCCAGCGGTGGTTGGGGCGCCCCCGGGCCTTCACCCCGCCGGGAACAGACGGTCCAGGTACGGGTTGCGGAACTTCCCCGCCGGGTCGTACTCGCGCAGCAACCGCCCGAAGTCCGCGGCCCGTTCATAGCCCGCCACCACGTCCCCGGGCGCGGCCGCGGTCAGCTTGCCCCAGTGGGGCCGCGCCCCCAGCGGCAGCAGCTGCTCCTCGATCGCGGCGACGACCTCCAGCACCGCGGCGCGGTCCTGCACCCAGGTGAAGTGGAGGGCGACGCTGTCACGGCCGTACGCCGGGCTCAGCCACAGGTCGTCGGCGGCGATCGTGCGGACCTCGGACACCAGCAGCGCCGGCGCGATCCGGCCGCCCAGCCGGCGCAGCGCCGCGAAGGCCTCGGGTGCCGCGCCGCGAGGGAGGAGGAGCTCCGACTGCAGCTCCTCGCCGCTGCTGGGCGTGAAGTCCGGCCGGAAGTGCGGCAGCCGCTCGTGCCACGGCCCGGGTGCGCCCGCCTGCCGGGTGCAGTGCGAGGGCGGCATACCGGGCACGGGGTGGCGCGGGCCGTCGGCCGGGCGGGCGCCCAGCCAGGGCTGTCCCGGCCGGGGCGGACCGGGCCGGTCGGCGCGGCACTTGAGCCACACCACCCCGGACCCGGAGTGCCAGTCGGTGAACACGCTCACGCTGTACGCGGCGCCGGACACCTCGTCGAACCGGTCGGCGAGCCGGTCCAGGGGCAGCCCGTCGTAGACCCACTGGGCCACGTCGTAGGTCGGCTCGATGTCCAAGGTGACGCCGGTGACGATGCCCAGCCCGCCCAGCGAGACCACCGCCCCGGCCAGCCGGTCCGCGTCCGTCTCCCGGCTCAGCCGCGTCAGGTCCCCCTCCGGGCCGACGATCTCCAGCCCCGCCACCGACGCCGCGAGGCTCCGCTGTGCGTCGCCGGAGCCGTGGGTGCCGGTCGCGCAGGCCCCCGCGACCGTGATGTGGGGCAGCGAGGCGAGGTTGGCCAGCGCGTACCCGGCCGCCTGCAGGGCCTCGGCGACCTGCGCGTACCGCATGCCCGCGGCGACGGTCACCCGCGAGCCGCCGGGGTCGATCTCGACCCGGTGCGGCAGCCGGTCGAGGCGGATCAGATCGCCGCTGGTGTCGGCTATGCGATTGAAGGAGTGGCCGGTGCCGAGCGCGCGAACGCGCTCGGCGGAGCCGACGATCCGTCGCAGCTCGGCGACCGAGGCCGGGTGGTGCACCCGCGCCGCGCCGAAGGTGATGTTGCCGGCCCAGTTCGTGGGGGCTCCGGTTGTCGGCATCCGCGTTCCTGATCCTGTCCTGGGAAGTGCTCGGTTCTGGGTAAAGCGTTCCTGGTAAAGCGTGCCGGCCGAAGAGTGCTGGTCAAGGAGGTCGCCCGGCGGGGTGGCCACGACCGTAGTACAGGGCCGCCCGCCTCCCCGTACAGCCCCCCGCGCCTGCGGGTTGCCCCGACCGGCCCAGTTGCGCAAGCCGCCGGGACCCGGCGCGTCCACGATGGTCGTCAAAGCGCCGGAGACGGGACGGGTGGCCCCATGAGCGAGCAGAAACCGGTCGTCCACAGGACGGGGCTGCTCGGCGAGCTGTCCGCGGAGTTCGTCGGCACCATGGTCCTCATCCTCTTCGGCTGCGGCGTGGTGGCCCAGGTCGTCGTCGGCGGGCTCGGCGACCACGACAGCATCGCCTGGGCCTGGGGGCTCGGCGTCACCTTCGGGGTGTACGTCGCGGCCCGGCTCAGCGGCGGCCACCTCAACCCCGCCGTCACCGTCTCCCTGGCGGCCTTCAAGGGCTTCCCGTGGAGCAAGGTCCTGCCGTACGCGATCGCGCAGACCGCCGGGGCGTTCGTCGCGGCCCTGCTGGTGCGCTGGAACTACACCGAGGTGCTGGCCAAGGCCGATCCGGGCCACACCCTCAAGACCCAGTTCGTCTTCTCCACCCTCCCCGGCAACGGCGTGCTTCCGGTGAGCGAGTGGGGCGCGCTGCGCGACCAGGTCATCGGCACCGCGATCCTGATGCTGCTCGTCTTCGCGGTCACCGACCTGCTGAACACACCCCCGGGCGCCAACCTCGCCGCCGTCGTCATCGGCCTCATCGTGGTCGCCATCGGCATGGCGTGGGGGACCGACGCGGGGTACGCCATCAACCCGGCCCGTGACTTCGGCCCCCGCCTCGCCAGCTTCATCACCGGCTATCACAGCGCCTGGCGGGACCAGTACGGAAACGTCTACTTCTGGGTGCCCGTCGTCGGCCCGCTCGTCGGCGGCCTGGTCGGCGCGGCCCTCTACCGGTTCCTGGTCAGCCCCTTCCTCCCGGTGCCCGGGCCCGGGCCGCAGGAGGTGGGACAGACCCCGTCCGCCGAGACCTGAGACCCGAGCGGGACCCCGAGCGGGACCCCGAGCCACGAGAGGTGGGCAGGATGCCGGAATTCGTCGGTGCGGTGGACCAGGGAACCACCAGCACCCGTTTCATGATCTTCGACCACGACGGCGGCGAAGTGGCGAAGTACCAGCTCGAACACCGCCAGATGCTGCCGCGCTCCGGCTGGGTCGAGCACGACCCGGTGGAGATCTGGGAGCGCACCAACTCGGTCATGCAGAACGCGATCCGGGCCAGCGGACTGGCGCCCTCCGACCTGGCCGCGATCGGTATCACCAACCAGCGGGAGACCACCGTCGTCTGGGATCCGCGCAACGGGATGCCGTACTACAACGCCATCGTCTGGCAGGACACCCGCACCGACACCATCGCCGCCGCCCTCGAACGCGACGGCCGCGGCGAGGTCATCCGCCGCAAGGCCGGCCTGCCGCCGGCCACCTACTTCTCCGGCGCGAAGATCCAGTGGATCCTGGAGAACGTCGACGGCGTCCGCGAGGCCGCCGAGCGCGGCCACGCCCTCTTCGGGAACACCGACAGCTGGGTGCTGTGGAACCTCACCGGCGGCCCGGGGAGCGGTGTCCACGCCACCGATGTGACCAACGCCAGCCGCACCATGCTGATGAACCTGGAGACCCTGGACTGGGACGACGAGCTGCTGGAAATCTTCGGCGTGCCGCGGGCGATGCTGCCGACGATCAACCCCTCCGCCCACCCCGAGGCGTTCGGCCGGACCCGCACCACCCGCCCGCTGCGCACCGCCATCCCCGTCACCGGTGTGCTCGGCGACCAGCAGGCGGCCACCGTCGGCCAGGTCTGCTTCGCGCCGGGCGAGGCGAAGAACACCTACGGCACCGGCAACTTCCTGCTGCTCAACACGGGTACCGAACTCGTCCGCTCACGCAGCGGGCTGCTCACCACCGTGGCGTACCGGTTCGGCGACAGCCCCACCGTCTACGCCCTGGAGGGCTCCATCGCGGTGACCGGCTCGGCCGTGCAGTGGCTGCGCGACCAACTGAAGATCATTGGTGACGCGGCCGAGAGCGAGCGGCTGGCGCTCACGGTCGAGGACAGCGGAGGGATCTACTTCGTCCCGGCCTTCTCCGGGCTGTTCGCCCCGCACTGGCGCTCCGACGCGCGCGGCGCGATCGTCGGCCTCTCCCGCTTTCACAGCGGCGGCCACCTGGCACGGGCCACGCTGGAGGCCATCTGCTACCAGAGCCGGGACGTGGTGGAGGCCATGGACCAGGACTCCGGCGTCCACCTCGATGTGCTCAAGGTGGACGGCGGCGTCACCGCGAACGACCTGTGCATGCAGATCCAGGCCGATGTCCTCGGCGTCCCGGTCAGCCGCCCCCGGATCGCCGAGACCACCGCGCTCGGCGCCGCCTACGCCGCGGGCCTGGCCACCGGGTTCTGGCGCGACACCGACGAACTGCGCTCCCACTGGCAGGAGTCCAAGCGATGGGAGCCCCGGTGGCGCCGGGAGCGACGGGACGAGGGCTACGCGGGCTGGAAGCGGGCCGTCGAGCGCACGCTTGACTGGGTGAAGGTTCAATAGCGTCGCAAGGCGACGGCCCCTGGTGGCCCAGCGTTTGCCTCTCCTGCCGGACGGGGGTTACCTGGAAGTATCCGGCGGTGAAGCGATATCGCACCCGGGGCCACGGCGCTGACCGACGGCCCGCGCCGATCCCCTCCGTATCCGGATTCCATGGGTGTCCATGGCCCCGTCGGCTGCCAGGTGCCCGCCGACACCGGGCGGGCCCGAAGAGCACGCCAAGCGCAGTCGGCGGCTGGCGAGCGAAATGCACCATACTGGGTGATATGTCCACATAGCGTGCTCACCCGACAGGGGAGGTAAGAGCGGATGACGAACAACGGCCAGGTGGCCCTCGCCTTCACCAGCGGCTATCTCTTCGGGCGCGGCCACAGGATGCGGTCGGCGCTCGCCCTCGCGGGGCTGACCGCCGGCAGGCGGCTCGTGATGAGCCGGGGGGCGGTGGGCCCCGAGCGGCTGATGTCCTCCGAGCTCGGCAAGCTGAGCCACGATGTGCGCGACCAGTTGATGGCGGCCGGGCGATCGGCGGCCATGTCGGCGGCCAGCCACCGTATCGACGCGCTGAGCGACCGGCTGGAGCAGCGGGCCACGGCCCTGCGCTCCGGCTCCGACGGCCACAAGGGAGACGAGGGCCGCGAGGAGAGCAAGGAGAGCAAGGGGGCCGAGGAGAGCAAGGAGGCCAAGGGGGCCGGGGGCTCGAAGGCGCGGGGCGAGGAGCGCGGGGGCGAGCGGGAATCCGGGCGCGAGGAGCGCTCCCGCGGCGGTGAACGGGAGACCAGGCACAAGAGGACGGCCGACCGTCCGGAGCGGCCCGGGAAGAAGGCCGGCGCCGAAGGATCCGAGCGGCGAGGCCGAGGGTGAGGAGCCATGGCTGAGCGATCAGACGGCGACCGGCGCGAGGGCGGGCTCGGCACGCTGACCAAGGAACTGCCCACCGAGCGTCTGAAGAAGGAGGCGCAGGACCTGCTCTTCGCGCTGGGGGAGCGCGCCCTGCACACGGTCGGCAATCTCGGGGACGGTGCCGGCATCAAGCTCAAGGCACCGGTGAAGCCGCTGCTCAAGATGGGCGCGAAGCAGATCGCGGAGAAGGCGAAGGAGAAGGCCAAGGACGTCATCCCGGGCCTCGGCGGCGGCGGAGGTGGCGGCAAGGGCAAGAAGCTCAAGGTCACCAACATCGTCGAGCAGATCGACGTGGGTGTCCCCGTCTCGGTCGCCTACAACCAGTGGACGCAGTTCGAGGACTTCCCCAGCTTCACGAAGAAGGTGGAGAACGTCGATCAGACGAGCGACGAAGAGGTCGACTGGAAGGCACAGATCTTCCTCTCGCACCGCGAGTGGCACGCCGAGATCGTGGACCAGGTGCCGGACGAGCACATCGTCTGGCGGTCCCGGGGCCAGAAGGGCCACGTGGACGGCGCGGTCACCTTCCATGAGATGGCCCCCCACCTCACCCGGATCCTCGTCGTCCTGCAGTACCACCCGCAGGGCTTCTTCGAGCACACCGGCAACCTCTGGCGGGCCCCGGGCCGGCGCGCGCGCCTGGAGCTGAAGCACTTCCGCCGCCATGTCATGTCCGAGGTGCTGCTGCACCCCGACGAGGTCCAGGGTTGGCGCGGCGAGATCCACGACGGCGAGGTCGTCCCCCCAGAGGAGGCCGAGGGCAAGGGCGAGAAGGCCGAGGGCGAGAAGGCCGAGGACGAGAAGTCCGAGGACGAAGAGCGTGAGGACGAGGAGCCCAGGGGCGAGTACGACGAAGAGGACGAGGACGCGTACGACGACGAGGAGCGCGCCACCCGGGGCGGTGAGGACGCGTACGACGAAGAGGCGGACGAGGAAGGCCAATACGAGGAGGAGGACGAGGACGAGGAGCCCCAGCGGCGCTCGCGCCGCTGACGGACCCCCGCCCCGGAACGGGTGAGCGTGGTGACCGTAGCAAGCCAGCAGGGCCATTATCTGGACCGGCCCTCGTCCAGCGGTCTCGCCGACGTGGTCGGCGTGATCCTGGACAAGGGACTGGTCATCGACGTCTACGTCCGGGTGTCGCTGGTCGGCATCGAGCTGCTGACGGTGGATGCCCGCGTCGTCGTCGCCAGCGTCGACACGTATCTGAAGTTCGCCGAGGCGACGCGCCGGCTCGACATCGCCCGCAGCGGGACCGAGACCCGCGGCCTGCCGGGTCTGATGGACGAGATGCGCGAGGGCGGCGCACGCCAGAAGACCAAGGGCGCGCTGGAGGGCGTCAAGGAGAAGGTCAGCGACCTCCTCCAGCCCGCGGAGGACGAGGACGACGAGGACAGGGACGACGAGCGGGAAGAGGCGCGCCGGCGGGATGCCGAGGACCGGCCGCGCCGCAGGAGCCGGACGAGTGACAGGGAGCGCGAGCGGTGATGGCCGAGGACGGACATGCCTGCTACGTGTACGGGGTGGTCCCCGACGAGAAGGGCGAGCACAGCGACCTGACGGTCAAGGACCTGCCCGCGGTCGGCCACCAGGAGTCCCCGGTCACCTTCGTCAGGCACCGCGGGCTGGCCGCGGTGGTGAGTGAGGTGCCCACGGACAAGCCGCTCGGCAGCCCCGACGACCTCAGCGTCCACGCCCAGGTGCTGGACACGCTGGCCGCCTCGGGCCGGCCCGTGCTGCCGTTCCGGTTCGGCACGGTGGTGCGGGATCCGCAGGCGGTGACCGACGAGCTGCTGACCGAGGGCCGCGACGACTTCGCCTGGGCCCTCGACCGGCTGCGCGGCAGCGCGCAGTTCACGCTCAGGGCCCGCTATGTCCAGGACGAGGTGCTGCACGAGGTCCTGGAGGAACACGTCGAGGCCAGACGGCTGCGCGAGGAGCTGGAAGGGCTGCCGGAGGCCGCCGGCTACGACCAGCGCATCCAGCTGGGACAGCTGGTCGTGGAGGCCATCGCCACCAAGCGGGAGGCGGACGCCCGGGAGATCGAGCACCGGCTGGCGCCGTTCGCCCTCGCGGTGGCGACCTCCGAGCCGGCGTCCTCGGAAGGGGTGGTGAACGCCGCCTTCCTGATCGAGGACCAGAAGCGCGAGGCGTTCGAGAAGGCCGCTGAGGAGCTGGCCCGGCAGTGGCACGGCCGGGTCCGACTGCGGCTGCTCGGGCCGCAGGCCCCGTACGACTTCGTGGCCGACGCGCTGCGCCGGGGCGAGGAGGGCGGGTAGCCATGGGCCTGTTCACGGGTCTGCTGACCCTCCCGCTGGCGCCGGTGCGCGGCGTGACGTGGATCGCCGAGCAGCTGCGTCAGGAGGCGCTGCGGGAGTTGTACGACCCCACGGTGATCCATCAGCGCCTGGAGGAGGTCGCGGACGCCCGCGAGGCGGGCGAGCTGTCCGACGAGGAGGCGGCGGAGCTGGAGCGCGAGCTGGTCGGCCGGCTGATGCAGGGCGCGCAGTCGGCCGGGGGCCTGGAGGTATGAGTCGTGCCCCGTGCGGAACGGGACGACCGCGACGACCGCCGTGACGACCGCCGTGACGACGAACGGGACGGCCGTGACGACGAGCGGGACCGCTATGAGGATCGCGAGGACCGTCGCGATCGGGAGCGTCGTGAGGACCGCGGGCGGGTACGCCCCCGGCGGCGGCCCATGGACGCGCGCGGGGCCGCAGTGAGGGCCGCGCGGCAGGTGTGGGAGCTGACCGGGGAGGAGCCCGAGGGCGTGGTCTCGCTGGAGCGCGGGGAGGAGGGCTGGACCGTCGGGGTCGAGGTGGTGGAGACCCACCGGGTCCCGGACACCGCGGACGTCCTCGCGCTCTACAGCATCACGGTGGACGACGACGGCGCTCTCGTCTCCTACCGCCGTGGCAAGCGCTACTCCCGCGGCGGGGCGGGGGAGGGCGGATGAGCGAGGACTTCGGCCAGGCAGGCGGGCTCGTGCCGAGCCGGCGCGGGGGCACCTCCCGCGAGCCGGCCCGCCGCGAATCCGCCAACCTGGCCGACATCCTCGAGCGCGTGCTCGACAAGGGGATCGTCATCGCGGGGGACATCCGGATCAACCTGCTGGACATCGAGCTGCTCACGATCAAGATCCGGCTGCTGGTGGCCTCCGTCGACCGGGCCCGTGAGATGGGCATCGACTGGTGGGAGCACGACCCCTCGCTCTCCTCCGGCGCCCGGGACGTCCTGGAGGAGAACGAACGACTGCGGCGGCGGATCGGGGAGCTGGAGAGCGGCGGCGGCACGCGGCGGCCGATAGCGAAGCGAGGGGAAGAGCGAGGTGAAGAAGGGCAGGACGGGGAGGAGGAACGGTGACCGGGGCCGAGGCCACCTGGCTCTACGCGGTGACGTCCGGCGACGTGGCCGCCGCCGGTGTGCCCGCGGACCTCACCGGCGTGGCGGACGAGCCGGTGCGCCTGGTCGAGGGCGGGGGACTCGCGGCCGTGGTCGGTTCGGTACCGCTGAGCGACTTCGACGAGCGGGCGCTGCGCGAGCACCTGGAGGACCTGCGCTGGCTGGAGCGGGCGGCCCGGGCCCACCACCAGGTCATCGACGTCGCCGCCGGCCGGCGCCATGTCGTCCCCCTGCGCTTCGCGACCCTCTACCGCGACGACGACCGGGTCCGCGCCATGCTGGAGGAACGGCGGGCGGACTTCGCGGCCGCGCTGCGGCGGGTGGCCGGGCGGACCGAGTGGGGCGTGAAGGCCTATGTCGATCCGCGGGCCTTCCTCCCGGACCCCGCCGAGGACGCGGCCGAGGGCGGCGGGCGGCCCGGCGCCGCCTACCTCGCGCGTCGCCGCGCCCAGCGGCAGGAGCAGGAGACGGCCCATCTGCGCGCCACCGAGCGGGCGGAGGAGGTCCACGCGACCCTGGCCGGACTGGCGGTCGCGACCGCCGAACACCCCCCGCAGGACGCGGCGCTCGCCGCCTACGAGGGGTGGATGGTCCTCAACAACTCCTATCTGGTGCCGGATGACCGCACCGACGAGTTCGCCGCCGCCGTGACCGCGCTCGGGGAGCGCTTCCCCGAGGTCGGCCTGGAGCTCAGCGGCCCGTGGCCGCCGTACTCGTTCACGGCCCTGCCGCGACCGGAAGCGGAGGAGCCGTGACAGGAGCGATCGAACGGCGTGAGGTGGCCCTGGTGGACCTGCTCGACCGGGTGCTGGCGGGAGGGGTCGTGATCAGCGGAGAGATCACCCTGTGCATCGCCGACATCGATCTTGTGCGCATCTCCCTTCGGGCACTGATCGCTTCCGTACGAGTGGAAGTCGAAGATGACCACCGACCGCACTCCTGACGAGCGCCACCCCGATCACCGGTTCCACGACGAACGCCGCCCCGGCGACCCCCCGCGGCGCATCACCGTGGACCCCGAGTCGACCCGGCGCAGCCTGGCCGGCCTGGTGCTGACCATCGTGGAGCTGCTGCGCCAGCTGATGGAACGTCAAGCGCTGCGCCGGGTCGACCAGGGCGGCCTCAGCGACGAGCAGATCGAGGAACTGGGGCTGACCCTGATGGCCCTGGAGGAGAACATGGACGAGCTGCGTGAGCACTTCGGCCTGACCCAGGACGACCTGAACATCGACCTCGGCCCGCTGGGCCCGCTGCTTCCCCGCGACTAGCCTCCGACGGGAACTCGCCGCCCGGGCGCGGGATTTGGCCCGCCCGCCGCCGGGGTGATTACCATGCTCCGCATGGCAGGGGGAGCCGAGGTCGAGGCCGGGCGGGTCGCCGAGGTCATCGTCACGCCGCGGGACGGACCGGGGCGCCGGGGATCGGGCTATCTGATCGCGACGGGCACGGTGCTGACCGCGGCCCACGTCGTCGACGACGCGCTCACGGTGGCTGTGCGGTTCGACGCCGACCGGCCCGAGGAGCGCACGTTCGAGGCGTCCGTGGCGTGGCGGCACGACGGGATTCATGTCGCCGTCCTCACCCTCGCCGGGGCCGGCCCGGAGGAGGTGTCCGCCACGCCGCTGGGCCGGGTCGGCGAGCACGACGCGGAGGTGCGGTGCAGCGCCGCGGGATTTCCGCTGCACAAGCTCCGTGACGGCGAAGCCCGCTACCGCGATGTGGCGCATGTGTTCGCCACCTGCCCGGCGTTCTCCAACCGCCGTGAAGGAACGCTCGAGCTGAAAGTCGACGTCCCGCCGGCGAGCGTCGGCCCCGGGCGATCGCCCTGGGAGGGCATGTCCGGCGCGGCGGTGTTCAGCGGTGGCCGACTCGTCGGCGTGGTCGCGGAACACCACACCTTCGAGGGCGCGGGGCGGCTGGCCGCGAGCCACGTGGGCCGGTGGGCGGAGGTGCTGGAGAAGGAGCTCAAGGGGGGCGAACTCGACCGGCTGGAGTCACTGCTCGGCCACCGCCTGCGCCTCACCGACCTGCCGGACGTGGTGCCGCACTCCGGCCCGCCGCGGCCCGCGCGGGACGAGGACGCGCGGCGGCCCGCGCGGGGCATACGCACCCATGCGCAGGAGCTGGCGCGTGGCGCGAACAAGAAGAAGTACCTGACGGAGGACCGGCTCCCCTTCGTCCACCCGCGGGAGGGGCGGCATCCGGCCGACCCGGTCAACCTGTGGGCCCGGCTCACGGCGCCGTCGCCGGAGTCCGCGCGCGGGGTGATCCTGATCGGCCCGGCCGGCGCCGGCAAGACCCGCACCTGTTTCGAGGTGGCGGCCCTGGCCGACCGGACGGACGGCTGGCGGGTGCTGCACATCGCGGCGGACGCCCGGGTCACGGCCGCGGACCTGGTCGCGGCGGTGAGCATGCCGCCCCGGCAGAACGTGCTGCTGGTCTTCGACTACCTGGACACCTACGCGGAGCTGAACCTGACCCACGTCGTCGACGAGTTGGAGGAGCGTGAGTCGCCGGGCACTCGGGTGGCGTGCATCGCCTCCGTACGTCCCGGCAGGCGCGGCATCGTCGAGCGGCAGGACCGGCGCCGTCTCTTCGAGTGGCAGGACCTGTGCCAGGACGACGACTACCAAAGGGCGGTCACCGACCGGATCCTGGCCAGCGTCGCGCCGAGCGCGGTGGCCGAGTTCGGCCAGGTGGCGGTCGCCGCGCTGTGTGGCGGGCGCCGCCCGGCCGTCGCCCTGATGCGGGCCCAGGCCATCGAGTCCGGCGCGCGCGACGGCGCGACGCTGCGGGACTTGTCCACGGTGGGCAGCGACGACCTGTCGTTCTGGGCGCGGCAGCGCACCGACGAGGACTTCCCCGACCTGCGCGACGCCGGCGGGCCCGGTCGGGCCGGGCCGGGAGAGCCCAGGACCGCGCTGCTCGCCGCGGCCGTCGCGGCGGCGGCGTGCGCGCAGGACCGGGCGGCGGTCCAGGAGGCCGTCAGGTACTTCCTCGACCACCACGAGGGCCCGAAGCCGGCGACCGGAGCCGAGGGCGTGGTCGGCGGTCTGGTCCGTCTGGGGTGGCTGCTGTCCTCCGACGGCGAACTCGACGTCGTACACGACACCGTGGCCGACGAGTTCCTGCACAAGGCGTGCTTCCCGGACGGGCCGTGGTTCCAGGGCGATACGGCCCGGGAACTGTTCTCCGCCGCCCTCGTCAGCACCCGCACCCTGCGGCTCACGGCGAGCCATGTCCGCCGATGGGCCGCCGACCTGGGCGCGGAGGCGCAGACCGACGTCCGGATGGTGTGCGAGGACTGGCTCGCCTCCCAGTCCCTCGCCCTCGGCGAGCGGCTGAGCGGCCCGGGGGAGCGGGAGACGGGCGGTACGACCCTGCTGACCCTGCTCGCCGGGGCGCCCTGGCAGTCCGGTGCCGTGGCCGCGTGGGACCGGCTCGTGGAGCCCTGGCTGCGCGCGGCCGGGCAGGAGTCCCCGCCCCTGGTCCGGAGCCTGTTCGCCAACGCCCTCAGAAACACCTCCGACGCCGTCCCCGAGCGCCTCGCCACCGCTGCCCTGGACTGGCTGCGGCACCACCGCGACCAGGCCGAGGCCCGCGGCGTCGTCGAAGCACTGGCCCGGGCGTCCGGCCTGCCGGACGAGCAGCGGGCCGCCGCCCTCCACGAGGCGGTCGAGTGGCTCGCGATCCACGGCGTGGGCCCGCGCAACCGGCCGGTCTTCGTGGCCCTGCTCGACCGGGACGACCTTCCGGCCGACGTCATGGGGCGTGTCCTGGACCTCGGACTGACCGGAATCCGCCGATACCTTCCCGTGGCGGCGACGGTCCACCTGCTGCGGACGGTGCTGTACCGCACCGACCTGCCCCGCGCCCGGCTCGACCGCGCCGTCCGACTCGGCCATCTGTGGCTCACCTCCCACAAGGGCAAGCCCGACGCCTCGTTCCTCCTGCGGCCCCTGCTCACCCGTCCGGAAGCCGACGCGTCGTGGCACGCCGACACGATCAGACACGCACTGGCCTGGTTGAAGGTCCAGGACACCTCCCGGGAGGCCAGCTTCGTCGTCGGCCATGTGCTCGCCCACCCCCATCTCGCGGCCGGGGACGTCGAGCGCGCGGTGGGCCATGCGGCGCGCTGGCTGGTGGCCCACGGCACCAGCGCCGACGCGTCGTTCGTGCTCCGACCGCTGCTCTCCCGGGACGACCCGGAGCAGATCTGGACGGCCGAGGCGACGGCCGCCGCCGTGATGTGGCTGGAACACCACGGCACGCGGGAAGACGCCGCCTATGTGCTGCGGCCCCTCCTCGATCACCCGGCCCTGCCTTCGGCGCTGACCCGCCCCGCTGTCGAGCGGACCCTCGCCTGGCTCGCGGCCCACCACCGGGCCGAGGCCGCCCGCTCGGTGTTGCCCGGGCTGCTCGCGCTGCCCGGCCCGCACGGTCCGGACGCCTGTGCCGCGGCGCTCGGCTGGCTCCGGGCCCACCACACCACCCTGGAGGCCTGCTACGTCCTCGACCCGGTGCTCGACCATCCCGCGCTCGAGGGGCGGCAGGGGGCCGTCGGCGCCGCCACCGGGTACGCGCTCGCCTGGCTGGACGGCCACGGCGCCCGCGACGCCGCGTCGTTCGTGTTCCGCCGCCTGCTCGCGCGCGACGACCTGTCCGACGACTGCATGGCCGCCGCCGTCGGCTCCGCCCTGTCCTGGCTGGAGCCCCGCCACACCGATGTGGAGGCGCGGTTCGTGCTCGGCGCCGTCCTCAGACATCTGGGACACGACAGACATCCGGGCCACGACCGGGCCATCACCTTCGCCCTCGCCTGGCTGCGGGCCCATGGCACGGCCGACCACGCGGTGTATGTCCTCGGGCGGCTGCTCGGGCACCTCGACGCGCACCCCGCCCCCGACACCGGCCCCGACCCCGAGTGGGCGGACCGCGCCGTCCGCCATGCCTTCCGCTGGCTGGAGCTGCACCACGCCGGCAGGCAGGCCGGGTTGGTGGTGTGGCCGCTGCTGGGGCAGCCGGGGCTCGACCGGGAGCAGCGCGGCCGCGCCGCGGAACTCGCCCTGCGGCGGCTCGCCGACCACCCCGCGGAGCTCGGCTCGCAGCGGGTCCGGCAGCTGTGCCGGCTGGGCGAGGTGCCCTGCGACCTCGGCGCCCGCATCGCCGACCAGGCGCTCGCGCTGATGGTTTCACGGCGCGGCGTCCGGGAACTGCTGCCGTCCGTCCTGCGGCGCCAAGACATCCGCCCCGACCAGGTGGCGGCGCTCGCCGACCGCGCCCTGGAGCACCTGGCCGACAGCCCGGCCTGGAGCAAATGGGGGCAGTCGCTGCGCGTCCTGCTGTCCCGGGCCGATCTGGACGCCGAGCGGAAGGGGCGGGCCGCCGACCTGGCGCTGGAGTGGCTGAGGGCCAACCCGACCACCACGTTCGCCGGCCTGATCCTGGAGCAGCTGCTGAACAACGGCCACCTCGCCACGGCCCGTGGTGACGTCGTCCCGATGGCGCTCGACTGGCTCGGCCTCCACGCCACGCACACCTTCGCGGGGAACTTCCTGGCGGGCCTTCTCGGCCGGCCCGATCTGACGCCCGGACAGTACGACGACTGCGCCGCGCACGCCCTGCGATGGCTCGGCACGGCCGAGCGCACCGACAGCCGGGTTCCTCCCCTCATGGAGGCGCTGCTCCGCCGACCGGACCCGGCCGACGGCGCCTGAGGACCCTCCGGCCTTGGTGTCTCTCTCATATCTGGGATACATTCCCGATTATGGGAGCGGTGAGATCGGTTGAAGAGGAGCCGTCGCCCGGCCCCGGGCCCCTGGAGGCCCGGCTCGCGGGCCGGCTCGCCGAGCTGCGTGTGGAGCGCGGCTGGTCCCTGGACGAGCTGGCGCGGCGCACGGGCGTCAGCCGCTCCACGCTGTCCCGGCTGGAGCGGGCGGAGATCAGCCCGACCGCGGCGCTGCTGGGCCGGCTGTGCGCGGCGTACGAGCGGACCATGTCCCGGCTGCTGGCCGAGGTGGAGGAGGA
Organism: Streptomyces sp. ME19-01-6; assembly: GCF_033793745.1. Lineage (NCBI taxonomy): Bacteria > Bacillati > Actinomycetota > Actinomycetes > Kitasatosporales > Streptomycetaceae > Streptomyces > Streptomyces sp. ME19-01-6. The sequence continues at coordinate 31,725 of NZ_JARAXF010000043.1, read as the reverse complement.
GCCGCCGCGACTGGTCCGGGCCGACCGGCAGCCGGTCTGGCGGGACGAGAAGTCGGGCTTCACCCGGCGTTCGGTCTCCCCGCCCCACCCCGGGCTGCGCGGCGAGCTCGTCGAGGGAATCCTGCGGCCCGGCGCGGACATCTCGTACGACGCCCCGCCGGTGCCGGGCCTGGAGCAGCACATCTGGGTGCTGGAAGGGGTCCTCGACGTCACCGTGGGCGGCGTGGCGCACGAGCTGCGGGCGGGGGACTGCCTGCGCTTCCGGCTGTGGGACCGGTCGCGGTTCCGCTGTCCGGGGCCCGACCCGGTGCGCTACGCCGTGGTGGTCGTCCCCCCGTGAGGGTGCGTCCCGGCCGCCCGGATCCCCCGTCCGCCCCTGCCCGGCACCGAGAGAAGGAAGCCCGCAGTGCACACCATCACCCGCCTGTCCGCCGACGCGTTCCACGACAGCGCAAAAAGCCTGGCCGACCTCCTGGTCGACGCCGTGCGCGGCGGCTTCTCCCTCGGCTTCCTCGCCACCTTCGACCAGAGCGCGGCGGTTAACTGGTGGCGCGCCCGGCAGCCCGCCGTGGCCGACGGCAGCCTCGTGGTCTGGGCCGCCCATGGCCCCGACGGCATCTTTGGCACCGTCAGCCTGGCCCTGGAGCGCAAGCCCAACGGCCGCCACCGTGCCGAGGTCCTCAAGCTCATCGTGCACCGCGAGTCCCGTGGCCAGGGCCTGGGCCGCGCGCTCCTCACCACCGCGGAACAGGCCGCCGCCGAGGCCGGGGTCACTCTCCTGATGCTGGACACGGAGACCGGCAGCGTCGCGGACCGCCTCTACGGCGCCGCCGGTTGGACCCGTTACGGCATCGTCCCCGGCTACGCTGCCGATCCGGCGGGCACCCTCCAGGACTGCAGCTTCTACTACAAACAGCTGGCCTGACAGTCCCGTTGTGCCCAACTGAACGCTTATTGGCCATGCACGCGTCATCATCAGGACGGCCCTCGTTCAAGGGCCGCCCCAGGTCTGCCTGAAAACGTCTCGCCCGGTCACAATGATCCATCGTTCGACCGACGAGAGGGACCGCCATGCCTGGACAGGCCACCGAAGCACAGCCATCCGACAGACGCCCTTCCGGCAGACGCCGATTCCTCGCCGCCGGCGCCGCGGCCGTCGGCGCGGCAGCCGTGGGCCAGTTGGCCCTCGCGGGCACCGCGCGCGCCGCGGACCCCGCGCTCCCCAGCGGAGTCTTCACCCTCGGCGTGGCCTCGGGCGACCCGCTGCCCGACGGGGTGGTGCTGTGGACCCGCCTCGCCCCCGACCCGCTGAACGGCGGTGGCATGCCCGACCAGGCCGTCGACGTCGCCTGGCAGGTGGCCGAGGACCCGCGCTTCCGGCGCATCGTCAGGCAGGGCACCGCGCAGGCCGTACCCGCCCTCGGCCACAGCGTCCACGTGGACGTACGCGGTCTGCGGCCGCACCGCGAGTACTGGTACCGCTTCCGCGCCGCGGACCAGATATCCCCGGCCGGCCGCACCCGCACCGCTCCCTCACCGCACGCCGTCACCCCACTGCGCCTGGCCCTGGCCTCCTGTCAGAACTGGCAGCACGGCTACTTCACGCCCTACGCCGACATGGCCGAACAGGACCCGGACGCGGTGCTGTTCGTCGGCGACTACATCTACGAGAGCACCCCCTCCGCCACCGCCGTACGCCGTCACGAGGGCAAGGGCGAGCCGTACTCGCTCGTCGAGTACCGCAACCGCTACGCGCAATACCACACCGACCCCGACCTCACTCGGATGCACGCCCAGGCGCCCTGGATCGTCACCTTCGACGACCACGAGGTGGACAACGACTGGGCGGGCGAGATCCCGCAGGACCCGGACAAGCAGTCGCACGACGCGTTCGTCGCCCGGCTGACCGCCGCCTACCAGGCGTTCTACGAGCACATGCCGGTGCGGGCCACCGCGGTGCCGAACGGCCCGCACATCAAGATGTACCGCAGCCTCGACTTCGGCCGCCTGGCCCGGCTCCAGGTGCTGGACACCCGGCAGTACCGCAGCGACCAGGCCACCACGCAGGAGGGCGCGCAGAGCCCGCTGCTGACGATGCTCGGCGCCGAGCAGAAGCAGTGGATGCTGGACGGGCTGCGCCGCTCGCCCGCCCGCTGGAACCTGATCGGGTCACAGATCATGATGGCCGAGACCGACCGGCTCGCGGGCCCGGGCAAGCTCTGGTTCTACGACGCCTGGGACGGCTACCAGGTGGAACGCGACGCCCTGATGGCCGAGTTCGCCGAGGTCCGCAACCCGGTGGTGCTCTCCGGGGACCGCCACCTGACGATGATCAGCGACCTCAAGCGGGACTTCGCCGACCCCGCGTCCCCGGTGGTGGGGGCCGAGTTCGTGGGCACGTCGATCTCTTCGAACGGGGACCAGGACCAGGCCGCCTTCCACGCCGAGTTCGACCCCTTGGTGCCCGACAACCCGCACTGGAAGGTCCTCGACGCCCATCGGGGATACCACCTCTTCGACATCGACCGCGGCGGCATCGACGCCCAGGTGCGGATCGTGGACACCGTCACCCGGCCCCAGTCGGCCACGCGGACCCTGGCGCGGCTGCGGGTGGAGAACGGACGCCCCGGAGTCGAGCAGGTCTAGCCGCTGGTCAAGCCACCGCCACCGCCCCCGTCACCGGGGTCCTGCGGCCCTGCGCACTACGGAAGGTCAGCCGTTGCGCACCGGCTGCGGCCCGGTCGGCGCCCCGGCGGCGGTGGCGGTGGGCCGGGCCGCGGCTTTCCCGGTATCGGCGCGGCGATCAGCAGCGCCACCACCGCACCGGCGGCGCCCGTGGCGAAGGCGGTGCGGAAGCCGTTCTCCGAGGGCACCGCCAACGGGCCCCCAGGCGGGTGGTCATATGGGCGAGGACGATGCCGACCACCGCGCTGGAGGTCGAGGTGCCGATGGCCCGCATCAGAGCATTCTCACCAGCGCGATCACGGCCACGCCCGCAGCCGCCGGCACCCAGAACAGCACATGCCAATCGGCGCGTTCGGCCAGGGCCGCGGGGTGAAGCGCGGAACTCATCGCATCGCGGACCTCATCGCTCGGGCGGGGTCCAGTCCGCGATCAGGTCGAGCAGCCCGGGAAACCGCGCCTCCAGATCGTCGATGCGCACATGGCTGCGGCGCTCCAGGCCGTACTGGCGCTGCCGGATCAGCCCCGCGTCGCGCAGGGCGCGGAAGTGGTGGGTGAGCGAGGACTTCGGGCGGTCGATGCCGAACCAGCCGCACGGGTGGTCGTACGCCTCCGACTCCAGCAGCAGCGTGCGGACGACGCTCATGCGCAGCGGGTCGCTCAGCGCCGCCATCACCGCCTCGAGGCGCAGCTCGTCACGGGCGGGCTCGGCCAGGGGATCCGGCAGGTCGGCGGGGGCGGGATAGGGGCCGGCGAACCTGTCGGCCGTGGCGGTCTGCGGCATCCACGTCACCTCCGGGGGGACAACACAACCATCAGTACGAGTTGAATCGTACCGGAGTTTATGTTCGACTCTTCTCGTACTGGCGGTTCGACTTTTCTCGTACCGCTTGTTGTGCGGCGTGGAGGGGAGACCTCATGAGGAGCGCAGGGAGCGCCCGGCACACCGAAACCCGAATGGCGACGACGACGGCGGATGCGACCAGGCGGCACACACCGCCCCCGGCCACCGCGGCCGAGCCCCCGCCGCGCCGGGAGGTCTGGCTCGCGGCATGGCCGGTGACCGCCGTGTTCATCCTGTCCAACACGGCAACCCCGCTCTATGTCCTGTGGCAGAAGGAGCTCGGCTTCTCCTCCGGGATGCTGACCGTCGTCTTCGCCTGCTACATCGTGGGTCTGATCGCGGCCCTGCTGGTGGCCGGGGTGGTGTCGGACCGGGTCGGCCGCAAGCCGGTCCTGCTGCCGGCGCTCGCGCTGGGCATCGTGGCCAGTGTGCTGTTCGCGACGGCCGGCTCGATCGTGGCCCTGGCGATCGCCCGGCTGCTGAGCGGTGTGGCGGTCGGCTCCATCGTCTCGGCGGGCATGGCGGCGGTGAGCGATGTCGCGGGACCGGACCGCAAGCGGCTCGCCGCGCTGCTGGCCTCCACGGCCATGGTCCTGGGGGCGGGGCTCGGCCCGCTGCTGGCCGGCGTCCTCTCGGAGACCCTGCCCGGCCCCACGGTCACCGTGTTCCTGGTGGAGATCGCGCTCCTGGCCCTGGCGGTGCTCGTCGTGGTGCGCATGCCACTGCGCCGCCCCGCCGGGCTGGTCCCCCTTTTCCGTGGCTCGGTTCGGCTCCCGGGCGCCTGGGTCCGCGTGCCGTCCGTGCCGCGCGCCAACCGTGTCCACCTCCTGCTGGGCATCGTGGTGTTCGCCCCCGGCATCACCTCCACCTCCTTCGTCCTGTCGCTGGGCCCCTCGCTCCTGGTGGATCTGCTCGGCACCACCAGCCGTGTCGTGGCCGGGGCCACCGCCTTCGTGATGTTCACGGCGGCGACGGCCGTCCAGTTCGCCGTGCGGCGGCTGAGGGTGGGCGTCATCCTGTCGGCCGGAGCCGCGTCGACCGTCGTGGCCATGGCCGCGCTGGCGCTGGCCGTCCAGCTGTCCTCCACCCCGCTGCTGGCCCTCGCGGCGGTCCTGGCCGGCGCGGGTCAGGGGATGGGGCAGCTGGGCGGGCTCACGCTGATCAGCGCCCATGTGCCGGCCGTCCGGCTGGCCGAGGCCAACGCGGCGCTGAACGTCGGCGGCTACGTCCCCGCCGGGCTGCTGCCGGTCGCGGTCGGATACCTCAGCGACGTGGTCGGGCTGTCGCGTGGCACCACCGTCTTCAGCGCCGTCGTCGCGGCCGCCGCGCTCGCCGGAGGCGCCGTGGTGCTGGCCCACCGCCGTACCACCCTCTGAGCGTCCTTTGAGTCGCACCGCAAGGGCGGTCGCCGGGTCAGCCGAGCAGCATCTGGACGATGGACACGGTGCCGATCGTCACGATCAGGCCCCGCAGGACCACCGGGCGCAGCCGGCGGCCCGCCCTGGCGCCGATCTGGCCGCCGAGCGCGGAGCCGACCGCGATGAGCGCGACGGCCGTCCAGTCGAAGTCCGCGACGAAGAGGAAGAAGAGCGCGGCGACCGTGTTGACGACGGCGGCGAGGACGTTCTTGACGGCGTTGAGGCGTTGCATGGGCTCGTCGAGCAGCATGCCCATCAGCGACATGTAGATGATCCCCTGCGCGGCGGCGAAGTAGCCACCGTAGACACTGGCGAGCATCAGGCCGATGAACAGCAGCGGGCCTCCGTCGCGGTGGGCGGCCCGCCCGGCCCTCTCGCGGCGGGCGCGCACCCTTTTGCTGATCACGGGCTGGAGCGCGACCAGCACGAGAGCGAGCCCGACGAGCACGGGAACGACCGTCTCGAACGCCTTCGCGGGCAGGGCCAGCAGCAGCGTGGCGCCGGTGAAGCTGCCCAGCAGGGCGCCGACGCCGAGCTTCAGGATGCGCCGGCGCTGGCCGCTCAGCTCGCTCCGGTAGCCGATGGCTCCGCTGACCGACCCGGGGATCAGGCCGAGCGCGTTGGACACCGTGGCGGTGACCGGTGGCAGGCCGGTCGCGAGCAGCACCGGAAAGGTGATCAGGGTCCCCGAACCGACGACGGTGTTGATGGCGCCCGCACTGATGCCTGCCATGCAGACGGCGACCATCTCGCCCGGCGTCATACGGCGTCCTCTCGCGAGATTCTCATGGCACCGACGCTAAAGGGCCGATGATTCGGTGTTCACCGAACCTTACGCCGGTGTCTCCGGCAGGCCGTCGAGCAGGGTGCCCAGCGCGACCATGACCAGTGCGCACACCTCGTCCGGGTCGGCGTCGGCCAGCGGCTCCTTGCCGACGACCACCCGCATCATGCCGATGCCGAGCATCCAGGACAACGCCAGGTCCGCCCGCAGCGCACGGTTGTCGGCGCTGCTCAGGGACGCGAGCACCCGCGCGTAGTCGTCGCTGACCGAACGCACCGCCGAACCGATCTCGTCACCGCTGCCGACGGAACGCAGCAGGGTCGCCAGCGCGCGGCTCCCCGGCTCCCTGCCGCGGTGGGCGAGCAGCCCGCGCAGGGCGGCCTCGAGCAGCTCGCCGGGCGGGGTGCCGCGCATCTGCGTCTCCCCGTCGTGCGCCACCACCTCGCCGAACAGCGCTCTTTTCGAGCCGTAATAACGGAAGAGCAGCGCCTGGTTCACTCCGGCGCGATCCGCGATATCGCGGACCGTCGTCCGCTCATAACCCCGCTCGGCGAACAGCGCGGACGCGGCCTCCAGCAACCGCCGCCGGGTGGCCCGCGCATCCCGTCGCCGCCCCTCTGACGTGGTCGTACCCACCGCGACACTCCTCTCGTCCGCTCCCCGCGATCCCCGCGGGCCCACGGGGGGCTCGCCGGATCAACGGCGCAATCGGGCCGTTGACCGTACCAAGAGCGACTCCTACGTTTGTAAGCACCTGCTTACGCAAGGGAGGTCACGGTGACCACAGCGGAGACGGCAGTGCAGTCGACGGCGATTGCCTATCCCTTCAACTCCTCCGAAGGCCTGGGGCTCAGCGAGGCGTACCAGGAGGCCAGGAACCACCCGGGGTTGGTGCGGGTGCGCATGCCGTACGGCGAGCCCGCCTGGCTCGTCACGCGCTACGCCGAAGCCCGGCTGGTGCTCGGGGACCGGCGCTTCAGCCGCGCCGAGGCGCTCCACCACGACGAGCCCCGGCAGTCCGAGGGCCGGCGCAACAGCGGCATCCTGACCATGGACCCGCCCGATCACACCCGGTTGCGCACCCTCGTCGCCAAGGCGTTCACCGTCCACCAGGTGGAGAAACTCAGGCCGTCGGTCCGGCGGTTGACCCACGAACTCCTCGACGAACTGGAGGCCGCCGGGCCGCCCGCCGACCTGGTCGACCGCTACGCCCTGCCGATCCCGGTCGGGGTCATCTGCCGGCTGCTCGGCGTGCCGGAGGAGGACCGGCCCAAGTTCCGGGCCTGGAGCGACGCCGCACTGTCCACCAGCTCTTTGAGCGCCGAGGAGTTCGACCGCAACCGCGACGAACTGCGCGCCTATATGGCCGGGCTGATCGAGACCCACCGCGCCGCGCCGCGGGACGACCTCATGACCTCGCTGATCGAGGCCCGGGACGCCGGCGACCGGCTCTCCGAGCTCGAACTCGTCGACCTGTGCGTCGGCATTCTGGTGGCCGGACACGAGACCACGGCCACCCAGATCCCCAACTTCGTGCTGACGCTCCTGGACCACCCCGACGAACTCCGCCGCCTGCGCGAGGAGCCGGGCCTGCTGGGCGGCGCGGTCGAGGAGCTGCTGCGCTTCGTGCCCCTGGGCATGGGCGCCTCCCAGCCGCGCTACGCGACCGAGGACATCGAGGTGGGCGGCACACTGGTGCGCGCCGGAGAGCCCGTCCTGGTCGCCGTCGGTTCCGCCAACCGCGACGCGCTGCGCTTCGACGAGCCGGGCAAACTGAACGTGGCCCGCCCCGCCACCCAGCATCTGGGCTTCGGCCACGGTGTGCACCACTGCCTTGGGGCGCCCCTGGCCCGTCTGGAGCTCCAGGAGGCGCTCGGCGCGCTGCTCACCCGCTTCCCGGGGCTGCGCCCGGCCGGGGATGTGGTGTGGAAGGACCGGATGCTGGTCCGCGGACCGCGCGTCATGCCGGTCGGGTGGTGAGCGGGATGACCTGGAAGGCCGAGATCGACGGGCACCGGTGCATCGCGTCCGGCATGTGTGCCGGAATCGCTCCCGATCTGTTCGCGCTCGACGCGGAACACGCCCGTCCGCTGGCCGACGAGGTCCCCGAGGAGGAGCGGGTGCTGGACGTGGCGGACTCCTGTCCCGCGGCGGCGATCACCGTCCGGGACGGCGCCACGGCGGTCGGTCCGCGCCCCTGACCTCCGCGCCCGTACGCCGGCCGCTACAAGGCGGACGGATCCCCCTGGTCGACCAGACTGTCACCCAGCGTCTGCGCGCCGTCGAGCGCCTCCGTGCTGTTCAGGGACTGCTCGGCCCAGATGACCTTGCCCTGAGGGGTGTAGCGGGTGCCCCAGCGCTGGGCGAACTGGGAGACCAGGAACAGGCCGCGCCCGCCTTCATCGGTGGCCTTGGCCTGCCGCAGATGGGGCGAGGTGCTGCTGCCGTCGGAGACCTCGCAGGTCAGATTGCGGCCGCGGAGCAGCCGTAGGCGCACGGGAGGGGCGCCGTACCGCAGGGCATTGGTGATCAGTTCGCTGATGATCAGCTCGGCGGCGTAGTCGGCCTCCTCCAGACCCCACGCCCGTATCTTCTCGGCGCACGCGGCACGGAGCGGGGCCACCGCCGCCGGGTCGAGCGGCACCTCCCACTCCGCCACGCTCGAGGGGGCGAGCACGTGGGTGCGGGCCACCAGCAGGGCGACGTCATCGCTCGGGTGGGTGGGGAGCACGGTGTCGAGCAGGCTCTCGCAGATCTCCTCGGGGCCGGGGTCCGTACCGCGGGCGAGGGCGCTGCGCAGCAGGTCGGGGCCGGTGCCGGGGGCGCCGTCGGGGCTTTCGAGGAGCCCGCCCGTGTACAGCACCAGGCGAGTCCCCTCGGACAGTGGGAGCTCGGCCACCTCGAAGGGTTCCCCGCCCAGGCCCAGGGGCGGGGAGACCGGCACCGCGGGGGTGTCCACGGTGCCGTCCGGGCCGACCAGCAGGGGCCCCGGGTGGCCGGCCCGGGCCATGGTGCAACGGCCACGCACCGAGTCGTAGATCGCGTACAGGCAGCCGGCTCCGGTGATCCGCGTGCCGTCCGGGTCGGCCTCCTGCTCCAGGTCGAGCCGGGTGACCAGCTCGTCCAGGAGGGAGAGGAGCTCATCGGGGGGCAGGTCCAGCGCCGAGAAGTTCTGGACGGCGATGCGCAGCCGGCCCATCGTGGCCGCGGCGTGCAGGCCCTGTCCGGCCACGTTCCCGACGACCAGGGCGACCCGGTGACCCGGCAGCGGGATGACATCGAACCAGCTCCCGCTCGTCCCGCCCTGCGCGGGCAGATAGCGCGAGGCCACCTCCACGGCGTCCTGATCGGGCAGGCTGCCGGGCAGCAGATTGCGCTGCAGGGTGGTGACCATGGCGTGTTCGCGCGCGTATCGGCGGGCGTTGTCGACACAGATGGCGGTTCGCGCGGTCAGCTCCCCGGCGATCACCAGATCCTCTTCCTCGAACGGTTCGCTCCGCCGTGTCCGCCAGAAGTTGGCCAGGCCCAGGGTGACGCCGCGATAGCGCAGCGGAACCGTGATCAGCGACTGGATCCCGTGGTCGGGGAGGCGTTCGCCAGGGGCGCCGAACTCGGTGGTGTCGCTCACCTCGGCCCGCAGGATGGCACGGCCGGTCCGCAGGGCCTGGCTCTGCGGTGCGGCAGGCAGGTAGACGGCCCGCTCACCGGGGCGGAAGAGGGGGTGTGCGGTGGCGTCCCCGCCCACCGCCGTACGGTGCAGAACCTCATACGGCGGCTCGGGTTCCTCACCCTGCAGCACGGGGCCCAGCAGCTCGACGGTGACGATGTCGGCGAACCGGGGGGCGGACACTTCCACCAGCTTCTCGGTGGTCTCGGTCAGCTCCAGGGTCGAGCCGATCCGCACCCCGGCGTCGTACAGCAGCTCCAGCCGCTCGCGGGCCGCCGCGGCCCGGCCGGACAGCGCCCGCAGCTCGGTGGTGTCCCTGAGCGTCGCCACGCTCCCGGCGGGGCCGCCCGTACGGTCCGTGGACCGGACATTGACCGTCAGTAGCCGGTTGCCGCACGGGTGCACCTCGTCCGTGACGGGCCGCCCCGAAGCCAGCAGCTCCGTCAGGTGCGGCTCGAGGCCGAGCTCGCCGACATGCCGCCCCTCGGCGTCCGGAGCGAGCTCGAGCAGTTCCCGGGCCTCGCTGTTGACCAGCAGCAGCCGCCCGTCCGACGCCAGGACCAGCACCCCTTCCCGGACCGAGTGCAACACCGCGTCGTGGTGTTCGTACATCCGCGTCATCTCCGCGGCACCCAGGCCGTGGGTCTGCCGCCGCACCCGCCTGCTGATCAGCGCCGTCCCGCAGGTGGTCAAGGCCAGCGCCCCGGCGCCGCTGCCGAGCAGCAGCGGCAGCCGCCGGTGCACCACGCTGTTCACGCTCTTGACCTTGACCCCGACCGACACCCCGCCGAGGACGCTGCCGTCGGGCCTGGTGACGGGGACCGCCGAGACCACGGAGAGGCCCTGGCTCGCGTGAAATGTCTGCGAGATCGTCTTTCCGGCCAGCTCTTCCCGCACCAGCTTGGCGGGTCCGATGATCCGTTTGCCGATCAACGCCGGCTCGGGGTGGGTGAGACGGATCCCATGGCGGTCGAACACCACGACACTGTCGACGTCGGAGCCCTTTCTCGCCGCTTCGGCGGGAGCCCGCAGCAGCGCGGTCGCATGGTCGCTGCTCATGGCCTGGGCCACCCCGGGAGCGTGTGCGAAGGTCCCGGCGACCGCGAGGGAGCGGCGCCGGGCGTCCTCCATGCCCTGGCTCCGCGCCTCCAGCGCGAGGGTCGCGACCGCCCCGGCGATCAGGACGAGGATCACCAGCAGCTGCAGGACGAACACCTGCCCGGCGACGCTCCGCGCACGCGACAGGGGCCCCGGCCGTGGTGAGGGGGATGCGTGGAGTACCTCGGACCCGGATCGGGGCCGACGCCGCCGCCAGGGCATACGAGCATGTGTGCTCATGTCCGCATTTATAACATTCCATTCGGCGCGGTCGACAGGGCTCGGATGGCACTGTTTGAAGGATCAAAATGGCGGCGGGTTAGCATATGAGCGCCGCCTAGCTCGAAAGATAAATTTGTGACTGTCAACGAGGACTCGTTCACCAACTGGAAGCACCGCGAGGAGATCGCGGAGTCGATGATCCCGATCATCGGGAAGCTGCACCGCGAGCGGGACGTCACGGTCCTGCTCCACAGCCGCTCCTTGGTGAACAAGTCAGTGGTCAGCATCCTCAAGACCCACCGATTCGCCCGGCAGATCGCCGGTGCGGAACTCTCGGTCACCGACACGCTGCCGTTCCTGCAGGCCCTCACCACGCTCGACCTCGGCCCCGCCCAGATCGACATCGGCATGCTCGCCGCGATGTACAAGAGCGACGACCGCGGCCTGGCGGTGGAGGAGTTCACCGCCGAGGCCGTCGCCGGCGCCACGGGTGCCAACAAGATCGAGTGCCGCGAACCGCGTGACGTCGTCCTCTATGGATTCGGCCGCATCGGCCGTCTCATCGCCCGCCTCCTCATCGAGAAGGCCGGCTCCGGCAACGGCCTGCGGCTGCGCGCCATCGTCGTCCGCAAGGGCGCCGGCCAGGACCTCGTCAAGCGCGCCTCGCTGCTGCGCCGTGACTCCATCCACGGCCAGTTCCACGGCACGATCACCGTCGACGAGGCGAACAGCATGATCGTCGCCAACGGCAACGAGATCAAGGTGATCTACTCCGACGACCCGACGTCGGTGGACTACGCGGCGTACGGAATCAAGGACGCCATCCTCATCGACAACACCGGCAAGTGGCGCGACCGCGAGGGCCTGTCCCAGCACCTCCAGCCCGGGATCGACAAGGTCGTCCTGACCGCGCCGGGCAAGGGTGACGTCCCCAACGTCGTCCATGGCGTCAACCACGACATGATCAAGCCGGACGAGCAGATCCTGTCCTGCGCCTCCTGCACCACCAACGCGATCGTCCCGCCGCTGAAGGCGATGGCGGACGAGTACGGCGTCCTGCGCGGCCACGTCGAGACCGTCCACTCGTTCACCAACGACCAGAACCTGTTGGACAACTACCACAAGTCGGACCGCCGCGGCCGCTCGGCGCCGCTCAACATGGTCATCACCGAGACCGGCGCCGCCTCCGCCGTCGCCAAGGCGCTGCCCGACCTCAAGGCGACGATCACCGGCAGCTCCATCCGGGTCCCGGTGCCGGACGTCTCGATCGCGATCCTCAGCCTGCGGCTCGGCCGCGAGACCACCCGCGAGGAGGTCCTCGACCACCTCCGCGATGTGTCGCTGACCTCGCCGCTCAAGCGCCAGATCGACTTCACCAGCGCCCCGGACGCGGTCTCCAGCGATTTCATCGGCTCGCGCCACGCCTCGATCGTCGACGCCGGCGCCACCAAGGTCGACGGGGACAACGCGATCCTCTACCTGTGGTACGACAACGAGTTCGGCTACTCCTGCCAGGTCATCCGCGTCGTCCAGCATGTCTCCGGGGTGGAGTACCCGACCTACCCGGCCCCGCAGGTCTGATCCCGGCGCGATCACCGATCCGGCGCCCCGGCAGGCGGGGCGCCGGAACCCCGCGCGCCGCCGCCGCGTTGGGTGTGACATGGGCGAACTGGTTCCTGGCGGAAACGCATTGCTCCCGGACGGCGCGCTGTGGATCCGGGTGCCGGGCCCCTTCGACCTGTCCGTACTGATCACCGGAGAGGACGGAAAGGTCGCGGGGGACGGCGACTTCGTCTTCTTCAACCAGCCGTCCGCCCCCGGCGCCCGGCTGCACGGCGACACGGTCACCGTCCGGCCGGGGCAGCTGCGCCCCGGCGCCAGCCGCGTCACGGTGGTGATCAGCCCCGCCGACCCCGGCACACCGCTCGGCCGACTGCCCGCCCCCACCATGACGGTCACGGGGGTGGGCGGGGCGCGGGCCATCCGGTTCACCCCGCCGCGCCCGACCCGGGAAACAGTGCTGCTGCTCGCCGAGATCTACCGGCGCGGCGACCGGTGGAAGGTGCGGGCCCTGGGCCAGGGGTACGCGGAGGGGCTGGCCGGGGTGGCGAGGGACTTCGGCGTCGATGTCGCGGACGACGGCGGGCAGCCGCCACCTCCGCCGCCGTCGTGGCCACCCGCTGTGTCGCCCGCTCTGCCGCCGGCCCGTGCCCCCCAGGACTCCGACGGCTTCCTCGGCCTGGTCAACGGCGTACGGTCGCGGAGCGGGGCCCCGGCCGTCGCCCTCGACGCCCGGCTGAGCACGGCCGCCCGGGCCCATGCCGACGCCATGGCCGCGCAGGGCGGCCTCGGCCTCGTGAGCCCCGACGGGACATCGGTCTTCCACCGGATCGCCACCGCCGGCTACGCCTGTCTGACCATCGCCGAGCACATCGTCTCCGGGCCCCGCACGGCGGCCGAATTCGTGGACTACTGCCTTGCCGACGGTGAGCGCGGCGCGCCGTTCCGGGACGCCTCGGTCGCGCACGTCGGGGTGGGCCGGGCCGCCGGCGGCCGCTCGGGAGAGGTCTTCTGGACCGTGCTGTGGGCCCAGCCGTTCACGGCCGAGGGCCTCGCCCGTACGGCGGACGCCGTCCGCGCGCTCACCAACGCGGAGCGCGCCGCGGCCGGACTGCCGCCGCTCGCCTTGGACCCTCACCTGACCATGGCCGCGCAGCGGCACAGCGCGGACATGGTCGCCCGCGACTTCTACTCCCACACCGCCCCCGAGGGCAGCAGGCCATGGGACCGGGCGGCGGCCGCCGGATGCCGCCATCGAGGCATCGGCGAGAACATCGCGTGCGGCCAGCGCACTCCGTCGGAGGTGGTCCGGGGCTGGATGAACAGCCCCGGACACCGCGCGAACATCCTGAAGCCGGAGTTCAGCCACATCGGCGTCGGCTACGCGACGGGGAGCCGGGCGGGCACGTACTGGACGCAGCTGTTCGGCAGCGTGTGACACACCGCGGCGAGTGAGCGGTTGGGGGTGCACCGGCGTACTGAAGGGGAGAGGAACCCACTCGCGCCCCCCCTTCGACGCCGGAGGTACCCACCGTGGCCACCGTCAAAGCAGCCCAGCCCCGGGCCGACCGCCGTGACGCGGGCGATCGCCGGGGCGGGCGGTTGGACTCGTCGCTCGTCCTGACCATGCTGCTGGTCCTGGGGGTGGCGGCGCAGGGGCCGGTGCGCCGGGCGTTGTCCGCGCCGGTGATGCAGAGCTGGATGACCGTGTTCGTCGCGGTGGTCGTGCAGGCCCTGCCCTTCCTCGTCCTCGGTGTGCTGCTGTCGGCGCTCATCGCGGTGTTCGTTCCGCCGTCGTTCTTCGCCCGCGCGCTGCCGCGGCGGCCCGCCCTGGCGGTGCCGGTCGCCGGGGTGGCGGGGGCGGTCCTGCCCGGTTGCGAGTGTGCCTCCGTGCCGGTGGCCGGGGCGCTGGTGCGCCGGGGCGTCACCCCCGCGGCGGCGTTGGCGTTTCTGCTGTCGGCCCCGGCGATCAACCCGATCGTGCTGACCGCGACCGCCGTCGCGTTCCCCGGCGAACCGCGGATGGTCCTCGCCCGGTTCGTGGCGAGTCTGCTCGTGGCATGTGCGATGGGCTGGCTGTGGCAGCGACTGGGCCGCGCCGACTGGCTGCGCCCACCGGCCCGCCCGGCGCTCGACGGCCACAGCAAGGGGGCCGCCTTCTGGGGGTCCGTGCGGCACGATGTGATGCATGCCGGCGGCTTCCTCGTCGTCGGCGCGATGGCCGCGGCCACGCTCAAGGCCGTGGTGCCGGCGCGCCTGCTGCGCACCGCGGCCGATGACCCCGCGGTGTCCATCCTCGCGCTCGCGATCCTCGCGGTGCTGTTGTCGATCTGCTCGGAGGCCGACGCCTTCGTGGCCGCGTCCCTGTCGCAGTTCTCGCTCACCGCCCGGTTGGCGTTCCTCGTCGTCGGACCGATGATCGACCTGAAGCTCTTCGCGATGCAGGCCGGCACGTTCGGCCGCGCCTTCGCGCTGCGGTTCGCCCCCGCCACCTTCGCCCTGGCGGTCCTGGTGTCGGTCCTGGTCGGGGCGGTCCTGCTGTGAACCGGAAGGCGCAGGCGGTGGTGCTGTTCCTCGTCGGAGTGGCGATGCTGCGGGCCGGCTTCACCGATCTCTACCTCCGTTACGTCAAGGCCGGGTTGCGCCCGCTGCTGCTGGCCTCCGGGGGCGTCCTGATCGTCACCGCCGTCGCCACCGTCCGGTACGAACTGCGACGGCCGAGCGCACCCCGCGACCACGAGCCGGAGTGCGCGAGCCACGACGGGGGCGGCGGCCACGCCCACCGCGAACCACGCGTGTCCTGGCTTCTCGTCCTGCCCCTCTTCGCGCTCATCCTGGTCGCCCCGCCCGCGCTCGGCTCCTACAGCGCCATGCACACCGGCACCGCCCTGCAACGCCCCTGGGGCTTCCCCGACCTTCCGGCCAAGGACCCGCTCCCGCTCAGCGTGGCCGATTACGCCGGTCGCGCGGTCTACGACCACGGACACTCACTCCGCCACCGGCGGATCAAGATCACCGGCTTTGTCGCCTTCGATCGCGACGGCGCACCCCATCTTGTCCGCATGGCCCTCAACTGCTGCGCCGCCGATGCCCAGCCCGTCAAGATCGGGCTGACCGGACGGATCCCTCCCGTCGTGCAACCCGACACCTGGCTCGAGGTCACCGGCACCTACACCGGCAAACAGACCGAGGACCCCCTGGGCGGCGGCACCATTCCGTTCATCGACGTCAGCCGGGCCAGACCGGTCGCGACCCCGCGCGACCCGTACGACGAGAGCTGGAACGGCTGACCCCGGTCGGCCCGGGGCCGCCGCGGTCCCCGTGCGGGATCCGCGGCGGCCCCGGCGGTCCGTCAGCAGGTGGAGTTGGTCTGGGTGAGCAGGCCGAGCCGCCACGGCAGGGTGTTGTAGTCGCCGCTGGCGTTGGGGTTCATGCCCTGGTACAGGTACTGGAGCTTGCAGGGGTTGATGGTGAGGGTCTGGTCGTACCCGGCGCGGATCAGCTCGCCATGGCTGATGTCCTTGGTCCAGGCCCCCGAGGGGAAGGCGGTGTTGCTGGCCCGGGCGAACGGGTTGCTCTCGGAGGCGGCCAGCGGTGTCCAGGAGCCGCCGATGCTGCTGGAGGTCCAGGAGCGGAAGTAGCGCTTGCCGTCCGAGCCGATCGCCTCGACGATCAGCAGGTACTGGTTGCTGCCTTGCACCTTGTACACATTGCTGGCTTCGAAGAGGGCGTACTTGTTGGAATCCTGGGCCGCGATGACGGTGTTGGTGAACCCGTTCGGGAACTGGGCGAGGGTGGTCTGCGAGCGGTACAGATGACCGTTGTCGTCAGAGGAGAACAGGTAGCAGTTGGCGCTGTCGCAGATCACCCACATGTCGACCCAGTAACCGTTGCCGATGTTCTGCTTGATGATGTCCGGCATCGAGGAGTAGAAGTTGCGCGGGGCGCTCCACCCGCCCGGGTTGCTGATGTCGGTGTTGGTGGAGTACGAGGCGTTGCCGGTCTGGTACACCAGGTACCAGGTGCGCTGGGGCGCGAAGTAGAACACCTGGGGGGCGGCCCGGTATCCGGTGCCGATGCCGCTTCGGTCCAGGTAGTAGTGCGTGGCCGAGGCCGCCTGGGACCAGTCACTGAAGCTCAGGTAGACGAGGCTGTACCCGGAGGAGCTGGCGACGCTGGCGAACACGTGGTACTTGCCGTTGTAGTAGACCACTGACGGGTCCTTGAGCCCGGCGATGTTGTGCGTCGAGTCCGACTTGGGGGACATCAGAATCCCGCTGGAGCTCCATGAGTACCTGGTGGGCAGTGCGGCGGCCGACGAGGTCGGGGAGGTCGAGGCCCTCGCCGTGGCCTTGGCCGAGGCCGTGCCGCCCAGCGTGGACAGCACCGAGTTGTAGGCCGCCTTCTTGTTGCCGCTGCCGTCGAAGAGCAGCGGCTTCTCCCCGGCGCGCCAGGAGTCGGTGTCCCGGATGCCCCATGTGGTGATGCCGGTGCACCGCGCGACGTTCAGGCAGGCCTTCACCGTGTTCGCGTACGCGGTCGTCGGCGCCTGAGCGATGTCCAGCTCGGTGATCTGTACGTCCACGCCGAGGGCGGCGAAGTTGGACAGGGTGGTCTGGAAGCTGGCCGGCGGGCCGCCGGTGCCGAAGTGGGCCTGGAAGCCGACGCAGTCGATGGGCACGCCGCGCGCTTTGAAGTCGCGCACCATGCGGTAGACGCCCTGGGTCTTGGCGTCACTCCAGTTCTCGATGTTGTAGTCGTTGTAGCAGAGCTTGGCCGACGCGTCGGCAGACCGCGCGGTGCGGAAGGCCTGCTCGATGAAGCTGTCGCCCAGCAGGTTCTGGAAGACCGAGGCGCGGTGTGCTCCGCTGCCGCCGTCGGCGAACGCCTCGTTCACCACGTCCCAGGCGTAGACCTTGCCCTTGTAGTGGTTCATCAGGGTGGTGATGTGGTTGTTCATCACACTGCGCAAGGTGTTCGCGTCCGTGATGGAGCTGACCCAGCTGGGCAGCTGGGAGTGCCAGACCAGGGTGTGGCCCCGTACCCGCTGGCTGTGCGAGGTGGCGTGGCCCACGATCTGGTCGGCGGGAGCGAAGTTGAACGAGCCGCGGGACCGCTCCGTGGTGTCCCACTTCATCTCGTTCTCGGGGGTGACCATGTTGAACTCGCGGTCCAGGATGGTCGAGTAGGTGCCGTCGCCGAGCTTGCCGGCGGCCACGGCGGCGCCGAAGTACCGCCCGGACTGGGCCGCCTGCGCGCCCAGGGTGGAGGCCTGAACGGAGTCGGAGGCAGCGGCGGAATCAGGGGCAGCGGCGGAGCTGGGTGCGGGTGCGGCGGTCGCGGTCCCGGCCACCGCCATGACGCCGGCGGCCAGGAGTCCTAACGCCGAGGCTCGGCGTCGGGCGGATCGGATCAGAAGGGTCATGTCTCTCCTCGAGCGGTCAGGGCGTGCTCAGTGCCGGGCCGGGCCGGGCCGCGCCGGGGCGGATGTCGGCGTTGGCCCGTAGCCATATCCGGCCGCCGGACACGTTCGGTTGGTGTACGACGCGGCAGCGGCCACCGCGCCGGCGTCGCTTGGGCCGCGGCCGCGGTGCGCGGGGCGGTGGCCATGGGGGCGGCAGCGGCGGCGATCAGGCCGGTGGCCGTCGTCAGCGCTCTCCGGCGGCTGTGAGGGTGATGGGTCCATGACATATGACTCACTCCCTTGCGCTGTGGAACCGCTCCCACGGGAGGGTGCGGGACGGCCGGAAGGTTTTGCCGGTATGGGTGATGCGGGTGCTGCCGTGCTCGGCTTGCGCCATGTGCCCCGACCCGGTGACATGATGTTCGACATGCCGAATAGCGGCCGGTTGTTCGGACGTTGTGGATGATAGGTCACTCGCCGGAGGCGTCAATACCTCTCGCAGCATTCACCCGGTCAACCCCACGGGTGTGAAGACTGAGGACGGCACCCGCCATCAGCAAAAGCGCTCCCGCGCCCTGCACTCCACCGAACGACTCGCCCATGAAGAGCGTGGCGCACACGGTGTTGACGACCGGGACCAGGAACATCATGAGAGATGCCGACGCGGGCCCCACGGCCGCGATTCCCCGGTAGTACAACAGGTTGGCGACAGCGGCGGCGAACACGGCGAGATACGCGGCGTTCAGCCACACCCCGGCCGGCAACTCGCCCCAGCGCACCTCCGGCAGATCGGGCACGGCGATCACCGCCAGGAGGACGGCGCCCGCACACGTGGCGTATGTCGTGGCCCGCAGCGGCTCGATGCCGGCCAGCACCCGCGGCCCGGCCAGTGTGTACGCGGCCCAGCACAGCGCGCTGAGGAGGAACAGCGCATCCCCCGCGAGCCGTGCCCGATCACCGCCCCCGGACGAATTGCCGCCCGCCCCCAGGAAGAAGACCACGGCCCCGGCCAGTCCCGTGCCGAGCCCGGCGATACGCGCCGCCGAGGCCCGCTCACGCCGTACCACCAGAAGAAAGGCACTGGTGATCACCGGGCTCATCACCGGGATGAGAATGCCGGCGTCCAAGGAGGGTGCCAGCGACAGCCCCCAGAAGAAGAAGGCGTTGTACGCGAACACGCCCAGCACCCCGGCCAGTGCCGCGCGCCACCCGTGGCGCGCCGCCTCCCCCGTCCGCCGTCGGTCCCCGGACACCCGTACGGCCAGCAGCAGCGCGAGGGCCCCACCGCCGAACCGCAGCAGCGCGGCAACGGTGTGCGGCACATGGTCCACCACCGACTTGGAGCTGGAGAAGGCGCTGCCCCACAGCACCATGGTGACCGACAGGAGCGCATAGGGACCGGTCCTCAAGCCTTGCTTCGATGCCATGCCCCCCACCCTGGCGACCCGCCCCGCGCCCTGTCTTGAACGTCGGTGCGCACACCAGGTACCGCACAATGAGGCCATGGAAACGGCACGGGGCTGGGTGCGGTACTGGCGGGACGGCTCGCATCCGCTGGAGGCGATGCACGCCCACTTCTTCGACCACGTGTACCCGCCGCACAGCCACGACACGTACTCCTTCGGCATCACCGACCTCGGCGCCCAGCGATTCCACTGCCGCGGCGCGGCCCACACCAGCGGCGCCGGGATGGTGATGGCCTTCAACCCGGACGATGTGCACGACGGCCGGGCCGCCGCGGAACTGGGCTACCAGTACCGCATCGTGCACATCGGCCCCGCGCTGGTGCGCGACGTCCTCACCGACGCGGCCGGCGGGGGCGCCGCGGCCATGCCCCTGTTCGGACAGCCCGTCCTCGACGACCCCGCGCTCACCGGCGCTCTCGCCCGCCTCCACGCCGTGCTCAGCGGACCCGCGGACACCTGCGTACGGGACGAATGCCTGACCGCGGCCGTGCTGGCGATGGCCCGCCGCGGCGCCACCCGCGCCCCCCGACTGCGCGTGGAATCGGCGAGCGCCCAGCATCAGATCGCCCGCCGGGCGCTCGTCCTCCTCCGCGAGTCCTGCCTCGAACCGTCCGCGGCACCCCTGCCCGCCGACGCCCTGGCCGAGACGATCGGCTGCAGCCGCTACACCCTCTACCGCGCCTTCCGCGCCGAATACGGCCTGGCCCCCAGTGCCTACCAGCGCCAACTCCGCCTCCGCCGCGCCCGCGACCTGATGACCACCGGGATCAGCCCCGCCGCCGCGGCAGCCGCCACCGGCTTCGCCGACCAGGCCCACTTCACCCGCTGGTTCCACCGCACCTACGGCCTGACTCCGGGCACCTTCCGCCGTGCGCTCGGCGTCGGGTAGCTCAAAGTGGCCGGGCCGTCAGACGGGGAGGAGGCGGCACGTGTGCCCGGGGACGGTGTCGAAAGAGGTGAGGTCCGGCTCGGGGTGCGCCACCTCCACCGGCTTCCCCCGCGCGATCACCTTGAGCCGCATCGCCGCTCGGACCACGGCGCGGGTGCCGGTACGGGAGCGCAGCCGGCAGTCGGCCAGGGCGGCGTCGCTCCAGGTGAGATCCACCTCGAAGCCGCCGCGGGCCAGGAGCCCGTGGATCCGGCCGTCTGGGAGCGACGGAGGCAGGGCGGGCAGGAGGTGGAGTTCACCGGCGTGGGACTGCAGCAGCCACTCCGTTATCCCCGATGTGGCACCGAAGTTGCCGTCGATCTGGAACGGGCGCCGCGCTTGGTGATCTGGATGCTGGGGTGCAGGCCGTACAGGTGCGAGATGTGCCGGTGGTTCTGCTCCGGGGCGATGGCGTCCCAGTCCTCCTGCCACTCCTGCAACTGGCCCTGGGCGCCGATCTTCATGGGCGGCAACTCCCCGCGCACGGTACGCGCCTCGCCCCGCATGTCCGTGTCCTCGGCGAGCAGTTCGGAGACCTTGACGAAGCCGTCGAAGAGATCACGCAGAATCTGGTTGTCCATCGTCGGCCCCGCACACAGGGACACGTCCGGGTGGTGGGCGTGTTCGGGCGACATCGACGGGCAGGTGACGAGGTGGCCGCTGGAGGGGTCGGTGACCAGGGTGTCGAGGAAGAACCGCACCGCGCCCTTGAGTACCGGGTAGCGCTCGTGCAGCGCTTCCTTGTCGCCCGTGAACAGATAGTGGTCCCAGATGCCGGTGGCCAGCCAGGCCCCTCCGGTGGGCCAGGTGCCGTAGAAGGCCTTGTCGCAGGGGGCGGTGCCACGCCAGCCGTCGACGTTGTGATGGGCGACCCAGCCGCGCGCCCCGTACTGCGTCCGAGCGGTCTTCGCGCCGGAAACCGACAGGTCGGCGAGCATGTCGAAGACCGGCTCCCAGCACTCCAGAAGGTTGGTGACGGGGGCCGGCCAGTAGTTCATCTCGGTGTTGATGTCGATGGTGTACCGGCATGACCAAGGCGGGCTGAGCAGATCGTTCCAGAGGCTCTGAAGGTTGGCCGGCTGGGTGCCGGGCCGCGAGCAGGCGATCAGCAGATACCACCGAACTGGTAGTACAGCGCGACCAGTTGGGGATCGGAGGCGGAAGCGAAGTTCCTGACCCGCTCGTCGGTGGGCAGCCTGGCCGCATCGGTCGAACCCAGGTCGAGCGTCACCCTGCGGAACAGGCGCCGGTAGTCGTCGGTGTGGCGCTTGCACAGCGTCGTGAACGGGATGTCGGACGCGGCGTCGAGCGGGGCGGCGGCGCGGGCGGCGTGGTCGCCGGTCGCGTTGCTGAAGTCCGTATAGCTGGTCCCGATGGACACCAGCAGGGTGACCGAGTCGGCACCGGCCACCGTGAGCTTTCCGCTCTCGCTGTTGACCGTGCCCCCCTCAACACGGGCACGGGCCAGCGCCCGGAACCGCACCTGCCCGGTGACGCCGCTCCGGGTCTGCCCGGTGCCGTCGATCGCGACGGTGATCCGGTCGGGCGAGGAACCGGTCACGCTCTGAGGGCTGTCGAAGGCGGCGGTGAACGAGATGGCACCGGGGGTGTCCGCGGTCAGCCGCAAGGCGATGACCTGGTCGGGATGGCTGGCGATGACCTCGCGCCGGTAGGTGACGCCGCCTTGTGTGTAGCGGACCGAGGTGACGGCGGAGTCGATGTCGAGCTCACGCCGGTAGCCGCTGACCTCGCCTTGGGAAGAGAAGGTCAGCCGCAGATCGCCGACCGTCTGATAGGGCAGCTCGGAGAGGGGGTTTCCCATGAAGGTGCTGTCGACCAGGGCCTGGGCGCCGGCCCATTCGCCGGCGAAGACCCTCCTGCGGATCTCCGGAAGGTTGCTCGGGCCCTGAGGATTGGCCGGGTCGTACGGCCCGCCGGCCCACACCGTGTCCTCGTTGAACTGGAGCCGTTCGGTGTCGGTGCCGCCGAACACCATGGCGCCGAGCCGTCCGTTGCCGATGGGCAGCGCCTCCAGCCACTCGGAAGCGGGCCGCGGGTACCAGAGGGTGAGCTCGCCGGGGCGCGTGGCACCGCCGGTCTTCTCGGCGATGGTCTTCTCGGCGGCGTGGGCACCGCCGGACGCGAGGCCGGTCGCACCGGCCGCGGTCGCTGTGGACAGAGCGAAGAAATGTCTGCGGTCCATGGACTCAAAAGTCAATTCATCGGAGGTCTACTGTCAACACGTCGGAGGCGGGTCAGGACTTCGGCTGCCGGCGTCCGTCCGGGTTGGTCGTGGTCGTCATGTCCTGTGTGCCGATGACGGAGAGCAGCTCCAGCTGGGCGGCGCCTTCGGTGCCGGGCGGGGCGCTGAACCACAGCAGGCGTTGGCGTCCGTCCTCGCTGAACAGGCTGTGGCAGTCCAACTCGATGACGCCCAGCGCGGGGTGGACGATGCGTTTGTGGTCGGTCCGCCGGAGGGCGACGTCGTGAGTGTCCCAGAGGGCGGCGAACTCCTCGCTGCGTCGGCGCAGCGCGGCCACCATCCGGGACACCTCGGTGTCCCTGCCGCGCCGGGCGGCGACCGCCTGGAGGTCGGCGACGAAGACCCGGGAGTGGTGGGAGTGGTCCTCGGGCGGGTAGAGCGTACGGGCGTTTGGATCGGTGAACCAGCGGTGGACGAAACTTGCCGCCGGGCCGCGTACCGCCGGGGGCCGGCCGACGAGCGCGGCAGCCAGGGGGTTCTGCACGAGGGTTTCGTGCAGGTCGGTGATCACCTGGGCGGGGGTGGTGGTGAGCTGGTCGAGCAGACCGAGCAGGCCGGGCTGGACATGCGCGTCCGGGCCGTGCGCCGCCGGTGGGACCGGCCGGTCGGCGAGGTGGAACAGATGGTCCCGTTCGTCGCCGTCCAGCCGCAGCGCTCGGGCGAGAGCGGCCAAAACCTGGGCCGAGGGCTGCGCGCCGCGCCCGCGTTCCAGCTCGGTGTAGTAGTCCGCGGACAGCCCGGCCAGATGGGCGACCTCCTCGCGCCGCAGGCCCGGCACCCGGCGCCGGGGCCCGCTGGGCAGGCCGACGTCAAAGGGGCGGATCCGATCGCGCCTGGATTTGAGGAATGCGGCGAGCTCGGCATGGTTCACGCCCCCCATCGTCGCTCGTGCCGGCGGGCTGAGCCAGGGGATGGGAACCCCAGGGTGGAGACAGCCCTGGCCGGCCCGGGAACACCGGCCCATGCTGGAGACACAGGCAGGGCGCCGACACCGAGGCCGACACGGACGCCCTGCGCCACGATCCATCCGATGTTCCATCCCCCATCTGCTCTGCGGGAGATTCCATGTCCACCCAAGAAACCGCGAAGAGTCGCGTCGCCATCGTCACGGGCGGTTCCCGTGGCATCGGTCGCGAGACGGTGAGCCGGCTGGCCGCCGACGGATACGCCGTCGTGGTCGGGTACGCGGGCAACCGTGATCTGGCCGAGGCCGCCGTCAAGGAGATCGCCGCCGCCGGCGGCAGGGCGGTCGCCGTCCGGGCCGATGTCGCCGACGAGCAGCAGGTGGCCGCGCTCTTCGACACCGCGGAGGCCGAGTACGGCGGCATCGACGTCGTCGTCCACGCGGCCGGCCGCATGTACCTGGCCCCGGTGGCCGACCTGGACCTGACGGAGCTGGACGCGCTGCACCGCACCAACATCCGCGGCACCTTCGTCGTCGCCCAGCAGTCCGCCAGGAGGATCCGCGACGGCGGGGCGATCGTCACCTTCTCCACCTCCGTGGTGGGCCTGGCCCTGCCCGGCTACGGCGCCTACAGCGCCAGCAAGGGCGCCGCCGAGGCGCTCACGATGATCCTCGCGCGCGAGCTGCGCGGCCGGGACGTCACGGTCAACACCGTCGCCCCCGGCCCCACCGCCACCGACCTGTTCCTCGAGGGCAAGGACGAGGAGACCGTCGCCCGGCTGGCCGCCCAGCCCCCACTGGAACGCCTCGGCACCCCCGCCGACATCGCGAACGTCGTCGCCTTCCTCGCCTCACCGGCCGGCCACTGGGTCAACGGCCAGGTCATCCGTGCCAACGGCGGCATCGTCTGACCGTACGTCGAGATCCAGGTGTGCGGCGTGCGTGGGCACCCGGTACCGATCATGCACGCCGCACCGCGGTGGCTCGGACTCGCCGCCGGCGGGGAGGCAGCTCAGCAGCAGGGGCCGTGCGTGTGTTCCTCACGGTGCCACCAGTAGCGCTGCCGGGCCGGGCCCTGCGGCACGTCCTCGGCCCTCGGCGTGGTCTTCGTCGCGGCCTTCCTCGCAGACGAGGCCTTACGAGCCGCCCCCGGCCCTTCGGCCACCAGGTCGTCCACCGTGTGCACCACGCCACCGAGCACCACCTGCCGTACCGCCGCGGCCGCCCTGATGTCGGTCAGCGGGTCGCCCTCCACCAGCACCAGGTCGGCCAGCTTCCCCGGCTCGACCGTGCCCAGGTGGGCGCTCATGCCCAGCGCCCGCGCGCCCGTCACGGTGGCCGCGCGCAGCGCCTGGTACGGGCTGGCGCCGTAGCGCACCATGGTCTGCACATTCAGGTGGTAGTAGACGGCCGGGGGCACCAGCGGGCTGTCGGTGCCGACTCACACCTGCGCCCCCTCGGTGCCGTCCGCCCGGGCGAGCCAGAGGTGGAAGTTGCCGTCGGCGTAGGACTGGTAGACCAGGTGGCGGCCGTCGGGCGAGAGCGCGGCGGACGCGTTGGTGACCTGGCTGACGGTGATCTGCCGGGTGTCGCCCTCCGTCCCCGCCTTGCCCTGTGCCGCGGATGCCTCGGTGGCGAGGCCGGCCAAGGGGCCGCCCAGCCATAGGGCACCAGCCCCGACCGCCACCTTGCCGCTCTGCTCGATGAGTGATCTGCGTGATAATTCGCGTCGGGCCCGGCTGGGGGCGGGAACAGCCACCGAGGCTCAGCGGTGTCCTTCGGGCGTCCCCTTTCGCTTCCGGCCGGCCAGGCGGCGACCGATGCGGCCGAACGCGCCGGGACGGTTCCACGTCCGGAACTCATCGGCCCAGCGGACGCTCGTACGCTCCAGACAGTGCTCGACGGAGGTGAGGTGCGCGTCGGGCAGCGTCCGCACCATCGGACGGAGCACCGAGTCCAGCAGCGCCGTCCGCGTCTCCTGCCAGCCACCACCCGCCTGGGGATGCGAACTCCACGCGGTGAAGCACTCGGCCACATACGCGGGATCGGTGCGGAGCCGGTCACGCACCCGCTCGGACCGCGCGGCCTGGCCGTAGGCGGCAAGGAGGCCCGGATCCCCGCTGTGGATCAGCGCGTACAACTCTCCGTCCGGGGCGTCCTCGGACAGCACACGGTCCGCGAGCGCTCCGAAGGCATGCTCGAGAACCGTGGGTTCCACCGGTTCCGCCATGGCCCGAAGCGACAGCGCCCGGTCGGTCCAGCCGGGCCCGGCGAGGCGGCTCCTCAGATCGCGTGCGAACTCGAGGAGCGTCAGGGACGCACGGTCGCGCGGTGCCAGATCCTCGGTGAAACAGCGCAGGAGGTCATGGGCCAGATCGGGTACCTCGGCATCCTCCGCGGGTCCTTCGAGCGCGGTCTTGATCAGGATGGCGGAAGTGCCCGCCGCGCGGTGGGCGTCGGATCCGATGTCGCCGAGCATCAGCCGGGCCTCTCCGGCGGTCGGCGCGTCGTCACCCCACACCAGCCGGACCGCGGTGCGCAGGACGAGCGGCTCGGCGAACACCGAAACACCACCGGATCGCAACACGGCGTTCAGCGCGGTGGCGCGGTCGCCTCCGCCCGTCGTCACCCGCGGCGCCTCGGCGCACATACGCAGGTGGGGCAGGGCCTGGCTCTCCGCGAACCGCAGCGGAACCCGGGCCAACAGCCGGGCCGCGGCGAGCGGATCGCCCGCGGCCAGAGCGTCGAGCTTGCCGAGCAGCGCGGTCCGCAACGCGAAGTGCTCCTCCAGCGCCAGGCGTACCGCGGGGGTGTGTGTCGCTTCCGGGTCGGTCAGCAGCGCATGGGCGAGCCCGTGTGCCACCTCCGGCAGCAGATCCGAGCAGTCCACGCCGAGCATGTCGGCGATGCGCAGCAGTTCCAAGGGGTGTGCGGCGCCCTGATCGGCGTCCGACACGCCGGCGCGCAGATCGGCCGCGAGTTCGCTCGCGAGGCGCAGCCGGACATCCTCGGTGAGTGCGTCGGGCCGGAGGGCTCCGAGCCCCGGGCCGGGTGCGGGCGCATGGACGGCTTCGGTCAGCACCAGCGCGGCGAGGGGTGTGCTGACGGCGGTCGGCACCCTGCCGTCGAGGCAGGTGAACAGCCCCGTCAGCGCGGTCTTTTCGGCCTCGGGCCGGGCCCCGGCCGGCACACACAGCGCCGCCAGCAGCCGGTGCAGCCGATCGTCGCTCAAGGCCTCCGGGTGGTGGCGTGCCCAGTTGGCCGCCTCGGTCCGGCCGGTGGTGCCGAGGTCGAGCCCCGCGCACAGCGCGGCGACGGCGAGCGTACCGGGGGCGACTTGGCCGCCCGGGAGCGCGTCGGCCTCCTTGAACAGCTCGGGGGCGCCGCCCAGCCAGATGCCCGCGGCCGCCTGTGCCCAGGCGTCGGATACCGGCTCCCCGGTCTTCCGGCCGGCCACGTCGTACACGCGGTAGCGGTGGTCGAGGCCGGTCGGCTCCCGGTCGTCTTCCGGCCGTACGCCGATGATCTGCTGCCGGGAGAGCTCCGGCCGCCGCGTGTAGGTGGTGAACGTCAGCCGGTGGGCACGGTCACGCGGCAACGCGGCGCAGGCCAGGGCGATCCACCGGGCCACATCAGCGCTGTCCTGCTCGACAAGGACGATCTGCGGCGCGGACTCGTCCTCGCTCAGCCTGCGCAGATCGGCGAAGAAGCGCGCGAGCCACGGCGCGCGGGAGCCCGCGAAAGCGACCAGGCCGTCCCGGTCCATGCGCCCCGAGGCGGTCAGCGCCTCCAGCGGCTCCGGCACCCCACCCTCCGGGGTGCGCGTGGCCCACTGCGGGGAACCCCAGGCGGTGATGGGCAGCGCGCCGCCCGGCAGTGGCGCACCGGTGGGCAGATGCACGGCATGGGCGTGGAAGTTGCCCCAGCGCCCGCTGTGGTCGGCTCCCGTGTACACCGTCCGGGCCAGAAGTCCGCTGCCGTCGGAGAGCAGGCTGTAGCTGAACACCTCGGGAAAGGAGGCGGGTTGGAAGTCGGAGGGACGCGGGGGAGCGTCATGTGGCGGCTCGTATCCGAGGAGCTGCTCGGCCTCCCCGAGCAGCGACGGTGGCACCCCGGGGCTGACCGCGGTGAAGCGGGATCCGGACCCGTCGGGCCCCGGCGGTGCCGAGGTGTAGTGCAGCTGCGCCAGGCTCATGTTCCGGCCTCCACGGCTTCGGGCTTGCCGGGTTTGCTCAGCGGGAGGAGGCCTCGGCGTCCGAGCAGCGACAGTCCGGACAGGGCGCCAGGCAGCCCGAGGCGATGCCCGAACTCCACCACCGCCCGCCCCCCTGCTCCCAGTCGACTGTGTGAAGGATTATCACAGCAGACCCACCCCTGGGGTGGCAGGGTCTCCGAGGATAGGGCCGTGGACGTTTCCGTGGGCCGGACTGGCGCAGATACGGGATCGTCGGCCACATCAGCCAGTCGCCCAGTGCCCGACTGAACTTCGGGCAACCGCAAACGGCCCCTCAACTCCCCCACGGTGCCTCATGCCTCTCAAGCGAGAAGACGGACGAACTTACGGGGATACGGACCCGCACCTCGAAGCCCCGGCCGTCCGGGCCCGGCCCGGTGACCGCCGTACCGCCGTGCGCCGTCGCCCGCTCGCGGACCCCGACGAGACCGTGCCCGCCGCCGGAACCGGGCTGGGGGCCGCGCCCGTCGTCCGTCACCCGGATCTCCATTTCGTGCGCCGCGTAAGTGAGTCGTACGGACACGGCGCGGGCATCCGCGTGCTTGACCGCGTTGGTCAGCGCCTCCTGGACGATCCGGAAGACGGCCGCCCCGACCGCGTCCGGCAGCGCCCGCACGGCTCCGGCCGTTGCGTAGGCGACGTCAAGGCCACTGGCCTGGATCCGGCCGAGGAGATCGGGCAGACCGGCGAGGCCCGGCTGCGGCTCGCGCGGGGCGCCGTCCGGCTCGTCGCCCTCGCGCAGCACCCCCAGCATCCGGCGCAGCTGCGCCATGGCGTCCCGGCCCGTCTCGGAGATCGCGTCGAAGGCGGCCTCCGCCCGCTCCGGAGCCGTACGCACCGCCACGGGCCCGGCCTCCGCCTGCACGATCATCAGGCTCACCGCGTGGGAGAGGATGTCGTGCATCTCCCGTGCGATCCGGGCCCGTTCGCGCGCGGCGGCCTGCTCGGCCTCGACCCGGTTCGCGCGCTGCCGGGCATCGGTCAGCCGCCCGAGGACATAGGCCGCCGCGAACACGAAGAGGGAGAAGGTCAGCTCGCGCGCCGACTCGGTGTTGAGCCGCACCGACAGGGGCACGGCGACCAGCAGCACACCCCCGGTGACCAGCCGCTTCCACGGCGGTGACAGGGCGGCGATCGTATAGACGATGACGAGCCCGGTGTACGGCAGCGGCTGGCCGGGTCCCTCCAGCGCCAGCTGGTACAGCGCGCTGGCCGCCAGGATCGCGAACAAGACGGCGAGGGGAGCGCGCCGACGCCAGATCAGGGGGAGCACGGTGAGCGTGGTCAGCCCGTAGGCGGGCCAGGTCGCCGGTTCGAAATCGGCCGGGCGCGGCACCACGAACGGCATCGTCACCGCCGCCTGGACCAGGAGCGCGATCCCGATGTCAACGGCCAGGGGTTTGGCCGCCACCAGTGCTCGGCCCCGCTCCCACCACCCCCGCACGTCCTCTCGTATGTCCATCGCCGAGCAGCTTACGCGGCGTGCGGCGGGTGCCCGAGCGGCTGTCGACCGGACCGGCTCCCGTCGGAGACCTTGACGTGCCTCGAGCGCGATGCGTTGATGGGAGCGCTCCCAATGCCTTGCCCGCGTAAGCCATCGGACGCTCACTCCTTGGAGTCGCGATGAGACGAAAGAGATCGCTTACCGTCCTGCTGGCCGTATTGGCCGGCCTCCTCGGGATCGTGGGCCTCGGCCCGGCCGCCCAGGCCGCCGGCCACGCCGAGCCGCGCGCCCCGCTGGCCACCGGCCTCCACATCAGCAACGGCCGCCTGCTGGAGGGCAACGGCAACGACTTCATCATGCGCGGCGTCAACCACGCCCACACGTGGTACCCGGGTGAGACCCAGTCGCTGGCCGACATCAAGGCGCTGGGCGCCAACACCGTCCGCGTCGTCCTCTCCAACGGCCACCGCTGGACCAGGAACAGCCCCGAAGACGTGGCCGCCATCGTCGCCCAGTGCAAGGCCAACCGGCTCATCTGCGTCCTGGAGGTGCACGACACCACCGGCTACGGCGAGGAGTCCGCGGCCGCCTCGCTCGACCAGGCGGCCGACTACTGGATCGGCCTCAAGAGCGTGCTGACCGGCGAAGAGAACTACATCATCATCAACATCGGCAATGAACCCTGGGGCAACACCAACCCCTCCGGCTGGACCGCCCCCACCACCGCCGCCATCCAGAAGCTGCGCAACGCCGGGTTCCAGCACACGATCATGATCGACGCCCCCAACTGGGGCCAGGACTGGCAGAACGTCATGCGCGACAACGCGCAGGCCGTCTACAAGGCCGATACCACCGGCAACCTGATCTTCTCGATCCACATGTACAGCGTCTACGACACGGCACAGGAGATCACCGACTACCTGAACGCCTTCGTGAGCGCCCGTCTGCCCATCCTCATCGGCGAGTTCGGCGGACCTGCCGACCAGTACGGCGACCCCGACGAGAACACCATGATGGCCGCCGCCCAGCAGCTGAAGCTCGGCTATCTGGCCTGGTCCTGGAGCGGCAACACCGATCCCATCCTGGACCTGACCACCGGCTTCGACCCCAACAAGCTCACCGATTGGGGCAAGCGCATCTTCAACGGCCCCAACGGCATCGCCGAGACCTCCCGCGAGGCCACGGTCTACGGCGGTGGCTCCGGCGGCGACACCCAGGCCCCGACCACCCCCGGCACCCCGACCGCCTCGGCCGTGACGGCCACCTCCGCCACTCTCACCTGGCCCGCCGCCACCGACAACGTGGGCGTCACCGCCTATGACGTCGTCCGCGTCAGCGGTGGCGCCGAGACGAGGGTCGCCACATCGACCGGCGCCGGCACGACCATCACCGGCCTGACCGCCGCCACCTCCTACACCTTCGCCGTCTACGCCCGGGACGCGGCCGGCAACCGCTCGGCCCGCTCCGCCACCGTCGGTGTCACCACCCAGGCGGGTGGCGGCTCCGGGGCCGACTGCTCGGTCGGCTACCGCGTCGTGGGCGACTGGGGCAGCGGCTTCCAGGGCGAGATCTCCATCCGTAACACCGGCTCCGCCGTCATCAACGGCTGGACCCTGGGATTCTCCTTCGCCAACGGCCAGACCGTGACCAACATGTGGGGCGGCACGCCGAAGCAGACCGGCGCCGCGGTGACCGTCACCCCCGCCTCCTACACCTCCACCATCCCCGCCGGCGGCTCGGTCACCCTCGGCTTCACCGCCAACAAGGGCAGCACCAACTCCGCGCCGACCGCCTTCACCCTCAGCGGCAGTGCCTGCGCCACCGGCTAGGAGCGTGTCCCAGTAACGGGCAATCGGCTGGGTGGTCGTGGTGGTGGGATCGGTCGTGGTCGCTCGGTGTGTGCCTGCCGGGGCGGGACGGCCTGGTCCTGTCGGCCTGGGAATCGGCCTGAAGGGGTCCAGTGTGCCTGGTGGGATCAGCCGATCGCGGCGGCGAGGCCGGCGGTTCCGGCGTGCCGGAAGATCTTGCGGAGGTTGTGGCAGGCGGCCAGCAGTCGCCACTCGCCGCGGGCCCGGTCCTCGCCGCGCAGGAGGAGCTGGCGGCCGCCCTGGCAGGTCATGATCTGGCCGAAGACTGGTTCAATGATGGCCTTGCGGCGGCTGTAGGCGGCCCGGCCGGGCTTGGTCCGCAGCCTGCGGGCCATGCGCTCCTTCAAGGTGGCGTCCTTGGGGATGCGCCCGCGGGGTGCGGGCGGGACCTGCTCGTCGTGGCCGGGTCGGCCGGTGGCCATGAAGGTGTCGGTGCCACAGGTTAGTTGGCGGTCCCCGGCGGCCTCGAGGTTGGCCTCGGGGCAGTAGCCGGCGTCGACCAGGGCCTGCTCGTCGCTGGTCCCGGCGCGCTCTTGGCGGCGGCGCTCCTTGTCTTCAGCGTGAGCGCGGGCCTTCTCGGCGGCCTCGGCCTCGATCTGCGCGCGGGCGGCCTGCAGCTTGGCCAGCCGCTTCTCACGCCGGTCCAGCTCGGCGGGCAGGTCCGCCTGCTTGCCGTCGGGGCCGAAGGCCTGGTCCTCGGCGGTGTCGGTGGCCTCCGCCTCCTCCAGCAGGGCAGCGGCCTTGGCCTCCAGGGCGGCAATCTCGGTTTCGATCCGCACTTCCTTGTCGACCAGGCGGCCGTAGCTCATCGCCTTGTGTTTTGAGGCGTTGGCCTGAAGCTTCGTTCCGTCCAGGGCGACGCGGCCCATCTTGACCATGCCGAGCTTCTGCGCGAGGTGCAGCGACTGGAGGAACAGATCCGCGAGGCAGTCCAGGTGG
>NZ_JARAXF010000042.1:0-88519 GCF_033793745.1 Streptomyces sp. ME19-01-6 | reverse complement strand
AACCTGCCTGACGGCACCGGGACGTGCCAGGAGCGTGTCGCAGCAACCGGCAACCGCGTGTGTCTGGCGATCACTCGTACGGGATGATCCCGGTATGCGAGATCAGGAGGGGCTGTTCGAGGTCGAGCCGGCCGAGGGCAAACAGCCGCCACGTCGTGCGGCGGCGGTGGACAAGACGTTCCGGGCGTTCGACCCGCACCAGGTCCTGCTGCTGCCGCCGTCACTGGACGACTGGCTACCCGGGGATCATCTGGCCCGGTTCGTCACCGACCTGGTCGACGAGGTGCTCGACCTCTCACCGATCCTCGCGGACTACACCGAAAAGCGCGGCTTCCCGCCCTACGACCCGCGGCTGATGCTGCGGCTGCTGATCTACGGCTACACCACCGGGGTCCGCTCCTCCCGGGCGATCGAGCGTCGTCGCGTCGACGATGTCGCGTTCCGCTTCCTGGCCGCCGGCCAGGCCCCGGACTTCCGGTCGATCGCCCGGTTCCGCCGCCGCCACCTGGACTGCCTCGCGGATCTGTTCCTCCAGTCGCTGCACCTCGCGCAGAAGCTCGGCATGGTCAAGATGGGCCGCGTCGCCCTGGACGGAACGAAACTTCAGGCCAACGCCTCACAACACAAGGCGATGAGCTACGGCCGCCTGGTCGACAAGGAGGAACAGGTCGAGGCCGAGATCGCCGCCCTGGAGGCCAACGTCCCCCTCTGCTGGCCGACGCCGAGCACGTCGATGCCGCCGAGGACCAGGCCTTCGACATCGACGGCAAAGAGACCGATCTGCCCGCCGAGCTGGACCGACGAGAGAAGCGCCTCGCCGGGCTGCAGGCCGCCCGCGCTCAGATCGAGGCCGAGACCGCCGACAAGGCCCGCCGCCACGCCGAGGACAAAGAACGCCGCCGCCAGGACCGCACCGGCGTCCGCGACGAGCAGGCCGTCACCGACGCGGGAGAGCAGGCCGCCGCGAAAGCGAGGCCCAAGCCGAAGGCCCAGGCCAACTTCACCGACCCCGACTCGCGGATCATGAAGAACAGCGACGGCGCCTACATCCAGGCATACAACGCCCAGGCCGTCGTCGACGAGACCCACCAGGTCATCACCGCCGCCGACGTGACCACCAACGCCTCCGACGCACTGAACTACACCACCATGCTCGACCAGTCCGCGCGCAACACCGGCGCCCACCCCAAGCAGGCCCTCGTGGACGCCGGCTACTGCTCCGAGACAAACCTCGAAGCCGCAAAGGAACGCCAACTGAACTGCCCCACTGACACGTTCATGGCCACCGGCCGCCTGCCCCACGACGAGCAGGTCCCGCCCGCACCCCGCGGACGCATCCCCAAGGACGCGACCTTGAAGGAGCGCATGGCCCGCAAACTGCGGACCAAGCCCGGCCGGGCCGCCTACAGCCGACGCAAGACCATCGTCGAACCCGTCTTCGGCCAGATCATGACCTGCCACAACGGCCGCCAACTCCTCATGCGCGGCGAGGACCGGGCCCGCGGCGAGTGGCGCCTGCTGGCCGCCTGCCACAACCTCCGCAAGATCTTCCGCCACACCGGAGCCGCCGGACTGGCCGTGGCGCTCGCCTGACCGCCCACAACCGGCAACCCCGGCACCGATTCCCAAACCCGAGAACGACACCTCCGACACCGACAGCCCCGCGCCGAGCGGCGGACGACTCATCCCGCCGATCACGACCGCCCGGCTGCTCGCCGATTACTGAGACAGGCTCCTAGCGCCGGGCCGGACCGGGCCGAGGGCGCGCTGTCCCGCTCGGCGGGTCTCGCGCAGGAAGGTAAGGGCTGATGAGGGCCGGTCTCGTGGGCAGGCATCACGCGTATCTCCGGACGTGGTGGTGGATGGGAAGGCCGACGGGCGGGCCCCGGGCGGCGGTGCGGCGCCCGGGGCGGGCGTCTCAGCGGGGGGCGCGGACCATGTGCCCAAGGACGGTGCGCCCGCGGTCGATGAGGACGGTGTCGGTCTTGGTCAGGCCGGTGCTGAGGTAGGAGACGCCCAGGCGGGCGGTGAGCAGGACGAGCGAGCGCTGCTCGGTCGACGAGAGCAGCCGGCCGTATCCGGCGAGGAAGGCGTCGCGCAGGTCGGGGCGGGTGGGCCACGCGGCACCGCACAACCAGACGAGGTCCTCGACCGCGAGGCCCGGCGCGGACTCCTCGAAGTCGATCAGGCCGTGATGCCCCGCTGCCTCGTCCCAGAGCCAGTTGCGGGGGGAGTAGTCGCCGTGCCGGTAGGTCAGCGGGAGGGCGCGCGCGAGGTCGGGCAGGTCATGGGTCGCGTCGCGGACGAGGTCCTGCTCGGCGCGGGAGAGCTGGTCGCCGAGGCGGTCCAGGATCACGGCGGCCTCGTCGGCCTGCGCGGTCACCGACGCCATGATGCGCTGGTGCTCTCGGTCGCTGATCGGCTCGTCGGCGTCGTGCCAGCGGCGCAGCAGGTCACCGGCGAGCCGGTGCACGTGCCGTTCCGCAGTCTGTACCAGCGGCAGTCCCCGCACGACGCGGCCCGGGAGCGCGGAGAGGACGACCGCCGGCCGTTCCGGATCACTGGCCAGCAGGCGCGGCGCCTCGTCCGCAGCGAGCGCCCGCGTCGCGTGCTCGCACCCCTGGACCTCGCGCCCGTACTTCTCGGTGGAGGGGTACAGCTTGACGAAGACCTCGCCGTGGACCGCGCGAACGCGCCAGACGCGGGAGTTTTCGCGCGGCCAGGAGGCGTCCGTCACGGTGGCGGTGTCCATGCCGGTGACGTGACGGGTGACCCACTGGTGCAGGTCCGGGGGCAGGGAGGTGGCGTGCGTCATGGGGCTGGCTCTTTCACGAGGTACGAGGAGGGCGTGGTGCGCGCAAGGCGGCGGTCCCTCGGGCAGATGTCGAATCTATTCAGGGGCCGGGTGGCGCGGGGACGTCCGGTGCCCGCGGCGGGCCTCGGACCGTGTCCGCGCGCCGGCCAGGCCGTTCGGCAGGTGTCGGTGCGCTCATCTCGCCCTTCCCACCTCAGTGATCAACTCGGCCTGTTCAGGCGTTGCAGGAAGGCGTTCGCCCGAGGCTCGGCGGCCCACGGGACAAGGGCCGTGACCACCTCTTCGAGGTAGGTCCGGGGCGCGGGTCGACTCCACCCGCTGCAGGAGCGCCAGGGCCCGGTCGCCGTGGACGAGTGCCTGGTCGAGGTCTCGTGCCTGGCAGGCCGCGGTGGCGGCGACGGCCATGCGAAGGCCCACGGCGCGCGTCTGGTGTACGTCGGACAACTCTCCTGCTTGGCGGCTCCAGCCGAGGGCGGCCTTGGGCTTGCGCAGGTCGCGGAAGATCTTGGTGGCGTCCGCGGCGAGGCGGCCGTGGGTGACGTAGGAGAGCCGCGGGGCGTCTCGGGCGCCCGGGTTGATCTTGTCGAGCCAGGATTCCGCCCGGCTCAGCGCGGTACTCGCCCCGATCGCGTCCCCCATATGGGCCAGCGCGCGGGCCTCGGCCAGTTTGGCGAAGGCCAGGACCCGGCGGGAAGCGTGGCGGCGGCCGCGGTGGAAGGCCCCCTGGGCCATGTCGAGGGCCTGGTCCGGAGCGCCCTCCAGGATGGTGTGCAAGGCCATGGTGGTCAGGACGTAGGTGCCCATCTCGATGTCGCCGCCGGCGCGGGCCAGGCGCAGAGCCTGCACGAAGTGCTGCTGGGCGGCCGCGCTGTGCCCGGCGTCGAACGCCGCCCGGGCCGCGACGCGGGACAGTTCCGCGGTGATGGAGAACAGCTCGCGCGCGGTGGCCTCGCTGTGCCGGGCATCGAGCAGGGGCAGCGCTCGTTCGTTCAGGCAGCGCCGGATGGAGCTCAACCGCCAGTTGGCGCCGCCGAACTGGGCATCCCACACCCGGGCCTGCTTGGCCGCGTCCGTCAGCTCTTTCAAGTCCTCCGCGCCGATCAGCCGTCCGGCACCGCTGCACCCGTGCTCGGCGGAGTCCGCAGGGTCCGGCGGGGCGCCGGGTCCGTGGCGTCGGCGGGGACGGCGAGCCACCGAGTCACGGGCAGCACGTAGCCGGACGCCGCGAACGCACCGCCCGGCCCGTCAGCGGCACTCCAGTGAGCGCGCGCGCCCGCGATGGCCTCCTCGCGGTTACGAGGGAAGTCCCAGCCGCGCGGCGCTTCGTCGGGAGCTGCGCCCATGCCGATCTCCTCCACCGTGACCGTCCTGCCGACCCGCTCGCTCAACGCGGTGGCGACGTACTGGGGCACGGGGTCCTTGGGCGTTGCTCCGGCGAGCCAGCGCGCGACACTGCTGTGCTTGTACTTCGTGGCGATTCCGTCCCTCTCGGCCAGCTGGTTGACGCGGAACGCGAGACCCTTGTGACTCATGCCGTGCCCGTTGAGGAGCACAGCGAGCGCAGCGTTCGGCGTTCTGGGCCGACGGCCGGTCATCGAGCCTCCCGGGTCGAAGAACTTGAGGTGCCGCGACTGCTCGGGGCCGGATCGGCAAAGCCGGTTCCGGCCCCTCGGCGCGGCGGGGCGGTCTGGTCTGGGTGGTGCGCAGGGTCAGAAGTACTCGGGCATCCACGGTTCGCGGTCGGCCGTGGCGCGGACGAGCTGGGCCACCAAACGGGGCTCGCCATGCACGCCGTCGAGGAGGGCCGCGGTCAGCGTGCGGTAGCCGCCCGCATACCAGTGGGCGAACTGGCGTGCGGTGAGGACGAGTTCGTGCCGTGCGCCAGGGTGGGGCGTCAGGTCTCCTGCGCCGGCGGTGATCCCCAGGAGCATGGGCGCGGAAGGGCTGTCGTTCTCGTCGCGCAGGGCGAGGGGGAGGGCGAGGTCGAGGTCCTCGGGCCAGCCGCGGCGGCGCACTGCCTCGGCCGGGTCGAGGACGCGCAGCATCCAGGGGTGCCAGGACGTGGCGGAGGCGGCGCCGGCGCGGCGCAGATGGTTCTGCAGCAGCGGGACGGGCGGCAGGGCGGTGCGCTGGAACATGACGGTCGGGATCCGGCTGTGGTGGCGTCCGAGGAAACCGAGCATGGCCGTGGCCGCCTCGGCGGTCGCCGCCCAGAAGTCGTGGACGACCAGGCGGCGGCCGTCGGCGCGGTCCCGGTCGAAGGCGATCGCGAGCAGGCCGTCCGGGGTGTGGCCGGGCAGGGCGAAGCGGTAGTGCGTCATGCCGGGGTGTTCGGCCTGCTGCCAGGCCGGCCACCAGGAGGGCCGCTGCCACGGCCCGTTCCAGTCACCGGCCAGCTCCTGCTGCTGTTTACGGTCCTGGTCGTCGGCGCCGTGGACGAGGTCGAAGCGGGAGCCGTCGGCGATGCCGCGCAGGTCGTCGGTGGGCACCGTCCAGGAGTAGATCTGACTCTGCGCGGCCCAGCCCATGCGGTGCCCGTACCCGGTGGAGGCGGTCCACGCGGTCGCCAGGACGGCGCCCTGTTCCTTCAGGGGCCGCAGCCGCTCTTCGAGCAGCGTCGACCACAGTCGGCTGCCCCGGGCTTCGGGGGCGATGCAGCCGCCGGCCAGGCAGGCGCCCGGCACCGGCCGGCCGCCGAAGAACTGGGGGATGGCGAGGGCCAGGCCGCCGCCGATGACGCGGCCGTCGCGCACGGCGACGCGGGCGTCGGCGTACTCGCGCAGCCGGTCGACGTCCTCCACCCGGTGCCCGTAGCTGCGCACGGTCAGGGCCTGGTACTCCTGCCACAGCGCGTCGTCGGCTTCGACGACGACCATCGGTGTGCTGCCCGGCATCGGTACTCCGTTCTTCAGTAGGCGGTGGCGGTACGGACCGCGGCCGCGTCTGCGGGCACGAGGAAGGCGCGGGTGAGGGTGATGACGCGCTGGTCGAACTAGAGCCTGTTATGGAAGTTGGCTTGCTGCCGAACCCGGACGGGCGCCCTCGGGCGCCCGTCCGGGAGGTGTCAGAGTTGACGGAAGTAGACCGTGAGGGGGAGGGCTGTGCACCCGAGCGCCTCGTAGAGGGCTCGGGCCGGTGCATGGAACTGGCCTCCTCCGGTGCCGATCTCAACGACCTCGGCACCGAGATCGCGCATCTGTTCGAAGGCGTGCTCGCACAGTGCGGTGCCTACGTGTTGCCGCCGGTGCCGATTCGAGACAGCGAGGATCGTGATCTCCCCCTTCTTGTGGGCCGGGGCGACGCTCCACGCCACGTAGCCCGCGATCGTGCCTTCAGTTTCGGCGATGGCGACGTAGGTGTGCTGCTCAGGTGCGTGGAGCTGTGCGACCTGTTTGCGGTAGTCGTCGCGCCAGTTGCCGTGCTGAACGGCAAAGACGGCCTCGCCCACCAAGGGGCGAAAGGAATCCTCGTAGAACGGCCAGAACGTGTCGATGGTCAGTTCGGTGAGTGCTGCGAGGTCGTGCTGGGTGAACGCGCGGACGCGCATGGAAGTGCGCCTCTCAGGCTGAGGGCTTGATACCCGGGCGGAACAAGGGCATCGGTCGGCCCGCTCCCGGCCAAAGGCTTGGCGGTGAGTTCGGGCCCCTCAGCGACGTGTGCGCCAAGTGTCAAAGCACTCCATGGTTCGCATCGTAGCGCCCGCTCGCACTTCGCACGCTTCGATCACAGCCACTCGTTGATGACAGCGATGAGGACGGTCGCCTCGTAGCGGACCGCCAACTTGTCGTATCGCGTGGCGACGGCACGGTGCCTCTTGAGGCGATTGATTCCGCACTCGACCGCGTGGCGCTCGCGGTAGTCGACGGGGTCGAATTTCGGCGGCCGGCCGCCGCGGGAGCCACGCTGCTTGCGGTTACGCGCCTGGTCAGCCTTGTCCGGGATGGTGCAGCGGATACCGCGTCTCCGCAGGTAGGCGCGGTTCATGCCGGAGGCGTACGCCTTGTCAGCGCGCACGCGATCGGGGCGGACGCGTGGCCGGCCCGCCCCGACGCGGGGCACGCGAACTCTCTCCAGCACGGCCTCAAACTGTGGTGAGTCACCGCGCTGCCCGGCCGTAATCACCATCGACAGGGGCTTTTGGCCCTGCTCGACAGCCAGATGCAGCTTGGTGGTGAACCCTCCGCGCGAGCGTCCCAGTCCGTGGTCACGGGGCTCAGCGAAGACACCGCCTGGCGGTTCCTTCTGCAAGTCGCCCCGCCTTTGGGCCCCGGCCGCATGCTGATGAGCACGGCACACGGTGGAGTCGACGCTCAGGTCCCACCTGACCGCACCCTCCGCGTCGGGCAGGGACTGGAGTTGGGTGAGGACCCGGTGCCAGGTGCCATCCCGCTGCCACCGGCGGAACAAGTCGTAGACCCGGGCCCACGGCCCGTACTCGACGGGTACGTCCCGCCACGGAACACCGGTCCGAACCCGGAACCGTATGCCGTCGATCAGCTGCCGCCGCGGCCAGACTGGCGGCCGCCCTGCCTTCGCCCTTTGCGGCAAGAGCCTCTCCAGCACTGCCCACTGCTTATCCGTCAGGTCTCCCCGTCCCATGAATCACGATCATGCATAGGCCGAGATCCATTTTCGATACACGGCCTAGTTGAAGGCGGTGGTGCGGCACATGACGACGCCCTGGCCGGGGCAGCTGGCCGAGGGGCGGGCCGAGAGGATCTCAGTCTCGGCGCGCAGGGTGTCTCCGACATGCACGGGCTGTTCGAAGCGCACGTCGTCCAAGGCGAGGTTGGCGGTGGTCAGGCCGCTGGTAGAGCGGACGCTCGCGCCGATGGCCAGGCCCAGCGTGACGACTCCGCACACCAAGGGCCGCTCCCTGCCGCTCCGTTCGCAGAACTGCGCGTCGGAGTGGACGGGGGCCACGTTGCCGGTCAGCGCCAAGGTCATGGCGTGGTCGGTGTCGGTGACGGTCCGGGCCGGCCGGTGCTCGATGATCTGGCCGACGAGGGCGCCGAACTCCTCCAGGCCGCGGCCGACCACCTCACGCAGCCGGCCCTCGCCGACAGACCGGTACCCCTGCACAACCGTCGTCCCTGTCACTGGATGCCTCCGTGGACGCTGGGTTTGGTGTGGTCCCCGGCCCCGTCGAGGACGGCGCGGGCTGCCACGACGAGCGGAGGCCCCACCAACTGGCGGCCGGCCCGGACCATCTGGCCTCCGGCCCGGTCAGCGGCGGTCACGACCGCGTGGGCCTGCGCCACTTCCTCGTCGGTGGGAAGGAACGCCGAGCGGATGAGGGGGAGTTGGTCGGGGTGTACGGCGCCTTTGCCGGTGAACCCCAGATCGCGGGCCTCCTGCGCGTCGCGCCGCAGACCCTCCGGGTCGCCGAGGTCGAGGTACGGCGAGTCGATCGACGGGATGCCGTTGGCGGCGGCGACCGCGGCGATGGACGAGCGTGCCCACCACAGGGAGCTGCTGGTGCGGCGGCACCCGGTGGCGGCGGCGTAGTCGGCCGCTCCGAAGACGACACCGCCCAGAACCGGCGAGGCGAAGATGTCGTCGAGGCGAAGCAGCGCTCGGGGCGTCTCGATCAGGGCGCAGATGCACACGCCCGTCGACGTCTCCTGCAGTACCTGGGCCACCAGATCCAGCTCGCGTGCGGACTCCACCTTCGGCACGAGCACGACGGTGTCGTGCAGCGCGGCATCGGCGACCGCCACCAGGTCCTTCAGACCGTGCACGGTGCCCGGCGCGTTCACACGCAGCCCGAGCGCCGTCGCGCCGTGCACCGGTACGGCGCGGAGTTGGGCCAAGGCTGCCGCGCGGGCGGTGTCCTTGTCGCGAGGAAGGACGGAGTCCTCCAGGTCCAGCAGAGCGACGTCAGGCTCCGCGCGCAGCGCCGCTTCTAGCCGGCCGTCCCAGGGCGGCGTGATCAGCCAGGTTCCGTCAGGGGCGGTACGGGCCGTGGTCATGGCCGTCACCTGCCGGCGAGGTGCTCGTCGACCAGCTGGTCGAGGGCCCGCACGGTCGTGACCGATGCGAGCCGGTCCTCGCCGATGGTGACGCCGTGCTCGGCCAGCAGCAGGTCCAGCTCGGCGATCGCCAGCGAGTCGATACCGGCGTCCTCCAGGCTCGCCTCCGGGCGCAAGGACTGCTCGCCCACCTGCAGATGGCCGGTCAGGATGTTTTTCAGCATCTGGTTCACCGGGCTGCCTCCAGTCGGTGTGAGAGGTCCGGCCGGTCGGCCACACAGGGCACGTCCGGCCAGGTGAGGGTCGTGGCGCCCCAGGTCAGGCCCGCGCCAAAGGCGGCCAGCAGGACCCGGTGCCCGGGGCGCAGTGCGTCGTAGGACGCCGCGTGGGCGAGGGTGAAGAGGATCGACGCGGCGCTGGTGTTGCCCAGGCGGGCGATGTTCTCCAGCACGCGCGCGCCGTCGAGGTGGAGCTGGCGGCCGACGGCCGCGGTGATACGGGCGTTGGCCTGGTGCGGCACGAACCGGTCGATGTCCCCGAGCAGGCGGGGCACGGCATGGGCGACGCGCTGAAGGCCCGGTCAGCGCTGCGCATCGGGGTGGTCGGCGCCGGGCAGATCAGCGGGGCGTATCTGCGTACGTTCCCGCCCTGTCGAGCCTGTCCGTCACGGCGGTCGCCGACCTGGACGAGACCCGCGCCGCCGCCGTCGCGGCCACGGTCCCCGGCGCCCGCGCCACCACCCCGAAGGAGCTGTACGCAGCCGAGGACGTCGACCTCGTCCGCAACCTGACCGTCCCCGCGGCGCATGCCGAGGTCGCCCATGCCGCGATCGCCGCGGGCAAGCACGTCTACGGCGAGAAGCCACTGGCCGCGACCACCGCCGAGGCCCGTGCGGTGCTGGCCGCGGCTGACGCCGCGGGCGTGCGCGTGGGCTGTGCGCCGGACACGGTCCTGGGCACGGGGGTGCAGTCCGCCCGCGCAGTCCTGGACGCCGGGCGGATCGGCACGCCCGTCGCCGCCACCGCCTTCATGGTCACGCCGGGCCATGAACTCTGGCGCCCCTCCCCGGAGTTCTACTACCGGCCGGGCGGCGGCCCGCTGTTCGACATGGGCCCGTACTACCTCACCGCCCTGGTCACGCTCCTCGGTCCGGTACGCAAGGTGGTCGGTATGGCATCCACCTCGCGTCAGGTACGCACCGTCGGCAACGGACCGCGGGCCGGTACCGAGTTCCCGGTGGAGGTGGCCACGCACGGGCGTACTGAAACACGATTGCGGGGCGCTGTCCACGCTGGTGATGTCGTTCGACGTCTGGGCCGGCGACCTGCCGCGCATCGAGGTGTACGGCACCGACGGTTCGCTGTCCGTTCCCGACCCCAACGGCTTCGACGGGCCGGTGCGTCTCTTCAGCGCCGGGGCCGGGCGCTGGGAGAACGTCCCCGTGCAGGGTGGCTACGGGGGAGCCGACCGCGGTTACGGCATCGCGGATCTCGCCCGCGCCCGCGCCACCGGCACCCCGCACCGCGCGAGCGGCCAACTCGCCTACCACATACTGGAGATCATGGAGTCGCTACTCAACGCGTCCGGCGGCCGGCGTCGGACGTCCGGCACCGACCCGCTCAGGCTCCGATGCCAGAATGGCGCCGCACAGGCGGGCGCACTGCGGGGGCGGGCGAAAGGCCGGCCCCCTGAACGAGGAAGGGCAGCCGTGGCGGACAAGAACGAGGATGCGGCACAGGACAGCGAGCGGGCCGCGCAGGGCGGCGGGCCGGCGTCGGTGACCATCGCGTACATCGCGAAGTCAGCCGGCGTCTCGGCCCCCACGGTGTCCAAGGTGCTCAACGGCCGCTCGGGGGTGTCCGACGAGACCCGGGCCCGGGTCGAGGAACTGATCAACAAGTACGGATACCGCAGACCTCCGGGCAACCGCCGCCAGAAGATCGTGGAGCTGGTCTTCCGCGAGCTGGAGAGCATGTGGGGCGTGGAAATCCTGCGCGGCGTAGAAGAGGTGGCCAGCAAGAACCGGATCGGCGTCATGGTCTCCAAGTTCGGCCTGCACGATTCGAAGGCCGCGCTGGACGGGACCGCGGGGCGGCGCCCGGAGTGCGTCCTGTCGGTCTCCCAGCTCTCCGAAGCGAACGCAACCGCCTGGCGGCGAACAGCATCCCGTACGTCGTCTTCGATCCGATCGACGACGTCCCCGACGGTGTCCCGTATGTCGGCGCCACCCACTTCAAGGGCGGCCAGTCCGCGGCACGCCATCTGATCGGCCTCGGCCACCGCCGCATCGCCATGATCAGCGGTCCCGATCACGCGTACTGCCTTGCGCGGATGGCCGGTTACCGCTCGGCGCTGGAGGCGGCCGGGCTTACTGTCGACCCAGAGCTGATCGTCCGCATGCAGCTCACCCGGGAGGACGGGCAAGCTGCAGCGGGCGAACTGCTGGCCCGTCCCGAACGGCCGACCGCGATCTTCACGGCGAACGACATGCAGGCGCTCGGCGTTTATCAGGCGGCGCGCGAGGCTGGGCTGCGCATCCCGGAGGACCTGAGCGTGGTCGCTACGACGACGTGCCGGTCACGGCCTGGGTGAACCCACCGCTGACGACCGTGCACCAGCCGCTGACCGAAATGGCCGCGACCGCAACGGAGCTGGCCTTGGCCCTCGGGCGCGGCGAGAAGGTCCCCCAGCTCGGCCTGGAGATCGCCACACACCTCGTGGTCCGCGAGAGCACGGCCCCGCAGCCGCAGGACTGAGCGTCCGGGTACGGGAGCAGCGCCCCCGCACCCGGACAACTGTCAGAGTTCATGCTTCTCTTTCTTTTTCGCTCGGCGCGGCAACCTCGCCCCCGTCGGTGGCGACTCATGGCCGACACCGCTCGATCTTCCGGAACGGATGAGCGATGCAGAAGCAGAACCCCCAGAGAACCGCCGGCGCAGGGTCGGTCTGGTCGCGAGTGGCTGAAACGATCAGTTACTGGGCCCTCGCCCCACCGGGACCTTGCCTCCGCTGAACTGTTTCGTTGCCGGCCGCCATCGCCCTGGTTGTGTCTCGGTCGTGCGGGCCTTCGAATCAGGCGTCGTTCTTGAAGTCGCCGTAGAGTTCGACCTCGGAGAGGTCGCCGTACCAGCTTGTGGCGTTGTGGATCCGCAGGTACCGGTAGTGGTCTCCGCTCGAGGTGGGCTGGTCGCTCCAGGCGTTTGCGACGGCCCCGGTGAGTGGCTTGGTGAGGTCGGTCCAGGTCTGGGCGTCGTTCGACCCCTGCACGACAGTGCCGTTGGCCCGCTGCGGGTGGCTGGCCCGAGGCAGGATCAGAACCTCCTCGGGCCGTACGGTCGCGTGCGCGCCGAAGTCGATGACGTAGTACGCGCCTGCTCCGCTGTTCAGGTCGCCGTACGTATCGGAGCGGCGGTCGAAGAGCAGGTAGCCGACCTCGTCGGCGCCCAGTCCGTTGCCCGGCCACTGTTTGTCGGAGGCGGTGACGGTGGCCAGCTTGGCCACATCGATGAAGTGCGCGGGATCGCCCGCAATGTAGAGCTTCGATCCGTCTGTGGTGCCGTAGGCGGTCTGCCCGGCCTTGCCGTCGGCGTCGAGGTAGTCGACCGCGACCTGGATGTCGCCTGATGGCACGTTGTCGAGTTTGACCGCTGCGGTCCAGTTGACGCCGTCCGTCGAGTTCGCCTTCGCCGTCACACCTTGGACGGTGACCGTGACCTGTTGGATCGGCTTCTTCGCGGTGACTGAGACGTCGACGGTGTCGCCCTCCATGACCTTGCCCGCAATGGCCTGGGATGAGGCGATCGAGGTCGCCTTCACCAGGTTGCCGATCTCGTGCCGCTCGCCGTAGATGTGGAACTCGGTCATCTCGAACAAGTTGCGGACGATGCCGTAGAGCACGTCGGGCAGGGGTTTGAGCAGCTGGACCTTGAGGTAGCGGAATTTCGCGTCGCGCAGAGCCGGGTCGACGTCGAGCGTGTTGAAGTCCTGGGTGAACTTGGTCACGCCCGGGGTCAGCCGGGTCCATTTCTTGCCGTCGTTCGAGCCGTAGACGGTGGAGTTCGCGAGCCGGTCGGCGAAGATGTTGCTCTGGAATCCGAAGCGGGTCGCCGAGACCCGGAAGTCGGGCCCGAAGTCGAAGGTGTGGGAGAGGTTGACCGCCTGGCCGTACCCAGTTCCCGACTGGTTGTCACCGTCGACGAGCTTGCCGATGTTGGCCCCGGCCGTGGAGGTGACCACGAGCGAGGGGTAGTCGAGGCTGCCGCCCACGGCCGTGTGCGGGGAGACGAGGGTGAGATCGTCGACCGCGGTCACGAGGTGGGCCAGCGCCGCGAGGTACTTGTCGTCCGTTCCC
Organism: Streptomyces sp. ME19-01-6; assembly: GCF_033793745.1. NCBI lineage: Bacteria > Bacillati > Actinomycetota > Actinomycetes > Kitasatosporales > Streptomycetaceae > Streptomyces > Streptomyces sp. ME19-01-6. The sequence goes on along the minus strand of NZ_JARAXF010000042.1, from coordinate 75,381 downwards.
TTCGTGCGCAAGGCCTCGGCAGTGGTAAGAGCCTGGTCGTAGCCGGTCTGGGTCTCGGAGACGTACTCGGCGTCGGGGTCGTGGCCTTTTTGGGCGAGCCTGAGCGCGTCGGAGCGGTTGTAGGCGGCGGCGAGTACGACGCGGTGGCTCGCCACCGTGGTGCCGTCGGAGACTGTCACGGTGATGACGGTGGAGCCGGCCTCGGCGGGCTTCCAGGTCAGTTGGCCGGTGGAGGTGTCGAGGGTCGCCCCGGTAGGCAGTCCCTTGGCCGTGTAGGCGAGGTTGCCGGTGCCCTTGTAGTGCGCGGAGAGGTCGGCGGTGGCGGTCGCGCCCTTCCAGCCGACGATGCGCGCGGTGGAGTTGCCGTCGAAGGTGGGGGGTGTCAGTTCGGCGCCGGCGTTGGTGTTGATGTGATCGATGTCGATGGTCCCGTTGCCGGTGGCCTGGATGAACAGGATGTCGCCGATGGAGTAGGGGTACATGACGTACCGCCATTTGCCGCCGGTGTCCGGCACAAGGATCGTGCGGTCGTCGTGGCGGTCGAGGCGCAGCCGGACCTCGCCGTCGGTTCGGACCCGGAAGGCGAGGAGCTGCTTGTTACTCGAGCCGCTGAGGTAGGCGATCTCGGAACCGCGGCCCGCGGTCGACATCCGCACGTAGCCGGTGTCGCCGTCGGTTCTCTGCTCGACGTCGCCGGACAGGCGGGTGTACTTCTTCTCGACCTCGAGGACGGTCGGACTGTCAGGCAGCGGCGGGACGGTTTGCCCGGCCGCCGAGGCGGGCGCGAAGAGCCAGGAGTCGCCGCCGCCGTCCACGTTGTCCCATGCGTTGCTGAGGCCGCCGCCGTAGTAGAAGAGGGGGCCGTTGCGCTTGGCGTACGCCTCGGCGAAGTACGGCGCGAGTTTCTTGACGTCCTCGCCGCGGGTGAACGCGTAGTAGTAGTAGATGTCCCAGAAGCTCGCGGTGTTGTAGCGCCCGCGGTAGCTGTACGAGATGTGGTTGTAGGTGTCGCGGATGGTGCCGTCAGGCGAAATGGCGTAGGCCATTGGAGTCCACGGGGTGTCATGACCGAGCATGTATCGCCAGAAGTAGTCGGCGGCGGCGAGGATCCGGTTGTCGAGGAACTCGTAGGGACCGACTGCGTTCGCTGCCTTAGAGATGGTGCCGTCGACGGGGTCGACCTTCGTCTGCTGCGCCAGGAGCATGCGGGAGATGATCGCCGCGTTGGTGAGGTCGCCGCCGCCGTGGGCCTGGTCGCGTCCCATCTCGGCGTGCTGGACGTGCGGGTTCTTGATCGGCTTGCCGGTGGCGTCGTTGGTGTCGACCCATCGGAACAGCCGCGCGATCGAGCCGTTGAAGCCCTGGTCCTTCGCGGTGGCGTTGACGGTGAACCATTCGACCGACCGCTTGTAGAGGGCGGTGTCGTCCATGAAGATGGCTCCGGCCATCGCGCCCATGAGCGGGTAGCTGTGCTGGTTCATGAAGTGGTTGTTGTCGTTCTGGAAGGTCTCGATGACCGGGACAACAAGGTTGTCGGTGAACGCCCGCGTGTCCGCGTCCGTCCAGGGGTACGCCTCGTCGGCGCACGAGGTGTAGCGCAGCAGCTCGGCGGCGGAGACCATGCGGTTGAGGGGGATGCCGGTGTGGATGTGCGAGTCGGTGAAGTACTCGTACTTGGCGGGGTCCATCTGCTCCCAGATGCGGATGATGGCGAGCGCGTTCTTGCGGTAGACCTCCTCACCGGTGAGCACGTAAAGGATCGCCTGCGTGTAGGACTTGAGGCCGTCCGCGATGAAGCGGCTGTTGAAGCTTTGGCTGTTGAACGCGTCGGAGGCAGGCTTGGTCGGGTCGGCGCTGCCCCGGTTCGACGACGTCACGCCGGTCCCGGCCGCTGACGACCGCTGCATCGCGTGGAAGGACGAGGTCCAGGGTTCAGCGCCCGTGGCGATCTGTCGGCGGGCATTCTCCAGGGTCGGCTTTGTCAGGCCGACGCCGGGGTGGGCAAACCCCTGTGCGCTGACAGTGGACTGGAACGTCACGGCACACGTGCCGAGATCCTGCGCGGCGGCCGGCCGGCCTACCGTGAAGAGGAGTCCGGTGAAGAGCAGGAGCGTCGCGGCCAAAGCGCCGAGTCGTCGGAGGCGAGCGCCTGCGGCGGCTGGAGACGGATTCACAAGAAGCACCTTCTTGCTCGGGCGGGGGATTCGACGGAGGAGTTCGGGTGACGAGGAGAGGTTCGGCGACGAGGAGGAGCTCGGTGACGAACAGGAACCCTGCGGCGAACGCGTCGGCACGTGTGGCGGCGCATCACGCAACGGGTCGACCATCAAGAAGGGGATGTTCTGCCGTTCCAGGCCTTGGTACTGGGATGCCGCCAGTCCGGCGAGGTCGAACAGCACACCGGAGGATCCGCGCGCGGTGAGCCTGTGCAACCACCGGTCATCGAACCTCCGCCGCTCGAACGGGCGAGTGCCGCCGGGACGACCAGGTCGTAGCCGACCTCATCGGCGGCGATCTCTGCTCCACGCAGCACGGCGCCCGATCGCGGCCCGTCCAGGCAAGTCAGCATCATGTCCACCTGTGAGGTGGGGGTACCCGCTGCCATGGCACGCGACCTGCGGACGTAGCCGAGCCGGTTCAGTGCCTCCGTCACGCGGCGGCGGGTGTCCGGTGCGACGCCTTCGCGACCGTTGACCACCTTAAAAACCGTCGGCACGGACACCCGTGCCGCCCGTGCGACGGTCGCCAGGGTGGGGCCCGCGGAATTGCGCCTGACCCCCCATCCGAGCCCTCACCAGGGAACCAGGAGCCGGCCGTTACGGGCGCCGGGCGGACGCGGGGTCACTTGAGGCTGCCGAGCGTGACTCCCGAACGCCAGTAGCGCTGCATCGAGACCATGAGGATCACCATCGGGATCAGCGAGATGATCGATCCGACCACCACCATGCCGGTGAGGTCGACCGAGCTGTCGGTCTTCACCTTCAGCCAGGAATACAGGCCCAGCATGACCGTCCACTTGGTGCTGCTGCGCAGGAAGACCAGTGGCCCGAAGAACGAGTTCCACATGCCGACGAAGCCGAGGATGAAGATGGTGGCCGCGCCGGTGGACATCAGGCGGGCGCCGATCGTGAAGAAGATCCGGTACTCCCCCGCGCCGTCGATACGTGCCGCCTCCAGCAGCTCGGGCGGGATGGCTCCCTCCGCGTACACCTTGGCGAGGTAGACGGAAAAGGCGTTGAAGAAGCTCGGGAGGATGATCGCCGACGGCGTGTCGACGAGGTTCAGGTCGGTGAAGAGCAGGAACGAGGGAATGGTGAGCAAGGCGCCCGGGATCAGGAACGACCCGATGATGCAGCCCATCAGGAATCCGCGGCCCTTGAACTTGTACATGGCAAGGGCGTAGCCGCAGGCCACACAGATAAGGGTCATACCGGCGGTGCCCACGAACCCGTAGATCAGCGTGTTCCGCATCCAGGTGAGGAAGATGCCGTCCTGGTAGGTGAACAGCTGCCGCAGGTTGCTCCAGAAGTGGATGCTCGAGAACCACAGGCCGTTGGTGGTGTAGAGGTCCCGCTGGCTCTTGGTCGCCGAGACGATCAGCCACCAGACAGGGGCAAGCGAGTAGATCAGGAAGAGAACCAGGCCGGTGATGACGAGTGCTTTGGTACGGGTGGCTTGGTGGGGCTGACTGCCCTCGCTACGCCGCCGGAGCGGCCCCGTGCCGGCCGGCTTCGGGGCGACGGCACGGCCGTTCGTCCTGTTCATGGTCGTGGTCATGAGGTGGGCGCCTTGTTCGTGAGCCGGTAGAAGATCGCCGAGGTGGTGCCGACGACGACCGCGAGGATGATCGACAGGGCGGCTGCGTAGTGGAACTCGCCCTGGTTGAAGGCCCAGTCGTAGATGTCCATGATCGGGGTGAAGTCACGGGTGACTGTTTCAGGCGTCATCGACCGGAACAGCACGGGATCGCTGAATATCTGCAGGGTTCCGATGATGCTGAGCACACTGGTCAGCACCAGGGATCTGCGGATCAGCGGCACCTTGATCGACCAGGCGATACGCCACTCCGACGCCCCGTCGATGCGGGCGCTGTCATAAATCTCGGTCGGCAGCGCCCGCAGCGCGGAGTACACGATGAGCATGTTGAAGCCGATGCTGCTCCATGCGACCAGATTGCCGATGGAGATCCAGATCATGGAGCCGCTGTAGAAGTCGACGCTGATTCCGAGGAGTTTGAAGAATGGTGTCAGCGGTCCCACAGCCGGGCTGTAGATGTAGATCCAGATGAGCGTCGCGACAATGCCGGGGATCATGTAGGGGATGAGGAGCGCAATCCGGAATCGGTTGGCGACTCGTTGCGACGCCGCGTCGAGGAGCAGCGCGAGTCCCACGGCGGCCAGTTGGATCAGCGGGATGCTGATCGCCCCGAAGAGGGCGACCCGGCCCATGGCGCCCCAGAAGTGGGTGTCCTGGAGCCCCTTCGTGAAGTTGTCGATTCCGACGAACTCGACGGTCTTGCCCCCGAATCCCAGTCCTGAGCTCTGCTCCCGGTACAGGCTCTTCTTGATCGCCATGACGATCGGCGTCACGGTGAAGAGCCCGAACCCGAGGAAGAACGGCACGGTGAGGGAGGCGCCCTTGAGCGCCATCACTCTGCGCCAGCGCAGACGCGGCGTGCGGGGCGGCTGCTGCTCGACGACGGTCATGTTGTCAGCCCTCGACGTTGATGTTCTTGGACTTCAGGTCGGCGACGGTGTACCTCTGCATGTGCTCAAGCGCCTGCCGGACTGTGATCTTCTTGGTGACGATCTTCGCCCACTGGTCCTGGAGTTCGGCGAACACGCTGGTGTAGTTAGGCCCGACCACCCAGGAGTCCTTGCCACTGGCGACCGCCTTGAGGATCACGGGCTTCGCCTTGGACCGGTACGGCCCGAAGAGCTTGGGAGGGACGGCGGAGTCCACCCACGGCGACGGGTCGGGGATCGCGCCGGGCCAGCTGTACTGCTTGATGTCCTTCCGGTACGAGGCGTTGATCGCGTCCTTGGAGGTGTTCAGCCAGACACCGGCCTCCGTGGCCTCCTTCAGGTGGGCGCAGCCCTTCGGCACGAGCAGGCCGCTGTTGGCGTTGTGCGCCTGTGTGGTGAACGATGTCGCGTCGGAGTACTGCGGGTAGTCGATCGGCTCCCAGTCCCCAAGCGTTTTCTTGTAGTTCAGTTCGTAGTTGGCCAGCTGCCAGGTCTGGGTTGGCAGGGAGACCATCTTGCCGGAGTCGAAGTAGCTGATGAGCGCCGGCCGGTCGGTGTACGTCTGGTTGGCGACGATGCCGTTGTCCACCAGCTGCTGGATGATGTTGCCGGCCTTGAGTGACTCCGGAGACAGGAAGTCCACCTTCCACTTGTCCCCGTCGATCTTGTACCAGGAGCCGCCGGCCTGCTGGACCAGGTTGACCAGGGTCGACGGGTCTTCGCCGGCCAGGTTCATCACGTAGATGCCATGCTTCTTGAACTTCTTGCCGGCCGCGATGACGTCGTCCCAGGTCTTGGGGGGCTTGACGCCGTACTTGTCGTAGACCTTCCGGTTGATCACCATGAACGAGGGGTTGAAGCCGGTCGGGATCGCGTAGTCCTTGCCCCCGGCCTGGACGGCGGGAACCGCTGCCGTAATGAAGAGCCCCTTCTTGATGTAAGGCTCCAGGTACTGGGTGATGTCGGCGAGCAGTCCCTCACCGACCAGGCCCGGGACCTCCGCGTTGTTCTTGACCAGACACGGCACGTCCTTGCCCGAGGCAACGGCGTTGCGGAGGTTGGCCATCGCTCCCGGGCCGTCGGCCTGCTTGACCACCTGGATCTTGATGTCCTTGTGGGTCGCGTTGAACTTGGCGGCCATCGGCTCGGTGGTCTTGGTCTCGTCCCAGGTCCACCACTTGATGGTGACCGGGCCCTTTGCGCCGGAGTCGGTACCGCCACCGTCTCCACCGCCGCAGGCGACCAGGGCCGCGGACAGCGCCATCGCGGTGGCGGAGGCCAGTACGACCTTCTTGCGGTTCATGAAAACCCTCCCAGGGGTCCGGGCATGAATGACGACCCGATCGGCTGCCCGGCCGAGCGTGCAGGAACGGAACCATCGCAGAAATCGCTCTCTACGGAAGCTAGGTGCTCGTCGCCCCCCGAAGCAAGATGTCGGGCAGGAAAATCCTCTGTTGAGAGGCACTTTCCGCACCGCGTTGGACCAAGTCCGCAGCTACGAAGACGAGGTTTGGAGCGAGCTCCCGAAGAGATCGTTTACCATGCCTCGATGCAGGACTCGGCACGCCTCGCGCAGGCCGGGCGGATCATCGGCCGGAGGTCCGGATGGAGTCCCGGACGACGACACATGTGCCGAAGACCTGGTGCCGGCTCTCGGGGAACTCCTCGCGGTGCAGGGCCAGGCGTACCGCGGCACGGCCCAGTTCCTCGTGCGGAACGTGGACCGTGGTGAGTGCCGGGTACACGTCGAGCGCCATCGTGATGTCGTCGTAGCCCGCAATGGCGACGTTGTCGGGCACCTGGATGCCTTCCTCACGCAGCGCCTGCATCGCGCCGGGCGCAACAATGTCGGTGGCCGCGAACATTGCGTCGAAGTCTGCGCGGGAGGCGAGCGGCCTGCGCACCGCCTGATAGCCCACACTGCGGGAGAAGAGGCCGTCCGCGGTCAGTGCAGGGTCGTGGCACAGGCCCCGTGCCTCGTTGGCGCGGACAAAGCCGCTGATGCGCTGGGCGCTGGTGGAAAGCCCCTGCACCCGGCCCAGATAGCTCACCCGGCGGCGCCCGGAACTGAGCAGGCGCGTGGTCAAGGCGAAGGTGCCGCCCTCATTGTCGTAGTCCACGACCGTGGCGGGCACCCCGTCCCCAATCGGCGGACGCCCCACCAGAACCAGTCGTGAACCCGCCCGGTCCAGAGCGTGCGCGAAGTGCTTCATCCGGTCCTGGTACGGCCTCGGCCGTGGGGACCATCGGTACAGCCGTTGGCGCTAAGCGCTTGATCTTGGTCGGTTAGCACAGCGAGCCGATCGGGCGCTGGAGTTCGGGGAAAGATCGTCGATCACGGGCGGGGCCTGGTTACGGTCCGCGCGTGGCGGTCGAATTCTTAACTGATGAGCAGGCTGAGGCGTACGGGAAGTTCGTCGAGGAACCGACAAGACCCGAGCTGGAGCGTTTCTTCTTCCTGGATGACGAGGACCGGAAGCTGATCGCGAAGCGGCGCGGAAACCACAACCGCCTCGGCTGCGCACTCCAGGTCTGCACCGTGAGGTATGTCGGGTTGTTCCTGGAGGACCCCCTGGATGTGCCGTGGCCGGTGGTGGATCACCTCGCCGAGCAGCTGGGCATCGAGGATGTCTCCTGCGTCAAGGAGTACACGGAGCGGCTGCAGACCGCGTACGAGCGTGCGTGGGAGATCGCGACGCGTACGGCTACCACCACTTCGAGGATCACGAGTGGGGCCGGAAGTTCCGGGCGTTCTTGCACGGGCGGGCGTGGACGGCGCATTCGGAGGGGCCGAAGGCGTTGTTCGACCACGCGGTGGGCTGGCTGCGCCGTAACCGGGTCCTGCTGCCAGGCGTCTCGGTGCTCGCGCGGCAGGTGGCCGAGGTCCGCACCATCGCGGAGAAGCGGCTGCACACCATGGTCGCCAAGGTCGCCCGGCGGGCGGACCCGGCGCTGCCGGGCGACCTGGTGGCGCTGCTGAAGACGCCGGAGGGCAAGCGGTACTCGTACCTGGAGCAGCTGCGCCGGCCGCCGACGCGGACCACGGGTACCGCGATAAAGAGTGCGTTGCAGCGGGTGGATGAGATCGCGGCGTTCCAGCTGGGGCGGGTGAAGCTGAACAAGATCCCGCCGAACCGTCTGGCGGCGCTGGCCCGGTACGGGATGGGCACGAAGGCGCCGAAGCTGGAGCGGGCCTCGGAGCCGAAGCGCACGGCGATGCTGGCTGCGGTGATGCGCCACCTTGAGGCGAAGGCGATCGATGACGCGCTGGACCTGTTCGAGATCCTCATGGCGACGAGGCTGATCAGCACCACAAAGCGGGCCACGGACAAGGAATGGCTGTCCACTCTGCCGCAGCTGGAGAAGGCGTCGAGGCTCGTGGCCAGGGCCTCGAAGGTGTTTATCGAGGAGCTGGAGCTGGTCGAGGAGACCGGCTGCGATGTGGACGTGGCCGCGCTGTGGCGGGCGCTGGAGGAGGTCGCGCCGCGGGCCGAGCTGTCCAGCGCGGCGGCCACGGTGGTGAGCCTGGTGCCGGAGGACGACGACTCGGCGGAGATCGCCATGCGGGGCGCACTGGCGCTGCGCTACAGCACCGTCAAGCCGTTCCTGGCGCTGCTGGGCGAGACCTCGGCGCTGGGGGCGGCGACGGGCGGCAAGCGGGTGCTGGCCGGAGTGAAGCGGCTGCCCGCCCTGGCGAGGCGGCGGGTGACGGAGAAGCCGCTGCTGCCGCGGGAGATCGACGACAAGCTGGTGCCGCCGGTGTGGCGCAAGGCGGTGTATGCCAACGCCGAGCTGCCCCAGGGGGCGGTGGACCGCGACGCGTACCTGGTGTGCGTGCTGGAGCAGTTGTTCCGGGCCCTGAAGCGCCGGGACATCTTCGCTTCCCCCTCGCACCGCTGGTCCGACCCGCGTGCCCGCCTGCTGGACGGCAAGGAGTGGGACGCCGTGCGGGAGGACGTCCTGGCGGGCCTGAGTCTGGATGAGGACGCCGAGCAGCATCTTCTGGACCTGGTCGTCGTGCTGGATGCCGCGTGGAAGCAGATGGCCGAGCGCCTGGAGGAGGCCGGCGCCGACGCGAAGATCAGCATCGAGGTGCAGCCAGGCGGGCGGGCGAAGCTGAATGTGGAGAAGCTCCACGCGCTGGGTGAGCCGAAGTCGCTGAACTGGCTGCGCAAGCGGGTCGAGAAGATGCTCCCGAAGATCGACCTGCCGGACCTGTTGTTCGAGGTGCACGCCTGGACCGGATTTCTGGACGCCTTCGTGCACCTGGGCGACGGGAAGACCCGCATGAACGGCCTTGCGACATCAGTCGTGGCGCTTTTGGTGAGCGAGGCGTGCAACATCGGGATGACCTCGGTCATCAACCCGAACGTCGAGGCCCTGACCCGCTCCCGCCTGGTCCATGTCGACCAGTACTACCTGCGCGCGGACACCATCGCCGCGGCGAACGCGGCGCTGATCAGGCCCAGGCGAAGGTGCCGATCGTGCAGTTCTGGGGCAAGGGCCTGCTGGCCTCGGTCGACGGGCTGCGGTTCGTGGTGCCGAAGCGGACCATCCACGCCGGGCCGTCGCCCAAGTACTACCACTTCAAGCGCGGCATCACCTGGCTGAACGCAGTAAATGACCAGGTCGCGGGCATTGGGCAGATGGTCGTGCCGGGCACGCCGCGCGACTCTCTGCATATCCTGGACGCGCTGCTGAACCTGGATGCCGGGGTGAAGCCGGAGATGGTCGCCACCGACAACGCCTCGTACTCCGACATGGTGTTCGGGCTGTTCACGATGCTGGGCTACAACTTCTCGCCGCGCTTCAAGGACCTGGGCGACCAGCGGTTCTGGCGGGCGGAGATGCCCAGTGTGGAGACCGGCGAGTACGGGCCGCTGGAGGACCTGGCCCGCAACAAGGTGAACCTGACCAAGGTCACCACGCACTGGCCGGACATGCTGCGGGTGGCCGGCTCCCTGGTCACCAACCAGGTCCGCGCCTACGATCTGCTGCGGATGTTCGGCCGCGAGGGCCACCCCGCCCCGCTGGGGCAAGCGTTCGCCGAGTACGGGCGGATCGCCAAGACCCTGCACCTGCTGGCGGTCGTCGACCCGGTCGACGACACCTACCGACGGCAGATGCACAAGCAGCTCACCGTCCAGGAGTCCCGCCACAAACTCGCCCGCGACATCTGCCACGGCAAGCGCGGACAGATCATGCAGGCATACAGGACGGGGCAGGAGGACCAACTCGGGGCGCTCGGCCTGGTCCTCAATGCCGCCGTGCTCTGAACAACCCGCTACCTCGACGCCGCCGTCGACCACCTGCGGGCCCTGCCGCCCGAGGAGCGGGAGCATGACGTCCTCAACGAGGACGTGGCCCGGGTCTCCCCGCTGAAGCACGCCAACCTCAACTGCCTGGGCCGATACAGCTTCGCCGCCCGCCCGCCACGTGAGGGCCTGCGCCCACTGCGTGACCCGGCGACCGTCCACCTCGACGAGGACGACGAGGGCACCGGCGAATGACGCGGCGTTAGGGCGCGTATCGGGTCGTGATCAATGAGCATCGCAGCTTCCGGGGCGGATGCCCATCTGGGGTACGGGCCCGGCGATCTGCGGCTGCGCCGTGTGGACCTCCGGCTGCGTGCCCGCCGGCCTCATGATGCTCGGCGGCAAGTCCCGCAAGCCGCAGAAGCAGGGCTGATCCGATCCGCCGTGACCGAGGTCGCGGTGGGTGCCTGGACGCGTTCTTCAGGGCGTGGGTGCGGTGAGATACCGCTGGACCGTGGGTCCGAGCCAGTCCACGATCTCCTCGCGGCCGAGCGCCACGCTCGCCGGGAACCGCAGCACGTAGCGCGTCAGCGCGAGCCCCAGCACGGTCGAGACGCATAGTGCAGCCCGCGCCTGCGCCTGCTCCGGCTCGTGGCCCAGTCGGCGGGCCAGCGGGATCATCTGCTCGCGCAGCACGCTCTGCATGCGATCGGCGGCGGCCGGGTCGGTGGCGCCGACCCGCATCAGCGCGGTGAGCTCCCCGTTCTCCTCCCACAGGGTGAGGAAGTGGCGCACCAGCGTACGGCCGATCTCCTCGCGCGGTTCGAGGGACAGGCCCGGCAACCCGGGATCGATCGCGACGGCCGCCGCGAACAGGCCCGCCTTGTTGCCGTAGTAGCGCATCACCATTGACGGGTCGATCTTCGCGTCGCGCGCGATGGCCCGGATGGTCGCCTTCTCGTAGCCGTCCGCCACGAACCGCTCGCGGGCCGCGTCGAGGATCGTGGCGCGGGTGGCGTCGGAACGCCGTGCGGCCTGCTGGTTCTCCGTGGTGCCGGTCATGCCAACAACGTAGACCAACAGGTGTTGACAGTCCAGAGCTGCGGCTCTACGTTTGCCAACAACGTTGGCCAACGGTGTTGACCAACAAGTGTTGGCAAGGTCGCAGTCGCTGGAGGCCTTGGTGTCACCAGCGATGCTTTTGAGTGACCGGCAGATCCCCTCGTGCCACAGATAGCGAGCGTCGTGGGCGTCGCCGGACCCAGTACGGCGGTGGCCGGCCTCAGTGCCGCGGGGGGCAACCGACAGCGAGAGGAAGTACCGAAAATGGCCAAGCTGCAGAGTCTCGACCCGAATACGCCGATGTTCGCGCAGTTCAAGGAGAAGACCGGACCCATCGTCCTGGCCAACACCTTCGTCGTCCCGAAGGAGAGGACTGAAGCGTTCCTGGCCCTCTTTCGGAGGCAGGCGGAGTTCATGAAGGCTCAGCCGGGATTCGTCTCCCTGCAGATGCACAAGGGAACGGCGGACAGCCAGCTTCTGATGAACGTCGCGGTCTGGGAGTCGACCGAGGCGCTCGCCACGGCGTTCGGCAGCCCGGAGTTCCAGCGCATGGCGGCCGAGTTCAGCGACGACATCGTGTCGTACCCGCACATATTCGAGCAGATCAACGTATGACACGGCAGCTGCAGCCAGAGAGGGGAGCCGGAGAAGCCCTGCCCTCCCTCGGCAGTCACGCATCCATGCATCATGCCGGGTCGCCAAGGCCGAGCCCGAAGCCGGCCGCGCCTTGCGCCCCACCACGCGTAGCCCCGTCCCTGAAGAGGAGTCACCATGCCCGTGGAACTGAATCACACCATCGTCCCCGCCCGTGACCCGCAAGCCTCGGCGCGGTTCCTGGCCGAAATCCTCGGCCTGAGTGTCGATCCGCCGGTGGCCCACTTCACGCCGGTCACGCTGGCCAACCAGGTCAGCCTGGACTACGACCAGCTGGACGACTTCGAGCCACACCACTACGCGTTCATAGTCAGCGAGCAGGAGTTCGACGCCGCCCTCGCCCGCATCCAGCACGGCGGGATCACCCACTACGGCGATCCTGCATGCCAAGAGATCGGGCAGATCTATCGCAGTAAGCACACCATGGGCCGCAGGGGCGCCTACTTCCGCGACCCCGACGGACATCTCATGGAAATCCTCACCCCGGGCGGCGCCGGGTCGTGAGGCCGATGGCGGCCCAGCGGATCACGGCTTCACTGGTGGTGGCGGGATCGCGGCAAAACCGGCATCGACGAAGACGAACCGGCAGGCCGGCGCGGTCAGAGACCGAGTAAGGCGATCTTGCCCCCCACCCGCGCCGGTCCGCGTCATTTGGCACGTCATCGACCGCCCCCGCTATGCCCGCCGCATCCGCCGCTGAACCCCTGCCCCACCCCAGGCTGAACGTCAAAGGAAAAGAACCATGTCGCTGAAGAACGTCAACACCGTCCTGGCCACCGTCTGCGCCCTGTTCGTCCTCTACCTCGGGTTGTCCTTCATCCTGGCCCCGGAGGCGTCCACTCAAGGCGTTGGCCTGCCGACCTGGCCCGCCGGCAACGGCGACGGCTTCCTCATCATGAAGGGCACCCGCGAATTCTCGATGGGCCTGGTCATCGGCATCCTCCTGCTGACGGGCCACCGCCGCGCCCTGGGCTGGGTCCTGCTGATGGAGGCCGTCGCCCCGTTCGGCGACATGATCAACGTCTTGGCCCACCACGGCCCCCTCGCCGCCGCGTTCGGCATCCACGGCCTGACCTCAGCGCTGATCGCGATCACCGGCCTGCTGGCCCTCCGGGAGACCAGTAAGGCTCACAAGGCCACCGCCCCGGCGCCCGCCGCACAGCCCGCCTGACAGCTGCATGCCCCCAAGGGGTGGCCCGGCCACATGGCCGGGCCACCCCTTATCCGTCAGCGACCGCCGAGAAGGGTCAGGCAAACGATCTTCTTCCAGCCGGCGGCGGCATGACAGCTGAGGCGGCCTGCTGCGCCGCAGCGGCCACGGCCACCCGAACTGGCTGGTATTGGGCGCGGGTGCCGCGGTCACCACCATGCCGCTCATCACCCGCGCCACCACGGAAACGAGACCCGAGCCGGTTGAGTCGAACCGGCCCCCTGCCCCGATTCTCATAAACGATCCTTTGCCGAGCGCGATCAAACAGCGCGCTCCAGTGATCGCGAACCGGTGGTTCGGTTCGCAGAAATCGTTCTCACTCAAAGGCGGGTTTGCGGCACTTCTGAGATTGTTTGTGACAGCATCCGGTGCCATGACGGTCCCTCAAGGGCCTTCCCCGAGCGACGCGGACGACGTCGAGCGGCACCCTTGTCCGCGCTGCCGGGCCGAGCCCGGCTCGCCCTGCCGCTCGCGCTCCGGCGCGGTCGCAGGCACCTACCACACCGGCCGCTTCAGCAAGGTGCCCCGGCTCGCCAAGCTCCTGCGCGTGCCCACCCCTGCCGACCGCGGCCCCGGCCAGCCGTGGCGCCCCGGCACCCCGGTCCCGCTCGCCCTCGCCCCGGACACCCAGACCGCCGACATCCGCATCGGATACGCCAGGGTCTCGACCGCCGACCAGAACCCCGATCATCAGATTGACGCCCTGCTGCGGGCTGGCGTCGACCACGTCCACGTCGACACCGCGAGCGGTGCGAAGGCGTCCCGCCCGAAGCTCGACCTCGTCATGCAGCTGCTGCGTGAGTGCGGGATCGGACTGCACGTCATCGAGCAGGGCATCGACACGTCCACGATGGAGGGGAGGGCGATGTTCGGGATGCTGTCTGTACTCGCCGAGCTCCAGCGCGAGCTGATCGTGGCGAACACCAACGACGGGCTCGCCTCCGCACGGGCCCGCGGCCGGGTCGGCGGACGCCGGCCCAAGCTCACCGAGGATCAGGCCGCGCTCGCCCAACGGCTCTACGACGAGCGGGAGAAGACCGTCCAGCAGATCGCCGACATGTTCTGCGTTCCCCGGTCGACGGTGTACGGCCACCTCGACAAGACCAAGACCGTGCCCCGCCAGCCCAAGAAGACCACGGCCACGAAGCCCTGACCGCTACTTGCGGCTGGGGTCAGAGATAGAAGTCCGGGGTCAAGATCAAGTGCTTAGCGCCAACGGCTGTTCCGTTGGTCCAAGTAGCCGCAATTTCATCGGATGCAACACTGCGGTTGGATCGCACATCAACGGCGGCTCGCCCCTTCGGTGCTGGCCAGCGCCTCGTGTGCGCCTGCCGCGGGCGGTCTGTCGAGCCACTTGAGACCGGGTGGATGCGGATCCGCACACCTTCTGAACTGGGAACTTGCCCGTCGATTGCTGCGGCCGGATGAGCAGGTGTTCACGGCCATGCTGGACGGCTGGCGCAACCAGCAGCTCGCCCGAACTTGGCGTTCTCCACTATCGAGGGCCGGGAGAAGGTGGTACGGGCCTTCGCCCGGCATGCAGACGCGTTCCCCTGGGCCTGGTTGCCGCAGATGGTCGACGAGTGGCTGGGCGACCTGCGGTCGGTGCGGCACCTGCGCCGTTCCACGCTGCGGAACTACCAGGGCTCGGTCCGGTCCTTCTGCCCCATCACCGACCCCGCCTACGGATGGGCGGCGACCTGCGAGGAGCGTTTCGGCGCCCACCCGCACCCGCACCCTGCGCAGAGCATTGGACGCGACGATGCAGGCCGCTCTGCGGCCGGCGAGGAGGGCTCGATGAAACGCCAGGTCAGCTACCAGTGGCGACTGCGCGAGGTGATGGCCACCCGCGGCATCTTCGCCGCCTCCGACCTCTCCCCGCTGCTCGCCGAACGCGGCATCGAGCTGTCCTCGGTCCAGGTCTGGCGCCTGGTCACCCAGACTCCCGAACGGCTTTCCCTGCCAGTCCTGGCCGCGCTCTGCGATATCCTAGACGTCACCCCCACCGACCTGATCGCCACCCGGGCCGAGAACGTCGCCCCGCGTCGCACCGCCGCCTCCGGCGGCGCCGACGTCGTGGACCTGACCAGCACCATCCGGCCTAAGCGCGCCCGGATCACCCCCGACTCGTGAGCCCGGCCTACGACAGCCGGGAGAAGTACGAGCGGTGGCACATACGCACCTGCGCACGCTGCGGCCGCCGGGCCGCCAAGTCGGCGAACTGGTCGGACGGACCCATCTGCCGCACCTGCTACGAGCGGGCCATGCGGGAACGGGGCCGCTGCCCATGCTGCAGAACCGAGCGGCTGCTTCCCGGCCGGGACGCGGCGGGAACCGCAATCTGCCGGGACTGCGCAGGCATCAGCCGCGACTTCTTCTGCGACCGCTGCGGCTTCGAGGGCCTGCTCCTCGGCGGACGGCTTTGCGAACGCTGCACCCTCTCCGACCGGCTCACCGTCCTCTTGGGCGACGGCACCGGCCGCATCCACCCGCGACTGGTCGCGCTGCACCAGCTTCTGGTGAGCCTGGACCGGCCGAAGAGCCGACTGATCTGGCTCCGCAACCCACAGGTTCCGGCTCTTCTGCGCGACCTCGCCACCGGTACCGTGCCGCTCACCCACGACGCCATTCAGGCCCTGCCGAACTGGCGGACCGCCGCCTACCTGCGCGATCTCCTCATGGACAGCGGTGTCCTGCCGCACCTCGACCGGCGCCTCCTGCTGTTCGAGCGGTGGCTCACCCAGCGGATCGCCGCCACCGCGGATACCGAACACGCCCGGTTGCTTCAGCACTTCGCCACCTGGCAACAGCTCCGCAAGCTCCGCGCCAAGGCGGCCAAGAGCCCGCTGGGCACCAGCACCACGCAGGAATGCCGCCAGCAGACCACGCAGGCCGGCGCCTTCCTGGTCTGGCTCGCCGCCCGCGACGTCGCGCTGAGCGCCTGCACCCAGGCCGACTTCGATGCCTGGCACGCGGAGAAGTACTCCACCCGACGGCCCGCACAGGCCTTCCTGCGGTGGTGCATGGACAGCCGCCGGATGCCGCGGTTGATCATCCCGAACCGCCCGACCACCAACCCCCACCCGATGGGCCAGCACCAACGGGTCGCCGCCCTGCAACGGGTCCTCGCCGACGCCAGCGCCCCGCTGCGAGTTCGGGTCGCCGCCTGTCTGGTCCTGCTGTTCGCCCAGCCGGTCAGCCGGATCGTCCGCATGACAGTCGACGACGTCCTCCGCGACGGCCAGCACGTCGCACTCCGGCTCGGCGACCCGCCCACCCCAGTGCCTGAGCCCGTGGCCGACCTCCTGCTCAACTACCTCCAGGCCCTGCCCGCCAGCACCGCCGCCATCAACCAGAACTCGCCCTGGCTCTTCCCCGGCCGCCGCGCGAGCCAGCCCATGAACCCCGCCACCCTGCGCGACGCGCTCCGTGAACTCGGCATCCCGGCCGAGAAAGGCCGGACCTCCGCCATCCGCCAGCTCGTCCTCCAGGCCCCCGCCCCCGTCATCGCCCAGGCACTCGGCTACCACGACAAGAGCACCACCCGCATCGCCGCCGACGCCGGAGCCCCCTGGAAAAGCTACGCTCCGGGCGATCACAGCGGCTGACAGGCACCGTGGCACGAGATCGGTTCAGGCCGACGGAGCACTCAGCTGTCGGCTAGAGCCATGAGTAACCGAGTCTCTGCGTCGTCCCGCCCCGCACACATTCTGGGGACCGCGATGAGGGCGGCCAGGGCTCGGCACCAACCCAGCACACGACGAGGAGACATGCCAGGAACCATCGCCGCCAGCTCCTCGACCCTCTGCTCCAGCAGGGCTAGATCTGCAACTCCTTCAAGCACCCAGTCCACAGCGTCGAAGTCCGGGTCGCCCCACGTCGGCCTCGGATCAATCGCCACCAAGCGGGCGCCCGGACCAGACAGCACGTTGGCCGGATGGAGATCACCATGCACGAGTCCCACAGGCCCATTGCCTGCAAGTTCCAGGGCTGCCGCTCGCGCCTGCCGAAGCACCTTCGAGGCAGCCGGATCGTTCACGTCGCCCGCTGCCAGCCTGCGGTCGGTCAAGTTGAACACGAAGTCGACGCGGTGTGAAAGAAGCCGCAGTACCGAGTGCTCACCCGGCACGGGAGCAGAGGCCCGCAGGTCCCGCAGCAGCGCCGCGACCTCGGCCAAATTCCATGCACGCTGGCTCACCTGCACTCCCGGCTCCACCTCCTCCAGAAGCAGGGCCCCGGCGGCCAGATCTTGTGCCAGCAGCGTGACAACCGACGGCGTCTTTGCCCAGGCCCGCAGAGCTTCTGCTTCCTCCCGGGCAATCCCGGGCTCCGGCGTGAGTTTCAGCCACGCCGAGGTGCCGGCGTCCCGCTTGAAGCAGCGGAACACCCGCGAGGTGCCTCCTCCGCCCGCCGCGACAAGCGCCAGATCCCAGCGGGCAGCGAGTTCGTCCACGAGAGCCGGCAACTCATCACACCAGGCCAGCACCTCAGCTCCGAACCGAACGACGAGCCGGTCCCGGACCTCTGGTGGGACGCAGACCAGCTCTCTCAACTTGTCCCCCGCGGGTGGTGGATGCAGTTTCCGCGCATCCTAAGACCACGGTCCGTGCACGTCCCACAACATTCAATCGTCACAGAGAGTGAAGAGTGGTCTCGTCGAACCACCCAACACAGCACTCAGGATTATCGGCGGTTACCAATCCCACGGCCGGGCCTGTCCTACCGATGCCGGGTTCACCCATCCCGGCATCGACACCGTTCCCGAGTACTGGCTCTCCTTCCCTCGTCAGCTGACCGGCTCGACACCGCCGGCAGCAACCGACTCCAACGTCCAGGTCGAGCAGAAGGGCGTCATGTTCGACCATGGCACGCACATCAAGACGGCGGGCGGCTGTACGTACGCGGAGATGCACACCTCTCCCGGCGGTACCAGCGTTGCGGTGCACGACCTGGTCTACTCCAACCGGTCGAAGTACAGCCCGGTCGGCGTGATGATCCGTACCACCGCATCGTCCCAGAAGCTGAAGTCGTCGGCGGCGTCACTCGGCCCCCGGTACCGGAGCGCCCGTGGAGTGCGGGTGCTCCGGACTCGCGAAGTCCTCACCGCGTGCGAACCTGATCACCTCGTCGACCACGTGCTCTCCCATCCGGCTCAGTTCGTTGCCGACGGAACCGGCCA
Source organism: Streptomyces sp. ME19-01-6 (assembly GCF_033793745.1). NCBI lineage: Bacteria > Bacillati > Actinomycetota > Actinomycetes > Kitasatosporales > Streptomycetaceae > Streptomyces > Streptomyces sp. ME19-01-6. Next base: position 57,276 of record NZ_JARAXF010000042.1, on the reverse strand, counting down.
TGTGCGGAGTGAGGAAGACGTTGTCCAGGTCGTAGAACGGGTGGTCGGCGGGCAGTACCTCGGGGTGGGTGACATCGAGGATCGCGTTGAGGCGCCCTGCGGCGAGTTCGGTGAGCAGCGCATCTTGGTCGATGACCGCCCCCCGGGCGCTGTTGATGACCGTCGCACCGTCCGGCAGCAGCGCCAGCAGCTCGGCCGTGATCATGCCTCTCGTCTCGGGCAGCAGCGGAGCATGCACCGAGACGACGTCGACCGACCGCATGAGTTCGGGAATGCCGACCAGGTGGACGCCGAGAAGTGCGGCCTCCTCGACCGACAGGTACGGGTCTGCCACGACGATCCTGAGGTCGGTGCTTCGCCGCAGGCTCTCGATGACGAGCCGGCCGATGCGTGAGGCACCGATCAGCCCCACCGTCCGCCGGTAGTTGCCCGCGTCGGGGAAGACCGCCTCGCGGTCGATGAAGTCCCTGCGCGCGCGGTACAGCCTGGCGGATTCGAAGATCCGCTTTCCGGCCAGAAGGATCATGGCAACGCTGTACTCGGCTACTGGAACAGCGTTGACGGCGCCGGCGTTGGCGAAGCGCAGCCGTTTGGTGAGCACCGGATTGGCATGCAGCAGCGGCGACAGGGCGGAGCCTGCGGCGCTGACCACCGCAGCGAGCCGAGGAGCACAGGCGAGGGCGTCGTCGTCCAGCGGAGGGCACCCCCACCCGGTGAGCAGGACGTCGGTGTCGGCGAGTTCGGCGCGCGAGGACGGGGAGGTGAACTCGGTGAGGATCTGCGGGGACACCTTCACGGCCCCTTCCAGGCGGCGCCGGACGGCATCAGGAAAGAGATGGTCGGCCAGGCCGGGGGGTGACATCGCGAGGGTGCAGCGGATGTCCGAGGTGGCTCGACAGCGTGGCTGCAGGGTCATGAGTTAACGTTTTCCCTCATAAAAAAATCACATGGCAGGGAGGGCGTGGGATAGTAATCGATTGCTACGGCCCGAGACTACGGAACCCGGAACGAGCTGGCAAGCATGCCGCCGGTTCCCTCGGACAGCCGTCACCCGCCGTCCGGCGCCGGCCGTTGCCGCCCTCAGGGCGCCCCCCCATCCCCGGCCGGATTACGGCCGCACTGATCGAGGGCGCTTGCTGTGCAGTAACTTTCAGAGTGTGACGAAGACAAACGGTGACGGCGACCGCGAGCGGTCCGGCAAGACGGTCCGCGGTGGCAAAGGCGCGAAGAAATCGTTTCCTGTGGCGAACGAAGGGCCGCAGCGCCGCGCGACCCTGAGCGACGTCGCGCAGATGGCGGGCGTGTCGAACGCCACCGTCTCGCGTGTCCTCGCCGGCAACTACCCGGTCTCCGTGACCACGAAGAACCGGGTGATGCGCGCGGTCCGCCAACTCGACTACGTCGTCAACGCCCAGGCCCGGGCCCTGCAGGCGGGTGCCAGCCGCACCATCGCCTTCGTCCTGAACGACATCACCGGGCCGTCCTTCGCCGAGGCCGCGGCCGGAGTCGAGGAGGAGGCCGCCCGCCACGGCCGGCTGTGCGTCGTCTGCACCACGAATGGCAGCTGGCAGCGCCAGTCGGAGGTCATCGACCTCATGCGTGCGCAGGGTGCCGAGGCGGTGATCCTCATCGGCGGGGCCGATAACGACGAGGAGTCGCACAGCCGGATGGTGGCCTACGCCCGGTCCCTTGCCGCGGCCGGCTCCCGACTGGTGCTGTGTGGCTGCCCACCGCCCAGGGAGCCGCTGCCGGTGACCGTCATCGACTACGATAACGAGGCGGGCGCCTACGCGGCCACCGCCCATCTGCTCTCGCAGGGCCACCGGCGGATTCTCTTCCTCGGCAAGGGAGAGGGATACACCACCTCGGAGGCACGGTTCACCGGGTACCTGCGGGCGCTGGCCTCCTTCAGCATCGAACCGGACCCCGCGTTGCAGGTGGTCGTCGACTTCAGCCGCGCGGCAAGCGTGCGCGCGATGCGGGAGGTCCTTGCCCGCCAGGTCGCGTTCACCGCCGTCTTCGCCGCCTCCGACATGACCGCGGCAGGGTGCATGCAGGTCCTGCGCGAGCACGGCAAGAAGGTTCCCGAGGACGTCTCCGTGCTCGGCTACGACGACATCCCGATGGCGATCGACATGACCCCCCAGCTGACCACCGTGCACGTTCCCTACCGGGAGCTCGGCAGGGCCGCCGTCCGACACGTCATGGAACTGGACCCCGCGGCGCGCCAGGACGTCGACTACGTCGTGCTGGGAACCCATCTCATGGTGCGGGAGTCGGTCGCACCGCCAGCTGTCGAGTCAGCCTGAGACACGTTCAACCGGCGAGCAGTTCCACGGCGAAGGACATCGGTCGGGACGCAGGCCCGGCCAGGTCCAGTTCGCAAAGACAACCCCAGGCTAACCAGATTGCGACGCGCACCCGGCGCCGGTGCCGTGGTCATCCCACGTCGGGATGACCACGGCGACCGGAGCGCCAGTGAGGTGGGCAGCAAGTCGGCCGTGTCTGGTCTGTCGCACTGACAGCCCCGACATCCTTTCGGGACACCCGATCAGGAGTCGTAGCGCTCGGCTACCACAATCGTCGTCCTCGCGAGCACCGTTCCCACCGGCGTCTCGGCCCAAAGTCCCGGTCGACCAGGTCCGGCGGGCGGGGCGCCGACGGTTCGGGCACCGTGGTACGGCGCCGCTGGCCCCGGATGACGCCTCCAGGCCCAGCTCGCGCATCAGCCGCTCCACCGTGCCGCGGGCCACCGCCACACCCTTGCGCCGCAGGGCCCGGGAGATCCGCCGGACCCCATAGGTGCCGCCCGATTCGGTGTGGATGTCCTCGATCAGCGGCATGAGCTGCTCGTCGCGCAGCCGGCGAGCCGGCTTCGGCCGCTTCTTGCGGGCGTAGTAAGCAGACTCCGACAGTTTCAGCACCCGGCAGGTGAAACCGACCCCGAGGCCCTTGTCCCGAAGGTGTTCGATCACCTGGTCGGCCTCGTCCGGGGACGGTCTCGCGGAGTTGTTTCAGTTTTTCCAGCTCGGTGGTGGTCAGCCGGTCATCACGTTCCCCGGCGTCGGCCTCGGCCTGGCGCATCCAGCCACGCAGGGCTTCCTTGTGGATGCCGAGGTCCTTCGCGACATGCGCAATGGGGCGGCCAGCTCGCGACCGGGGTAATCTCGGTCGGCTTCGGTGCGGGAAGCTCCGCGTCCAGCTCGGCGACGGCCTTGCGGATGAGGGTCTCGGCATCGTGGGCGTCGAAGGCCGGGGTGATGCGCACGTCGACGTTCAGCTCGCACCGGTCGGGGGTGACCGAGAAGCCCTGGCCGCCGTGGAAAGAGGTCACCGACAGCTTCGGCGGGAGCGGGAAACCCGAGCCGCCGCCCACGCCGGGCATATCGGCCGCGTCCAGGAGGCGGACGAGATGGGCGGCGCGGGAGATGGCGCCCACGACGGTCCGGCTCGATCCGGAGTGCCCGGAGGGAGCGTGCACCGCGATGACGGCTCGCCACAGGCCCCGGCCGCCGACCACGACGTCGTCCAGGCCCGGGTAGCCGATCATCACCCCGGCCGGGCGGGCCGCGGCCTCATCGGCGAGGTAGGCGCGGTCCCGCCTTGCGCCCCAGAAGGTCTTCCCCCACTTGCCCGTCTCGACCGCGACCCGGCACAGCGGGCGGACGGATCCGCGCGTTGCTGAACTCGCTGCTGACCGATGCGCTGGACGACGAGATCCGATGGCAACGGCTGACGCGGCAACTGCTTGATGTGCTTCCCGAACTCACTGAAGCACCGTGGGACGACCATGCTGCACTGCAAGAACCGATGGCCTACCTGCCCGCCGAGAACGCGGCGACACGTCACCTCATCAGCGAGTCCGGCACCGTGGCCTCCGTGGCGGGCACCATTCAAAGCGCGAAGGACGAAACGCACGCCGCCGCCTTGGTCCTTGAGTGCCTGGACAGAACGGGGAAGAAGCACGACGTCGCCGAGGTGCTGGCGCTGCTGGCCGACGCCGGCGACATCACTCGCGCTTCCCCCACCATCCGCCGCGCGGCACAACTCATCTTCGTGGGAGCGACCCGACCCACTCACCTTCTTGCCCTCGCCACCTTGCGGGAGCGGGCCGAGCCCTACGCCGAGGCTTTGGTCGGGAAGGGGTGGAACATTCACCACGTCTCGGACCCCTGGCTGCCAGCCTGAACCCTGTAGCGCGCCGCGGTGGTTCCGGTTTGGGAGTCGCATAGCCGGCAGGCTGGAACTGGCCCGAAGGCCGCTGACTGTCGACCGGCGATGGTCAAGACGGCGGGCTGTGCCCATGGTTGCGGTAGGGCACCTCGTCAGGGTGCAGCCGTAACCGGGCCAGCCGCCAGGCTGTATCCGGGGACATCTCCTGATGCCGTTCCTGCGGATGCGGCGGGCGAGCAGGTTCGTGCGCGGGGCCAGCAGCCAGCGCAGCACGCTGAGGCTCACTCCGCTCCCTCGGCGGCGGCGATCTCCTCGGCCAGCTGCCGGTGGCCGAGTGTGGTCATCGCGCTGCGCAGGATTTTCAGGAAGTCCTGCGCGTTGTCTTCAGTGAGCCTGCCGACGAACGTGTGCAGTGTCTGGGCGATGAGCACCCAGCGGGAATGCGGATGCCACTGATGGATCTGGCGAACCAACTCGTGGGGATCGCTTCCGTCGGGCGGGCCGCCGATGCGGGGGGAGTTTTGGAGGAGCGTGTACAGGCGTGCCGCTGAAGGATTCGCGAGGAGCTCCTCGCGCAGGAACTCCACGCGCGCGCGGGCCTGGCGACGGTCCATCTCGTCGAGTTCGAACTCATGTCGGGCACGCTCCGCGCGGCGGGCACCCGCCGCGACGTCATCGTCGACGCGCAGGGTCACGCTGACGTTGAGTAGTTCAACGCCGTCTCGGTGGACCGGTCGCTGCTGACGCAACGCTGCTGCGAGTTCCTGTTCCGCGGCTGCGGTGCGCAGCACCGATTCGCTGGCGAGGACCTTCTCCACCATGAATCGTGCGGCGCGGCTCGCCGCACAGCGGGCGTCCTGGTTGGCCGGCCCGTGTGGCGAATGGCGCCATTCGACGCGGACGACCGCCTCGGACGGGAGTCCCGCATCACGGCTGTCGGGCCGGTCATGGAAAATGGACGTCCAACTCTGCGCGGTCGACGAGAGGGTGTCGCGGCGCGTGCGACGTCGCATCATGCGTGTTCTTCCGCACCGTCGGCCCCGGCCATGGTCTGTTGGAAGGTCTCGATGATGCCGTCGTCAAGCAGCTGCGCGAGTTCCGTGTACACGGCGCGGTGGGCCAGCCCGGCAGACGGGAGCTCGATGCGGCCTGCCGATTGCTGGAGGGCGGCGGCCTTGGCCCATTGCCGTGCGATTGCCCGCAGCCGGTCGCGGGGGCTCTCGCCCGGCGTGCCGGCCTGCTCCGGGAGGGCGTCGGCCAGCCACTCCAGGAACTTCACCCGGGAAAGGGGCCGATCGACCCAGAAGTACTCCAGTGCCGCGTCGTCCCATTCGGGGCGGTGGAAGGTGAGGGTGTCGTCGGCCTGCAGTTCGGCCTCGATCGAGTCGACCATCTCGATGACACCGGGTTCCTGCTGTCCCTTCAGGGATGGGTCACCGTCCCCGAAGACGGATGCCAGGTCGGCCGTGCTGGCGTAGACGTGCGCAACGGACGCTCCGCGCAGGGTGGCGCAGGCCAGCAGGAAGTTGCGCTGGAAGCTGGTACGGCCGGACTCCATGTGCCAAGCCAGAAGCTGGGGATGAAGCTTCCCCTTGATCGTGTACACCTGGAGACTGGGATCTGAGATTCCAGAGGAAGCAGCGCCAAGTGGGAAGCAAGTACACGAAGCGGTACTCGGACGAGTACAAGCGGGACGCCATCGAGCTCGTGCGGTCGTCGGGCCGGACAGTGACCGAGGTCGCCCGGGAGCTCGGGATCAGTTCTGAGTCCCTGCGGGGATGGGTGAAGAAGGATCGCGCCGCCCAAGAGAGCGAGCCCGGTGCCGGGCCGTCGGGGCCGGGCGGCGACGCTCGGGACGAGGAGCTGAAACGGCTGCGGAAACTGGCCGCTGAGCAGGCGAAGACAATCGAGATCTTGAAAAAAGCGACCGCCTTCTTTGCGAAGGAGACCGACCGGTGAGCACGATATGCCGGTTCATCCACGCGGAGAAGGCGCACTACACGGTCACGCTGCTGTGCAAGGTGATGAAGACCGCCCGCTCCACGTACTACGCATGGGTGGCTGGACGGAAAGCCCGCGAAGCAAGGCGGCGGGACGACGAGGCCCTGGTCCATGAGATCACAGTGATCCACCTCGCGTCCCGGCGGAACTACGGCGTCCCGCGCGTCACCGCCGAACTGCGCCGGCAGGGCCGGCTGGTCAACCGCAAACGGGTGGAACGGGTCATGCGGGAACACGGCATCGCCGGACACAGCCGGCGCACCGGACGCCGCAGCCTGACCAAGGCCGACACCAAGGCAGCCCCCTCGCCCGACCTGATCGGCCGGGACTTCACCGCCACCCGACCCGGCACGAAGATCGTCGGGGACATCACCTACCTCCTCACCGCCGAGGGCTGGCTCTACCTCGCCTCCTGGCTGGACCCGGCCACGCGCGAGGTCATCGGTTACTCGATGGCCGACCACCACCGTGCCGAACTCGTCGTCGACGCCCTTGACATGGCCGCCGCGCTGGGCCGCCTGGAACCGGGATGCGTAATCCACAGTGACCGCGGATCGCAATACACCTCCGGTCAACTCCGCACCAGAATCGGCGAGTTGGGGCACCGGCAGAGCATGGGCCGGAGCGGGAGCTGCTTCGACAACCGCGCCGCGGAGAGTTTCTGGGCCGTACTCAAAGAAGAGATCGGCACCCGCTTCTGGCCCGACCGGGCCACCGCCCGCGCCGACATCTTCAACTTCATCGAGACCTTCTACAACAGACGCCGCCTGCGCAAGCACATCCACTGGGGCTACCTCACACCCCACGAGACACGCCTGCGCTACCGGCAAGATCAGGCCCTTGCGGCGTAACAACACCGTGTCCAAGATCACGGGAAAACTTCACTTCATACGCTCGCTCATGCTGCGGTCAGCTCCTTGACGAGCTTGGCGTACTCGCTGAGTTCAGTGGGGATTTCGCCGAAGGCCTCCATGTAGTGGACCCAGGAGTGGATGACGGTATCGGCGAGCGGGAACGGTTCGTCACGGTCCGGGCCGATGCCTTCGCCCTTGGGCGGGTCGAGGAACTTGTCCTTGGCGGTGCGGGGCAGGCTGGTGCGGTCGTCTGCCTTGACCAGGACCACGTGGGCGGTGACGCCGCGCTCGTTGCGGGCGGCGGCGCGTTCAGCCTCGTCGAACGTCGCCACGAGCTTGCGGCGCTCGATCTTGGTGGGGGCGACCGGCACGAGCAGGCGGTCGGCCTCGGTGACGGCGTCGTGGAAGATCTTGGCGCTGCCGCCGCCGGCGTCGACGATGATCGCGCCGAACTCGGCCCGCTTGGTCCGGATGTACTCGGCAATGTCGTCGAACGGGTACCGTTCGACGACCAGGTTGACGGGGATCTCGAAGCCGTCGGCCTGGGCGACCCTGTACCAGTCGTAGGCGGACTGGCTGCTCGCGTCCGCGTCCAGCAGCAGGGTGGGGATGCCCAGGACGACGGCGTAGTAGAGGGCGATGAACCAGGCGCTGGTGGTCCTGCCGGTGCCGCCCTTGAGCGCCGACCACGATCACGAACGCGTCCCAGACGTGTTCTGTGGCTGCGGCCAGGGCGCCCTGTCCGGCGGGGTGCGCGAGCAGACCACCCGCGAGCGCTGGCTGCAGGTCCACGCTCTGCTCGACAAGGGCGTCGGCCTGCTCGAATGCGCCCGCCGCCTCGACGTCGCCCTCAACACCGTCAAGCGCTACGCGCGCATGAAGGAGCCCACCGGGGAGAAGACCGCGCCGCGGTACAAGCCCACACTCGTGGACCCCTACCGTGAGCACCTCCGCGCCCGGCGTGCCGCCGACCCCGCCGTCCCGGTCCAGCAGCTCTTCCGCGAGATCCGGGAGCAGGGCTACACCGGCAGTCTCAACCTCCTCTACAAGTACGTCACGCAGGGCCGCATCGAGGGCGAACGGCCGGTCACGACCCCGCAGCGCTGAACCTCCGCGACAAGGACGCAGCATTACTGCGGGAACTCACCTTTTCCTGCCTGGAGTTGGGAGGGGGTGTTGACGCCTTCGGTGCGGCCGTTGTGGCGAGTCAGGCCGGCGTCGACGGCGCCCCGGTCGAGTTCCAGCCCGTTGGCGAAGGAGTGCAGGTGGGGCAGGTCAGTGGCACGGACCTGGGCGATCCACTCGGTGAGCTTGGCATCGTTGCCCCCGGCCGGGGAGAGGAGCTGGGCGTAGCCCACGTCACAGACAGCTACCACCGACTACGGACCAGAGCCAAAATCGAGACAGGCCCTTGTGAACATCCCACATCGGCGTGACCGCCATCTCGAGCACCGTTCACCGTTCACGACGGTGCGGGCATCGTCGACTCTCGCGACGACATCGGCGAGCTGTACCGGCGCTACCTGGCGCGCTTCCTGGACGAGATCCGCAATGACCTCTCTGGTCGAGTCGCGCTGCCGGTCGAAGCGCTGCCCACGGACAAGACCCGCGACCTGCTTGTGCATGGCAGGTAGGCAGCTCTGTAAGTGCGCTCCCCATCTCGACGATCGACCCGGCTGTGAGTTCGGGTTGACCTCAGGCATCAAGGAAGGCTGAGATCTGGCATCGGACCGCATCCGGAGGTCGAGTCTGGCGCACGCACTCCGCGGCCTCCACTGGACTTCCGAATACGTTCCGAATACTATGGATCCATGACCATCGCAGCAGACCTCCCCGTGGCGACTCGGCGCTCCTCGGACCTGAGCAAGCACTCCGCCGAGGTCTTCGCCGAGGCCGAGGACCACCCCGTGACGGTGACCCGGCGCGACGGCGAGGCTCTGGTCCTGATGTCGCAGCGTGAGGCCGAGGGTCGTGCCCGCTTGCTGAACTTTGCCGCGCAGCTCATCACCGTCACCCTCGACGACCGCGGCTCGCTCGCCGAGCGGATGTCCAAGGCCTTCCCTTGGATGCTCGCGCTGTCGCCGGCCGACCGGGAGTCCTGCGCGCAGGACCTCGTCGATGCGGCGCGCGCGTCGTTCTCCACCGACCAGCCGCACCTCGCGATCACAGAGCTGACCTCCTGGAAGGAGACGGCCACCGCCGTCGCGGCCGGGCTCAGCAGCGGCAGCGCCGGTCTGGAGTGGCTCGACGACGATGAGACCGTGGAGCGTCCGTAGCCGTGGCGGCCGCCAGGAAGGGCGAGCTGGTACCTCGCCCTCCGAAGAAGATCGAGTACGAGATCCGCTTCGCCACAGCCGACGCGCAGAAGGGATGGCGCGACCTCGTCGCGACGATCCGCAACCCCATGACGGAGACCTGGGACTTCCTCACGCGGACGCCACTGTCCACGACGCCGACGAACTATCGGCTCAAGGGTGAGCTCGGCGTCATCGAGCGTGGCGGTGCGACCCATGAGCGGTGGCAGCACAAACCGACTGCGAAGGGCACCGCGCGCATCTGGTTCTACGTCCACGAGCGCACGGTCTTCCTGGAGCAGGTGCACACGAGCCACCCGAACGAGACGAAGTAGGCGGGCTTCGCAGCGTCGCACATCGTCGGTGAGCGCGCATCCGATGGGGATGATCGCCGTGTGGCTGCCGCGACCGCGGACTTTGACTTCACTCGAGGGCGGCGCGGCCTTGGGAAAGGGCGACTCGATCTCCCCGATCACTCCGCGGAGGGGAAGCCTCTGCGTGAAGCGGCTTCGTCAGCTTGGAGGGCTCGCGCCGCTAGTCCAAGAAATCGTGCATGCTCGATAGAGAGAGGGCTTTCTCGTCACACTGCGAACGCCTGCTCGACGGGGTCGCTCGGGTGTGGATCCAGGTGAGTGACCGGCATCATGAGCCACGGAGCCATAGGGAGACCCTCGAGCGTCCGGTCGAGCGTCTCCCGGTCGGTCGCCTGCCACCCCCCGAGGGCAGGGAGCCCGTCCGGGTGGAGCCAGAGGCGGCGCAGCAGGCCCGCCGACGCAGCGTTGCCAGCAGCCACTGCCTCCTGCTGCCACTTGTCTGCGAGCTGATCCGGAGCCAGGCCACTGGTGTCGCCCAGGACGAACTCGACGAAGTACTCGCGCCAGCCGTCGCGGCGCGGTGTTGACTGCAGCGGCGACGCTCGCCAGGATCGCGAGGCCGGGGGCGACGCCGAGGTGCTGGGCGGAGGTGAGCAGCGCCGAGGCGATCTCCGGTTGTCGTGGTCCACTCCATGGACTGCGGCCTGGTCCGGGCGATGACGCCGGTCCCGAAGCCGAGGGCGATCACCAGTATCGCCGGTGCCATCCCGGTCCAGTAGTCCGTCTCGGTCGCGATCAGGGAGGACCAGACCAGCGGGCTCGCGCTGCGGCACTGGGTGAGCGCGAACGCGAGAGGAGCGTGACCGCACCCCGTGCCGCCGGTGCCGAGTACCGCTCCCACGGCCCCCCAGCCGTCCGGTGTGGCGCTCCGCGTCCACGACGTGCACTGGCCTGAGAGCCTGCCCGGCGCAGGATGGCGACGATCCGGTCGACTTGCGCCTGTGACAGAGGAGGCGCGCCCTCGGCCTTGGCGGCTCCCGCCTTCCGGAGGTCCTCGAGTACGACCGGAGAGGCCGGGTGGCGCGGCCATCGTGTTCGCGAGGCGCTCTGATTGTCGGCGTGCTCTACGCTCACGGTCGTGCGTGCCGAGCGTCGAACTGACCGTGGTACATCGCTGCTGTTCTCGGCTGTGTCGCCTGCTGCAGCTGATGAACCCAACAGTTGCCTCCTTCCGGCCAGGTCCATCTGCCACAGGTGTATCGGCGCCTCACGCTGCCACCGGCGGTACTTGCGCGGATGCTGCTGTTCCTGGGCGCGGACCAGGCCATTGCGGGACAGCACCCGGTGGACCGTGGCCCGCGACGGCGTCGACTCCAGCCCGCGGCCGGACAGCTCGTGGGAGATCCGGCGGGCACCCTACCGGGGATGCCGGCGGCGCAGCTCGCAGATCTCGGCCTCAACCTCGGCGGACAGGCGCGTGGGACTGTTCCGCGGCCAGCGGGAGCGATCCAGCAGACCGGGCATGCCCTCCTGCTCGAACCGCCGCCGCCAGCTGTGCAGGGTCTGGCGCGAGGTGCCGTACCGGGCCGCGACCTCACCGATCGGAGACCCGCCGAGCACTTCGCGGACAGCCTGGTAGCGGTACTCGGCCAACTGCTGTACATCCACGACTCCGACGGAAGCACCCCTGCCGCACCGGCAGTTGGGGGATAGCGGACGTTCAGCCGAACGTGTCAGCCATGTCCGGAGCACAAACGGTTAAGCATCTCCTGAGACCTCACACCGACAGCCTCCTTCCTCAAGTACGAGCCGCTCTCGACTCGTCAGCCGAACGCGTCGGTCTCGCTCAGGACGACTGGTCTTCGCCTGCCCGCAGCAGCGCTGCCATGCCCACCCATGACTGACGAAGCCGGTGCCAAGCGCGGAAGCTCGGCTCGGATCCCGGGTCGATCGCAACGTCGGATTTCAGGGGAGGTGGCGATCTCAAGTACCGCAACCGAAGCATGTGAACCGAGGTGCTTCACCAACTGCGAGTTAGTGCCTATTTGTATCCCTCGGCGCGCCTCTGACCAGGCGTTTTGTGTGGTTGGTCGAGAGTGAGGTCAAACGGCGGCATCATGCAGTACGTGCTGCGCTCGCTGATCCGGAAGTAGGTCCTGGGCCAAAGCCTGACGGACGGTCGGACGGGCCGCACTCCCCGGCGCGGGGGGTGCGGCCCGTCGGCGTGCCCCACGAACCCAGGCGCGCCCTCAGCGCGGCAGCTCGACCTTCACCGAACCGCAGCCGAGCCGCTCCGCCTCGGCGGCGGCGTAGCGGGGGAGGAGCCTGCGCGGCAGGTCGTCCATGCGGATGCCCTCGTTCTGGATGAGGAAGGCGACCAGACCGGTCTGGCACGACGCCTCGTACAGAGCCAGGTCGGAGCCGACGGAACTGCTGCCTCGCTTGTCGAACTCGCGCCGCCCGAAGGTCGCGCCCAGGTCGGCGAGGACCTGGGCGAGCCGCGGGTCCTCGACGGTGACCAGCCGCAGCCGCGCCCGCGTCTGCGCCGCACCAGCGACGCCGACGCCGCAGACGCGGGCCGTTCCGGGGCTGTGCGCGAGCAGCGTGCCGTCGAGCTCGTAGCGCTGCTCCTTGGAGAGGCGCAGCGCCAGCCCGTCGACGCCGCAGAGCCGTCGTGGCTCGGTGTTCTTGTAGCGCGGAGCGGCGGGAAGTCTGCCGGGGAGCGGGAGCGTGCCGTCGCAGTTCAGGGCGCGCATGGCGCCGTTCGCCAGCCGGACGGTCGCCCGCGCCACCGCATCCCGCCAGCGGGGGTCGTCGCGGGAGCTCATGGGCAGCTTCCCCCAGGACGCCTCGACGACCGCGGGCCCGTTGGCGAGCCCGCCGTCGGCGCAGCCGCTGGGGAGCTCCAACCACGTTCGGTTCTCCGCGGCCGTCCCGACGTATCCCTTGCCGAACGGCACCGCCAGCGGGGAGAGGAAATCCGTCAGCCAGCCTGCGGTCTGCGCGTCGTTCCGCCCGTCGAGGTGGTGGAGCCGGAAGTCGATATGCGTGGTGGGGCGGCCGTCGCGCAGCGCCAGGAGCCGGCAGGCGCCCTGAGCATCCGGCAAGCTGTCGCTCCCGCGTGTCGGACGGATCTCCTCCGCACGGACGGAGAGGTCGGAGCGGAACAACGCCTCAGCGTCCTTCTTGGGGAGCGTCCCCCAGCACACGGCCTGTTTCCCGTCCGACCACGGGAGGCCGCTCGTCTGCCAGGCGGTCAGCAGGCTGCCGATGAGCGCGCCCACGACTCCCACGGTGATCAGCTGACCAGGCCGGGACCGCAGCAAGGCCCAGGCCCGCCGGCCACGCCGCGACCACCGGCCCTTGCGCGCCGCCTCGGTGGCGAGGCGGATGTGTTCCTGTCGCCGCCACTCATCAGGGCTGCTCATATCGCGTCTCCGTGCGGTGCGACGGCGGCGCAGCCGAGGCGCTTGGCCACGGCGGCGGCGTAAACGGGGAAGATACGGGACGGGGTGGCGAACGGGGTGTCCTTGGCCATGGCTGTCCTCTCCATGAACATCACCGTCGTACGGTCCGCGCACCGGGTACGGAAGAGCGCGCCATCCGCATCCGCATAGCCCTGGCCGCGCCAGCCCCCGGCGAGCGGGGCGCCGCCGGTGAGGCCGTCGAAGAGCTTCATCAGCCGGGGGTGGGCGGTCATGGTGAACTGGGCGGCCATCTCGTCGTAGAAGTCGACGACGCAGGTCTGGAGGTCGTCGCTGACCGGGCCCACGACGGAGTGAAGGCCCTCGTCGTCGCTTTCGCCACGGCGGGGTGCGGGCCCGAGGCCGTCGATCCGGCAGCCGCCCGGGGAGAAGTCGGGGGCGAAGGTGATGTCCGGCGCGCGTCCCGACACTACGGGCGCGGTGAAACCCAGCGGCTTCTCCGGCGCGCAACCGGCCTTCTCCATGCCATGGTTGGCGACGTCAACGAGCACCTGCGCCGCCTGCCACGGCTCGGAGGAGACCTTCGGCAGCCTGGCCGTCTCGCCCTCGTCGTCGCTCTGCACGCCGCTGGCGGTCACGACCGAGGGGCGGCCGTCGACATCGCACTTCTCGGGGAGCACCAGCGCGGCGGAGCCCTCGCTGACGAAGCCCGGCAGCCCCTCGGGAAGCTGGTCTCTCGCGCCGGCGAAGAGCTCGGCCAGCCAGGCGCGGCGCTTCTTCGCGTCTCTCGGGCCGGTGCCGTAGCTGACGGAGATCTTCTCCTGGACGGTCTCGTCGTCGCTGTAAGTCCAGCTCGCGGTGATCGTGCACGAGCCGCGCGGGCGTTCGGGCGTCGGGGCCGTCTCCCGGAAGGCGCGGACGTGGTCCTTCTCGTCGAAGAGCGACGGCTTGTCGCGCTGCGACCAGGCGCCCCAGCAGTGCTTCTTCGCCGCGTCCGCGTCGTCGTCGGCCCCGAGGACCAACCACCCCGCCACCAGCGCGGCGGCGAGTCCACCCGCCAGCGCCGCGCGTCCGCGCCGGGCCGTCAGGGCGCGGCGCAGCCGTCCGGCACCAGCACCAGCACCGGCAGCGTCACCGTCGCCCGTCGTCTCTTCGTCCATGCGGTGTTCCCCCGAAAGCTGTGTGTGCCGTGGATCGTATCGGGCGGTACCGACAGGTACGTCAGAGAAAGGTGCTGGACGGGATGTACGGAGTCGGCGGCCGCATCCCGCGCAGGCACACATAGCCCCCGGTGGACAGCTCGAGCCCCGCCGCCAGCCCCACGTCGACCGCCCACTCCTGCTCGGCCGTCAGGCTCGGGACCCGAGCCTCGGTGCCCTCCGGGAGGCTGAGCAGCGCGGCGGTCAGCAGCCGCGTCGCCAGCCGCCGGGAGGTCGCGGCCAGCAGCTCGACCTTGCCGTCGTCGCCGACGTAGCAGTATCCGCTGCCCGCCAGGTCGTCCGAGACGAACAGCCGGCATTGGCGCAGCAGCAGATCGTGGTCGGGCCCGTGCGCCCCGCCCCGGGTGCGGCGGTCGACGGAGTCCATCATGTCCCGCTGCCTGGCCCCGCCCTCGAACACCGCCCCGTCCGGCGGGGGCAGCCGCTCCTTGGCGGCCTTGTCGATGGTTCCGCGCAGCCGGATGGACGGGTGCAGGGTGAAGCCCGCCTGCCGGTACGTGGCTGCCGCCCGGGGGTCCTCGGAGCCGACGATGATCCCGCGCAGGCACGCCCGTCCGTACGCGAGCGCCCCCGCCAGCAGCTCCCGGCCCAGGCCCCGCCGCTGCGCTCGCGGCAGCACCGCGAACAGCGCCAGCCCCCAGGTGCCCTCGCGTCTGCTGGACAGCACCGCGCCGACCGGCATCCCGGTGTCGTCCACGGCGAGCCAGCAGCCGCCCGGGTCGGTGCGGGCGAGGTGCCGGTTGCGGCCGTTGGCGAAGGCGATGCGCCGTGGCGGCCACTCGGCGGTCTCGTCGGGCTTGCCGGGGAGGGTGCGGGAGGCGCCGAAGGCGGCGGTGGCCACGGTCCGTACCGCCTCGGCGTCCTCCTCGGTGTCGCGTAGCTGGCGGACAATCATGGGCCCATGATGACGGGCCGGTTGGCGGGCGCGCGAAGGGTGTTGCCGGGACCGGGGCGTTCGGCCGGGCCGCCCGGCCGGCGAACGCCCCGGTCCCGGCACCACCCTTGCGCCCCGGCGACCCCACGCCCTTTACTGATCGCTGCCCGGCAGCCGCCCGCGCGCGACGGCCGCCGCCCAGCCCGCCGCACCGCGCGGCAGGCCAGCACCGGAGGTGGACGACATCAGCACGCGGCCCCTGACCTTCGTCGTCGGCACCGGACGCAGCGGCTCGACCGCGCTGTCGCACCTGCTGAGCCTGCACCCCGGCATCCTCAGCGTCAACGAGCTGTTCACCTCCCTCGGCGCGGAGCCCCACCGCCATCCGCTGCCCGGGCGGGCCGTGACCGGCGCGGACTTCTGGCAGCTCGTCACCCGGCCGAACGAGGAGTTCGACCGGATGATCCGCAGCGGCGCCCCGTCGCCGGAGTTCCTCTACAACCGGCGCCCCGGCCGCTTCTCGGCCGAGACCACCGGCATCCCCGCCCTGTGCATGATGGTCCTGCCGCATCTCACCGAGGACCCGGACGGGCTCTTCGACGAGCTCGCGCCGCGCGTCTCGGCGTGGCCCCACCGCCCCGTCGCCCGGCACTACGAGGCGCTGTTCGAGCTGCTGGCCGACCGGTTCGGCGGCGGCGTGGTCGTCGAGCGCTCCGGGGGCTCCCTGAGCTGGGTGCCCTGGATCCGGGAGGCGTTCCCCGGGGCGCGGTTCGTCCACATGTTCCGGGACGGGCCGGACTGCGCGCTGTCGATGAGCCGCCACCCCGGCTTCCGGATGATCCTGCGCACCATGGACGCCAGGAGCGCGTCCGGGGCAGGCCCGCTCGTGGCCCGGCTCACCGACGAGCACCTGAGAACCCTGCCCCCCGACCTCGCGGGGCTCTTCGCCGATCGGTTCGACCCCGCGCTGCTCATGGAGGCGCCGGTGCCGGCCGCCCGGTTCGGCGAGCTGTGGTCGCGCCTGATCACCCGGGGCCTGACGGCGCTGTCACGGGTCCCGGAGGGCTCCCGTACGTCCCTGTCCTACGAGGAGCTGCTCGACGCGCCCCGGCGGGAGCTGATCCGGCTGGCGGAGTTCGTCGGCGTCGATCCCACGGAGGAGTGGCTGGCGGCGGCCGAGGCCACGCTCGACCACGGTCGGCGCGGCTCCGCCCTCCGCCTCCCTGCGGACGAGCTGTCCGCCCTGCGGGAGTCCTGCGCCCCGGGCACCGAGGCGCTGCGCGCGGCCATGGCGGGGGCGTAGCGCCCCCGCTCGCCCGGTCAGAACACCTAGGCGGAAGGCGTCTGCCGCGGGCCCGGGATCGGCCGTACGGGGTGCTTGCTCATGATGGAGACCCGGTTGAACGCGTTCATGGTGATCGCCACCCAGATCACCGCCGAGATCTCGTCGTCGGTCAGCACCTGGCGCGCGACACCGTAGGCCGCCTCCTGCGCGGCGGCGTCCGCGGGGCTGGTGGTCGCCTCCGCGAGGCCGAGCGCGGCCCGCTCCCGCGGGGTGAACACCTCGGTGTCCCGCCACGCCGCCAGCACGCCCAGGCGCTGGGTCGTCTCGCCGGCCCGCAGCGCGGCCCTGGTGTGGAGGTTGAGGCAGAAAGCACAGCCGTTGATCTGGGACACGCGCAGGTTGACCAGCTCCACGAGCTGCCGGTCGAGCCCGGCCTCGCCGGCGGTCGCGCGGACCGCCTCGGCGGTCTGCACCAGCGCGCCGTAGGCCTGCGGGCTCTGCTTGTCGACGAAGACCCGCCTGCCCCGCCCCTCGGCGGAGGTCGCCTTGGCCACGGGGGTCCCTGCGGGGGGCGTCTCCGCGGGGGTCGTCGCTGCCGCGTCAGTCACCTGAACTCCTTCACCGGGCCGCGTGGGCCCCCTTCTCGACAGATCGCGCACCTCGGCGAGGCGCCGATCTATCATCGGCATTGTTGAGATTACAACTAACTCCGCCCCGGGAGGCGTCGCCCGATGAGCAACACCGAGACCGAGCCCGGCGTAGAGCGCCGCGGTGCCTCCCCCGACGAGGAGACCGGTCCGCGCGTCCCGCGGGCCGAGGTCCTGACCCCGCGCGACGTCCCGCTGGGCGGCCCCCGCGCGATGAAGGTGCGGCGCACCCTCCCGCAGCGCGCCCGGACGCTGATCGGCGCCTGGTGCTTTGCCGACCACTACGGACCCGACGACGTCGCCGCCAGCGGCGGGATGGACGTCGCCCCGCATCCGCACACCGGTCTGCAGACGGTGAGCTGGCTGTTCAGCGGGGAGATCGAGCACCGCGACAGCCTGGGCAGCCACGCCTTCGTACGGCCCGGCGAGCTGAACCTGATGACCGGCGGCCACGGGATCAGCCACTCCGAGGTCTCCACCCCCCGGACCACGGTCCTGCACGGCGTACAGCTGTGGGTGGCGCTGCCCGAAGCGCACCGGCACACCGACCGCGACTTCCAGCACTATGTGCCGCGCGCCATCCCCCTGACCGGCGAGGGGCCCGCCGGGGACGGGCCCGTGGGCGAGGCCAGAGTCTTCCTCGGCTCCCTCGCGGGCGACACCTCACCGGTGCCCACCTTCAGCCCCCTGCTGGGCGCCGAGCTCATCCTCGAACCGCACGCCACGGTCAGCCTGGCCATCGACCCCCGCTTCGAGCACGGCGTCCTCCTGGACCGCGGGGAGGTCCGCATGGCCGATACGCCCCTGAGCCCCGCAGACCTCGGCTACCTCGCCCCCGGAAACGGGATGCTCGAGCTGACGAACACCACGGACTCCGCCGCCCGGATGGTGCTGCTCGGCGGGACGCCGTTCGGGGAGCGGATCGTGATGTGGTGGAACTTCATCGGGCGGTCGCACGAGGACATCGCGCAGGCCCGTGAGGACTGGATGACGGGCTCCCGTTTCGGCGAGGTGACGGGGTACAACGGGGACCGGCTGCCCGCTCCGGAGCTGCCCAACATGCCGCTGAAGCCGCGTGGAAGGGTGCGCTGACCTGCGGAAACCTGGAGAGTGGCCGCTCGGGACCTGCGACCTTGCGACACGTCTGCCAGGCGGGGCACCCGGGGCGCTCACCCGCAACTAGCTCCAGCACTGTTCGCGCCGTCACACCGGCAGTCAATCGCACCGGCACGGCCTCCATCGCACCACCGGCGTGAGAGTTCCGCGCGACCGGATATGGGACCGACCGGATCCGACTCCGGGTCGCTCAGCCGGGGGGACCCGACGCGGATCGGTCCGTACCGGTTGCTGGGGCGGCGAACAGGGCTATCACCGCCGATGGTGGCAGCCCGGAGGGCTGTCCGCCGTAGTCTCTCCGTCGGCGAGGGCGTGGGCGGCGTACGTGATGCGGATGACGCCGTCGGCGTGCCGTTCCGTGCGCGCGCGGACGCCGAAGACGTCGCCGAGTATCTGCGGGGTCAGTACGTCCAGGACCGGTCCTGCTGCCATCACGGTTCCCTCGCGCAGGACGACCAGGTGGTCGCAGAGCCGGGCGGCCAGGTCGAGGTCGTGCAGGACCGCCAGCGTGGTGATGCCGGTGGTGCGGATGAGGTCCAGCAGTTCGAAGCGGGCGCGGATGTCGAGGTGGTTGGTGAGTTCGTCCAGCACGAGGAGCTGGGGGGTTTGGGCCAATGCGCGGGCCAGCAGCACGCGTTGGCGTTCTCCGCCGGACAGGGAGGCGTAGTCCCGGTCCGCGAACGGTCGTACGCCGCAGCGGTCGATGGCGTCGGCCACGGCCCGGTGGTCCTCGGCTCCGTCGCGTCCCAGCAGACCGTGGTGGGGGGCGCGGCCGAGAGCGACGATCTCGGTGACGGTCAGTCCGGTGGTGTTGCCGCGGCCGTCCTGGAGAACGGCGGCCGTGCGACGGGCCGCGGTGCGGGGGGACAGGGCCCATACGTCGTCCTCGCCGACCCTGACCACACCGTCCGTCGGTCGCAGTGAGCGGTAGACGGTGCGTAGCAGGGTGGACTTGCCGCTGCCGTTGGGACCGACGAGACCGACGATGTCGCCCTCGCGGGCCTGAAGGCTGACATCGCGGAGGATCGGGTTGCGGTCGAGCGTGACGTGGAGCCGGTCGGCGGTGAGTTTCATGCTTCTAGTCCAGGCCCTTGTTGCGGCGCAGCAGCCACAGGAAGAAGGGAGCTCCGAGCAGAGCGGTGAGGATGCCCAGGGGGATTTCATTGGGGCGGTTGAGGGTGCGGGAGAGCAGGTCGACGAGGACCAGGTAGACGGCTCCCAGCAGGGCGGTCAGGGGGAGCAGCCGGCGGTGGTCGGCGCCGGTGGTCAGGCGCACCAGGTGCGGGATCATCAGGCCGACGAAGCCGATGCTGCCGGCGACGGCGATGACGGTTCCCGTCAGCAGTGCGGTGAGCATCAGGAGTGCGGCGCGCAGCCGGTTGACGTTGATGCCGAGCGCGGTGGCGGACTCGTCACCGGCCAGCAGGGCATTGAGCCGTCGGCCGAAGAGAGTGAGGAGCGTGGTGGTGACGAGCACCACCACGGTGACTGTGGGGAGTTGGTCCCACTGGGCGCCGGCGACGCTGCCCAACATCCAGAACATGACCGTCCGCAACTCGGTCGGTGTCGCCTGGAGTTGCACGTAGCTGGTGGCGGAGAGGAAGGCGTAGCCGACGGCGACGCCGGCCAGCACCAGCCGGGTCGGGGCCAGGCGTCCCTGCCGTTGTCCGAGGGCGAAGACCAGCGCGCCGGCGGCGACCGCGCCGAGGAAGGCCGCCGCCGACACCCCGAGCCCGGCGAGCGCGGCGCCGCCGCCCAGGGTGATGACGAGGACGGCGCCGAGCGTGGCGCCGTAGGAGAAGCCGAGCACGATGGGGTCGGCGAGCGGGTTGGACACCACGGTCTGCAGTACCGCGCCGGACACGGCGAGGCCCGTGCCGGCCAGGGCGGCCAGAACCACCCGGGGGGTGCGGAATTGCCAGACGATCTGGTCGAGCGCGGGGTCGGAGTGCGCCGCCCCCGCGCCGGTGACGTGGTGGAGGACGATTCCCCACACGTCACCGAGCGGAACGTTGACCGCGCCGATACTGATCGCCACGACCATCGTGACGATCAGCGCGAGGGGCAGGAGCGTGAACGCCAGCGGAGTCCTGAGCCGGGTCAGAACGCTTCGGGGTGCAGGCGCTTGGCGATCTTCTGCACGGCCAGGTCGTTGCTCGGGCCGAGGTACATCGAGTCCGACAGCGTCACGTACGTGTTGTTCTTGGCGGCCGGCCACTGAGGGAACTCCTTGAGAAGTTTCTTGGCGTATGCCGCCGGGTTGGGGTCGTTGTAGCTGATGACGACGAGGGCATCAACGTCGGTGGCGGCCACCTTCTCCTTGCTCAGGTCGGCGAAGGTGGTCTTGGCGGCGTTCTCGAAGGCGTTGGCGCCGCCGGCTTTGGCGAGGATGTCGTTGACGATGCCCTTGGCCAAGACCGAGCTGAAGTCGTTGCTGCCCATGGACATGTTGGAGAAGATGACCATGACCTTCGGGGGCTTCTCTCCCTTGACCTTTTCGGAGACCGCCGCGATGTTCTTCTCGGAGGCGGCGATCAGCTTCTCGGCCCTGTCACTGACGTTGAAGATCTTTCCCATATCGCGCAGCAGCTGGTAGCTGTCGGCGACGGTCATCTTGGAGGGGTCGTCGTCGCAGCCCTGCGGGGAGACGTAGCTGTTGGCTCCTACCTGCTTCAGCTGCTCGCGGGTGGCGAAGCCGTTCTTCTGGTCGAAACCGTACGTGGTGACGGACAGGACGAGGTCGGGGCGCAGGCCGAGCATGGCCTCGCGGGGGATGTCGTAGGCCTCGTTGAGCTTGATGTCGCCGGTGGGCAGGGCCTTGATGGCGGCGGCCCGGCCGGAGACCTCGGACATGCCGTAGGTCTGCTGGTTTGCGACGATCTTGTCCTGGAGGCCGAGGGCGAGGAGGGTGGAGACCTCGGCGACCGAGGCGCCGTTCATGACGACGACCCGGCTGGGTTCCGTCTTGAAGGTCTCGCTCTGGCCGCAGTTGTCCAGGGTCACCGGGTATCCGGTCTTCGAGGCCGCGGCCTCGGTCGTCTTCGTGCTCGTCTTGTCGTCGTCAAAGGAGCCGCCGCATGCCGCTGTGAGCAGACAGAGGGCTGCGGCCAGAGCGGTGGTGGCTGGCCGGTTCATCGGCATTCAGGCTCCCTGCGCGCGAAAGGTATTCATTGGGCTGAAAGTTGTCTTCAGGTAGTCGGGCTGAAATGGTCCCGAGTTCCAGGAGATTCCCGGCTATTCCGTGGGAGTCACCGGATGGGGCTGCCGTCCGTTCCGGGGTCGCGGTCGGCGGGCGGGCAGATGATGCTGCTGTCTTCCCAAGACCGGTTGGACTGACCAGCGAACCCTTGCGCACGTCGGTGGCCTGCACCGACCCGACAAGTGGGAGCGGGCTACCGACGGATTCCCCGCGGGCTGCCCGTGCGCTACGCCGGGTTCGGCGAGGAAGTTCCCATGCGCTGGCGATCAGGAGCTTCGCCAGACGACGCCGCGCTGCTCGTACTCCATGATGGACTCGACGCTGATGGCGATGGATGCTCCACACTCGCAGGTGATCATCCAGAGCGCCAGATCGATTCCGCTGGTGACACCACCCGCGGTCACCAGGTTCCCGTCGTCAACGACTCGTGCGTCGATCACCTTGCCTCCCTGGGCGGCCAGCTCGGCCTTGGCCAGGTGGTGTGTCGTACACGGACGGCCCTTGGTCAAGCCTGCTGCGGACAGCACCATGACTCCTGCGCAGACACCGGCGACGATGACTCCGGCCTGGCCCGTACGAGGTTCCGCAGGACATCTGGATCATGGATCAGCTGGTCGCCGCCGCCCGGCACGATCAGAAGATCCGTGTTGGTGGGCTCCCATGCGGTCACCGTGACTTTGGTGCCGAAGAAGCATGTCACCTCGCCAGGATCCGATGGCCGCACCAGTGTCGTTTCCACCTGGCCGCCCGCCTGCGCAGCGTGCCCGAGAACGTCACGCGGCCCGATGAAGTCCTGCTCCTCCACCCCGTCGTACATGAGGATCTGAACACGTAGAGGCATCGGCTTTGTCTCCTTGGCTGGTGAATTTTCCCCCGAGCGCGCTGAGGCCCCCGGACCGGCGGCCGCCCTACTCGGACCTTCCTCAAACGGCGCCGTCCGCCCTTGCCCCTCACCTTTGCCTACGAGCCCGCAGAGCGGCCCACTGGCGTAGACGCTCGGCGATCTGGGCTTCGTAGCCGTTGCGGGTGGGTTCGTAGTACGTCTCGCGGCTCATGTTCTCGGGAAAGTAGTCGGCGCCGGAGAAGCCGTCAGCGGTGTGGGGGTCGTACTGATAGCCCTTGCCGTAGCCGAGGTCCTTCATCAGCCGGGTCGGAGCGTTGAGGATGTGGGCGGGCGGCATGAGCGAGCCTGTGCGTCGGGCGGAGCGGTGGGCGGCGTTGAAGCCGCGGTAGACGGCGATGGATTTGGGGGCGGTGGCGAGGTAGACGACCGCTTGGGCGATCGCCAACTCTCCCTCGGGGGAGCCGAGTCGCTCGTACACGTCCCAGGCAGCGAGCGTCTGCTGGACGGCGTGCGGGTCGGCCATGCCGATGTCCTCGTTCGCAAAGCGGGTCAAGCGGCGGGCGATGAACAGCGGATCCTCGCCGCCGTCGAGCATGCGGGCTAGCCAGTACAGGGCCGCGTCCGGGTCGGAGCCGCGCATCGACTTGTGGAGGGCGGAGATCAGGTTGTAGTGGCCTTCCTGTGCCTTGTCGTACAGCGGGGCGCGCTGCTGGATGTGGTGGGCGAGCGCGGTGGTGTCCAGGGGGGTCTCGGGAGTGGGGAGGGTCTGGAGCTGTTCGGCCATGTTGAGCAGGTAGCGGCCGTCGCCGTCGGCCATGGCGATCAGGGCATTGCGGGCGTCGTCGTCCAGGGGCAGTGGGTGGCCGATGAGGTTTTCGGCGCGGTCGAGCAGGGTGGACAGGGCTCTCTCGTCGAGGCGTTTGAGGATGAGGACCTGGGTGCGGGAGAGCAGGGCGCCGTTGAGTTCGAAGCTCGGGTTCTCGGTAGTGGCGCCGATCAGGGTGATCGTGCCGTCCTCGACGTAGGGCAGGAAGCTGTCCTGCTGAGCCCGGTTGAAGCGGTGGATCTCGTCGACGAACAGCAGCGTGCCCTGCCCGACGGTGCGTCGGCTGCGGGCGGCGGCGAATACCTTGCGCAGTTCGGCCACGCCGGAGAAGGTGGCCGACACCGGTGCGAAGGCGAGGCCGGCGGCGTCGGCGAGGAGCCGGGCAATGGTCGTCTTGCCGACGCCGGGCGGCCCCCACAGGATTGCGGAGCTGAGGCGGCGCTGTGCGAGCAAGCGGCCCAGTGGGGCCTCCGGGGCCAAGAGGTGGTCCTGTCCGACGACGTCCGCAAGGCGGTTGGGGCGTAGGCGGTCGGCCAGTGGGCGGGGCGGCTCATCGTCGAACAGCGGCAGGGTCGGTTCGGTCGGTTCCATCGGTCTTCCGGGTCGTGGGGCGAGGTCACAGGGTTGCCGTGCCGGGCGTCGGCTGCAGGAGCCCGGGAGCGTCGTCCGCTCGGTTTACGGCGGGCCTCACGGCGACGAAGCCGGTCACGGCCGCGTCCAGGACGGTGGCTCCGTTGCCGATCATGTCGTACACCAGCTGGGCTGTAGCGTCCTAGACGCCGGACAGCAGGAGATGCCTGCGGTCAGTCGCTGTTCGAGCAGTCCGCGCACACCGCTGCGGGTGAAGGCGCGCTCCTGGGTGCCCGCCAGGCCGAGCCACAGGACGCGATTGCCGGTGAGCCGGGACGTGCGTGCGCATGCCGTAGGCGAAGCCGTGGTTCCAGACCCGGTCGATCCAGCCTTTGAGGAGGGCGGGAAGGCCGTACAACCAGACAGGAGAGACCATGACGATCTCGTCGGCGGCCCCGATGCGCCGCGTAAGTGCGCGGACCTCGGGCGAGCAGACCTTCCCGGGCTCGTCGAAGTCGGGTTCGTCCTCAGGTGTCATGCGGGGGTCGAAGCCCTCCGCGTGCAGGTCGCGGACGTCGACGGTGCCGCCGTCGGCCTCCAGGCGTTCGCACGCCCGGGCCGCGACCTGCGCGGTGAGGGACGAGCTGCGCGGATGGGCGATGACGAGCAGGGTGTGCACGGTGATTCCTGTCGGCTGAGGGCGCGGCTGGTTCGCACCGGCGGGAAGGTGCTCGGGGGTTCAGGCCCCGGCCCGCTGCGATCCTGTGGGCCTGGGCGGGCGCTTGTCGTGGAGCAGACGGTCGACGACCAGGTCGTAGGAGTGCCCGACCGCTTCGTCGACCAGGCGCTTGGTGATGCCTCGTCCGGGACCGACCGAGATCCAGTGCTTCTTGTCCAGGTAGCGGCCCGGGGTGATCGAGGCGTGGCCGCGCTCCAGTGCCCGCGCGTGCTCGGGTTCGCACTTGACCGTGATGATCTGGTCGTCCGGGTCGTCCGTGACGATCAGGAACACCTTGCCCGCGACCTTGTACACGTCGAGTCCCGGGGTGAAGGGGTATCCGTGACTGACGCCGGGGAGGGCCAGGGCCGCCTGGCGGGCGGTGTCCTGGAGCCGGTCACCGGCCACGCTCACCGGGCCGCCCGCGTTCCGGTGCCGTGGGTGTGCGGGTCGACAGGCCGCTCGGCCTTGGGCAGGTGGGCGACGACGAGCCGGTAGGAGTCGGTGACGAGCTCCCTGACGAGCTCCTCGTCGACGCCTTCTCCGCTCTCCAGGGTGATCCAGTGCTTCTTGTTCATGTGGTAGCCAGGGGTGATGTGGCTGTACTGCTCCCGCAGGGCGTGGGCCTCGCAGGGGTCCGCCTTGAGGATCACGACGGGCCGCCCCGGGACTTTGGTCATCAGCATGAACACCTTGCCGCGTACCTTGTAGACCTCCCAGTCGGGGCCGAAGGGGTGCTCCAGCTGGGCTCCGGGGAGTTCCTCCGCGCAGTCGGCGGCGGTCTGGTGCAGGGCCGATCCGTTCATGGGGCGTTGCCTTCCTCAGGTGGTGACGGACTGTGGCATCGAGGAATGTGGTGGGCGCGCCGCGCGGGCGCGGTGGCACGTCCATCCTTCCGCCGCAGCCGAGCGGAAGGGCGGTAGGCTGCGGACACATGATGGTCGACAAGCGACACCCCGGCCCGAGCGGAAGCGCGGCCAGTCCGGCGGCGGTTCCGCTGTTCGCTTTCCAGCCCCCGGTCGGTACTCCCTACGGCCTTGAGGTGAGTACCGTCGAGGATTTCTTCGCCCAGCACGACGACTGGCCGTGGAACCCGCCCCGTCCGGGCCGTGCCACCTTCCACTACCTCATCGCGGTCACCGAGGGTGAGCTGCGGCACGACGTCGACCACGTCATGCGGACCGTCGCCCCCGGCCAGTGGCTGTGGGTGCGTCCCGGGCACGTGCAGTGCTGGCATCCGCCCGGCGCGGCCCGCGGCCCGTTCATCCTGTTCGAACCGGACGTGCTGCGGCCCGACCTCGCCCGTCTCCTGGCCCCGCTCACCGCGCACGAGGCCCCTGCCGTGCTGACCCCGCACCCCGACGACACCGCCTGGCTCCAGCAGACGGCACTCCAGCTCCTGGACGAACACCGCGCACTGGGGCGCCGCCCCCTCGGCATCCACCACGCCCTGCGGCGCGCCCTGCTCGAATCGCTGCTGCTGCGCCTGGCCAACTCCCTGGGCATCGCCCCCATCGGCGCGGCCACGGCCCACGCGGGCCGCGCCGACCGGTACGGGCGCTTCCTGGACGCCTTGGAGCTGCACTTTCGCGAGCTGCACCAAGCCGCGGACTACGCCGAGTTGCTCGGCTGCTCGGTCCGCACCCTCAGCCGCGCCGCCCGGGACGCCACCGGCAAGGGAGTACGCGAGCTCATCGACGAGCGGCGCCTGCTGGAAGCCCGGCGCCTGCTGGGAGTTGCCCGGTGGGATGCCCGGTCTGTGGCCGTCCACCTCGGCTTCAGTGATCCCGCGAACTTCGGCCGCTTCTTCCGCGACCGCACCGGCCTCACCCCGGCTGCCTTCGCGGCCGGCGAGGCCTCGACCGTCCCCCCTCCTCTCCTTGGCTGACGGGTCTCGGTGGTTTCCGGCCGGGTCTCAGTCGATGGCCTCGATGGTGACGTCGACCGTGCCGTCGTACTTCTTGAAGGCATCGGCCCCCGAGTCGATTTGGCCGAGGATGACGAGGCCGGGGTCGGGGATGGACTGGCCGTCGTGGGCATAGAAGACGGCGATGTCGGAACTGGGTGACCAGTAGGCGATGTTGCCGATCTCGTAGCCGAACTGCGGCTTGCCCCCTGCGGTCAGAGACCGGGGCAGGTGACCGTACTTCTCGCGCTTGAGCAGGTCGTCCATCTGCAGCGTCAGCGGAAGCAGCGAGGTGAAGTCGCGTGCCGTCGCGTTGTCGTCGAGGGTTGCGGTGAGGACGGTCTCTCCGGCGGTCAGTCGGATTCTCATATGGCTCCTGCTCTCTGGGGTGTTGCTGGCAGCGGGTACGGGAACTCATCGACGAGCGGCGCCTCCTGAAAGCCCGGCGCCTGCTGGCAGGCGCCCGGTGGGATGCCCGGGCTGAGCCGCCTATCAAGGACTTCTCCCACTCCAGTGCCAGTTCCTCTTACGGATGCTGTGGCCGGCCATCGTCGACCGGCAGGCATCGTGCGCGTTGTTTGTCGTTTCTCAGTTGCCCAGGCCTCAGTCGCCCAGGACGACGACGTGCTTGCCCGGCGTGGTGCCGGACTCGAGGTCGTCCTGGGCGTCACGGACCTGTTCCAGGCCGTGGTAGACCTTCGCGACCGGGACGTTGAGGCGTCCTTCGGCGATGGCCTGGAGCTGGCGGGCGAAGACGTCGGCCGGGAGGTCGGCGGCCTGACCGCCGTAGGACGTCAGCCGCACCCCGTTGGGGATCACGAACGGGCTGAAATCGGGGATCGTCCACTGGCCCGCCAGGGCTCCGGTGAAGCAGACCGTGCCGTGCCGGCGGACGGTGCGGAGGGTGTCGGCGAGGACCGAGCAGCCCACCAGCTCCAGTACGGCGTCGACACCGTCCGGCATCAGCTCGCGCACCTGGTCGGCGATGGTGCCGCTGTCGACGAGGGGGTGGTCGACGCCCGCGGCCCGCAGGTCCCCGGCCCTCTCCGGGCTGCGGGTGGTGGACAGTACGGTGGCTCCGAGGTCCTTCGCGATCGTGGCCGCGCTCAGCCCGACCGTGGAGGTGCCGCCGCGGATCAGCAGCGTCTGCCCGGCCTTGAGGTCCAGTCCTGTGGTCAGCGATCCGTAGGCGGTCTGGAACATCTCCGGCAGCGCACCGACGACCTCCCACGGCAGGCCGGTCTCGAACGGGATGACCTGCGCCGCGGGGACGGTCACGTACTGGGCGTACGCGCCGTCGTACGAGCGGCCCATGCCGCCCATCATCGTGGCCACCTGCTGTCCCGGGCGCAGCTCGCTGTCCTCGTCGGCCTGGTCGATGACGCCGACGCCCTCGATGCCGGGAACGCGCGGGTAGGTGACCACCGCGTCCGACTCACCCTTGCGGGTGGTGACCTCGGACTCGTTGACGCCGAACGCCTTCACCCCGATCCGCACCCAGCCGGGCTTGCGTACGGGCACCGGCACATCCTTGATCTCCAGTGCGTCGAGGCCGCCGGGCCGGGTCACGACGACGGCCCGCATCGTCCCCGGTGCGGCGTCACCGCCTGCTGACGGTTGGCTCATGTCGAGTTCCTTACTCTGTTCGCCGCCTGGTGCGCTGTTGCGTATCGTCCGACGGCCGTCAGGGGCGGGCGATGTTCTCGAACAGGTCGAGGACCGCCTGGTAGTGGGCGCTGGGCTCGTGGGGAGGGTTGCCGACGCTTCCCGAGGTGGGCCGGTCCGAGACGGCGGGCCACAGACGGGTCTGCTCGCCGGTGACGAAGTCGAGCACGATGTCGCGGATACGCGTGTCACGACCGGCCTGTTCGGGGCTGCGGCCCGGCTTTTCCTGGCCGACCAGGGCGTACATCTCGGTGCCGTGCACGGCGGGCGCGCCCTCGGCGGGCCCGATCGCGAGGAGATGGGCGTTGCCGCCCGCGGCGGCGTGGGCCAGAGCGCCGCGGGCTGCGGGGAGCGTGAAAATGTAGTCCGTCAGGGCCGCGGCGCGGACCTCGGCAGGGGTGCGGCCGCCCTGGTCGTAGACGTCGACGATTTTCCTGGCGCGGGAGCGGGGAATGCGCCACCCCGCGAATTCGTCGGTGACGCGCTCGACGGTGTGCGGGTCGAACCGGTCGAGGTCGTTCGCCACCCACCAGCCCATCTCGTCACTGGCCGTGCTCAACAGGACGTCGATGTCCCGGTGCGAACCCGAGGCCAGGACGTCCAGAGGGTGGGCGTGCACCACCGAGCCGGGCTGTCCGGCGTCCAGGACGACACCGAGACTCTTGTTGTCCATCCCGCCCCGGACTCCGAGATCCGTCGGACAGACCTTGTGCAGGGCAGCTACCAGGGAGGCCGCGTCGAGATCGATCAGCTTGTCGGGGTTGCCCGCGACACCCAGTTCGGTGACGAACCGCTCCGCGAGCTCCTCGGCCCACCAGGCCGGGACAAGACGCGAGGGCGCGCCCGAGAACCCGGCCAGCCGCCGGTACAGGCCGTCCGCGGAGGAGGCCCCGAGCAGCCCGAGAGTTGAGTAGGCGCCGGCGCTGTGGCCGAAGACGGTGACCTCATCCGGGTCGCCACCGAAGGAGGCGATGTTCCGGTTGACCCAGGTGAGCGCGGCGATGACGTCCTGCAGGCCGAGGTTGCTGGCCTCGGCGAGCCGCCCGCCGTACTGGGAGAGCGAGAGCGTGCCCAGTGCGCCGAGCCGGTAGTTGACCGACACACTCACCACGCGTCCCGACGCGGCGAGACCGGCGGCGTTCGAGGTGGTCTGCGTGTTCGCGCCGTACTCGAATCCGCCGCCATGGATGTACACGGCCACCGGAAGCGCCTTCCCGGCCGACTGCTCGGGAGCCCACACGTTCAGGTTCAGGCAGTCCTCGCCCATCCCGCTGTCCGCTTCGAGCCAGCCGCCGCTGTCGGGCTGGACAGCGACGACGCCCTTGCGGTCACAGGGGCGGTCCGGATCGAAGCCCGCGACCACGGGACGGCGGTATCGCTCCGCGGTGGCGTACGGGATTCCCCACCAGGACCGCACCCCTGGTGCAGTCGGAGCCTTGGGAGCGGTCGCGGTCATGGCGTGCGATTCCTTCCGGTGCGGTCGGGGTAGTTCGCGCGGCGTGTCGATGGCTGATCGCTCGCGGCGACGCTCTCCAAGCATTCCCTGGACTCCGGTAAAGCGCCGAGCGGACAGCAGTCACCCGATGGTCACCAGGTGACACTTCCCTGGACGGCCTGAGGTCCTGCCATCAGCGCGCTTGGGGGACCTTCACCAGAGGAAGCCAGCCGTGCAGGCACAGCACGGCGCCCCCAGTGAAGGAGATCGCTGCGCCCCTGGGCCGCAGCCTCTGCCGTCCGGCCCACATCCACTACCAGGTCCACCACCCCGACCTGGCTCCTCGCTGGTTCGGCAAGATCTGCTTCAAGGGCGACCCCATCATCCCCGTCGATTACGTCGCCGCGAAGACCTCCCACCCGCCCTGCAAGCGGACACCAGCGTGCACGAGGAACCCGAGGACATCGCCGGACACGCGAGCATCGGCTCGGCCGGCGGAATCATGGTCGCTCTGCCGTCTTTATGCAGGTCCGCCCCGGTCCGCACGCCAGACGCCTCCGGGGGCGGCGCCGGGTCAAGACGATGCGGGCATCGTGCGGGTAGGCAAGAAGACGACGGCAGCGCCGCCGCGCAGGGCGTCGTTTTCGAGGACCAGCCGGCGGATGGCCTCCTCGTACAGGGCGAGGGTGCGGCGCAGGTCGGTGTTCTCCTTCCGTAGCCGGGTCAGGTTGGCTTCCGTACGTGCGTCGGATCCGGAGGGTTCCGTCGGCATCGCACTTGGCGCCGGGATGCGGGGTCGGCTGTCCGGTCGTCGTCTGCGCCCAGCTCGGCGAGGAACTGGCCGCGGGTGAAGGCTTCTTCGGCTTCGACCTCGTCGCGGAAGCCGGAGTCGCTGGTGCCTCATGGTGGAGTCTGCGAGTCCGGTGGGGTTGGCGTTCTCGGTCCGGCGGGCGATGCCTTCGTAGTACTCCAACTCGTGGATGAGCACCGGCACGGGTCGGCCGATATGCCGTTCGATGAAGCCAGTCGCGTGGAGGCTGCGGGCGAGTTGGCAGCATGCTTGGTTGAACCGGCCCTCGATCTCTGCGGCGAGCGCCCCGACCGAGCTCACCCAGTCGGCTCCATCGACAGGCTCCTCGTACCAAAGTCCGAGCTCCCAGATCCACTCGTCGCGTGCGGCAGCGCCGGCGGGATCGCTGTTGCGGTCGCCGACCACAGTGAGCTCGTTCTGAAGCCAGAAGGCGTAGTTCCAGGAGGTCGATGTGCAGGTCTTCCTCCGTGGCGATCTCGGTGGATTCGTAGACGGAGTCGAACAGGACGACCGGCTCCTTGATGGTCCAGGTGGGGCCCGTCTCCCATTCCACGCGTGGCAGAAGGTCGGCGACCAGGGCGGGGAGGTCGGCGTCGTCTTCGTCGCCAGCGACTTCTCTGACCAGGACGTTGTGCTGGGGAAGGAACGTGGTGCGGGCCGGCATATCGCCCAGGACGAGTGCCTGCACGGCTCCGACGTCGATGAGCCCAACGTAGCCGTCGACCTCGCAGGCGCGTCGGTAGTCGCCTTCGTCGTCAGGGTAGGTGCGCGGGGCGCCGCTCCAGTGGTGGCAGACGGACTCGGGAATGAGGATCAAGGGTCCGCCGGCCGAGGTCACCCAGGTGTTGTCGCTGTTCATGCTGGTTCCTTGCTATCGAGATGCAGGTGAGGTGCTGGGCGAGAGCGCGGCGGTTGATCGTCGGCTGACGTCGGCGGCGTAAGCGGCCCAGTCTCCGGCGGACGCTTTCTGCCACTGGACGGCGACTTGGATGTGGATGCCGAGCATGCGGGCCAGGATCGCGGCCGGGACTTCTTCGGCGAGGGCGAACAGGGCCGTTGACCGGGCCTGGCCGGGTTGGATTCCGACGGCGATCAGCCGTAGGCCGAGCCGGTCGGCGCTGATGTGTTGGCCTGGGCGTTGACCTGGAAACAGCCAGGGTGTCTGGTCGGCGTGTCCGATCACTGTGTAGGGGCGGCGTGTTGCGATCAGGTCGAGGACCAGTGCGGCGAGCGGTCCGGGCAGGACGGTCGGGGAGGTTCCCAGCTGGATCGAAACCCGGCCGTTCGCCTCTGTGACCTGATCGGCGGTGAGGCTGCTGATCGTGCTGAGTCGTTGGGCGTCGAAGAGCAGGAGTAGTCCGGCGACCCGGTCGGCAGTCGTCAGCGTTGCGTCGTGAAGGAGCCTGCGGGCGTCGTCCCACCGGCCTTCGGAGTCGTGGGGGCCCACCGGGCCCTGCCAGCGCTCGGCGCCGAAGGTAAGCCCTCTTGCCAGCCGGTTCCTGGTTGCCCAGCGGATGAAGTGGCCGGTCTGGTCCCGGTAGCTCAGGTCCTCGCCTGCTTTCCACTGGTCCAGGTCGGGCTGGGTGCAGGTGGTGAGGGTCAGACCTCTGCTGGACAGCCAGTCCAGGGATCGCAGCGAGGCTGGCCGTGACGGTCGCGGGTGGAAACCCGCCGCTGGTCCCCGCAGGCGGCGCAGGTCTGGGCGGTATCCCGGCGTGGCGAGCAGAGCAGGTATCCCCGTCGGCTGATCATGTAGGTCAGCGTTCGCCCGCATTCACCGCACCGTGGAGCGGCTATCGAGGTCGCGCCGGCCTCCCGCAGCCCTCGCAGAAGTTGTCCCCACCGACCACGCGACCGGCGGCCCGCCGGTCGTCAGCACCTGCGGGCAGTCAGAGAGGAGCTGAGCCAGCCGACGGCGTTTCGCGCGCCCGCCGGCGACATCGACGACGACCTCGTGGATCCGGGCATCAGGTCGTCCATCGTGCAGTCCAGGATGTCCAGCAGGGCCATAAGGATCTTCAGGCTCAGTCGCTCGGGGCGCTCGACGACGAGCCGGTAGACCTGGCTGGAGGACAGGTTGATGCCGCGCGCGGCCAGCGGCGGCAGGAGGTCGGTGGTGGAGAACATGCCGTGATCCGCCATCAGGTGACGCAGGTGCCAGCGGTAGTCGAGTTTGGCGGCCATCATCGGTCCTTCCCGCGCGACGTCTGCCGCGGGCCGTGTTGCATTTCGGCGGCGGTCTCGTGAGGCAGATCACTCCTGTAGGTGATGTGATCGTTGCTTTGGCCGATGTGCAGCGCTCCGCATAGGTTGGCCTGGTGAGGGGCGGATTGCGAGAACGGTGGATGGGCCAGCCTCGGTGGGCGAGATGGGTCCTTGCCGTGTACTTGATCGGCTTCCTTGAAGGGGCTGGTGCCCATTTCCTGGATCTGATCAGCGGTGGTATCCACTTCTATGCGTCCTTTGCCCCGGTGTCGCTGCAAGTGTTCTTCGTCAGCTTGGCGTTCCTGGACCCGCTGGTCGTCGTGCTGGTGGGACTCGTGCGGCCGGCGGGGATCCGGCTGGCCTGCGGTGTGATGGCGCTGGATGTCATCGCGAACTGGATCGTCAACTGGCCGTGGTTGCAGGAGAATCCGGCTTGGCTGCTGCGTCCGGTCGGACTGCTGCCCATCACACTCTTCGGCCTGTTCGTCGTCGCCTCCTCGGTTCCCCTGCTTCGGGCCGTGGCAATAGGGACGACGAAGCGTCTCAGCTGCACGAGCCGATGACGGTGGTGCGGGGGCTGGGGAGGCGGGTGACCCGCTTCGAGGCATCGGCCACTTCGCGGAGTCGGACAATCTCTTCGTGCTGGGCGGCGAGCCGGGCCAGGGCCTCAGCGCGGAAGTCGGTCAGCTCACTGACCGACTGCTCCGACTGCGCCAGCCGTTCCTTGAGCTTGGCGATCTCCGTCTTGAGCCGGGTGATCTGGGCTTCGCGGGGGTCGGGGATCTCGCCGGCCTGCTGGAGCGACTGAAGGCGTCGCTCAAACTCGGCGCGGAGGTGAGCGTAGGGGCGGTTGCCGTAGAAGGCGGTGCGGTCGACGCCTGCTTCGCGGGCGAGGGTCTTGATGTCGCACTTTCCGCCGGGCGGGAGCTCGCCGCGCAGGAGCCGGTCCATGGCGGCGCGGATGCGGTTCTCGTTTCGGTCCGCTGGGCTGCGGAGATTCTCATGCGGACTCCTCCGTCATGCTGGTGCTGGCAGCGTCGATCTCGTCGTCGACCCGGCGGGCCCGGTCCAAGTCGACCTGTAGCCAGCTGCGTTCAGTCTTACGAGCGGTGCCGAGTTGGCCGATAAAGATCTTTGTCTTGTCGGCGTGCTCGGCCCAGAGGGGCCGGTGGCAGGGATGGTGGGTGGCCTGCGGGCAGCGGACGGAGTCACACATCCCGATCAGCGGCCGGTCCGCGGCGGGGGTGCCGACGAGCCTGAGGCAGAGCGCCCGGGAAGGGTCAGTGAACCAACAGTAGTTCGCCGGTCCGAGGTGCAGAGTCTTGGCGCGCTTGGTCAGCAGGTTTAGCACATCGCGGTCATTGCGCTGGATTCTCGGTGCTGCTGCTTCCGGGTCGAGCTTCTCGTCGATGCTGGCGGAGAACTCGGTGAGGCTGCGGGCGCCGGGCCCGGTCGGCAGGATGCCTTGCTGGTAGTTTCGGAACTCGGCCAGCACCAGTTCGAGATTGCGTTGTTGTTCGTGGTCGTTGACCTCGGCCAGCAGTTCGGCCTGGGCCCCGCCGGGGCGGGAAGCGTAGCCTTCCGTAGTCGCTGTACTCACATGGTGCAGGTAAATCTTGGTCGCCAGCAGGCCGCCGGGGCGATAGGCAAGCTCGATTGCCAGCTTCCTTCGCAGCATTCTCAGCGTCAGGCGATCGCCGGGGATCGGCGCGAGGCCGAGCCGCCGGCACTGGGAACGGGATCGGCACCTCGGTCGGCTCCGGCGGCAGCGCGGGAATCTCCCAGGGCAGCAGGTAGGTGAACTCCTGCAGCCGCAACCCGGTCGCCAGCGCGAGATCCCCGACCGCCGCGTTGCGGGCCATCTCCCGGCCGTGGAACCCGGTGTCCTGCGAGCTGTCCGGGGCCAGCCCGCGCAGTCCGTTGCGGAACAACTCGGTGAAGTCCGGCTCCAGGTACTTGATCGTCACGTGCGGCTTCGGCGTGCGACGGTCCGCCAGACTCGGCGTACCGGCTGAGCCCAGCCTTCAACCGCCTCCCGCGAGTCGAACAGGCCCACCCCGTACTCGGCCAGGAACTCCGTCCACTCCTCGACCGCTCGCGCGTAGTTCTCCCACGAGCTCGGCGCCAGTGCCCCGCTGGCCCCAGGTGCGGCCCTTGGGCGGCCTCAGGCCTTGGCCAGCCTCGTCCTCGAAGCAGAGCCAGGCGCCCAAGTCCGACGCCCTCCTTTTATGACGGGCCACTCCTCGTCTTATGACGGGCCACTGCTCGTCCTTCCAGACGGCGATCTTCGCCTCGTCCCGCTCGGTGGCCTTGCGGGAGGGCATCTGCACGCTCCAGCCGATGCACGGAGGCGGCCGGGCCGGCTTCCAACGCCGTCTCCGCACCCGAAGTTGACAAGCATCGAGCTTGCAACGGGGCCGTTGGGGCCCTTGGAGGCCAGCCCCTGCCTACCGCCCGATGCCATCGCCCGTCGCCAGCGGTTCGCCGACATCCTGGTCACCCTGAACCGCCGGGCCACCTCCCGGTCACTGGCCCCGGCCTCGATCAGGTCAGCGGCTGCGAGCCGGACTTGCTCGCGCCGAGCCCGTTCCTCGGCCGTCAATCCACCGCCGTCGGGATACCTCATCCTCCCGGCATAGCGCGGTCCACGACAGCAGTCACGACCCGACGTAATCCGCACCGTTGAAGATCTCTAGTTCTGCGGCACGTCCTTGACGAACACGATGCCGTCGCTGTCCGCCAGGTGGGCCGGGTCGAGCGGGGCGTAGCCGAACCAGGGGGATACGCGGGGCGCGGGCCGTGTGTCGCCGAGGGCGGTGGCCAGCCGGGGGGCGTCGATGACGCAGCGGTCCTCCGGGAGCGCGTACAGGAGTCCTTCGACGGTGTCCGGCGGCGGGGTGTCCACTCCCTGGTGCCGGATCGTGCCGAGGGCCGTGGCCACGAAGGCGTAGCCCTCGCCGAGCTGGGCGTTCATCAGCGCACCGGCGCTCCACCACTCCAGCGGCAGGCCGCCCATCCGCATCGAGCTCTTCTCCCGCTGGAGATGGGAGTTGTGGGCGTGGACGAGTGCCGAGCCCCGAGCGGCGATGGCGAGGAGGTTGTCGGCCATCATCTGGCCCCGCAGGCCCCCCAGCCGCGTCATGCGGCTCGGCGAGGTGTCGGCCATCCAGTAGTGGTAGCGCAGGAGGCCGGTGGCGGTGCGACCGTACAGGCGCGCCCGGTCCCAGCCCTCCCGCGAGGTCGCCGTGATCAGGTGCGGCGTCTGCTCGTCGAGCAGCGCCACCAGGTCGTCGGCGAGCAGCCGTAGCTCCCTGGCCTCGGCCGACCGCCCCATGGACTGGGCCGGGTCCATCATCGCGGCGGGGTTGGTCCACTGGCCGTCGGCGCCGAGCAGGCGGTCGAGCGTTTCCGCGGCGCAGGGGAGCAGGTCCGCGTCCACGTGGGCCGCGAGGTAGCCGTGGAGTGCGGTGAGGGCCTGCCGCGGGCTCGCGGCGTGGGTCATCTCCAGCGAGCCGTCGAAACCGGCGAAGCGGAGCCGCTCGGACGCGGGCCGGCCGTCGTTGTACGCGCGCATCCAGCGCACCAGTTCGCGGTTGGGCGCGGACGCGTTGAACCACCCGTGGCTGAAGCCGCGTTCCATGACCTCGTCGAGGGTGCCCGTGCCCGACGTGACGTAGTCGTCCACGACCAGGCCCATCATGCAGTCGCTCTCGATCGCGATCGTCCGGTAGCCCTCCTGCTCGACGAGTTGCCGGAAGAGCTCGTTGCGCAGGTCGAGCAGAGTGTCCTCGCCGTGGGTGGGCTCGCCCAGGGCGAGCAGCCGCGGCCGGGCCGGGAACAGCCTCATGACGGCGGCGGCCTCGACGGCATGGGCGGTGTCCTTGATGTCAGTAGCCATGCCATAAACGGTATCGTTGAACCCTCGGTTGAGACTTTTCCACGATATCGTCGGGGTCATGGGGCGAAACCTTCAAAACGACGAACGACTCAGGCCGGTTGATCTGGCGCGCGGGCACGGTCTGTCCACGCAGGCGGTCAGGAACTACGAGGAGGCCGGCATCCTTCCGGCCGCCGGTCGCACACCCCACGGCTACCGCACCTACACCTCACGGCACGCGGGGGCCCTGCGCGCATTTCTCGCCTTGGTGCCCGGCCACGGCCACCAGACGGCGACGTCGATCATGCGGGCGGTGAACGAGGGCGCGGCCGAGGAGGCGTTCCGCCTCATCGACGAGAGCCACGCCCAGCTCCTCGACGACCGCCGGACGCTCCAGGCCGTGGAGAGCGCCCTCCGCGACCTGGAGCCCACCACGGCGCCCGAGACCACCACGGCACCCGAGTCCGGCGGCACGTTCATCGGACCGCTGGCGGGCAAGCTCGGTATCCGGCCCGCGACGCTGCGCAAATGGGAGCGCGCGGGGCTGGTACGCCCGCGCCGCGACCCGCTGACCGGTTACCGCGTCTACGACGAGGCCGATGTACGGGACGCCCGGCTGGCCCACCAGCTCAGGCGGGGCGGCTACCTGCTGGAGCAGATCGCCCCGCTGATCGCCCAGGTGCGGGCGGCCGGCGGGCTGGAGCCGCTGGAGGCCGCGCTGTGCGACTGGCACGGTCGGCTGTCCGCCCGCGGGCGGGCGATGCTGACCGGGGCCGCCGAGCTGGAGGCGTACCTCCGCTGACCGGGGTCCGTCGGCCGGCCCGGCGTCAACCGACCTGTCGGCCATCGGCCACGCGGCGGAGCCGCATATCGATACCGGCGCGGAGGTTTCCCTTCCGCACGACACCTTGGCACGGCACGCAAGTGTGCTTATGGTCAGTGCAATGCTACACAGCACTGGAGGTCGGATGGATCACCGGACGGTGACGCCCCTGGGCGCCCCGCGGGTGCGTATCACCGGGGGGCTGCTGGCCGACTGGCAGCGGCGCAACCGTGAGGCCACCGTGCCGCACACGCTGGAGCAGCTCAGGAAGGCGGGTAATCTCGACAACCTTCGCCGTCTGCTGTCCGAGGGAAAGCGGCAGGACGCGCCCTATCGCGGCCGGTATCCGTTCCTGGACACCGACCTCTACAAGACCGTGGAGGGTCTGGCCTACGAACTGGCGCGGCCCGACGGCGGCGGCCGTCAGGCGATGCGGGACTTCTACGAGGAGACCGTGGGGCTGCTGGAGCGTGTCCAGGCCCCGGACGGCTACCTCAACTCCTTCTTCCAGGACCCCGACTGCGCCAAGGCACCCTGGGAAGACCTTGCCTGGGGCCATGAAATGTACAACCTCGGCCATCTCATCCAGGCCGCGGTCGCCGCTCACCGGCAACTCGGGGACAGACGCCTGCTGGACGTGGCCATCCGCTTCGCGGATCTGGTGGTGGAGCGCTACGGACCGCGGGGCGAGGAAGCGGTCTGCGGCCATCCCGAAGTCGAGATGGCTCTGGTGGAGTTGTCCCGGGAGACCGGTGAAGAGAGGTATCTGACCCAGGCCCGGCTGTTCGTCGACCGCCGCGGCCGGGGCACCGTGGCGTCGCGGGGCATGGGCTCCGCGTACTTCCAGGACCACCTGCCGCTGCGCGAACTCCCGTCGGTGACCGGCCACGCGGTGCGGATGACCTACCTGGCCGCGGGCGCCACCGACGTGTCCCGGGAAACCG
This sequence comes from Streptomyces sp. ME19-01-6, assembly GCF_033793745.1. NCBI lineage: Bacteria > Bacillati > Actinomycetota > Actinomycetes > Kitasatosporales > Streptomycetaceae > Streptomyces > Streptomyces sp. ME19-01-6. The sequence continues at coordinate 19,250 of NZ_JARAXF010000042.1, read as the reverse complement.
GCGACACGGCACTGCTCGAGGCGTTGCGGCGGCTGTGGGACGACATGGTGGCCACCAAGCTGTATGTGACGGGAGGGCTGGGCAGCCGCCACTCCGACGAGGCCGTGGGGGACCGTTACGAACTTCCCTCCGAGCGCTCCTACAGCGAGACCTGCGCGGCCATCGGCACCATGCAGTGGGCGTGGCGGATGTTCCTGGCCACCGGCGACGCCCGCTATCCCGACATCCTGGAACGCGTCCTGTACAACGCGTTCGCCGTGGGCCTGTCAGCGGACGGGCGCGCCTTCTTCTACGACAACCCCTTGCAGCGGCGCCCCGACCACGACCAGCGCAGCGGGGCCGAGGAGGGCGGTGAGCCGCTGCGCCGGGCCTGGTTCGGCTGTCCCTGTTGTCCTCCCAACGTGGTGCGCTGGATGGCCCGGCTCGCCGACTTCCTGGCGGCGGAACGGCCGGGAGAGCTGCTGGTCGCGGGGTATGCGCAGGCCGGCGTGGACGGGGAGGAGGCCGCCCTGGACATGACGACCGGCTATCCGTGGGACGGCGAGGTCCGGCTCACCGTGCGCCGGGCGCCCGATGGGCCGTACCGGATCTCGCTTCGGGTGCCCGGCTGGGCGGATGCCGGGCAGGTCCGGCTCACGGTGGGTGAAGAGGCAGCGGCCGGGGACGCGGTGGACGGCTGGCTGACCGTCGAGCGGCGCTGGCGCCCGGGTGACGTGCTGCGGCTGAGCCTGCCCATGCCGGTCCGCGGCCATGTCTCCCATCCCTACCTGGACGCGACGCGCGGCGCGGTCGCGGTGGCCCGGGGGCCGTTGGTCTACTGCGTGGAGCAGCAGGACTGCACGGCCGGCGTCGACGACGTGGTGATCGGCGCCGAGCACATCGAGGCCGCCCGGACCGTCGCCCCGGCGGGGGCGGTGCTGATCCGGATCACCGCGGACGTCGCACCGCCGCCCTCACCCGAGCTGTATCCCCTGCTCGCGACCGGTGCGCGACAGGCCCCTCCCGGCCCCGGCTCCGATACCGCCGAGCTGACCCTCGTTCCGTACTTCGCGTGGGGCAACCGAGAGCCCGGCCCCATGCGGGTGTGGATCAGAAACGCCTGATCAACCCCCCTGCCCTCAGGCCACATTGCCGTACGTCCCCCCGCGCGTATCTCGCCCCACCCGTATCTCCCCCACACGTGCGCCCCCCCCGCGTACGTCCCTTGTCCGTACGTTCCTCACTTCCGGAGAAGGTGCCATGAGAAGAGCCGTCCTGTCCTGCGCCGTCCTGTGTACCGTCATCCCCCTGACCCTCACCGCCTGCAGCGGAGGCGGGCCCTCCGCCTCAGGCCAGGCCAAGCCCACCGCGGACCCCGCCACCGGCGGCACCGTGCACGTCCTGGAGAAGCCCGATTTCTCACATCTCGATCCGGCACGCGGTTTCGACGGCGGGGTCAACAACTTCTACCGTCTGATCTACCGCACTCTCACCACCCGGGCCGCGGCCGGTCCGCACAGCGACGGGACGAAGATCGTCGGCGATCTGGCCACCGACACCGGCAAGCCGTCCGACAACAACAAGACCTGGACCTTCACCCTCAAGAAGGGGCTGTTCTTCCAGAACGGCGACCCGATCACCAGCGAGGACGTGAAGTTCGGCGTGGAGCGGGCCTGGGACCCCGACGCGGGCATCGGCTCGCCCTATGCCAAGCAGGTCATCGCCGCACCCGCCGACTACGAGGGCCCCTACCGGTCGGGCGATCTGGACACCATCGAGACCCCCGACGAGCGCACCATCACATTCCATCTCAAGAAGTCCTATCCGCAGTTCTCGAGCGTGGTCGCACAGCCGAACTTCACCCCCTTCCCCAAGGGCACCGGCGCCAAGGCCGTCTTCGACACCAAGCCGATCGCGTCCGGTCCGTACCAGGTGGCGAGCTACCGGCGGGGCTCCTCGCTCACGCTGGTCCGCAACAAGCACTGGAAGCGCTCCTCCGACAAGGTGCGCGCCGCCCGCCCGGACAGTTTCGTCTGGACCTTCGGGCTGGACGCGGCGACCATCGACGAGCGCCTGATAGCGGGGCAGGGCAAGGACATCAGCGCCATCGGCCCCAAGGTGCAGCCCGCGACCATCGCCCGGCTCCGCACGGCGCAGCTCAAACAGCGCACGCTCTCCTCCGTGACCGGCTGCACCACATATATGGGCCTGAACACCACGAAGGGGCCGCTCCGGGACGTCCGGGTGCGCCAGGCGATCGCGTACGCCGTCAACAAGCAGACCACGGTGGACGCGCTCGGCGGCTCCGCCCTGGCGACCGCGGCCACCTCCATCGAGCCGCCGTCGATCCCCGGGCGGGACGCCACGGATGTGTATCCCTCCAAGGACGGCACCGGCGATCCGGCCGCCGCCCGCAAACTGCTGGCGCAGGCGGGCCTGGCCAAGGGCTTCACGCTCACCGTGGACACCCGTGCCGCCGCCACCGAGCAGGCGGTGGCGGTTGCCGTCCAGCAGGGACTGAAGCGGGTGGGCATCAAGGTGAAGATCAACACCATTGACACCTCGACCTTCTACGAGGTCATCGGCACACCCTCGCAGCAGCACGACGCGGCGCTCACCGGCTGGTGCCCGGACTGGCCGGGCGGCACCACCTTCCTGCCGCCGCTGTTCGACGGACGCCTCATCTCCGACAAGGGCAACTCGGTGCTCTCCATGCTCGACGACAAGAAGATCCAGCAGCGCATCGACGAGATCGCGGGGATGAGCGACGAGACGGCGCAGAACGAGGCCTACGGCAAACTCGACGCCGAGATCATGAAGCTCGCGCCGATCGTGCCGCTCAACTACACCAAGAACGTCCTGGTGGTCGGCACCAATATCGCGGGCGCCCACACGACGATCTCGTACAGCGGCGGGATCGACCTGGTCGGCGTCGGCCTCGCGGACCCGAAGAAGTAACCGGCATGGCGACCACCACTCTGCCCGCGGCGCAGCAGCCGGGGCTGCCCTCGGGGCCGACCGGCGCCGCGCCGCCCGGCGGCACCGGGCGACGCGTCCTGCGCGAGCTGCGGCGCGATATCGGGGCCGTGCTCAGCACCGCGTTTCTCGCCCTGATCGTTGTGATGGCCCTCTGCGCGCCGCTGATCAGCACGCTGACCGGGCACGGCCCCGACACCTTCGACAGCGCTGCCGTCGACAAGGACCTGGGCGGGCTGCCCAAGGGGTCCCTCGGCGGGATCAGCGGCGACCACTGGCTGGGCGTGGAACCGCAGAACGGCCGGGACATCCTGGTCCGGATCGCCTACGGAGCCCGGATCTCGCTGCTGATCGCCGTCTCCGCCACCGTTCTGACCACCGTCATCGGCGTGGTGCTCGGCCTGCTGGCAGGGTTCTACGGCCGGTGGGTGGACCAGGTCATCTCCCGGCTGATGGACTTCCTGATGGCCTTTCCGGCCCTGATCTTCATGATCGCGGTGCTGTCCGCGCTGCCGGCCGGCAACCGTCCGGTGCTGTTGGTGATCGTGTTGAGCGGCTTCGGCTGGCCCTATCTGGCGCGTGTGGTGCGCGGCCAGACGCTGACGCTGACGGGCCGGGAGTTCGTCGAGGCGGCGCGGGCCTCCGGGGCCGGCAGCCGGGCGCTGATCTTCGCGGAGATCCTGCCCAATCTGCGCAGCACCATCATCGTGATGACCACGCTCGCCGTGCCCGGATACATCGGCACCGAGGCCGGGCTCTCCTTCCTCGGCGTCGGGGTCACGCCGCCGACCGCCTCCTGGGGGCAGATGATCGCCAATTCGGTCAGCTGGTACCAGGTGGATCCGATGTACTTCGTGATCCCCGGGGCCTTCCTCTTCGGCACCGTGCTCTCCCTGACCGTGGTGGGAGACCGGCTGCGGCACGCCCTGGACGCGGGGGAGGCCTCCTGATGCTCCGCTATGTCGCCGGCCGGCTCTCCTGGGTGCTGGTCATCCTGCTGGCCGTCTGTGTGTTCACCTACGTCATCTTCTTCCAGCTCTCGCCCGATCCGGCGGTGATGATCTGCGGCAAGACCTGCACACAGGAGCGCATCGACACGATCCGGACCTCCCTCGGCCTCGACCGCCCCTTCCCGCAGCAGCTGTGGGACTTCCTGCGCGGCATCGCGGCCGGCCGCGACTACGGGTCGGGCGCCAATCTGGTCCACTGCCCCGCCCCCTGCCTCGGCTACAGCTTCCAGAGCGGCCAGTCGGTGTGGGAGATGGTCCTGGAGCGGCTCCCGGTGAGCGTCACCGTCGCCGTCGGCGCGGCCGTGCTCTGGCTGCTCGGCGGGATCACCGTCGGGCTGCTGAGCGGGGTCAAGGAGGGCACGTGGTGGGACCGCTCCACCATGGCGCTGGCGCTCGGCGGCTCCAGCATCCCCCCGTACGTACTCGCCCTGGCGCTCCAGTACCTGCTGGTGGTCAAGTGGCAACTGCTGCCGTTTCCCGCGGCGATCCCGTTCGGCGACGATCCGGCGTTGTGGTTCCAGTCGTACCTGATGCCGTGGATCGTGCTCGCCATCGGATACGCCTGTCTCTACGCCCGGATGACGCGGGCCAACGTCATCGACACGCTCGCGGAGAACTTCATGCGCACCGCCCGCGCCAAGGGGCTCGGGCCGGTCCTGATACTCCGCCGGCACGCGCTGCGGCCGGCGCTCACCCCGATCGTCACCATCTTCGGGATGGACTTCGCCGGTCTCCTCGGCGGCGCCCTCATCACCGAAACCGTCTTCGGCCTCAACGGCGTGGGCAAGATGGCCTCGGACGCGATCGCGAAGAACGACCAGCCGGTGATCATGGCGGTCACGCTGCTGGCGGCGTTCTTCGTCGTGATCGGCAACGTCGTGGTCGACCTGCTCTACACCGCGCTGGACCCGCGCGTAAGGATCACCGCGTCATGACCGAATCCTCAGCCCACCGGCCCGGTCCGGCTGGACCAGCCGGACCGGACGATCCCGCGGACCTGTTGGAGGTCCAGGGCCTGACCGTGACCTTTCCGACCACCCGCGGACCGGTGGACGTCGTCCGGAACAACACCTTCACTCTGCGGCGCAACGAAACCCTGGGAATCGTCGGCGAGTCCGGCTCGGGCAAGTCCATGACGGCGCTCGCCGTCATGGGGCTGCTCCCGCGGTCCGCGCGGACCAGCGGCAGCATCCGGTTCCGGGGCACCGAACTGCTCGGCCGCCCGGACGCGGAGCTGCGCCGGCTGCGCGGAAACGTGATGTCCATGGTCTTCCAGGACCCGTTGTCCTCGCTCAACCCGTACTACACCGTGGGCCTCCAGATCGCCGAGGTCTACCGGTGCCACCGCGGCGGCTCGCGCCGCGCGGCGCGCCGGATGGCCATCGAGGCGCTCGGCCGGGTCGGCATCCCGCAGCCGGCCGAGCGGGTCGACCGCTATCCGCACCAGTTCTCCGGCGGTCAGCGCCAGCGCATCATGATCGCGATGGCGCTGATCTGCGAACCGGCCCTGCTCATCGCGGACGAGCCCACCACCGCGCTGGACGTCACGGTGCAGTCCCAGATCCTCGACCTGCTGGCCGAGCTGAAGCGACAGACCGGCACCGGCATGCTCTTCATCACCCATGACCTGGCGGTGATCGCCTCGATCGCCCAGCGGGTGCTGGTGATGCGCGACGGGGAGCAGCTCGAATACGCCGACACGGAGCGGGTCTTCTCCGCGCCGCGCCACCCCTACACCCGGATGCTGCTGGAGAGCATCCCGCGCATCGACGACGAACTGGCCGCGCCGGGCGTCGTGGCGCCGAGCGCCCGACCGACGGATCACGCCCCAGCACAGGAGGAAGTCCGGTGACCGGCAGCCGAGGCAGCCAAGCTGACGTACCGCCCCTGCTGCGCGCCCGCGACCTCACCAAGCGCTTCACGACACGGGCCGGCGGCGGCCCGCTGGGGCGCAAGTCGCATTTCACCGCCGTGGACTCGGTCAGCTTCGATGTGTTTCCGCACGAGACGCTGGCGATGGTGGGCGAGTCAGGCAGCGGGAAGTCCACCACCGCGCGGCTGGTGGCGAAGCTGATGGAACCCACCGACGGCACCATCGAGTTCGCCGGGCGGGACGTCACCCAGGCGCGCGGGCCGGACCTGGCCCGTTTCCGCAACGACGTCCAGGTCGTCTTCCAGGACCCCTTCTCCTCGCTCAACCCCCGCCACACCGTGGAGCGCATCCTCACCGCGCCCCTGGTCTACCAGGGGCTGCCCATCCCCGGAGGGCGGCGGGCCTTCGCCGGGGAGCTGATGGAACGGGTCGGCCTCAACCCGGACCATCTGCACCGCTACCCGGCGCAGTTCTCCGGCGGACAGGCCCAGCGGATCGGCATCGCCCGCGCCCTGGCGGTCGGCCCGAAGCTGGTGATCTGCGACGAGGCGGTCTCCGCGCTGGATGTGTCGGTGCAGGCCCAGGTGATGGACCTGCTGCTGCGCCTGCAGCGGGAGAGCGGCTTCTCCTACCTCTTCATCGCCCACGACCTCGCCGTGGTGCGCCGGATATCGCACCGTATCGCGGTCATGAAGCAGGGTGTCATCGTGGAGTCCGGCCCCTGCGCGGAGGTCTTCGAGCGCCCCCGGGACCCGTACACCCGCACCCTGCTGGCCGCGATACCCCGCATCGACCCGGAATGGGACCGCCGGCGCCGCGAGGGCGCCGCCGAGCACGCGTCCACCACCGCCTCACACGAGGAGCTGCTATGACCGACGACCTGGCACCCCGCTCCCGTACCGCCACCGCCACGGACAGTCCCGCCCCCGACACGGAAGCCCCCGTCCCCGCGTCGCAGCCCGCGCAACCGCAGTCCTCGCCGCGGTCCACGAGGCCGGACCCGCGCATGCCCCGGCTGGCCGAGTCGCCCTCCTTCGTGGCGTTCATGGCGGAGGGCTGGGACACCCCCGACCGCAGCGCCCGGACGGTGCCGGGAGCCGCGGACGCCGCCGCACACCACCGGGCGCGGCTCAGCGCCGCCCACCCGGGACAGCCGGTGGTGGTGGCCGCCGGGCGGGCTCCGGTGCGCTCCAACGACACCAGCTACGACTTCCGCCCGGACAGCGACTTCTTCTGGCTGACCGGGTGCGGGGTGGAGCACGGCGTGCTGGTGATGCGCCCCGCGCCGGGGGGCCATGACGCCACCCTCCACCTGCCCGCCCCGGCCCGCCCCGGGGATCCGCGGTTCTTCGCCGACGCCGCGTACGGCGAGCTGTGGGTCGGCGGCGCACCCGGGCTCGACGAGTGGAGCGCCGCGCTGGGTGTGGACGTCCGCCCGCTCGAGGAGCTCGACGCCGCGCTCGCCGGACTTGCCAAGCCGCTGCTGACCGGCGCGCTCGACCCCGACACCGCACACCGCCACGGCCTCGGCCCGTCCGCCGACCTGGGCCGTACCCTGTCCGAACTGCGCATGGTCAAGGACGCCTGGGAAATCGGCCAGCTGCGGCAGGCCGTGGACCGCACCGTCGAGGGATTCGCCGCCGTGGTACGCGAGTTCCCGGCGGCCATCGCCGGCGGCGGGGAGCGCTGGCTGCAGGGCACCTTCGACCGCTACGCCCGCACCCATGGCAACGGCCCCGGCTACGCGTCCATCGTGGGCAGCGGCGGACACGCGGCCACCTTGCACTGGGTGCGGTGCGACGGCCCGGTGGCGGAGGACAAGCCGGTGCTGCTGGACCTGGGCGTGGAGACGAACAGCTACTACACCGCCGATGTGACGCGCACCTTCCCGGCGTCGGGCCGGTTCAGCCCGGCCCAGCGCGCCGTGCACGACCTGGTGGAGCGGGCGCACCGGGCGGGCCTGGCCGCCGTCGCTCCGGGCCGGGACTTCGCCGACTTCCACACCGCCGCCATGGAGGTGGTGGCGCGGGGCCTCGCCGACTGGGGGCTGCTGCCGGTCTCCGTCGACGAGGCGCTGTCCCCGCAGGGCCAGCACCACCGGCGCTACCTGGTCTGCGGCATCGGCCACCATCTGGGTCTCGATGTGCACGACTGCGCGCGGGCGGACTACGCCGCCTACCAGGGGGCGAAGATGACGCCCGGCATGGTGCTCACCGTGGAGCCCGGACTGTACTTCCACGAGCACGACCGCACCCTCCCGCCGGAGCTCCGCGGGATCGGGATGCGCATCGAGGACGATCTCCTGGTCACCGAGGAGGGCGCGGAGGTGCTGTCCGCGGCCCTGCCGCTCGACGCGACGGGTCTGGAGCGCTGGATGACGACGCGGTGATCGCCGGCCGGAATCCCCCGGCCGATGCTCCCTCGGCCGGCCATCGGCCGGGGAGCCGTCACGAGTCGACAAGTCGTATGTAACATTGCACTCTCTAGGAGGATCCATGACTGCTGGCCCCCACAAGCCCTGGCGCGGTGTTCACGTCGCGACACCGCTGCCGCTGCGCAGCGACCTCTCCATCGACTACGACGCCTACGCGGAGCATGTCCGCTTCCTCGCCGAGCGCGGCTGTGACGGCGTCTGCCCCAACGGCTCCCTCGGCGAGTACCAGACCCTGACCGACGAGGAGCGCGCCCGCATGGTGCGCACCGCCGTCGAGGCGGCCCCCGAGGGCCACACCGTGATGCCCGGCGTCTCCGCGTACGGCGCGCTGGAGACCCGCCGGTGGACCGAGCAGGCGGCCGAAGCGGGCGCCGACTCGGTGCTGCTGCTGCCGCCCAACACCTACCGCGCCGACCGCGAGGCCGTGGTGGCGCACTACCGCGAGGCGGCCGCGGTCGGCCTCCCGGTGGTCGCCTACAACAACCCCTACGACACCAGGGTCGATCTCACCCCCGAGCTGCTGGCCGAGCTGCACGGCGAGGGCCTGATCGTCGCGGTCAAGGAGTTCAGCGGAGACGTCCGCCGCGCCTATCAGCTGGCCGAGCTCGCCCCCGGCCTCGACCTGATCGTCGGCGCCGACGACGTCCTGCTCGAACTGGGCCTGGCCGGGGCGGTCGGCTGGATCGCCGGCTACCCCAACGCCCTGCCGGAGAGCTGCGTCGAGCTCTACCGGCTCGCCACCTCCGGTGAGCCCGCCGACCTCGCCAAGGCACTGCCGCTCTACCGCGATCTGCACCCGCTGCTGCGCTGGGACTCCAAGACCGAGTTCGTCCAGTCCATCAAGGTGTCCATGGAGGTCGTCGGAGCGCGCGGCGGCCCCTGCCGCCCGCCGCGCACCCCGCTCCCGCCCGAGATCACCGACCGGGTCGTCCGGGACACCGAAGCCGCCGTCGCCAAGGGATACAAGTGAGGTCCAGCCGCGTCTTCCACACCGTGGAATCGCACACGGAGGGCATGCCCACCCGGGTCGTGGTCGGCGGCGTGGGCGTCATCCCGGGTGCCACCATGGCCGAACGCCGCTCGTGGTTCATGGCCAACCGCGACGACGTACGCACCCTGCTGATGTACGAGCCGCGCGGCCACGCGGCGATGAGCGGCGCCGTTCTGCAGCCGCCGACCACCCCCGAGGCCGACTGGGGCGTGCTGTTCATCGAGGTCTCCGGCCTGCTGCCGATGTGTGGCCACGGCACCATCGGGGTCGCCACCGTGCTCGTCGAAACCGGCATGGTGGAGGTGCGCGAGCCGGTCACCGTCATCCGCCTGGACACCCCGGCCGGGCCGGTGACGGCCGAGGTGGCCGTCCAGGACGGCCACGCGCGCTCGGTGACCTTGCGGAACGTCGTCTCCTTCGCCCACGCCCTGGACCGCACGGTCGATGTGCCCGGCCTCGGCAAGGTCGGTTACGACATGGCCTTCGGCGGCAACTTCTACGCCATCGTCGATCTGGCGGAGCTGGGCCTGCCGTTCGACCGGCGCGCCGGCGGCGAACTGCTGGCGGCCAGCTTGGGGATCATGGCCGCGATCAATGAGCAGGACGAGCCGGTCCACCCCGAGCGCCCCGACATCCGCGGCTGCCACCACGTCTACCTCAAGGCGCCCGGCTCGACCGCCGCGCACTCCCGGCACGCCATGGGCATCCACCCCGGCTGGTTCGACCGCTCGCCGTGCGGCACCGGCACCAGTGCCCGCATGGCGCAGCTCCACTCCCGCGGCGAACTGGCCCTGGGGGCGGAGTTCGTGAACGAGTCCTTCATCGGCACGTGCTTCGTCGGGCGGCTGATCGAGGAGACTGAGGTGGCCGGCCGGCCCGCCGTGGTGCCCACCATCACCGGGCGGGCATGGGTCACCGGCACCGCCCAGTTCACCCTGGATCCGGACGACCCGTTTCCGGCCGGATTCCTGCTTGAGAACCTGCTGTAGAAAGAGGCAACCCAGTTGGACGGCGAACGGCCGGTCACGGAGGAGTCGACGACGCACCTCCGCACCGTGGGAAAGCGTGAAATCCTCCGTGACCGGGTGAGAAACGCGCTGCGCGCCGCGATCATCTCCGGAGAGCTGACACCCGGCACGGTGTATTCCGCGCCGACGCTGGCCGCCAAGTTCGGGGTGTCCTCCACCCCGGTGCGCGAGGCGATGATCGACCTGGTCAAGGAGGAGCTGGTGGTGGCGCAGCCCAACAAGGGCTTCCTCATCACCGAGGTCTCCGAGAAGGACCTGGACGAGGTGACGGCGGTAAGGCTGCTGGTGGAACCGCCCTCGGTCCGGGCCGTGGTGCCGCTGGTCCCAGCGGAGGCCTTCCCCGCCCTGCGGGAGCTGGCCCAGCGCATCGTGGAGGCCGCCGAGAAGGGTGACCTGATCGGCTATGTCGAGGCCGACCGGGTCTTCCACCTCGCCCTGCTGGGGCACGGCGGCAACCGGCGCCTGCTGGAGGTGGTGTCCAACCTCCGGGCCCAGACCCGCCTGCTGGGGCTGGCGCCGCTGGTGCGCAACGGCACCCTGGTGGAGTCCGCGGCGGAACACCACCAGCTGCTGGGCTTCGTCGAGTCCAGGAACGCGGAGGCGGCTGAGCTCTTCATGCACCGCCACATCGGACACGTACGGGGCATCTGGGCGGGCGGCACGTGACCGCGCCCTCCCCAACCGGCCCGGCGGCGCGCGGCGACACCGCCGACCTGGTGGTGATCGGAGCCGGGGTGGTCGGCGCCGCCGCCGCGTACTTCGCGGCGCGCGCCGGGCTCCGTGTCACCGTCGTCGACCGCGGCCCGCTCGCCGGTGGCACGTCCAGCGCCGGCGAAGGCAATCTGCTGGTCTCCGACAAGGAGGCCGGACCCGAACTCGACCTGGCCCTGTTCTCGCAGCGGGTCTGGCGCGAGGATCTGGCCGAACACGCCGGGCTGTGGGAGTTCGAGGCCAAGGGCGGCCTGGTGGTGGCCGCCTCCCCGGACGGCGCGGGCGCGCTCGCCGAACTCGTCCGGGCGCAGCGCGCCCGCGGTATCGAGGCCATCGACGTGCCGCGGGACGAGCTGCGCACCTACGAGCCCCATTTGTCGCCCGGGCTGGCCTCCGGCGCGTACTACCCGCAGGACGCACAGGTCCAGCCCATGCTGGTGGTGGCACATCTGCTGCGTATGGCCCGGCGGGCGGGCGCCCGGCTGCGGACGGACACCGAGGTCACCGGGTTCCTCCGGGCCGGCGAGCGGATCACCGGAGTCCGCACCAGCCGCGGCCCGCTCAGCGCATCCGCCGTGCTGAACGCGGCGGGCACCTGGGCCGGCGCGGTCGCCGAGCTGGCCGGGGTGCGGGTGCCGGTGCTGCCCAGGAGGGGATGCGTCCTGGTCACCCAGCCGCTCCCGGTCATGATCCGGCACAAGGTCTACGCGGCGGAGTACGTGAGCGATGTGGCCAGCTCGGACGCGGCGCTGCAGACCTCACCCGTCGTCGAGGGCACCCGCGCGGGCACCGTCCTGATCGGCTCGTCCCGGGAACGGGTCGGCTTCGACCGCGAGGTCCCGCCGTCCCTCCTCGCGGCACTGGCTCGCAACGCGATCGCGCTCTTCCCCTTCCTGGCCTCCGTCCAGGCCATTCGCAGCTATCTGGGCTTCAGACCGTACTGCCCCGACCACCTGCCGGTGATCGGTCCCGATCCGCGGGCCCCCGGGCTCTGGCACGCCTGCGGACACGAAGGCGCCGGAGTGGGCCTGTCGGTGGGGACCGGCAAGCTGCTCGCGCAAGCGCTGACGGACCGCCCGACCGGCCTGGACCTGACCCCCTTCTCGCCCGAACGATTCGAGCGAGCCCTGCCCGGCGACGAGGTGAGCCGCGATGCCCCCTGAGATGCCCCCCGGTAACCTCCCTTGCCGTCTGTCCTTCGACGGACGGACCATCCACGCCCGGCCGGGCCAGAGCGTCGGGGCGGCGCTGGTCGCGGCGGGGGTGGTCGCCTGGCGCGCCACCCGTGGGGAGGGCCGGCCCCGCGGGCTGTTCTGCGGGATCGGCGTCTGCTACGACTGCCTGATCACCGTCGACGGCCGCCCCGACCAGCGGGCCTGCCTGGTGCCCGCCGCCGACGGCATGCGGCTGGAGTCCGGACTCGCGGGGAGGGCCGCCGATGCGCGGGAACGGTGACGCGGTGGCTGACGCGGTGGCTGACACGGACGGGACTGACGCGGACGGGACGGACGCGGCCGTGGCCGATGTGGCGGTGGTCGGCGCCGGCCCGGCCGGGATGGCCGCCGCGGTGGAGGCGGCGGCGGCCGGGCTGACCGTGGCCCTGGTGGACGCCGGCGAGCGGCCCGGCGGCCAGTACTGGCGGCATGGTCCGCACGACGGCCCCCATGCCGACGGGCCCTCCCCGGGACAGCACGGCCGCCGCACGTTCGCCGCCCTGCGCGCGGGCCTGGCCCGTACGGGGACCCGGACGCTCTTCGGACACCAGGTGTGGCTGGTCCGCCGCGAGGCCGACCGGTTCACCCTTCACCTGCGGCCCACGCACGACGGCCGCGGGCCCGGTACCCGGACGCTGACCGCGCGTTCGCTGATCCTGTGCCCGGGCGCGTACGACCGCCAGCTTCCGGTGCCGGGCTGGGAGCTGCCCGGCGTCATGGCGGCCGGCGGGGTGCAGGCCCTGCTCAAGGGGAGCGGCACCCTCGCCGGGCGGCGGGCCGTGGTGGCGGGGACCGGACCGTTCCTGCTGCCGGTGGCCACCGGCCTCGCCGCGGCGGGCGCCGAGGTCGTCATGGTCTGCGAGGCCAATCCGCTCCGCGGCTGGCTGCGCGACCCGGGCGGCGCGCTGCGGGAACCGGCCAAGGCGGTCGAGGGGGCCCAGTACGCCGGGCTGCTGGCCCGGCACGGCATCTCCTACCGCACCAGGACAGCGGTCACCGAGATCCGTGGGGAGGACCGGGCGCGGTCCGTCCGCATCGCGCCGCTTGACCGCGACGGACGCCCGCGAAGCGGCGTACGGATCGAGGTGGACGCCGATCTGGTCGCGCTGGGCTGGGGGTTCACCCCGTCACTCGAGCTGCCGCTGATGGTCGGTGCGCGCACCCGGCTGGACACCGACGGCTCGCTGGTCGCCGTGGTCGACGCCCGGCAGCGGGCAGCCGATGTCCCCGGCGTCTATCTGGCGGGGGAGGCCACCGGGGTCGGCGGCGCGGCGCTCGCCGTCCGCGAGGGCCGGCTGAGCGGGCTCGCCGCGGCCGCCGACCTGGGGCGGGCCGTCGACGAGCGCCGGCTGCGCCGGCTCCAGCGCGCGATCCGCAGGGGCCGGCGCTTCGCCGCCGCCCTGCACACCGCCTGTCCGGTGCCGTTGGGCTGGACCGACTGGCTCGAACCGTCCACGGTCATCTGCCGCTGCGAGGAGGTGACCTACCACGACCTGTGCCACGCCGCCCGCGTACTCGGTGCGGAGGACCCGCGGACACTGAAGATGCTGGCCCGCCCGGGCATGGGGATGTGCCAGGGCCGGGTGTGCGGTTTCGCGACCGCCCAGGTGGCGGCGGCGCTCACGGGCGGATCACCCCGTGCTCCCCGTTACGACCTCCTTCCGCTGGCCCGCCGCCCACTGGCCACCCCGGTGACGCTCGGCGAAATCGCGGCCCTGGGCGAGGAGCCCTGACCCGGCGCTCAGCCCCCCGACGCCTCGCGGGCGGCGGCCCGCGCGCGGTCGTTGCTGAGCACCGTCTCCAGGTACTCCGCGATGGCGTCCCGGTTGCGCACCAGGCAGCCGATGCGCTCGCTCATCCGGTCGCGTTCGTGCTCCAGCGTGGCGATCATCTCCGGTGTCGCGTCCGAGAAGTGGATGACCCGGGGCTTGTCGAGACAGGGGAGGATCTGTTTGATGATCCGGGTCGGCAGCCCGGCGTCGAGCAGCCCCCTGATCTGCAGGACCCGGTCCACGAAGCGCTCGTCGTAGTCGCGGTAGCCGTTCGGGCAACGGGCGGCGGCGATGAGCCCCTGCTCCTCGTAATAGCGCAGCAGCCGTCGGGGCGTGCCGGTGCGCTCCGACAGCTCTCCGATGCGCATGTGCTCCACCTCACACACAGTCGTTTTGACCTTCACATCAATGTGATGGTTCCAGCATACGCAGCGTGCGCAACGACACCACACCACAAGCCGGTTCCCGCCCCGGAACCGAGGACCAGAACCCGAAACTCCCCCTGCCCGCGCTGCTGGCGCTGGCCACCGCCGTCTTCATCACCAGCCTGACCGAGACGCTGCCCGCGGGCGTGCTGCCCGCGATGGGCGCCGACCTGGGGGTCGGCGAATCCGCGATGGGGCAGTCGGTGACGATCTACGCGATCGGCACCGCACTCACCGCGATCCCGCTGTCCGCGGCCACGGCGGGGTGGCGCCGCAAGCGGCTGCTGCTGGCGGCGATGGTGGGCTTCGCCGTCGCCAACACGGTCACCGCCGCCTCGACGAACTATCCGCTGACCATGGCGGCCCGGTTCGTCGCGGGGGTGGCCGCGGGTCTGGCCTGGGCACTGCTGGCCGGATACGCCCGCCGTATGGCACCCGCCCCGCTGCAGGGCAAGGCGGTCGCGGTCGTCATGACCGGCATTCCGATCGCCCTGTCCCTGGGGGTGCCCGCGGGCACCTTCCTCGGCGAAGCGCTCGGCTGGCGGGTGACGTTCACCCTCATCACCGCGCTCGCCGCCGTCCTGATCGGGTGGATCGCCGCGCTGGTCCCCGACTACCCCGGACAGCGGCGGGACGGCCGCCCCCCGATCCTGCGGGCCCTGACCGTCCCCGGCGTGGCACCGGTCCTGTTCGTCACGCTGGTCTATGTGCTGGCCCACACCATCCTCTACACCTACATCGCCACCTTCCTCGACGAGCGCGCCATGGGCGGCTCCACCGACCTCGTCCTGCTGGTCTTCGGCGCCGCCTCCATGGTGAGCATCTGGATCGTGGGCGCCCGCATCGACCGCCGGCTGCGGGCCCTCACCATCGCCGCGACGATCCTTTTCGCCGCCGCGGCCGCCGTCCTCGCGGTCCCGGCCGGCAGCCGCGCCCAGGTCTACCTCGCGGCGACCCTGTGGGGCCTGGGCTGGGGAGGCGTCCCCACACTGCTGCAGACCGCCGTGGCCGAGGCGGGAGGAGACGCGGCGGACTCCGCGCAGGCCATGCTCGTCACCCTGTGGAACGCGGCCATGGCCGGCGGCGGAGTCGTCGGCGGGATCCTCCTCGACCTCCTCGGCTCCGGTGCCTTCCCCTGGACCGTCCTGGTGCTCCTGGCGCCCGTCCTGGCCGTGGTGGTCGCCGCCCGCGCCCACGGCTTCCCCGCCGAGCGATCGCGTACGACGTGAGCAGCGGCTACGGAACACCCCGCTGAGCGTGGCGCTCCGCGGCGGCATGCCACCAGCCGGGCGGGGACGGTCCCACGACCGCCGCGGTCGGCTGGTCGGGGTGCAGCCCGAGGCGGCGCAGGGCGTCGGGGCCGACGTGTACGTAAATCCAGCCGCGGCGACGGCCGTCGGCCCCGATGCCGCACATCACATCGCAGCGGACCTCAGCCGGTGCGAAGGGCATCCAGTCGATGCCGCGGTCGCGCAGTCAAGCGCGGGCGGCCGCCAGGGGCCGCGGAGCGCCGGGCAGGTTCTCGTACGACGCGATGGTGATCCAGGTCGCCGGGGTCCGCGAGGTCATGGCGTCCATGATGCCCGACACCTCGCCCGCCCGTGCCCGGGCTCAGTACTCGTCCACCGTGGTGCCTTCGGGGACCCGGAAGCAGGCGGAGATGAGATGGAACATGATCCCGGGCTCCGCGCCGCTCCGCTGTGCGTCCCTTTCGGTCGGGATCAGCAAGGTGGCTTTGAGCGTGAACTTCTTCCGGGTGGAGTCGACCATCAGATACGGGGACTGGGCGACGGTCGGCTCCCGCCCCTCGTGGACGATCTCCCAGCCGTGCCGGGGGAGATCCTCCCCGAGGCCCTGCCAGGCGGCCTCGAGATCCCCGGCCGGCACGCCGTACACCGACCAGAGGTGGCGGACGACATAGAACGTCTCCGGGTCCATGTCGCCGCACAGATCCACTCCCGGGCCGGGCGCGGTCGTCTTCCCCTTCACCCGCAGCAGGTCGTACAGCTCGCTGGAGAGCTGCCTGGCCTCCTCCCGGAGCGCGGAGACCTCCCGGACCTCGGGCGTGTAGCCGAGACCGAGGTCATCGGAGTCGGACATCGAGAAAACCCCCCGCTACTTCAAATGGACCTCGTCATAGCGTCCCACCACGACTCTCGCCTGGTTCTCCAGGCTCTCCGAACCGGCGAGCCAGTAGTTTCCGTGCCCGTTGGTGTCGGTGGCCATCTGGTTGGCGCCGAAGATGGGGTCGCTGGGGGTGATGAACTGCGTCAGGCCCTCGTGGTGGCCATGGGTGGGCGCCCCCCACTTGGGCACCCAGTCGCCCTGCGCCTTCTGGTTCCACACATGTCCTGAGGGCACGTCCAGATCCTCGGCCCGCCCGACCTGGACGCCCGGGCTGCCGCTGAGCATCACATCGTCCGCCTCCAGGGTGCCCTGGCGGGCGGCGGAGCCCACCACCACGGTGCCGTAGCTCTGTGCCTGCACCGACAGGTGGTCATTGGCCGACGGGTCATGAGAGGTATGCAGCCCCGACAGGAATTGATTGAGATCCGGCCCTGCTTCGTCCGCGTACTTGTCCTTCATGGCTTCCGGGAAAAAGTTCTGCGGAGCGTCGTAACCGTGCCAGGTGATGGTCGACACCTTGGGCTCGCCCGGCATCGCGCTGGCGGCCTGCCAGAGGTTGGTGCCCGCGATGACGGGTTTGTTGATGCCGCCGAGCGTGCCATTGGTGCCGCCTACCATCACGGCGGTGTGATCGGCCGTGTCCGGGTTGCCGTTCGCGATGATCGCGCGACCGTTCTTCTCGGGGTCGAAATCCAGCAGATACGCCGGCGGCAGCCCGTCGCCGGTCGGCTTGTAACCGGAGGGCCGGGTGTTGTCGAAGGCGTCGACCTTCCCCGTGTCATCGAAACGCATCTGAATGCGCTTCATGCCGTTGAGGGAGGACTCCAAATGCTTCTTATGGTTGTCCCACCTGGTCCATTCCGGGTTGATCACGGAAGAGCGTCCGGCCAGGATGTACTTCGGTTTGGGCTCGGGCGGCAGATTGGCCAGTTCGGTCTGGTATTTCGCCCGCTGCTCGTTGAACCAGATGCGGTTGGCCTCGTCGCGGTCCTCGGCGGGAAGGCCGTCCAGCTTGCCCACGCTCGCCGGATACAGGGCGATGTACTCCGCCCGCTCCTCTTTGCTGAGGCCCTCCCACATCTCCGCGTAGTCCCTGGGTGCCCAGCCCTTGAAGAGAGGCGGCAGATAGTTGCCGACGGTCTTCTTGACCGCCCCACGGTCCGCAGCGGCGTCGGTCCAGTCCTCCTTGGTCACCGACAGATCGGCCACCGTGATCAGCTTGCTCAGCGTCTTCGCGTACTTCCCGTCCGCGTCCGTCGCGTCCTTGAGCGCGTCACCGATCCGGTCCGCGAACCCCTGCGCCTGCTCCTTCGGCGTCGTGGTCACAAACGGCGTCCCGTTCCCGGGCGGCTGGTACTCCTGGCCCGGCAGCAGGACCAACGGCGGCTTGTACTCCACCGAACCGTCTTCCTTGACGGTCATCCCCGCGTCCTGCGCGTCCTGGACGGCGTTGTCCATCTTCTTCTTCGCCGCCCGCAACTCCGCGGCCAGCCCGTTCAAGGCCGTCAGGATCAGCGCGCACTCCACCTGCATGTAGTGGAAGTTCTCACTCAGCCGTTCCAGCCGACCCAGCGCCGTGCTGACCCCGTCGCCCTTCAGGCCCCCACGGAGCTTTGCGTTGATCTCATTGTCCAGCCGGTCCTTGGCCGCGCTGGCACTGGAGCTGACCTTGTGCCAGCCGTCCGCCGCCTGCTCGAACTGGGCGGGGTCGATCGCCTTCAACTGTGCGAAAGTCACCATGACGCGGCTCACCAACTCCCCGACGGCCCGCCCGGCGGGGGAATCGGCCTCGTGTCCTGTGCCTTGAAGAGCGCCTCTATCGCCTCGTCCTGATTGGCGAGGTCATTGCCTGCTTTCTGCAGCTTCCCCTTGAGTTCGGCGCATTCATCGCGTACGACCGTCAGCCGGGCTTCCCAGGAGTTGAAGACCCGCACCTGCATGGCCGCGCTCTCCAGCCCCTCGACGCCCTTGCTGGCGACTCCCGCGCCTTCCTGCCCGTGCTTGAGATCGCCCAGCGCGGTCACGGCATTCCGATGCAGATCGCCCAAGGCGGTTGACGCGGCATCCCACGGTCCCTTCGACGATTTCAGATTGCCGCCGGAGCCGCCCTTGCCGCCCCCTTTATCACCGTCTGCACTGGCCAGCCTGGTTTGGACGTCTTTGCCGCCGGTATCCGTTCCGCCCGCCGCGTCGTAATACGCCTGCCAACGCTCAGACAGCCCTGTGTCCCCCATACTGCCTTCCTCCACCCGCTGCGCCCATGTTCTTCATGGCAGAACAAGGAAGGTAACAGAGTGCAATAACGGAAGGGAACGTCCCGCGAGTTGGCCGCGGAGAACCTGGTGAGGCGGGCTGCCGGCCGTCGTCGACGACTACAGCACGTGCGGTCACTGACACAGGCGGGAGTGGTTTGTGCGGGGTTTGCAACAGCGGGCGTTCCGCGCTCCGATCGTGGCGTCGCGCGACCGTATCGTGTCAAAGGCCGCAGGTCGTACGGGTGGAACCGGGCCGGTGCGGCAGCGACACGGGACGAGGGCCACGGCACACGGCTCGTACGACCGCTGATCGGGGGATGAGCGCTCATGGGACTTGGGGATTTCATACCGGACTCGGTCGAGGACTGGGTCGAGGACCGGGTCGAGGATCTCGGTGAGGCCGTCGACGTCGCGGGAGACTGGACCGCCGACTGGCTGGATGACGTCGGCTGGGA
>NZ_JARAXF010000041.1:0-91034 GCF_033793745.1 Streptomyces sp. ME19-01-6 | reverse complement strand
GGTTCGAATCCGGCGCGGGGCACTCGATCAGACCCGCTTTCGCAAGGAGAACTCGCCGTGACCGAGGAAGCCCGCCTCGAACTACTCACCTGCCTCCGCACCGCCCGCCGTGCCCGCTTGGGGCGCCGCGGGGACCTCGGGCCTGTTGTCCACGCCCTCCACCACACCGCCGACCTGATGGACGCCGCCGACCGCAGACGAGAGCGGCACGAATGGCAGCAGTACATTGCAGGCCGCCGGGTCCGACGCCCCAGGCCACCCTTCGGCTGGCCGACGGACCCTGCTCAACTCATGAGCTGGGGGCCGGGCTTCCTCGCCGCCTACGGCCTGGACTCCAAGGAGCAGTGGGACGAGGTCCGTCGCACCTACACAGCCCCGGGCGGGGCCGGCCACAAGGCGTGGATGGCGTGGCTGCACGAGCGCAGGGCCATCCGCGCCGAGATGGAGAAGCTGCTGCTCCCGTCCTGGCGTGACTCGCCGAGCCTGACCGCCTCCGACGTACGCGCGATAGCCGACCGGCGCGCTGAGGACGGCGCCCTGTGACCACCACCTCCGCCCCGTCCCGCGACGACATCGCCAGCATCCTCCACACCGCCCACGACGAGCTGAGCCGCCGCGGCTGGACCCAGGGCCGGCCCTGCGACATCCAGGGCCACATCCACGCCCTGTCCGCGATCGGCCTCGGCGCCGTGGGCTGGCACTACGACCCCCGCCGCATCCTCACCGACCAGGACCAGGCCCGCTACGACGCCGCCATCGCCCACCTGTCGAAGCACCTCGGCCTGCCCGACCCGGACGACCCCGAGCAGTTCATCGACTGGCACGACAGCCCCGAACGCACCCAGTACGACGTCCTCGACGCTCTGGAGGACACCGCCCGCGCGCTGGAGGGCTGGACCCCCGCCCGGCAGTTCACCCCCACAGCGGCCGACATGACCGCCGTCCACGACGGGGTGGCGCTCGACTGCTACGGCGAGGACAGCAGCTGCATCGCGCTCGGCCACATCGACCCCGCCCTCATGGTCGACGCCTCCGCGGCGTTCCTCCGCGATCTGGCCGGCGAACCCTGCGACCGGTCATCGACACCGGCCGAGCTCCAGTACCGGGTCCAGCGCACCTGGGCCGTGTACTGGCACAACGAGCAGGGCGAGCAGTGGTTCGACCTCGAACCCGACCAGCGCACCCCGGGCGCCGTGCCCGTGACGATCCTCCTGGGCGACTGACGTGCCCGTTCCCCGTTTCCCACTGCGCCCCGGCCGACTCGGACCGAGCTGCTGGAGCTGACCTACCGGCTCCCCGCCCACGAAAGGACCCCACGCCCGTGAATGCCGACAACACCAACGCCCCGGCCCTGATGGAACGGCAGCTCGCCGCATCCGACCGCATCAACGTCCGCCCCCACTCCGAGACCAGCATCGTCCGCCTCACCGTCAAGGCCCCTGACCTCCCCAACCAACACGGGTTCGGCACATGCGTCCCGGACAGCGTCGACCTCACCTACAACAGGTACGAGGACGGTCGACGCGAGATGCGCGCCACCGTTCATGGCTTCTGGCGCTCTCCGTTCAATGCAGCTGACGGACGAAACATCAAAACACTCACGGACAAGCGCCTCACCTGCACCTACACAAGCACGCCCGACGAGTGGCCGGACTGGGTCGCCGGGCTCGCCTACGACTACCACCCCGAGCCCCACACCCTGCCCGTCACCGAAAGGAGCACGCCGTGACCACCCCGATCAAGCGCGCCGAGCAGGCCGTGCTCCTGGAAGTCCCCCCGATGCGGGCCCTCACCGTGCGGCAGCCGTTCGCCGACGCCATCGTCCACGGCCACCCCCGCGACGGCCTGAAGACCATCGAGAACCGGTCCACGACCGTCCCGGCCCCGGCCAAGCACCTCGGCACGACGATCCTCATCCACGCCGGGAAGGAACCCCACGAACTCGGCGAGGACGTGGACTGGGAGCAGCGGCCCGACGTCCGGATGGGCATCATCGGCACCGCCCGCCTGGTCGGCGTCCACATCGACGACGGCGGCTGTTGCGCCCCGTGGGGCATGCGCGGCTACTTCCACTGGCAGCTCGCCGACGCCCGGGCCCTGGCCACGCCCGTGCCCGCGACCGGGCAGCTCGGCCTATGGACCCCCAAGGACGACGTCCTGGCCGCCGTCCACGCTCAACTCACCGCAGGAGTCGCCTCATGACCACCCCACTGGAGCGCGCCGAGCAGGCTGTGGCCGAGGCACGGGAGGAGGCTTTCCGGGTCCCCAACCTGCCCGCCATCGACCGCCTCATCCGCGCCGTCCGCCGCCACGACGCCGAGATCCTGCGCGCCGAGGCCAGCGAGCACGACTGCGTCGAATGGGAAGACGCCGCCGACCGCCTCGACCCCGACAAGACGAACACCCACACGGAGATCGTGGTCCGCTACGACGACGGCCTCGCCGTGCGCCTGACGCACTGGGAACTGGACGTGTACGCGGACCATCTCGACCTCGAGGGCCGTATCGCACCCGGCGCGCCGGTGCCCCGGGTCGGCGTCGAGGTGAAGGTGGCCCGCCTCGAGATCCCGGCCCGGGCCGCCCTGGCCGACATCTACGCGGCCATCGCGCTCGACAGCGACGAGCACCCGCGGCTCAAGCTGACCACCAGGCTGGAGGCGCAGCGGTGAACCCCCCACTGGCGGAGTGCCGCACGACCGTCGAGTACTTCGTCCAGTGCCAGCAACCTGACGGCACCTGGGAGCAGTGCAGCAGCACGGCCATCGACCTGGACTTCGCTACCGAACGCCTCGCCGCGCGCCGCAGGATGCAGCCGGAGTTCGAGTACCGGATCGCCCGGCGTACCACCACGGTCGTCGTCGAGTACGCGGCCGATAACGCGGGCTGCGCCGAGTGCGGGCACCCTGAAGACCAGCACGCCGAGGCCGACGAGCCAGTGTCCGTCGGCCAATGCCGCCAGTGCGCGGCAGACCCGCAATACGAGGACGACAGCTGGCACGACTACGAACCCCGGGAGGCGTGACCCGTGCCCCTCCAATCCGTCCCCGCCCCGGCCGAGGAACAACGCCCGAAGCGGTCGTTCCCCGAGCTGGTGGCCGCCATCTACGAAGACCCGCGCGTCGGTCACGAAGCCTGCGAGCTCCTCCTCGCCGTCGCGTACGCGGTCGACCTCGCGAAGCGTGAGGAAGGCGTCAGCCCCCTGACAGTGGCCCGCCGGAAGCTCGGCGTCGAGCACGGCCGGAAGGCCCGCTACGACCGGCTCATCGCCGACGACGCGCCCCGTTACGAACTCCCCTACCAGGCCCAGAAACGGTGCAACCTCGGCCCCGCGTGCGAAGCGCCGCGCCTGCGCCCCTACCGGCCCCGGCCGTCCAAGCCCAGCGAGCCCGACCCGACCGCGCCGGTGCCCATCCGCGTACCGGAGCCCCCGCCCGAGCTACTGGCCGCGCTGAAGGCGCAGGCGGCGGCGACCTACGCCCCGCCCCGGGACTGGCGCACCGAGGACGGCGTATGCGGCGCCGGATCCCACCACCGCATCCTCGAGAAGGACCCGCGTACCGGGTGGGTGACCGCCCACTGGTTCTGCAAGCGCCACAGCGACCACGCCGAACGCGTCGCCGAGCAGGTGCGCGCGCAGAACGAGGCCGCGCCCAAGCCGATCCCCAACCGCGGCGGGCTCCTCCCCTGCTACTTCAAGGCCGACTGGGAGAAGGTCTACCGGCACTACCGCGGGCAGTTCTGGGAGCCGCCGTCGTACGGGCTGTGCGCGGACGACTGGCCCACGCCCGGCGAGACCCTTCCCCTGCCGTCCCGGGGCCGTCTGCGCATGGTCGTCAGTGTCGCCGACCTCGAGACAGAAGGAGCCAGCCAGTGACCGCCGACCTCGGCGAGCAGCCCGAAGACGACGACACCACCGAAGCCGACCGCCCCGGCAAGCTCGCCGACCAGCTCGCCTGGATCTACGACTTCACCCGCCTCGCCGAGCTGGAGAAAGGCGACCTGCAGCGCGCGCAGGAGCACCGCGACGCTGCTCACGAACTCCTCGGCTGGCTGGACGGCGCCCCGCGGGAGGAGCGGCGGGCCGCTTTCTCCCGAGGCTGGGAGCGCGCGAAGGAACGCCGCAACGAGCGCGCCGAACGCAGGATCAGTGAACTTGAGGGCCTGCTGGCCTCGCACCACCCGGACGACCGGGCCCCATCGACGACCGCGGCGTCGTGGGCCCAGGCCCGCCAGGACCCGCGCTTCGAACTGGTGGTCCGTGAAGCCCTGGGACTGGACCGGTACGACGGCGAGCCGGTCATCGAGCGACGGTCGTTGGCTGAACTCCTGGCCGCCCGGATCATGGCAGCCATCCGCGCCCACGAGACCGAGACCGCCGGGTGACCGCCGAGCCGGAGCTACCCGGGGTGGTCGAGTACGCGCACGATCTCGAGACCGCCCACCGCGCCAGCACCTGGCCCGGCATCCCGGCGCCCGACCACTGCCAGCAACAACACCGAGGAGAGATCATGACCGTCAGTCCCAACATCGACCCCGTGTACGATCCGCGCGCCTGGGAAACCTACCGCCGCAACACCGGATGCGGATGCACCGCCCCGACCCCGGTCGACTGCAAGGTGCCGCACGGCACCGGGGAGTGGCTGTGTGCCTGTCACCGTCTCAGCGGCCCGCCGACCACCGAGCCTGGCAAGCCGCTCGGCGACCTCGGCACCAGCAAGCACTTCCTGGAGCCCAACCGCTGCCTGTCTGTGCATGCAGGAATCTTCCGTTGCCGCCGCCCGATCGGACACCCCGGCGACCATCGAGCGGGACGCACCTTCTGGGGGCGCCGCGCCGAAGACGAGCAGCCATACCCGCACGAGCCCGGCGTGGTCGCCTACCGGTCGGCGGACGGCCGCATCCTGCGTTGCCTGCAACACGCACCCGACCCGAGCTTGAGTGTCGAGCTGACCCCGGTCGCCGCCGACGACCTTCCGGACGGCGGCGTATGTACGGACCTCTGGTGTGGCGCGGACGTTCTCATCCCCCAGGAACGTCAACGGTGACGGAGCAGATCGCCACGAACCCTCGAACTCCTGCCCCTCCCCGACAAGCCCACCGCCATACGATGAGCCCGTCCACCCAACCGAAAGGACCCTGTAGTGCGCCCCGATCGCTTCCAGAACTTCGTCCGCGACCTCGCCAAGAACGACCCCAGGGCCGGGAAGGCGGCGACGCTCGCGGAAGCCGGTGACACCAAGCGCCCGTTCGGCCTGGCCGTCGCCCTCGAGGGGCGTGAGGTGCGCTGGCAGATCACCATCAGGTCCGCGGAAGGCGACAACTTCGACCGACCCGAGAAGCCCGTCGAGGTCGAGCCGGTGACGATGGACGGGCCGTGGGCCGACGGGTCCGAAGGATGGCTCGCTCGGCTCCTGGTCGGG
This sequence comes from Streptomyces sp. ME19-01-6, assembly GCF_033793745.1. NCBI lineage: Bacteria > Bacillati > Actinomycetota > Actinomycetes > Kitasatosporales > Streptomycetaceae > Streptomyces > Streptomyces sp. ME19-01-6. The sequence goes on along the minus strand of NZ_JARAXF010000041.1, from coordinate 85,614 downwards.
TCAGGCTCGAAGGAGATCGACACCATCGATCAGTGGTCGCTTCGCGAGGAGCCGAAGGATGGGCTGACCGTGAAGTGCCACAGCGGCGCATGGCTGTTCGTGCGCGCCCTGTAGTACGCCTCCCGGGCGCCCCGTCGGCGGGTGCATGCTGCGGGCATCGCGAGATGAGGAGACCCCCATGAAGGATCAGGTCAACGGCTATCCGCTCCTCGACGAGGAGACCGTCACCGCATCGAGCGAGGACGACGAGGATGAGCAGGACGACAGTGGAGAGGGATGAGACGGGCCGCCGCTGGGCCGCCGCCTACCTCCACACTCCCGCCCCTGCCCCCCGGCCGGTCGCCGCGCCGGCGCTGAAGTGCCCTGACCACCCCGAGACGCGGCTCGTACGGCTCCTCGGCCGGGCGTGGACGTGCCCCGTGTGCCTCCGCCCCGGGCAGCAGCCTCCCCCGGCCACCGCCTGAGCGTCCCCACTGCACGGCTGTGGGCCCGTGTGACGCCCCAACTCTCCTCTGTCGAGGAATGCCACCCTGCGACCGAAACGCGCCCTAACGCCCATCTACGGCCTCGGCGCACCATCAGGGCATGGGGACACGCGGGGAGCAGCAGCCAGCCGCAGGCGGGACGTGCAGCGAATGCGGGCACGTCGATGAAACCGTGCGCAGCCTGGGACTGAAGATCCCATACGACCTGTGTGATCCGTGCTTCGCTGAGCTCACGACCATCCGGACAGTGGCCGAGGTACTGCCCGTCTCCCGGATCCTCAACGACGCCCTCCACGGAGCCGACCCGCTCGAGGCCGGCCGCCGCTCCGACACCTGGCGCCGCAACGCCCCCGAACCCGACAAGCTGGCCGCAGACGAGCGGAAAGACCGCAGCGCCTGAGTCGGCCCCAGGCCAGCGGCTGGCAAACTGCCACACATGACCGACTCGACAGAACGTCGCGCCGCACCAGGAGAGCTGTGCACCTGCGGCCGCCCCGCCATCGTCGTCTACAGCAACGCCGAGTTCGGCGAGGCCGGCTACTGCGGTATCGAAGGCAGCCAGGCCCGCCCAGTGCTCCCCTGCCCCTGGTGCGGAAGCGCGGAGCCTCACACTGCGCCGTGGGGGGACCCCGGGAAGTGCCCGGACTACCAGCTCCGCCCATCGGCTGGGCCGCAGGACTGAGCCGGGGCAACACTCCGGCCGGGCAGGGCCAGTATGGAGGCATGGCCCCTTCCAATGACTCCACCGTGAACGACCTCCGCCGTGAGCTGGCCAAGGCTCGCGAAGCCCTCGCCGCCGCCGAGACACACCTCGCCCGGCACGCCGAGATGAACGCCGCCCTCCACTGCGCCGACCGCGTCATGCACTCCCCGCTCCACGCCAAAGTCACAGCAGCCGTACACGGCATCGACCACGCCCTCGAGCGCACCGCCAGGACATCACCCCCCACTCTCGACTCCCAGGACAGCGACGGGCCGTGGGCCGCGCTCGTCGCCGACCTCGACCGGTGCGAACACGGGCGCCATCGAGGGGATCCCTGCGGTAGCTGCGGCAGCGACTCGCACGGCAACCCTCACATCACGCCGGGGCAGGTCATCGGCTACGGCCAGCGCGGTGACCGGATCGTCATGCCCGACCGCGAGAGCAAGCACGAGATTTCTGCATGGCGCCGTACCTCCCCCGAGGCACGATCGTGACCGAGGCACGCACCGTCTTCCACTCCGACCAGTGGGACCACATCCTCGAGGCCGGCCAGCTGCCCGCGCTCCAGGACTGGCTACGCGCGAATGGCGTCGACCCGCGTGACGTCGACATAGCGCCGATCACCATCGAGCAGCACAACGGCGGGCAGCGGGTGATCCGGTATACGGCCGCGCTCCGTGACGCTGAGGGCCACCGGTATCGGGACCCGGCCACGAGCGGGGCCGCGCGGGAAGAGCGCACCGTGCCGCTGCTGGTGGAGCCGCCCGCGGAGTAACGACGAACGCCCCACCCGTCGCGGGTGGGGCGTCGTACGTTCGGGCCAGGCCGGTCAGGTGTCGCAGCCGACCCCGTCCCCGTCGCGGTCCAGGTGGGATGCGTACCCCGGCTCGCCGCGGTGGATCGGCGCAGCCCCGGCCGCACGGGCCGCCGTGCAGTTCTCGTAGTACACCGACCCCCCGCCCCCGCTGCCCCCGTCATCCGCGGAGGAGCCGTTGTTCGCGGGGGCCTTCGCGGTCACGGTCACCTTCACGATTTTCGTCTTCGTCTTCGTGACCGTGACGGTCGGCGCCGGCTTCGGCTTCGCGGTCACCGTCTTGTACACGGTGACCGTCGGCCCAGGCTTCGGCGCGGCTGCCGCCTGCTTCGTCTCCTTCTCCGACGTCTTGGTGTCGCCGCTGGCCGCCCCCGCGCCGATGCCGAGGAAGAACAGCAGGCCCAGAGCGGGCAGCACGTACCGTTTGCGGGCCCACTTGGGTGCAGGTCTGACGGGTGCCGGTGGCGGCGGGTTGGTGTACGGGTTGGTCATGATCCCCCCTGGGATTTCGGGTGGGATGACCGTAGTGGGCGACTGTGACCTACCAGGGTGGGTTCGACGCGAAGTGATCGACTTGTGACCGGAGTTGTGAGGGGTTCACCGGCCTCGGGACTGGTGAGCACCCATCCGCGGTTGACACAGAGTGACTGCGGCCCGCATCAGTCCGGAATACGCGACACCTCAACATGTGAGTCCACCAGTCCGGTCAGTAGAGTCCGGGCACGCTGCCGGAGGAGTGGCCGGGGGCCATCCACTCATGGAGCGCGAACCGCCGGTACACGTTCGGTCCGGCAACCCTGTCGTACTCACCGATGCCTGCCCGGTCCAGCGCGTTGTTCCAGCGGTGCATCCAATAGCGGTCCGCGACCCAGTAGGCGGTCTCGGCGACCGATGAACCGTCGTCGATGACCAGGCTGTGGTCACGGACTCGGCGCAGGGCCTCGGTCAGGTCGTCCGTAGTGATCGGCATCCCCTTGCTGACGGCGACGGCGGCCAGCTCGTCATCAACGGCATCCACCCCGTGCTCCAAGGCGTACTCAAGGGCCTCGATCGCGGCCTCCCGACCGTCCCTGAGGTACCCGGCGTACTCCTGGCCGCCGCGTTCCAGCCGGTCGGCAACCTCCTCGGCCGTGAACTTGCCGCGGCTGCGGGCGACCAGGCCGGCCATCATGGCGGTACGGTCCTGGGAGACCTCGGCGGTTGCGGTGGCCAGGAGTCGGCGGGCAGCGGTGTACGAGATGCCTTCGGCGTCGGCGTCCTCTCGCATGGTGGGGCAGAGGCAGTAGCAGGTATGGCCGCCGCCGCAGGCAGCGCACTCGTCGCAGCAGAAGTGTTGACCGCAACTCTGGCAGGGGTACGGGGCTCCGCAGTCTACGCAGCAGGGACGCTGGGGCGCAGCGGGCTGCATCATCTGGTACAGGTCGTCCATGCGGTGAAGCTACCGCTCGTGAGGTTCGGCGTTTGAAAACTCGAGCCGATCTGCGTTCTCGCGGCGCTTCTTCTTCACCCAGTCGTGCATGGCTTCGACGAGCGCATCAGATGGGCTGCGCTCTTCGGCTGCGGCGATCGCTTCGAACTCGTCGCGCAGTGGCTTGGGCGGGCGGAAGCCCATGACCTTGGTCTGTCCGGTGGCAGGTCGCCCCATCGTTCCCCCTCGGGTTTGTGTTTAACAGAATCTAGCATCCACCTGCCACCATGGGTTGACAAGGGGTGCGTGACGCGTCATTCTTGTTAAACAGAAACTGGTGGCAAGCAGGGGAGTGACGATGACATCGAAAATGCAAACGGGTCGGAAGATTCGCCTCACAGAGATGCAGCGCAACTGCCTCCGGATCGGCCTCACGGCTGGCAACGGCATGGTGGCCGTGTACCGCCGGGACACCCTGATGAAGCTTGTCCGTCTCGGGCTGGTGACCGCCGACTCTGACGGCAAGGGCGGTCGGCTCACAACGCAGGGAACGAGCGTCGCCGCGATCATCTTGCACAACCCGGACCGGACCACCTTTGAGATCATGACTCCCACCGAATATGCGAAGTGGGAAGCCAAGCAGGAAGACGACGAGGAGCCTCAAGTGCCGTCAAAGCCCACGACATCGCTGGCCTTTCTTGGCAGCGCAACGCCGAAGCGACACACCGGAGCTGAGCGCTACTCCGGCGGCAAGAACCTCCCCGATGACAGCGACATCAGCCAGGCGTCCACCGCCGACCTGGTCGTCAGCCTCTGCACCACGCTGGACAACATGACCCGCACCACCCACATGACGTCTCTCGCCGTGCTCGGCGACTACGCCGGAAAGCTTTGGTGGGAGATGATCGGTCGCGGCGTCGAGTTCGCCTGACACCATCCGAACGTGAGGTGCCCCGGCTGAGGAAAGCAGCCGGGGCATCCCTGCACCGTACCTGAACGCAGAGTCCATGTAAGGCCCGGTCGTCGAGAATCCTGCGCTGCTCCTACGCCCCAACGTGTCCGTTGGCGGGGGCACCCATGTCGCACCCCTTGACCCTCCAGCCCCACAGGCGGATGGTGAATACAGCCACCCCCCACGCTCCACAGCGAGGGGAGTCCGCATGCCCGAACCGCGCTACGACGCCCGCACCGTCACGGCGCCAGACGGAACCCACATCACCGTCGTCTACGAGCCCGGCAGCCCGGTCGAGCACATGACCGACGCGGAATTCATCGCCGAGTTCAACCCGGACAAGATGCGCCGCACTGTCGCCGACGCCTGCCCTCACGACGTCACCGACCTCGCCGAGGAACGCCTCCGCCGGCATCCCTGCGGAACCCCCTACACCGGCGACGAGATCGCCCCACTCCTGGGCGGCCCGGACAGCCAGGGCGTCAAGGGCAGCGCCGAGCGCATCGCCGAACTGATCAACCTCGTCGTGGACGCCCGGCTGCACGGCGGAGGCCGCCATGCCTGAGAAGCGCGAAATCGTCCAGGACGACGGCCTCGAGTACGAGATACGCACCGTCGCCATGCCCGACGGCACGGAAGGCTACTTGGCCTGCGTCCCCGGGTCGTTCGACCACATGACGGACGAAGAGATCGCCGAGAAGATCCGCGCTGTGCTGCCCGACTGGGACGAGGCCTGAACGCACGAAAGCGGCCCGCCGCCTGGAATCACCAGGCGACGGGCCGCTCTACGTGGGAAGCGCGCTGCGATGCTCCTCCACCGTACGCCCCTATTATCTCGGGTGCGAAATGGGCGTCAGGCATGTGAGACAAGAAGCTCCCGTGGCCCGTGCCTGACAGGTATCTCCGGGTCGTTCAGGCAAGTGCGGCATGTTTGATGTACGTGCCCACCCTCAACCTTGGTTCGAACGAACCGAAGTCGTGCGACCTTGTTTCGGCCGAAACAAGGTCGCACTCGCCCCGACCGTGTGCCGCTCGTTCTACCGGCAGCGGTGTGCCCTACCGTGGAGTCCACGGCCAGACGCGTACCGCCGTTCGCCGCCGTGCCGGGCGCCCACGCTGCCCGGCGCACAGTCGGCCAAGGTCCTCCGGGGCCCGCGAAGACAGCAGATCGTCCCGGCCCGATTCGCCGGCGGGAAGCGTGGGAGTACCGCCAGGCTGGAGTCGACCGTGCCGAAGAAGCAGTCCACCGCCGCGCAGCGCGCCCGCGAGGCCGCGCGCCAGGGCGGCAAGTACACCCAGGCCCTCCGCACTGCCGACGGCCCGGCCCCCGACGCCACCGGGCCGGACGACGCCTACGGCGGCCACGAGTTTGAGTACGAGAGCAGCACAGACCTGTTCCGCTGCACCGAGTGCCGGGTCTACGAGGTGGTGGCCCGGGACACGGACGGACCGATCAAGCCGTGCACCGGCCTGATCGGTTACGGCGGGGACACCGAGCGGGTCTACCTGCTGCTGACCGAGAACCCGGATCTCCCGTACCGCCATGCGGCTTTCCTGGCCACGAAGGTCCGCAGCACCGGCATCGGCCGGGCGCCGCGGTTCTCGTGGCGCGCGGGGAAGCTGCTGGTCGAGTCGGCGCCCAGTGTCGTCGCCGAGCTGGCCCGCCGGGTCGAGCTGATCACCACCACCGTTGAGGAGCGGCAGATCCCTGCCGTCGCCTCGGTGGACCGCCTCACCGCAGAGGCCGGCCGGGCCGTCCTCGCGGAGAACTACGCGGCCTACGTCGCCGAGTACGGCGAGGACGCGTAGGGGCGCTGCTCGCCGAACAGGCGTCCAGGAAGTGGTTCGGCCGAACCACTTCCTGGACGCTACCTGCCTTACTTGCCTGACAGCGGGTCGGGCCGCCTGAACTGCGTGAAGTGCCTGCGGACCCTAGATAAACGGGGCCGGGGCGGCCGACAGCGCAGCAGCCGCACGGGCCGGACAGCCGCCGTACCGTCCCCCCGCTCGACAAGCACGTTCCGCGGCGCCAGGGTGGCGGTGCGCACGAGCGGGAACACTGGGGCGGGCATGCCGGCCGTCTCCCCGTACCGGACCCGCACGGTGACCGGCCGCCAGTCTCGAGGACCGTGGTTCTCCCAGTACATCCGCGGCCCGGAGGCGGGCACGAGCGGCGCGGCCGCGATGTCGAGGACCAGCTGCTCCTGCCCCATCACCGCCCACCACCCTCGACGTACCTCGGCAGCTTCCGGTCCGCGCGCAGCGCCAGCTGGCGGGCCGCGCCCGGGGTCGGCGCGCCGGCGTTCCGGCGCAGCAACTCCACCAGCCGATCCGCGGGCACCACCGGCACACCGCGCAGGATGAACCCGCCGTTGTCGACCGGCGCGTTGTGCACAGCGATCAGCGGCGTCACCGCAGCGCCGATCGCCTGGCCGATGAGCCTCGCCTCGTTCAGCGCGCCGTCGACCTGCCGGTCCTTGTCGACGTCGCCGTGCATCAGCCTGCCCCGGACGACGCGCACCCGGGCGCGGGCGTGCCACAGCTTCGAATCTGGCATGAATACCCGGGCGCCCGGCGATACCAGGACGTGGTCGGCGTTCGCCCGGTCGAGGCCCGGTATCCGCCGGTCGTAGAACCCGGCCCACCCCTCGCGGCCGAGCGGGGTGAGGAGAGCGGCCGTGCGCTGCTCCCCTTCCTTCCCGGCCTCCCAACGGCCCGCGTCGACCTGCAAGCGGGCGCCCTCCCGGTCCATGCCCACCGCAGCCAGCACCCGGCGCTTGAAGCCCCGGGGGACGGCCTGCACGCGTAACGCGGCTGCCTTCTGCCCTGCCGACGCCCCCGCGTTCACCGCGCCTCCCTACTGGGCTGCTCGGCCTTCGGGGCGTCGACAGCGGCACGGATACGGCCAATGTGCTCGCGCAGGCGACTGAGGCTCGCGTGACCGTCGGCCATGGCCTGCTCCATTGCGTCGCACTCGGCGCGCACGCGGGCGACAGCACCCTCGGCCTGCTCGGCGCGTTCGCCGCTCTGGATGCCTCGGTCTGCGTACTGGTCGAGGCGCTGGATCAGCTGGTCCACCTGCGAGGCGAGTCGGTCCCGGTCGCGCTCGATCTCCTCGGCCTTGGCCTTCCACGTTGCGCGTCCGGCGGCGAGCTGGTCGAGACGGCGGTCGCGGACGGCGAGCACGGTATCGGCGAGGCGGTACACGGCGTCTTCCTCGTCGAGATCGGCGAGGGTGCCGCCGTCATTGAGGGCTCGGATCGCCGTGGCGTACTGCTCGCGCAGCCCGTCGTCCGTCTGGTTCGTATCGGTCACTACGCCCCTCCGGTCAGGTGTTTGGCGGTGTTCCGCATGGCGGTGATGACCTCGCCAGCGGTCTCGACCTGGTCGTTCCAGGCGGTCACCAGGCACGAAGGATTGGCGGCCAGCGGCGACGGGTCGTTCGGGTCAGGCCGCAGCTCGAGGTACTGAGCGAGCGCGGTGCGTGCGGCCCGCTCCTCAGGGGATGTCTGCCGGGCCGGTCCGGGGGCCGAGACGGCCCTGATGGCACCGATCGCGCACACGGATCCGTCAGGGCCTCGGATGCTGCCTCGTCGCCAGCCGTGGGCTTCGACGTAGTCGGCGGCTCGTGTGAGGGTGCCGGCGGTCTGTCGGGGATTCATGTCCCCTCCAAGAGGGTTCGGTTACGGTGGGTTGCGAATACCGGTGCTGTACCGGCGAGTAGGGGTCTCAGCCCCGCCAGGGAGATCACAAACGGTCACGCTGCGGAACCGCGCGGGGGTCGCAGCTGCACTTCGTCCGGCCGCACCAGACCGCGCACCAGCGCCAAGGCGACCGCGTTCGTCCGATCCACCTCGCCGAGCGCCTTGTAAATCTGCCGCCAGTAGTCGTTGACCGTGTGGGTACTCAGGTACAGCTCGCGGCCGATCTCGGCATTGGTGAAGCCGTTCGCCGCGAACCGAACGATCTGAAGCTTCCTCGAGGAGAGCTCCAGCGGCTGCTGCGCAATGGGCCCGCCACAGGTCGGCGGCGGGCCCACCTTGGTCGGGGCGGTCACTCCGTCGCCTCGGTCATCAGCAGGCTGGTCAGGAACTGGTGGATGGTGCGGTTGTGCCGGGCGTCCTCGAGGGCGTTGTGGGCCCCGGTCTCCTGCTCCGGCAGCACCGGGCTCCCGGCCTGTACGGCGAGGGCCTTCAGGTCGAAGAACCAGCGCGGCACGGGCTTCGGCATGGCGGCCCAGTCGTTGCCCCACAGGGAGTGGAGACGGCAGATGTCCTGCCCGCCGTAGTACGCGTACAGGTGCGTGACCTCGGCGTCCGTGTCCGCGAAGTAGGCGGCGATGTCGTCCCGGATGACCTGGGGCCTCTTCAGCGCCTGACGGTCCGGGTGCTCGTCGTCCCAGATCCAGATGCTCGGGCTCCCCTGTCTACCCAGGGGGAACCGGAGCGGCAGAGAAGGGACGACGTTGGCGCGCATCCAGTCGTGCCACACCAGGGCATGCCAGTCACAGGCCCGGTTCACCGCGTAGTACTCGACGCCCTGATCGTCGGTGAGGCCGATGGACACGAGGCCATCGAGGCCGGAGTCGGCGGTCAGGAACTCGCAGTCCAGGTAGACGTTGCGGACAACCATGGATCAGTTCTCCTTCGAAGCGTTGGCCAGTTCCAGGAGCACCTGGGCGTGGCAGTGGTCGAGCTGGCCCGGCTCGTCGGGCAGCGGGCACGGGCAGGCGAGGTTTTGGCCGCGCAGCAGGTGAATGTCAGCGAGGACGCGGCGGCGGTCGAACGTCTTGCCACCGACGATGAACGTGTCGGGATACTCCATGCTGCCTTCGAGCCAGGCGCGGTAGTGGGAGACGCAGGCGCGGCGCGGGTTGGAGTACTCGGCTTCGATGGCGTCCTCGACGCGGAACGGGTTCCCGAAGCGGCTGGTGCGGTCGACGATCACCGTGTTGGCGGGCTTGCGCCACCCGGGGGTGCGCTTGCGCTGGATGCGGGCGGTCATCAGTCGTCGTCGCAGTCGTCGGTGTCGACGTGCACGCCGTGGTGGGTGCTGTGCTTGCCGGTCTTGGACTTGCTGCCGGAGCCGTGGGAGCCGCCACGGCCGCCGTGCCCGCCTCCGGGCCGCTTGGGGGCGATGAGCGAGGCGGTGCCGAGGGCGCTGCTGTCGCACTCGTCGTCCTGGTCGGAGCAGGCGGTGAGGCCGAACGCGGCCAGGGCGAGCACGGCGGCCACGGTGGCGGTGCGCTTCAGGACACGGGACATGAGGGTCAGTTCTCCTTCGGAGTGGTGGGGCGGAAGAAGCGGCGGAGGCGACTGGTGGGCGCCTTGACTCGCTGCGGCGGTATCGGCGGCAGGGGCGGGGCCGAGGCCGGGGCCGGAAGCGGAGCCGGGGCGGCGGACTCCACGGTCCACAGGGACACCCACACGCCGTCCGTACGCCACACGCACGCCACCCGGCTTGGCTCCGAGAGGTCCATGACGGGCCGCTGGTCCCCGGGGAAGAGCAGCGTTCCGCCGTCGCCGCCGAACGTCTCCAACGCCTCCAGGGCCTCGGCGCCGTCGACCCGGCAGGTCAGCATCGGCTGCCCGTCCGGGGCGGTGGTGACGTTCCACGCGGTGGCCGGCGCATCCGCGTAGGCGCGGAACCGGAGGTGAGAGCGCCACGCGGACTCGGCATGGTCCCGGGCGTAGTCGACGGGGGTCTTCGCGGCCCAAGGGGGCGCCATGGTCCACGTCGGGGCGGGTGTGGGTGTGGTCATGCGGCTTCCCTTTCGGTGTCGTGGGCGGGGTCTTCCAGGGCGGCCAGGAGCCGGGCGCGGTTGGCGGCGGCCTGCGCCGGGCTGGTGGGCATCCGGACCGGCCGGTAGTCCCGGACCTGGCCGGTGGGCAGTTCCTCGGCGTACAGGCGGTGCAGCGGCCCACCCGGCGGCAGCTTCATGGCCAGGCGGGCCCGGTTGACGGTGGACCGGCGGCAGCACAGCCGACGGGCGATGGAGGCGTCGGTGTGGCCCTCGTTGATGAGCGCGGCAATGTCGGCACGGACCTTCACGCGACTTCCCGCCCAGCTGGTACGGCCGGGAGCGGAAGCTCATCGACGATCGGCGGTAACGGCGACGGCGTCGGTTCAGACTCCGGTGACGCTTCACCCGGCTCCCACTCGATACGCGCTTCGGCCCAGTCCATGGCCCGCATCTCGTCGAAGGTGAGCGCGGACCGCCAGGTCTCCCCGTTCATGACGGTCGTGATCTGGCCGCCGGGGTGCAGCGTGCAGTCCATGGGGCGCCGGTCGTGGAGGTGGACACGGAACGGCCGCGGCTCGGCGGGCAGCTCGACCGGATCGGGCGCAGTCGAAGGCTGGGCGGCTTCGGGAGCGGTCTCGGTCTGGCAGTAGCGGCAGGTGCAGGGGTTCACGCGGCGGGTCTCCTTCGGGGCGTGGTAAGGCCGTTGCGGTCGCAGATCCACCAGGCGTGGCGGAGAGTGCAGCCGGTTCGTTCGGCGATCAGCGCGTACGTCAGCCCGTACAGGCGGAGCTGGATGACTGCGGCCTCGAGTTCGGCGGCGTTCACGCGCTCGGGCCGGTCGCCGGAGGCGGTGCGCTCGATGGCCATCTCGTCGATGTCGTGGTCGCCGCGGTTGCAGGTGCGGCAGTAGCGCCGGCCGTCGCGGGTGGGGATGACGTCGTGGCCATCGTGGCGGTACGTGAATTGACGCTCGTTGTACGTCTTCTCGGTGACGTACCGGCAGGCACGGCAGTACCGGACCCCATCGGGGGTGAAGCGCAGGTTGTCCGCGTTGAGGCGGTGGCCGTGGAGGCAGAAGGCGGGGATCACCTGGTCGCGCTTGGCCGGGGGCTTGCGAGGCGCCTCGCCCGGCTTCGGCGGTCCGTCGGCCGGGCGGCCGTGGTAGACCCAGCGGGTGTAGCAGGCGACGCAGTAGCCGTGGCCCCGGTGGGCGGCAGTCTCGCCGCAGCAGGCGCACACGATGGTGCGACGGCGGGCCCGGTCGTTCATCGCGGGCTCCATCACTCCTTGGTCCTGATCGGGATGAGGCGCTGCTCGTACTCGAGACCGGCCTCGCCGTCCGCGATGACCCGGGCCACCTGGCCGGCATGGGCCTCGCACGCATAGCCGGAAGCCGCCTTGGCGCCGGGCTGCTTGAGCTGGAAGTCGGCAAGCTTGGTGCAGTTGCGGGTGGCGCGGCGCGTGGTGCCGTCGCACACCGGGCGCCCGAGGTGGTCGACGGTGGCGGCGTCATGGGCCCGGCCGGTCGCGGACGCTGAGTTCAGAGCGCTCATGCGATGGGTCTCCTTCAGGCGTCGACTCGAGGTCAGGGGTGGGCCGCCCGACGCGGCTGCGATCGGTCGGGCGGCCCGTACGTGGTGGGGGGTGGTGCGAGGGGCGCAGCGTCAGGCGGCAGGAACCTCGGCCCACTCGCCGCCCGGCTCGTCACGGTGCAGCAGACGGCCCTCCCACGGACCCCAGCTGTACTTCCCCGTCAGCCGCTTCCGGCCCTCAATCCACTCCTCGGCCTCCTCCCGCGACTCGAAGGCGTGCGAGTAGGCCGCGTAGTCCCAGTCACCGCCCGGGTGCACCGCCCACAGCAGGTGCGCCTCACGGCGCTCCTTCGCCTCCTGCAGGTGCGCCGACCAGATCTCCTCGATCTCCTCGTCGGGGGTCTGGTCCTCCCACCGCTGAAGCGTCGTCCGGTACTTGCGGTACAGGGCGCGAAGCGCGCCGTCGTCCTGGGCCTGCTGCTGAAGGTCGGGCGTCTCGAACCGGGGGGCGTAGTGCTTGGCGGCGTAGTCGTAGCCTTCGCTGTCGACCTGCCAGGCGAAGCCGAGCAGTTCCAGGAAGTCGTAGTGGGACATGCCGGTCTGGGTGATCAGGTCAGTGCTCACGGGTTCTCCACGGTGGTGTCGGTGCTGTCGGGGTTGCGGTGGGTTCTCCGCGATGGGTGGTGCGGGGGCGGCTCCCCTGCGGGGTGTGGGCAGCCGCCGGGCCGCAGGGGTCAGGCGGGCAGCTCGGTCTCCTGGACGCGGTAGCTGTACAGCGGGTGGCCCTCGCAAGCGGCGTCGGCCGGGGCGACCCGGTTCAGCAGGTGCAGCGTGGCGGCGTCGACCTGATCCCCGGAGACCACCTTGACGGCCTCGGGGTGGTTGACCGTGTAGCCGTTGCGGTCGACGAGACGAACCTCGTACCGCATCAGGGGGCGGGTGTTGAGGAGGTCGGCGAGCTGCGCGGCGGGCCCGGGGATGGTGCGGGGCATGTCGGCGATCTGGGCGCGGAGCTGGCCGGCGGTGATGCGGGCGACGTTGGCGGGGGCGTCGGCGTCGTGGGCGAGGTCGAAGTAGACGCTGAGGTTGAGGTAGTCGGGGGAGGTGGCCAGGAAGTCGTCGAGGTGGTCGGGGGTGATGGTGGTGATGACGGTGCTGGCCATGGGCTCCCCTTGGGTTTTCGGGTGGTGCGTTGTTGACTCTTCGAGCATACCTCTTTATTCGCTACGTACGCAACGACTAATTGGAGAGTGATGCTGCACCCACGACAAAGACCCGGCCCCACCAGGGACCGGGCCTCTCTCAACACGCTCCGTCAGAACGGAGGCTCGTCCTCTCCCCCACCAGCCCAACCCCCGCCACCACCGGCCGGCGCCGACGCCCACGGACCCCCCGACCCCGCGCCCTGCTGCTGCCGGGCCTGCTGGAACTCCTGACGACCGCTACCGGACCCGCCCGACTTCTCCACCCGCGCGGTCGCGAACCGGAGCGACGGGCCCACACTGTCCAGCAGCAGCGCAGGACGAGACTGCTTCTCCCCGTCCTTCTCCCACGAGTCCGTCTTCATCCGGCCCGACACCACCACCTCCATCCCGCGCTGCAGCGTGGCCGCAATGTTCTCCGCGGCCTGGCCGAACGCCGTGCCAGTGACGAAGAACGACGCGTCGTCGACCCACTGGCCGGCCTGGTCCTTCTTCCGCGAGTTGAACGCCAACCGGACACGGGCAACCGCGCCACCCGAGGCGGCGTACCTCAGCTCGGGGTCCTCGATGAGACGGGCAGTCCCGTTCAACGTGGGCAGCATGATGCTTCTCCTGATCTTGTAGTGATGTGTGCTTCAGCTGGCGATCGCGAAGCCGGGCGTGGCGCCGTTGAACAGCACCCGTGACGATTCCGACGGGCGCCCGCACTTCTTCGCCCGGACCGGCCCCCCGTACTCCGGGTAGTGCACGCCACGCACGATCCGATCCACGGTCTGCGACGCCACACCGAACGCCAGCCCCAGTTCGAGATCCGACTCGCCCGCCGCAGACCGCTCCCGCATGTCGATGACCTCGGGCTCGGTGAACCTGCGCGGTGTCTCCGCCGGAACGTCACCCGGCAACTGCTCGCCTCGCGCGGCCGCTGCCTTCCGCTCCCGCAGGATGAACTGGTACGTCGTGCCGGACTTCACCCGCGTCAGCTCGTCCATGTCCCGGTACGTCATGCCGCGCCGCAGGCCTTCGAGGGTCGCGGCTACGCGCTCCGCGCGGGTCAGGGTGACCGGCCGGCCACGGAGCCACCGGTCGACCGCTACGTGGTCAATGCCGTCCCAGTTGTCCTCAGGCTGCTCCTGGTCGGCCACCGCGCGGAGCGTGGCCTTGTCGTTCCACTCCGGGACGATCGACTCGCCGTGCTCGTTGAAGTCCAACCATCCGAGCACCGCGCCCATCGGCCGGTCGGGGTCCACCAGCCCGGCGAGGATTACGATCAGCGCGTCCCGCTGCGCCGGACTGAGGCGGGCGATGGCCTGGTGAACGTCCCGGGGACCGCCGTCACCGTGGACCAGCACGGCCAGGTGGGCGGCGACGGGCAGCAGTTCCTCCACCATGTCCCCGCGCTCCTCCATGGTCATGATGCTCATGCCGCCACCGCCTCAGTTGCGGTGTCTTTCTCGGCTTCCAGGGCCCGCAGCACGTTGTGCACCGTCTGGCCGTTTGTACCCAACGCCTCAGCGATCTCCCGAACCGAAGATCCAGCCTCCTGAAGCGCCACGAACTCGGGCCGGCGGTCCCGCACAATCTGCACCCACGCCAGCTCCGGATTCCCGTGCCCCGGCATACGGCGCCTCTCCCGCCGCAGCAGAGCCCGCCGCTCGTCGTCGGTCTTGCCTCCGAAGATGCCGTGCGGCTCGGCGGTCTCCAGCGCCCACTGAAGGCAGCTCTCCATGACCGGGCAGCGTCGACACACGGCCTTCGCGTCCTCGATCTGAAGGAGCGCTTCCCCGGTCTTCCCAATGGGGAAAAACAGTTCGGCGGCCTCATTGCGGCATTCGGCGTCGTACCGCCAGTCGCGGACGGGGGGTGTGGTGGGTGGTGTAACCAGACGGGCGCTCACGAGGTTCCTCCGTTGGGGCGCAGCGCGTAGTTGAGGGCGGTACGGATCTCGCGGTTGGCCAGCGGGTGCGGAGAGTGACCGATTCCGGGTGATGGAGCGGCTGGCCCTATATAGCGGCTTGTGGTCACGGTCATCGGTTACTCTCCGCTATTCCGTTCAGGGTGTAGAGGCGGATGATGGCGCCGGGCTGGTCGAGGGCGTCGGGGTGCTCGCCGGGGAAGGTCTTCTCGGCGGCCACGCGGATGATCCGGGCGTCGTCGACTACGGCCTGGGCGTCAGCGACACCGTCAAAAGTCGAGCGGAGCAGCTTGTCGAGGTCGCCGCTGTGCCGGGTGATGGGCCAGGTGCGGCGACGCTTCGGCGCCGAGGCGGGCTTCAGCACGGTGAAGATGAGCTCGGCTGCGAGGGGCCCGTCGAGCGGCGCCGTACGCGAGATAAGGCAGGCTTCGGTGGCGGCTGCGGTGACCAAGGCTCGCCAGGGCTTGACGCGCTTGGACTGTTCGACGAGGACAGCGGAGACGCGGCCGGAGGCGGCGTTGCGGCGATGTCCGGCGTAGCGTTTCGATCCCTGAGGTGCGGGGCGGCCGTTGACGACGATGGTGAGGGCGTGTCGCCAGGTGGTGCCGGTGATGGCCGGGTCGGGGGCGGTGAGCGTCACGGGTGGTCTCCGGGTCAGGCGGCTTGTGGGCGGGCGGCTTCGGTGTGGAGCGCCTGGCATTCGGCGAGGCGGTCGGAGAGGGCGTCGTCGTAGTGCTGGGCCTTGGATCGCCAGTTCTCGGTGCCCTCGTTGGTCAGCTGCTGGCGGACCTCTCGCTGGAGGGATTCGAGAGACCACTGCCAGCGGGCCAGGTTGTCCGGGTGGCGTAGAGCGAGCCGGTCAGCTATCTGGGCGGTCTTCTTCGCGTCGGCGTCAACCAGAGCCCTGAAGGCGGGGTCGCCCAGTTGGCGGAGGCGTTCGGCGTCTTCGGGCTTTGCCTGCTGGTAGGTGGGGAGTTCCTCGTCGAGGTTTCGTGTGAGGTGCCAGCGGCTGCACCGGCACTTGTAGGGGTGGAGGGCGGCGCCGTGGAGGAAGCGGTCGTTGACGCGCTGCCGGTCGGCTGCTTCCTGTGTGGGGTGGCTGACGCGTCGGGGTGTAGGGCAGGCGGTGGTCATTGGGCGTACTCCTGGAGGTGGATGGGGCCGTGGGGTCCGGTGCGGAGGTAGGTGGCGTGGCCGGCGCGGTGGCCTATGTGGATGCGGTCGCAGTACCAGCACCGGTAGGCGCGCATGTCGGGTCCGCCTTCGCCGCGTATCTGTCGGGCTCGGCGCCGTGCGGTGCGGCGGGAGGGGAAGGCGGCTTTGCCGAGGCAGGCGACCTCGTACTCGGTCATCGCGTTGTCGGGTACTCGCGGACGCGGAGGGCGGCCGGCCAGTCCTCGAGCTTGCCGCCCTTGCTGTCGGAGGCGCCGTTGGCGCGGGCCCAGACGGATCCAAGCTGCTTGACGAACGGGGCTGCTCCGGCGAGGCGTGCGTCGTCGATGAGGTCGGCGGCCCACTGGGGTTCGAACGGGCGCGCGCCGGGGCCTGACTCGCCGCCGATGATGATCCAGTCGGGCAGGATCAGGTCCGGGCAGGGGCCGGAGCAGAATCCGCCGGGGAAGTCGTGGGTAGGGCAGTGGGCGTGCGCTCGAGTGAGGCGTACGGGGCCGAGAAGGGGTTCGCAGGACAGGAAGCGGACGGCGGCCGGGGTCTGGGCGAGGGCCTTGATGCGGATGTTGGCCCACTTCTGGTTCTCCACGGAGACGCCGAGGTGGATGTTCGGCAGGGGCCAGGTCCGGGCGGCGGTGTCGGGGCGGCCGTACATCTTGGCCCGGTGGAAGACCATGTGTGCGAACTGGGGGTTGTTGAGGAGGCTCCGCATCCGGCCGTGCCGCTTGGTGAGGATCTGGTAGGTGTGCTGGGGCGTGGCGGCCATGACGCCGAAGATCAGGTGGAGGCTGGCGGTGTCGATGCCGGAGTGGAACAGGTCGCTCATTGAATTTACGAAGACGCGGCGGGGCTTCTTCCAGCGGAGCGGTTCGAGGAAGGCCTCGGGGTGTACGGAGATACCGAATCCGGGGCCGGAGGTCTTGGGGTTGCCGTCGTTCTGGTACTTGGCCTGGCCCATGCCCTTGAGGCGCTTGGCCATGGTGAGGGCGTAGCAGTTCGTACATCCGTCGGAGATCCGGTCGCAGCCCGACGTCGGATTCCAGGTCTGCTCGGTCCACTGAATGGTGGTGTTACTGGCCATGGGCTGGGTTCTCCTGTCGTGGTGCTGGGAGGCCGAGGTGTTCGGCGGGCGGTGATGTCGTGTGCGGGGTTGTTGATCCAGGCGGCTGCTGCGGCGCGAAAGCCGCGGGCCTGCTGGAGTTCGGCCTCGGCGGCGTCGAGGGCGGCCTGGGTCTGCTGCTCAGTCACCGGCAGCTGACGCCGGGATGAGGGCAACTACGGTCCGTACGTCGGTTCCGGACTCCTTGAACGCGCTCTCGGGCAGCGGCTCGATGGAACCGCCCCGGTCGGCGACGAGCTTCCGGAATTCCTCGGCCCGCCCACTGCGGAAGGTCACTCCGGCGGACATGACCGCTACGAGCAGGCCGCCGGGCTTGAGGAAGTTCAGGGCGTGCTGCACATGCCGGATGTCGGCCTGCTTGGCGAACGGCGGGTTCATCACGATGCGGTCGAACTCGGGGTTCGAGTCGCAGGCGAGGAAGTCGCCGATCGTGACGCCGAGAATGCCCAGCGCGTCGGCGTCGATGATGTGGCGAGCGTTGCCCTCCTGGAGCTCGATGCATTCGACGAATACACCGAGGTCGGCTATGGGGAGCGCGATGGCGCCGCGTCCGGCGGACGGCTCCAGTACGTCCATGCCGGGTGACAGGTCGGCGAGGTCGATGAGCTGTTCGACGACTGGGGCGGGCGTCGGGAAGTAGCCGAACTGCTGCTTGGTGCTGACGACCTCACCGGTGAGGATGACCTGCTCGATGGCGTCGGCAGCGTCGGCGTCGAACAGGTGGGCCTTTGCCTTGCGGTTCCACTTGCCGCCCGCCAGCTCCAGCACCTTGTTGGTGGCGACGTACAGCTTGCGGTCGAGCTGGCCGGTGAGGCGGAGGGCGTTGCCGTCGGTTTCGGCGCGGTCGAGGACGGCGAGTACGTCGGTGGTGACCTTCATGTCTGTGGGTGCTCCTTGGCGGTGGCGGTGCAGTCTTCGAGGTCGTGGCGGAAGGCGAGGATGTCGTCGGTGCTGGTGACGGGGCGGGTGTGGCCGTGGCCGTTCGGGCAGTGGCTGTAGGCGGTGAGCTGTGCGTTGGGCCAGGCGGGGGTGTAGATGAGGCGCAGGTCGTCGTCGATGAGGGTGGTGGCTGTGCCGTCGGAGAGTCCGGTCCAGTCGCGGTAGGGGGCGTGGATGCCGTGGGTGCCGGCGTGGAGTGTGGCGTGGGCGGCGGCTACGCGGAGGTCCCGGTAGAAGCGCGTCTCGGTGAGGTCAGCGGGGGCCGGGGCGGTCTTGATGAGGCTGAGGCGGGGGCGGGTGGGTGACGCCGGGGTGGCGGCACCCTTCGTGCGGGCGCTGGGGCGCGCCTTGGCGGTCACCGGACCGCTCCCTTGACGGCGCGGGTGGCGAGGCGTCGCACTACTTCCTCAGCGCGCCCCCATGTCTCCAGCACAGCAGTCGGGCCGTCTCCGGTGATGTCGCTGTCGGCGTACTGTCCGGCCAGTCGGTCGGCCTGGTTCATCAGCTCGTCGGCTGCGGAGTCGAGAGTCGCCGCGTCGTGGCGAGCCAGTGCACGGGCCGCGTCGTCCGGCTGGGCGTTGACGCTGGTTGTGGCCTGTGAGAGCAGGTACAGGGCGCCGAGTGCAGCGGTCCCGGGGTCCTCGTGGTCCTGGATGAGGTTGGCCAGTGCTGCTCGTCCTTCGACGGCTGACCGCTCCAGCTCGGTGACGCGGTTCCGCAGTTCGTGCACCATGTCGACCATGGCGGCGAACCGGTCGACGTCGTCCCGGTGGACGCGGACGGTCGGGCACGTCGGGTGCTCGTCCTCGTCGAGTTCCTGGCAGAACGGCTCGTCCTCGGCAGTGCCGTGCGCGCAGTCCCACTCGGCCGGGGCTGCGACCAGCTGGGCGCGGGCCCGGTCCAGCTCGGCCAGCAGCGCGGGCACCCGCTTCAGTAGCACCTCAACGGTGTCCGCCATCTGCTGGTCCTCGTACAGCGGGCTGAACTTGTTGAGCCACGCGGTGTAGGCGGCAGCCAGGCCGAGCGCCCACTCGCGGATCTCAACCTCGTGTTCCGGTGGCAGTGAAGCGGGGGTGGTGGTCATCGGGCACCGCCGGACAGGTACTCGACGTACTCCTCGTTGGCGATGCGGCGGGTCTGCTCGGCTTCCATCTGGGCACCGGTGACGTAACTGGAGTAGCCGAGCGCGTAGGCGGCGTAGGCGTCGTTGACCGAGTCCAGGTAGAGGGTCATGGTCTCGGCGCGGGAGAAGAGGATGTCGAGGTTGGTTCCGTCGCGGTGCTCGTCGTAGGCGTCGGCTCGGCCGGCGGCGAGGGCGAGGGTGTCGAGGCGGTTGTCGTCGTCGCTGCGGTTGATGGTGGTGGTGGGCGTGGCCATGGCGTGGGCTCCGTTCGGGGCGGTGGGGTGGGGTGGGGGTCAGGCCGCGGTCGGGAGGGCGTCGAGGTTGCGGATGGCTCGGTGGATGCGGCCGATGACCTCCGAGACGGAGGGCGGCTGCTGCTCGCCGATCGGGTTGGTGGCGACCCAGCTGGAGACGTGCTCGATGTAGTCGGGCACCTCCTCGCCGGGGGCGACCTCAGTGATGCTGGGCTTGGTCTCGAGCGCGCTGGAGATAGCCCGGATGGCCTGCATGGCTCCGGCGCTGGCGGCGATGATTTCGAGAGAGGCGACCTCGTCGGTGAAGAACTCGGCGGGCGGGGCGCAGCGTTCGGCGACGATGTAGGCGATGGCGCAGATGTCGAGCGGCGCGCAGGGGCCGGGGGCAGCGAACTGGTTGCCGGTGTGGAGGCCGTAGCGGTGCGCGTGGGCGGCGATGGCGGTGAGGTTGTCGATGGTGTTGGGCATGGCTGTCTCCCGTGCTGGCGGTGCCGTGGGTGTGGTGGTGGGTCGGTCCGGCCGCCGGGAGTTTTGGCGCTGGGCCGCCGGTGCTCGACCGGGGGCCGGACCCGTCTGGGGGTGCCTATTCGGCGTTGGTGCCGGGGTGTTCGTCGGCGCAGCCGGGGCACTGGGGGATCTCGTGGGCGCCGTCGTTGTACAGCCAGGCGTCGGGGTCGTCGACGTCGTAGAGGACGTCGCAGTGGCAGCTGGTGCAGCCGCAGCGGACGATCTCGCCATGGCGGGGCTGCCGGATTCCGGCGGCGGTGATCGCGGTGGTCATGTGGTCGAAGTACACGTCGTTGTCGGGGGCGTTGCGTGCGGCTTCGAGGGCGTGCTCGATGAGCTGCCGGGTGTCCTCGGGGAGCTCGGTGAGGTCGACCTGGGTGGGCTGCTGGTTGGTGGGCTGGCGCGGGATGCGGGCAGCAGTGATCACGCTCATGGCGAGCCTCGATTCATCAAACTCCGGGTGCTTCCGCGCCCGCTGTCGGCTCTTCGAGCATACCCCGTTATTCGCTACGTACGCAACGACTAATATGTGTGGGCATGAAGAAAGCCCCGCCCCAGATGGGGCGAGGCTGACTCTCTGCAGGCCCGGGAGGCCTTGCGGCCGTCAGGGCTCCCGCTGCTCCTGGCGCTCCCGCGCTGCCTGCCGCTGCGCGATCACTACATCACTGAAGCTCACGTAGTCGGCCCTGCCGATCCTCCGACGCTGGATCCGGTACCGGCTGATCCACCGCTTCAGCGTGCTCTCTGACGCGGGATACGGACTCCTCCGCAGCAGAGCGAGCGCTTGCCTGAGGGTTACCAGGTCGTTCGGCGCGGGCGTGGGGGACGGTATGGGTGCAGCCACGATCAGCTCCTGGGCGCGGGCCGTCGTTCGCAGCTCCGACCGGCCGAGACGTGTTTCGATGGGGACGGGTGGTGATTGTGAGACTTGCGGGGGGTGGGTCAGGTTGCGGTCCTACGGGCGGCGTATTTCGCGGCCACGTGGTGTTCGGCGATCTGCCCCAGCGTCCACAGGTTGGGGCGGCCGAGGCGGTCGGTGCAGTACCGGTTGACGCACGCCGCCTGGTCCTCTTCGTATCGCCAGAACAGCGACCAGCAGGAGCAGTTGGGGCACTCCTCGTAGCGAATGACGTTCTTGTCTCCCATGGCGATGGCGTGTTCGAGGCTCTGCCGGTGGATGATGGCGTCGCGGGCCATCTGCTTCTCCAGGTCCACGTGGGGTGTCAGCCGCACCATCCAGCCGTAAATGCCCTCGTCGATGGCCGGCGGGGGGCTGGCTTCGGGGACGACTTCACGGGTGTAGTCGACGACCTCGCGGGTGGATTTCATGAGGTGGTCGAGGATGTCGAGGTTGACGGGCTCTTGCGGGGTGGGGGTGGGGGTTCTTCGCCCGGATATGCGACGCGTGGTGGCGGGGGTGGTGAATTCCGCTGCAAGAAGCCGGAGGCGCGCTCTAGCGACGGCCGCGTCCGTGTCTTGTTCGCCCATGGGTCCCCATTCCATCGGCGGCCCGGTGGACGCGGAGCGTAGCCGTGGGGTGCTATGAGGCGCGCGCCGGGCCGGAGATTGTCACTCCGGGTGTTTCCGGACGCTTCATGATGTCACGGATGGTCTGCCTGGTGAACGAGTTGTGATATTTGATCTTTCCGGGCGTATCGACTGTTGCTGATCCGCGATATTCGACGCAGCGTCACATATGCCAGATATCAAAGAACATGCGGGGCTCGGCGCGCGGCCTGCAGCATCCCGGCGATCACCTGGTGCTGCTCGTCGTCGATGTGCCCGTGCATCTTGGCCCCGTCGACCACCAGGATCGCCGCCTCGAGGGCGATGTCGTACGCCTCCGCGGTGCCCGGGTCGGTGAGGGTTCGCCGGCGGTGAAGGTAGAGGGCCTGGACGGTCTCGGCGAGCTGAACCTCGGGGGTGAATGGCTGATCGTCGCGCGCGGTGCCCATGGCCGGCTCCTGACGATCGGTGGCCCGGGCTCGCCGTCGGCTGCCCAGGTGAATGACGCCCGGGGTTTCGGGTTCGGTGGGGGTAGGCGGTGTAGAGCCTGCCGGGCTGGTTCCAGGCATCGGCGTCTCCGCTCGTCCTCCGGCGGGGGAAGGGGTGGTCTGGCCCGGGCCGCCGGTGGTCCCGTGCCGGACTGCCACTGTCCCACCGTTGCCTGTGGGGTGGTGTAGTGGGTCCGGGTATTTGACGCTGATGTGACCCCGGCGGGTCCTGTTCCGGTCGTATGGGGTCTGGGTATGGCGACGCCCCCGCGGTGTTGGTGGGAGCGGAGTTTTGCCGACAACGAACCCATCAGCGCCACGGGGGCGGAGACCTCACGGGCGCGCCCGTCAGATACGGGGATTGTAGTGCGGGAGGTGTCCAGGCTGGTAGTGGGGTTGCCCGGATGTGTCGGGCCGGGCGGCGCAGGGCGGGGGTGCCGCTCGGGGCAGGGGGCAGCTGGGGGCTGCGATCCACCAGGCCGCTCCCCCGTCCCCGGCGGCCGCCGACCCCGTGGGCCAGGCGGCGCCACCACTGTGCGACGTAGATATATGCACGCGGAAGGCATCGGGGGCTACACCACTCGAACGGGTGACGGAAATCCGCGGCAAGTTGGGCGGAATCCCGCCCACAGGGAGTGTGCAACGCCAGGGAACCCTTGACAAAAACGGAAGGCCCCGTTCCGTCTCGTGATGAAGACGGAACGGGGCTCGGGATGCGGATCAGACCAGCTCTGCCAGCTCCTTGGACAGCTGCCGCAGGTCGTCGGGCCGCATGTGCTCGCGCAGGATCTGCTTCATCGCCGACGGGTTGTGCCACGGCATCACCACCGCGACCGGCTCACCGGATGCTGACTTCATTACGCCGTAATGATCCGAGCCGTTCGCCCTGTTCTCTCCTCGCTCCCCCTCGCCGCTGCTGCTGTTCGGCTGGGGAGACGGATCGGTCCGGGTTTCGGAGGACGTCGCTGCCTTCTCGGCGAGCTCATCCTCTCCACGGATCCCCTTCTCGCGGCTCTCAGCGCGCTCATCCTCGAGAGGCTTCTCCCAGGGCTGCTTCGTCTTCGTTCGCTCGGCTGTCTTCTTGCGCTTCAGCTCGTCCAGCGCGGCCTGTTGCTGCTCGGGAGGCTTGTTGCCGACTCGCCGCAGGAGCTCTACTGATTTCTCCTCGCCGTTCTCGAGTCGCTGCTTCAATTCGGGTGTCAGGCCGAGCAGGGCGAGCCGTTGGGATACCCATCCCTGTGATCGGTGCAGCCGCTGTGCCAGCGCGTCCTGTGTGCCATGGATCTCGAGAAGCCTCTGGAGGGCTTTGGCCTCATCGAGTGGTTCGAATGCCTGGCGGTGGATGTTCGCGACAAGGGCCCGCTCGAGGATCTGACCGCTGTCTTTGGCCGTGTCGTCGACCGCCACCTTCACCGACGACAAGCCCGCTTCCCTGGCAGCGGCGAGACGCCGATTCCCCTCGATGACCACGTACATGGCCCGAGGCTCCAGCTCGTCTTCCCGATCCGGGTTGGCGGTCAGGTATGCCTCGCGGGTCATGATGTCGAGAGGCTGACTCTGGCCGTGGTCGCGAAGGGTGTTGGCCAGGTCGGTGACGTCGCCGAGCTGTTCCCTCGGGTTGTCGGGGTTGTGGCTGATGAGGTGCAGCGCGAGTTGGGTAGGGGCGCTGCCTTCTAGGGCGTTCTTGATGGCGCGGCCGCGGGCGGACCGGGCTGTGCCAGCGCGTGCGAACGCTGAGGAGCCGCCCATCTCGTCAGCTTTGCTCACGGCGCGTCCCCGCGATCTGCCGCATCGCCTCGGCCTGGTCGGACAGTGGCGCGTAGTCCAGGAGCGGGCTCCTCTTGCGGACAGCTTCTCGCTGCTCCTTCAGGTCGCCGATGACAGCAAGCACGGGCGGATCTCCTATTGCCTTCCATCCGCTGAGGGAGGAGGTGGCAACGTAGCCGCGGCGGCCGTCGTAGAGGTTGACGACCAGGCCGAGGTAGTCGACGTCGATCTCCAGGTCTTCGGTGAGAGATTCGATCTGGTCGACGAGCATGCTGTAGGCGGTGGCGGAGCTGTCCTCGGCGAGGACGGGGACGAGGGTGCCGGAGCGCTTGCCGGGTTCGTTGTCGCGGCGGCGCCCGTAGTAGATGGCCGCGTCCATGGCGATGCCGAGGCTGGGCGGGCAGTCGACGACGATGACGTCGAAGTCGGCCTCGAGGGGTTCGAGGGCGCGCTCGAGGGTGGTTTCCCGGCGTCGGATGCGCGTGTTGGTGGCGATCTTCGCGTCGAGGAGGAAGCCGTCGAAGCAGGCTGGGAGGACGTGGAGGCGCTTCCCGAAGCGCTCGCCCTCTATGGCCACGAGGAGGTCGCGGAGGTCTCCTCGGCCTTCGGCGCACATATGGGCGACGAGGCTGTCGTGGCCGGGCGGGATGGGCTCGATGCCGAGTTGGTCGCTGAGGTGTCCTTGGGGGTCGTAGTCGACAAGGAGGACCCGCTTCCCAGCCTCGGCGTACGCCTGGGCGATCCCCGCGGCCACGGCGGTCTTGCCGACGCCGCCTTTCTGGTTGCACACGATTTTCCGCTCGGGGATGCCCGTGGCCGGCTGCGCGGCGGGGGATAGGTTGGCGTCGAGCCAGCGGCGGACGGACTGGGCGAGCCCTTGAGTGTAGGAGACGCCGCGGTCGGTGCAGGTGTTCTTGAAGGACTCGTAGAGGCCTGCCGGGAGCCAGGTGCTGAACGAGTCGGCGCCTGCGGTGTCGATGGCGGCGAGGGGGCGGTCGTCGGCCTGCCAGTCGGTGATGGCGGTAGTGACAGCATCTTGGATGTCGATGCCAAGTTCAGCCGCGCGGACTTTGAGTTCTTGACGGAGGGTGCTCGGCAGCTTTGACGCCACCTTTTCCCTGTCGCCGTCGGGGTAAGGGGATGCCATGGCGTCACCTTACTGACTTCTACCCGCCGGGTATCAACCGACCTGGGCGTGTCGCCCGGTCCCGTTCGCTTCATTACGCCGTAATGAAGGAAGCGCCAGGCTCGGGACCGTGGTGCTGGGGGCGCGTCATTACGGCGTAATGAAGTTTCAGGCGGCCGGGCGCTCGAGGTCGTCGTCCTCGCAGTCGGTGGCCGCCGCGGGTTGGTCGTCGGCATACACCGGCTCGACGAACAGGTGCTGGCGTTCCCAGAGGGGTATGGGCGCGGCCGGCGCCGGGCGACCGGTGGCGATGGGGCGTGTCTGCTGCATGGGTGTCTCCATTCAGACGGTGGGGTCGGTGGCGCCTGGCTGCTCCCCGGCTGCCGTGTCCAGAGGTGCCCGGCCTGTGAGGATCGCCAGCAGGCTCTCTCGCTGCTCGGCGGGAAGGGTGTCGGCAAATCGGCGGGCGTGCAGGGCGCGGTCGGTCAGGCGGTCGATGGTTTCGTCCTGCTCGAAGATGGCGGCCCGGGCCTGCTCCAGCTCGGCGGCGAGCTGTTCGCGGGTGGGCTTCTCGTACGGCTGCCACCAGGCGGGCGGCTCGGCGAGGAGGCGGGTGGTTCGCTCCTCGATGGCAACGTTCTGGCCGCGCTCGTCGAGGGTTTTACGGCCGTCGGCGTCGAGGACGAACGCTTCGTAGCTGATGAAGCGGGTGCCGTCCTCCTGGTCGGTGATGGTGAGGTCGCTGTCTATGGGCACGTCGTTCGGGTTGATGCCGTTGGCGGTCAGCCAGTCGCAGAGGGCCTTGCGGCGGCCTTCGATGGGGTACTTGGCCATGGATGGTCTCCGTTCAGGCGGTGCGTTGGAAGGCGGTGGGGATGGCGGGAGTCTGCCCGGCTTTCTGGGCGCGGGCGATCCGGATTGCAGCCTGCCGTACGGCGTCGGGGTCGTTGCCCCCGCTCTGTGCCTCGGCGGTCTCGAGGGCCACCTGAGCGTCGGTGAAGCGTTCGGCTGGCTCGCGGAGGTGCGCGTACTCCCCGGTGCCCCACTCGCGTTGGAGGCGGGGTTTCTGTCCGGCGGGCGGGGTGCGGTTGATGGCGGCGAGGGTCTGGTGGAAGCCGGGGGCGGCGTCGTCGCGGGTGCGGACGGGCGCGGGCTCCTCGGGGCGCTCGGCCGGGCCCGGGTCGGCGGCCGCGGCGTTCCCGGCGGGGGTGATGGGGCCGGGCGGCAGCACCTTCACCGCGTGCACCGTGCCGTCGCCGACCGCTTCGTTGAGGGCTGTGGTGATGCCGGCGGCTTCCCAGCGGAGTTTCGTGGCGGCGGCTGTGGTGGCGGGCCGGAGATACAGGGTGCGGGTGTCGGTGTCGTACCGCTCGGGTGCGGCGTGCTCGGCGAGGTGGGGCATGAGCTGGGGCCAGCGGGCGGTGATGAGTCCGGCGGCGGAGGGGCGGCGCCAGCCGTAGGTGTCGGCCAGGTGCTCGAGGATGCCGTCGAATCGCAGCGGGTCGCGGCCGTTGCCGCGTTCGGCTCGGCGCCGTACAGGCTTGCGCTTGGCGGGTCCAGTGGGTCGGGTGCGGGCGTCGGCTTGGGCGCGGCGGAGCATCTGCCGGGCAAGGTCCGCGCCTCCGGGCGTCTGGGGCTCGGTCACTGCTCGCCTCCGGCCGTCTCGTCGTCAGCGTCGTGGCAGGCACATAGGCAGGTGGAGCCGTCGTCCTGGCAGCCGTCAGGGGCGTGCCGCCCATCGCCGCAGACAGGGCTGGAGTAGGCGCGGACAGTTTCACGGATGGCGCGCTCCTTGGCATCGGCCAGGGCCCGATCGCGAAGGGAGTAGCGAGCTTCCAGAGCGGTCGGGTAGGCGCTGCGCTGGGTGCTGTCGCGCTTGAGGGCAGCGTCAATGACGGCGAGGGTGTCGCGGGCCTGGTCGATGGCTTGCACGCGGCAGGACGCGTCAATGGTGAGTTGGCAGAGGCGGCGGACTTCTGTGAGAGCGCGCTCGGCGGCGGTCATGGTCAGGCTCCCATGCGGTAGTGGGCGGAGGTGCGGAGGCGGTCGGCGCGGGCGGTGAGCCAGGCGCCGTAGAGGTCGACGGCGTCGTCCTCGCCGTACTCGGTGATGTGGTCGGCGACGATGCCGAGGTCGAACTGGGCTGCCGCGTGGGCCTCACGGCGCTCCTGGTCGGTGCGCGCGGCCATCTCGGCGGCGCGCTGCTCCTCGAGGGCCCGCTGTTCGGCGGCGCGCTGCTGGTGGTAGGCGTCCCACTCGGCCGGGCTCATGGCCCGGGGGCCCGGCTGCTGCTGCTCGGCGCGCAGGGCGGCGGCGATGACGCGGTGGGGTTTGGCGGGTCGCCAGGTGTGCCCGTCGCGGGTGGTGCGGCCCATGGCGGACAGCCAGGCGAGGATGTCTTGCTCGTCTCGGCCGTCCAGGACGGGGTCGACCAGCGACCAGGAGAGCTGTCGGTGGCTGGCTGTCTGGAGCCAGTTCACGAGGGGCCGGATCCAGCGGGCGATGCGGTCGGCCTGCTGGGCTGCTGCTGCGGTGACGGTCCGGCCGAGGATCGTCGGCTTCTTGGTGCGGGGGGGCTGGATGCTGTTGGCTGCCCGAGCTTGCTCGGTAGTAGTAAAACCACCCTCTACCTGAACCTGACCCTCTTCCTTAACCACGGTCAGGGAAAGGGGCGCACGGCCCTCGGAGGGGGTCGAGTTATCCACAGGCTTCAGGGTGCTCGAGACGGTCTGCTGGCGGCGCTGGTCGACGACGATGCGGGCCGTGTAGCCGCTGCCGATGAGGCGGTGCCCCATGGCGTGGTCAAAGCTCGGCGGGATCGTCGCGGCGTACATGGTGGCGGTCCCGGCGTACCCGGTGAGGCCGCGGGCGCGGCGGGAGTTGTGCTGGGTGCCGTGAGAGGCCCACACCAGGGCGCCGAGCTCGCGCAGGTACTTCGCGTGCCGCTTCACCGTGGCGCGGTGGATGCCGAGCCGTGCGGCGGTGCCGTCGAGGTCGTAGATGGCGTGTCCGGTGTCGTAGTTCATGCGCATGGCCAGGTCCTCGGCGAGGAGGAGGGTGGTGGCGTTCGCGCGGGGGTGCAGGCCGGCTGCGATCAGCCACACCACCGCGCGAAGCCACCGGCGGGGGCCGGTCCGGCGGGATGCGGTGTGCTCGAGTTCTTGGGCGGCACCGCGGACCAGGCCGGCCTGCTCCGCACTGTAGTCGCTCAGGCGTTCGATTTCAGGTGTGTGGGTGGGCGTGTCACCGGGGCGCGGAACGCCGACCTCAGGGGTGAACTTTGTTCGCGAATCGCCCATAGGGGCGTCGCCAAGCTGACAGGAAGGGTGCGCGTGCTGCACTATGGACCTGCTTTCACTGAGCGGGTACGAAAACGGCCCCGCTGTCGGTGGTGAAGGTGGGTGGGAACCCAATCGCCCAACCGGGACGCCAACCCCGGAAGGGCCTTAGCTCGGGTCGCCAAACCCGAGCCGTGGAATGAAGGCCGCGCACGGTGCGCCAACACCAGCGGCCAGGCGGTAGAGGAAGGCCCCTCGCCAAAGGGGCGCAGACCTCCCGCCGTCAGAGCGCTAAGTCACCTGATCCCCCTCAGCGGGTGGGGTCTGTGCCGCGCGAGCCTTCTCGTATCGCTCGCGGGCGACGATGAACGCCTCGTTGCTACCGCCCCGGTCCGGGTGGGCGGTGGCCATGGCAGCCTTCAACTCGGCGAGGTTCGGCTTCTGGTCGTAGTCCGGCAGGGCGGGCTCGTTCAGGTACAGGTGCCCGTCCTTCTCCCACCAGCCCCCCGACCGACGGCGGATCTCACCGTCGCGTTCGATCGTCTGCCGGTCCACGAATCGGATGGAGGCCCGACTCACCCATCCGGTGACGTCGTAGTAGATCCGCTTCGCCGTCTTCTTGACGACGGGAAAACGGATGACACGCAGGACGTCTCCAGCGTCGATGGCGTACAGACACTCGACCTTCTCGGGGGCCGCGCTCATCGCTCGCCCTCCGTCCAGCCATGGGCGGCTCGCTCGTGTTCATCGGCGGCGGCTTGGGCCTCCGCCTCAGTGCGCCTGGCGCCGTACTCGTCATCGCACTCGGTGCACCACCAGGCCCACGGCCACTTCCGGGCGTACCGGCGCATACGACCGCTGACCCTCAAAGCCTCGTGCCACTGCAGGCTGGGTTCCACCTTGGTAAGCCGAGACGCAGGCGTGGCGAGACGGTCCTCGCCAGCGGCGGTCACGCGGTGGTGGGGGTCGAAGTGACAGGGCTCGCGCTCAACGCCGGTGTGATCTTCGCGGCGGAGCTGCGGGTCCAACTGTCATACGGGGGAGCACCCCGGGTACTCTGGGCCATGTCGGCACCTTCATTCGTTCGAGCGGTGTGGTGTCGAACCGGCCTCGCGCCAGGTGTTTGCCGCACCTGGGATACCGCGGGGCCGATCCTTTTGGAGTTGTGGGGCCAGACCCTACCTGAGTAGTCGTCTGGCGTAGCGCCCAGCCTACCTGTTGACGCTGACATTGCTCCACCTGCTCCCGGGTCGTGTCGGATCGTCAGATTCATCAGCAGATATCCAGGTCATCGCACATGTGTCCACGGGCCGTGCCGTGTCCTACAGAAACGCACAACAAATAACCCTTGATCGCGATCGCCTTCCCTGGGCAACTACGAAGCTCTGGCCAGCGAAAACGAAGTAGACGACTCCGGCGGTCGGCCGGTGAGGGGGATCGGTTCGGCGGTCACGGGAGGCTCCTCCTCGGCGGCGTTGCGGCGGGCGGTGCGTGCGGCCGTGGCCTTCGCGCAGCACACAGGGCAGCGGCATTTGGCGTGGTTGTAGCGGGACTCCGCGTGGGGCATGGACTGGGCTCGTACGGCGCGGTTGTGGGCCTTCGCCTCGTCCAGGGCGGCCCGGAACGCGGGGTCGGCCTTGGCGTGTTGGGCGGCGACGTTCCGGGACACCCCGGCCTTCTCCGCGGCTTCGGTGAGCTTGGCGCCGGCGGTGACCGCGTCGAGGAACGCGGCCCGGGCGGCCGTGTCGAAGGCGACGGGGCGCCCGCGGCCCCGCGCGGCGGCACTGCTGCCAGGAGCGGTCATGAGCGGTCTCCCCGAACCGACGCCAGCCGCGCCTCGCCGTCCGCCGGATGCTCCTCCGCGCCCGGGGGTGGGAGGACGCGGGCGATCCGCTCGGCCATCGCCGCGTACCCGGCGTCGGCGAGCTGGTCGCGAGCAGCAGCCAGCCGCTCGTGCTCCCACCGGCTGCCCTCAACCGCCCGTTTCCCGCCCAGGTACCCGACGGCGAGCGCCAGGTCCCATATCTGGCGCACCAGGTCTTGATCCGCGTCGGGCCACAGGGCTTCCGGGAGCTTGGACGGTCGGCCGACCGCATCCAGGGTCGCGGCGGTGATGTGTGCGGCCAGCACCTCGGTGGAGCGGACGATCCGCTCGTCCAGGGCGCGGGCGACGGCGGCCGGGTCGGGGGTCGGGCCGGCCGCGGGCTGGATGTGAGGCTGGGTGGTCATGCTGCGGACTCCAGGACGATCGAAGCGGCGACAGGGAGGGGGAGGGGGAGTTGTTCCGGGCGGGCCACCACGAGCCGCAGCCGGGGGCCGCACGGGGATCGGCGGGCAGCGGCCAGGGCCTCGGCCGGTATCGGGCTGGGGCGGCGGCCGCGCGGCATGTGCTGGAACCCGGAGATGACGATCTGCTGCGGCATGCCCGGGGCGATGCGGCGTTGTCTGGAGCCGTCGCCGTTCGGGGCTGCGGCGATCGGCCAGCGCCCGTCGGGGCGGATCCGCACCCGCTCCGGCAGAACCCCGAAGCGGCGAGCCGCGCCGAGCAGCTCCTCGCGGGAGGCCGTGTCCTTGTCCAGGCCGAGGAGCCCGCACAGCAGGGAGCGGTGCCAGTTCGCCGTTCGTACGTCCATCCCGGCCCGGTACGCGACCAGTTCCTCGTCCGTCTCCCGGGCGAGTGCCGCCAGGAGGGCCTGCTTCTGGTCGGTGCGGGCCTCGGCGAGCACGGCGGCCGGCGGCCGCGTGGTGTCGGCCTGGCGGCGCTTGATGAGCGCGCGGTGCCGGTCGAGGGACCGCTGCCCGCCCCAGATACCGTCCGGCTCCGCCAAGTGCCCGTCCGGAGTCTCGCTGTTCGCGTACACCCGGCATGCGGCCAGCACAGGGCACGCCTCGCACACGGCGATCGCCGTACGCTCCCGGGCGATCCGCTTCTTCTGCGGCTCCGGATCGTCGTCCGGGCGGTCCACGGTTCCCCATGCGTCGATGTGCAGTTGCGGGTCCCCGAGGGCCTGCCCGGGGAAGTCGGCCACCGAGGCGGGTACGGGTGCGCAGCCGCGGTATCTGTAGTGCCGGTGCTCGGTCAGTAGGGCGCGGGCCTTGAGGCTATCCATCGCCGTCCCCCTCCGTATGGTGCGGGTTGTGCAGGTAGTGCTGTGCGAGGGCGTCATCCAGGACCAGGTCCGCGGCCCGCAGGACCGCCTCGGCCGCCAGCCGGCCGTCCATGGCCCGGCGCGCCGCCGCCGTGCTGGCGCGGTGCCCGCGGGTGAGCGCGGCCTCGTTGATACGCCGAGCGGCGCGCTCCTCGATCAGAGCGCGCCGCGTGTGCCACCAGCCGACTGCGGCCAGGGCGAGGGCGGTGGTGAGCACCGCCGCAATGCCGTACACCACGGCGCCCACCTCCATTCGGTTGTTGGGTGTCAGCCGCCCCGGTGGGTCGGGGACGGGGAGTTGTGCAGGTCGGCCATCACGCGGCCACCGCCATGCCGGCCTTCTTGGCCTCGCGCTGCTCCCGGCGTCGCTGCGCGCGCGCATCACGGCAGGGTTGGCAGGAAGGCAGAACTCGCATGTTGTGGTGAGCGTCGTAGCCCTCCGAGGTTCCGCACTTTCCTGTCCAGTCCGGGAAGGCGGCCGGGTCATCGATGGTGTCGTCGTCCCACGCGCCGACCGGGGCCCACTGACGACTGGCAGCATGGTTACGGGCCCGGCTGTACGCCTGGTTGTCCACACCATGCTCGCGGGGGTCGGCGCGCCACAGCTCGTCGTACAGGCTGCGCACCGCTCGTCCTGTCTGGACGATGACGTGATCCCGGTGAAGGGTGGCGCCGAAGTTCCCGTCGGTCATGCCGAGCCGGGCGGCGAGGTGGTGCTGTGGCCAGCCTGCGGCGACGAGGGCCTGGAGACGGCGGCTGGCGCCAGCGGCGTTGATGACGGTCTTCCCGCCGAGGTTGTCCAGGGTGGGCTCGACGGCGAGAACCGCGGCCGCGAACGCCGGGCGGACCTGCGCCTGAGGCGGCGTGCCGCGCTCCGGCCGTCCGTTCAGCACAGCCTGCAGGCGCTTGCGGTCAACGTTCGCGGCCGTCGCGATGGCGCGCAGGCCCATGTCGCAGGACTGGAGGTTGCGGATGTGCTGGCGGACGGGTTCGGCGTCCACGAACGGCTGCCATTGGCCGCGCCGGATAGCGTGCTCGCGGGCGTCGTTGTACTGGGCGACGGCCCAGCCGCAGGTGTAGCAGCGGCATCCGTCGAGCCGATACCGGGCGTAGCCGTGAAGGCGCTCCGAGGCGGCCATCAGGCGGCCCTCCTCTCAGCATTGTTTGCGGCCTCGACGCCCCAGCCCTCGCCGAAGATCGCGGTGAGCGTGGAGTGGGTCCGCTCCCGGCCGGGAGCGTCGTCCACGTGGGTCGGCTCGACGCACCAGTCGTAGCCGCACTCCGGCCTGACGTAACCCTCGGGCTCGCGACCCGTGCGAATCTGAAAAGCGACCGCGCGAGGGCTGTACCCCTGACCGAGGTACGAGAGGCGGTACGGCACGCCGTTGGCGCTGCTCCCAGTCCACAGCAGATGCCCGCCATCGGCGGGCTCGGTCCGGGACCGGAAAGCAGCCTCAAGACTCTCGGCCGCCTTGGGGCCGAGGCGAGGCACCTTCGGCAGACCGAGCAGCGCGCGGGCTGGCGCAACGGTCCTGGTCGCATCGACGTGGAGCCGCTGGGCAATGGCCCGGTTGGACAGGCCCTGGCGGATGAGCGCGGCAACATCGTCACGGACCTTCATCAGGCGGCGCCCCTCTCGCCGCTCGGCGTGGCCTCCAGCTCGGCGATCCGGTTCCTCATCAAGGCGCCGAACTCCACCGACCCATCCTTCGACGGCACCATCACGCCAAGCAGCTTGAACTTCTCGCCCTCCAGCAGGTTCTGCCGCATCGAGCGCACGTTGTTCCAGCCGTTACGGACCTTGCCCATCAGGGCCTCCAGCGGCTCTTCGGAGGTTCCCTTCTCCGCTGTGGGCTCCGTGGCCTGCTGACGCGTGCTGGCGGTCTGCCGCTCGGTCGGCCGCGCGTGCTGCGGCTCCGGCTGCATAGGGCGGCCGGCCGCGCTGTCCTCCTCGGCGGTCTTCGGGTGCTCGGCCTGCGCCTCCCGCAGATCCGACTTCGCCCACAGATCCAGCGCCGCACCGAACCGCATCGCCGCGTTCCGCAACGCGTCGCCGATCGCTTCCTTCACCGCGTTCGGCCCAGACTTGCCCTGCGAGTCGCCATAGCCGAGACGGCTGTGGCCGCACACCGTGAGGCGGATCCACAGACCACCGAACCCGTCGAACTTCGGCAGCCCGGCGTCGTCCAAGGCCAGCGGCTCCCAGTCCCACAGCGGGTCCGCGTCCAGCAGCCGGTTGGTCAGCTCAGCGTGTCCGACGTAGTCCAGGTGCATGTGTGCGCTGGTGATCCAGTTATCGCACTCGCGGCACTTCCCTTTGCGGTGGTTGTCGCACTCCTTCATGGGGGACTTGGAGCACTTGCCGCAGGTGATTTTCGGGAGGGGGTTGATCTGAGCCCTGGGGAACGGCTCGCGGAGCTTCCGGAGTCCGTTGGCCTGGTTTTGGGTGTGCGAGGTGGGGCCCTCCGCCGTGATGCTGGCGGGGGCCTCGGTGGCGTTCGCCATGTGAGGTCTCCAGGTATGGGGTTGTGATGTGGTGCAGCGGTACGGGGCCCGGTTGTCGGCGTCCAGACCCCGCCCGCGAGGGCCGGCTACTTCACGGCCGTGGCCTTCTTCACCGGGAACGCCTTCGCCAGCGCGGCGATCGCAACCTGCCGGGCGTTCAACGCGTAGCCGCGCTCCGTGGCCTGCTCCGGGTCCTTCGCCATCGCGTCAACCTGGTCGAACAGGTCCTTCGGGATCCGCACGTTCAGGCTGACCTTGTCGGGCGCGGACCCGTGGGGGGCACGGACCGGCGCCGGCGGCGTCCACTTGCCGTCCCGGAACGCCTCCAGGCCCTTCACGACCACCGACGCCAAGTCCTTGCCCTTCTCCTCGGCCGCGGCCCGGACGTGGGTCCGGAACTGCTTGTCGACGTGAAGGCTGTAGTTGGGGTCAAGCCCGGCGTCGATGCTGGCTTGCAGGGCGACGGACTTCTCGGCGCGCGTGGCCCACTCGATGGTGGTCTCGACCGCCTCGGCCATGCCGGGCTCGCCCTGCTCGCGCAGGAAGGCGGCGGCCTGGCGGGCGACGGGCAGGGCAGCGGCGATCCGTGTCCGCTGGGTGGGGGGCATGGCGTGTCCTCTCGGCGGCCGGCGTCCTTCCCGGCGGCCGGGCGGGCGCCTGTCGTTGATGATGGGCACGCCCAGTGTCCTCCTTTTCTTCGTTGCGTACGTATCCAGGGGCCTGGTTTCGGCCCGGTGGTGTGTTGGCGGTTCCAACTCTACACACAAAGTCGCTACGTACGCAACGAGAAACGTGCTACGGTGGTGTCAACGCCACAACAAGGGGGCCACCGATGAGGCACACCGCACACCGCGCCATCCACGCCGCACTCGCCACCAGCAGCGGACTCGCCCACGCCGCCCTCGGCCACCTCCCCCTACTCCGCCACACCCTGGCCACCGCCCACCGCGTACAGATCGCCTACGTCAAGGACGGCGGCGAGGCCAGCGTCCGCATCATCGAGCCCGAAGAGGTCCGCCGCTCCAAGACAGGCGACTGGTACGTCCGCGCCCACGACCTCCTCCGCGACGCGACCCGCTCCTTCCGCCTCGACCGCATCACCGCCTACACGGAGACCGCCTGACCGGGGCAACGCCCCCGCCGAACCGCGCCACGATGGACCGCAACCCGAGGAGCCCCGCATGACCGAACTCGTCGACGTCCCCTACGAGCTGGCCTGCACCATCGGCGCCGACCAGGGCTACAACGCGTGGCCCTGGTACGCGGACAGGCACGCCGCCCACTGGGCCGCCACCCCGTACCACCACGGCGGCGAGCAGGTGCTGATGCTCCTCGACGGCGACATGCGCCACGCCACCCGATCCAGCGTCGAGGCCACATACGGCCCGCTGACCGAGGTCCCGCACTGCGCCGGATGCGGCAGCTACCTCTTCTACCGGGAGGGCGTCGCCTGTCGGTCTCTGGCCTGCACCCAGGCATGACCACCCACCCCGACCCGACAAGGAACAAACTGGTGACCGACCTCTTTCAGCTCGCTGACGAGCCGCCCCCGAACCAGCCCGGCCCCGACGCGAATGAATGCCACTGCCAGCCCGGTGACACTCAGTACTTGCTCGCCATCGAAGAGGGACAGGCCGTCCTCCTCCACGCCGCGTGCGGGAAGAAGCCATCCGCCTTGGGCGAATGGCGCGACCTCGTCGATATGAACCCGATCCCCGTCACCGTCGAATGGGAGTCGGAATGCGACGGCTCGGAATGGCACGGCGACCACCGATGTGACTGCAACTCCTGGGCGCAGGTCACCGCCACCAGCGTTCCCAAGGATGTACGCGTCGCTGCTCTGAACGCCTACCGCCAGGCCGCCGCTGCATCCCAGCAGCAGAACCTCGGGCCCCGAGCATGACGAAGGCCACCGCCCCCGGTGGGGTGGTGGCCCGAGCATGGTCACACGCCGCTTACAACGCGGACAGCGTACCCGAATACCTCGCCACCTACCAGACCCGAACCAAGGAGACCCGCATGGCCAACGCCCACACCGTCG
The DNA here is from genome assembly GCF_033793745.1 of Streptomyces sp. ME19-01-6. Lineage (NCBI taxonomy): Bacteria > Bacillati > Actinomycetota > Actinomycetes > Kitasatosporales > Streptomycetaceae > Streptomyces > Streptomyces sp. ME19-01-6. The sequence goes on along the minus strand of NZ_JARAXF010000041.1, from coordinate 49,890 downwards.
AGTTCGGATACCTCGGCGACAGCCGCCCCGTCCCGGACCTGACCATCACCACCGACGACCCCAACGAATTCCACCGCGCAGTCGTACGGCACGCCGTCCCGTACCTGCGGCCCGTACTGGAGAAGATGGGCCGCCCCGAGCTGGCCGACTGCATCTTCCAGATCGACAAGGACCGGACCATGGGCCAGTTCCTGTGGCTGGACTTCCAGTCCGGCAACGGTGCCCGATTCTGCGCCGCCCGCATCACCACCGCGCAGGACGAAGCGGAGCGTCCCACCTCGTGACCTCCCGGCCCGCCCGGCAGGCGCCTCTCCTCGGCCTCCCCGAGCAGGGGCGCCCACCCGTGTACTGCCGCCGGTGCCGTCGCGAATTGGTCGACGCCGAGTCACGTAGGCGCCGGTACGGGGCCGAATGCGATCCCGACAACCGCACCCCACCCGCCCGCGAGCACGACGTCGAACAAGACCCGCTCCCCGGCACCTAGGAGACCCACATGAACGCGTCCCGCCGACCCACCCCCGCGCAGCGTGTCCTTCTGAACCACATCGCCTGCGGAGAGGTGGCCCGCGTTCACCACGCCCGCGCAGGCTGGTCGGTCCGGCTGACTACGGTGCGCAGCAGGGGTGCTGGCGGCGGTCTTGGCCGCAAGGTGGACATGGCCGTCCGCGTCCTCGCGGAGTTCGGGTGGGCCTACGAAGGCGCTCACGACCGTCGCACCGGTTACATCTGGCACCTCACCGAGGCAGGGCGCGCCCAGCTTGAGAGTGATCCGCTCCCCGGAACCTGATCCGGGTTGTCAGCGGGCACCACTACACTTCCCACCAGCACCACAGCGGCAAGACGCGAACGCCGCCAGCCCAACGGCCCCGCTCCCACGCAGCGACCAGGCCAGGCGAAGGTCTCCCGGGGCCCGCGCAGCTTCACCGACACGGAACCCCTCTGTTCGGCGGAAGGCGTGGGCACCGCCAGAACCAGGAGCGTCACCGTGCCGAAGAAGCAGCCCACCGCCTCCAAGAAGGCCCGCGCCGCCCAGCGCGCGTCCGGCGGCAAGCACACCACCCTCCTCCTCGACGCCCAGACCTGCGGCAAGCAACTGGACCCCTGGGACGGCTTCCCCGAGACGTGCACCCGCCCCGCCCACGACGACACCGAACCATGCAGCCTCAACCCCAACTTCGACGTCGACGCGTGGAAGACCAAGGAAGCCGCCGAGCACACCGCCGCCCAGGCGCGCTGGTCGGCCCTCACGCCCGAACAGCGCGCCGAAGAAGAGCGCCGCATCTTCGAGGACGAGCACGACGACGGGCGCACCGCCACCGACGACTACGAGGACGCCCGCTCCTGGAAGTGGGAGGACTGACATGCTCGCCGAAGCAGAGAAGAGCATGTGCGAGGCCATCGAATGGTCCCTGTGGCAGGACCTCGCCGACTTCATGCACCGTCACAACATCCGGCCGTCGAACGCCCCGATCGCCCTCGACGACAACACCGAACCGATCAGCCGCCTCCTGGACTGGGGAGTAGACCCCCTGCACGACCTGCGGCAAGCCTCACCAGGCGGCCCCTGGTATGTCATCGACCCGGGCCGCACCATCCACGGCGGAGGAGTGCGCGACGACTGGTTTCTCCTGCGCTGGGAAACAGCCCGCTGGGTGGTCCACTCCAACCACAACGATGTCTCCGGTCGGAAGGACTGACGTGCCAAAACGCGACGTCGAGGCCGTCATCAAGGCCAGTAATTGGGTCCGGCACGGCACCAACCACTGGGGCGGAAGCTTCACCACCTGCACGTGCCCCAAGTCGCCGTGCGGCGGTGTGGCCGACGACGACGAACTCGACGACTGCCCCGAGCACTCCCAGAACCCCAACCAGCTGTGGCACTGGGCCGCCGAGTGCCCAGGAACAGCGAAGTAGCGGACTCGACACGACGGTCCCCGCGCCAACCGGGCATGGGGACCGTCGTCGTATCCTCCTCTGGCTACGCCTCGATCGGCTCGACCAGCACCGACCTGCGCAGCTGCTCCAGCTTCTCCGGCATCGGCGACCACCCCCACTCGCCCGCCATCAACACGTTCAACGCCACCATCCCCCGCCCGTACGCCAACCGGACCCCCTCCGCCCCCAACGGCACCCCCTCAGGCCAAGACCGCTCCACCCCGCCCCGACTCATCCCCCGGGCCCGCAGCGACACCCACAACGCGGTCTTCTCCCCCTCCAGATCCGCGACCAGGCCGTCCCGTACGGCCAGCCAGCGGCGCACCGCCACCCGCGTGCCCTCCCGTAGCCGGTAGGTCTCCACGCCTGGCGCCGGGCCCAGCGCGTCGGCCGCATCGAGCACCGCCCGCTGGGTCGCTGCCGGAATCCGGCGCGGCCGGCCCGCCAGCACCTCCGACACGGTCACCGGCGACACGCCCACCAGCGCGGCGATCTCGTCCCTGCGCTGCCCGCGGCCCTTCTGTGGCCGCCGCCGCACCGCGATTGTCTCCATCCCCTTCCCGAGGTCGTCCAGGCGCATCGCCGCCAACTCCCCCGACCGGGCCCCGCAGTCCAGGACGATCGCCACCATTGCCAGCAGCCTGGTGCGGTCCTCGAACGACAACCCGGTGCCGTCCCGCGCCAGCGGCCCGCTCGCGGCCATGTCGGCGAGCTTCCGGTACAACACCGCCTGCTCGGCCGGAGTCACTGTCGGCCGCGGCGGCACGTTGTCCAGCGCCGGCAGCCACACCTCCCGGCCCGGCACCGCCGCCTCGGCGAGGATCCCCAGGCAGTCCCGCACGATCCGCTGCGTCGCCAACGGCAACGGCTTCCCCACATCCTCCGCCCGGTGCCGCAGCTCGCCCGCCGCCGCCAGACCCCAGAACGCCTTCAGCGCGGGCGTGGTGAACAACTGGCCCACCGACCGGCCGGCACGCACCGGCATACCCTCCCGGCCCACCGCCCGCCCCCACATCCCCGCGACCATCCGCAGCTGCTTCGCCCGGTTCGCCGACACCCCCGCCGCGAGCTGGTCGACGAGCGCATCCAACTGCCGTACCGACTGCGGCTTCCGCTCGCTCACTCCTGCTCCTTCTGACGTCGCCGCTCGGCGACCTTCAGCCAGGGATTCTCGTGCCTCGCCTGCGCCCGGTCCAGATACTCCCGCTTCACCACCGCCGAGCCCTCCTTCCAACGGCCCTGCTTGGTCGGGTCGCCGCCGGCGTCCGCGATCTCCTGCGCGCCGCCCCGGCGCAGCCCATGCGCGGTGACGTCCTGCCAGTTCTTGAGCCCGGCCTTGTGGGCGCGGCCGCGGACGATGTCGTTGATGGCGTCGCCGGAGAGATGGTCACCGCGGCCGGTCGCGGTGGACCGGTTCTGGAGCGTCCCGGCGACGGTCAGGGCCCGGATGAAGGCACCGTCGCGGACGCCGAGCCGGTGGAGCATGTTGAACCAGGCCCGGGTCGCATCGACTGGGCAGAGGAGGAGGTCGTCGGGCCGGGCGGGGATGAACGTCTCCTCGCCCTTGGCTGCCTGGTCAGTCTTGGAGGTCGCGATCCAGGAGGCGACACCGTCCTCCTCTACTTCGAGATCCTGAATGATCAGGTCGGCGAGTTCGATGCGCCGGTTGAGATTCCCGCGGCACAGGATGAGCAGGCACCGGTCCCGGATACCGATGGGGTGTCGCAGGTCGCAGGTGTCGACCATGGCGCGGAACATGGGGTCGGTGATGGCTGGGGCCTTCTTCACCCGGTTCCGCTTTGCCCACGACTTGCGGTACTCGTTGAGCATGCCGCGCGCGACTTTCGTGCCGGGTTTGGCGTCCTCGGGCTGCCACGAGCGGATCGCGGCCATGTGGGTGTTGATGGTGTTCGGCCGGTACTCCCGCGCGATCAGGCTGGCCACGTACTCGATGTACGTGGCCGTCGTGCACGGCCGGGCGACACGGCCCATCTCGTCGCACCAGTCCTGGAACTTGCCGCGCTGGGAGCGGTAGTTCCGGTCGGTGTTGTCCGGGGCCGATTCCTCGTCGATCCGGCGGGCGGTCTCCTTCGAGACGTAGAAGTCCGCCGCGGTGTACTGGGGCCGCTCGGCGGTGGGTAGCTCCCCGGGCCGCAGGACCAGGTGCCGGTCGATGGCGGCACGGGCAGGTGCAGCGGCCGGCCGGGCCGGGGCAGGGAGGCGGTCGTCGTCCACCAGCTCGGCGTCGACCACCTCCAGGTCGTCGTCCATGGCGTTAGCCCCCGAGCTGCTGACGGATCTGCGCGAGCTGGGCGTTCTCCCACCGGGCGAGGTAGTCGGGGTGGTCCCTCCACTGCTCGCCCGCGCCAGTCAGGCAGTGCCAGGCGCGCGCGACCTGCTCGTCGTCGCCTCGGCTCAGGAGGCCCACGAGCAGTTCGGCCGTGGCCGTGATCGCGTACTTGTTGGAGTTCGAGACGCGTGAGAAGCGCTCCATGGCGGCGCCGTCCATGGTGGGGTCGTCCATGGCCGCCGCGTGCTCCTCATCGGCGCGCTCGTAGATGAAGGCGTGCAGTGCCTGGACGTCGTCGGCGGTGGGCACGGTGATGGCCATCGAGCGATTCCCTTCCCTGGGCTGCTCACGCAAGCAGCCTCGTATAAGGGAATTTATACGAGGGTGATCACTGGCGTTGCCCCGGCGCGCACATCGGGGACCCTAGACACACGTTAAGAGCTTCTGTGAGAGCGATCCTCCGGCCCGGGGCGTATCCGATACTGGGGCGATGAGCGACGCTGAGCAGCGCGAGCCGAACGTCACCTACACCGCCCCGGTCGGCTCCATCGATCTCCCAGCCTTCGACGAGGAAGGCGTGGCATACGAGATCGTTGCCTGCGACGAATGCCTGCCCTGGTACGCCGAGGTGGTCGTGACCGATGGCGGCATCCTGGTGCGGGAGTGGCACGCCGTCGACTGCCCAGCGTTCGAGAGCCTGCTGACTGGCGACTGATCACCAGGTGCGAGGTGGCGCACATCACATGTGCACGAAGCGAAAGGTGAGGCGGGCGCAGGGTGATTGGAGGGAAAGGGACGCGGGTGTGGCCACGGCCGTGGCACAACACCACAGGTCTCTTCTCCTAGACTCCTTACAACGCAAAGGAGCCCTGTAACTCCAACCCCCGTTGGCCTGAGAAACCGAAGGGTCGGAAGGGCTCCCTGCACGGTGCTCCACCAGCCCATCTCAGCGCGAGATCAGGGGAGGCAACACCAGCAATGCCATACAAGCACCCGTACCTGCGGGCACGCAAGCACGCTGCCCACTGGCTGTACCAGCACGCGGAACGCATCCGTCGGTACCAGCGCCTCGGACTCACCGAGCTCTACCGAGGCGCCGCGTACACCACCGGCGCCGGGGCGGTGACGCTCCTCGGCGTCTGGATCCAGAACCACATGTGACACCCCGTGGGGCCCGGTAGCTCGCCGGGCCCCACGCTCGGTGCACATCAATCCCCGGACGAGCGGGGCAGGTACTTCACAGCTGGACAAGCAGCTAGGTCTGAGCCATCCCCGGACGAGCGGGGCAACTTCATCTTGCCCTGGGGAAAGTCGTCCGACCCCACCAGAACAGCCAGTACGCCCGCCTCGGGGCGCGCCGCGTCGACCAGGATCTGCATCGACGGGCCGGGCAGCCACGCCTGCACCAGGCTGCTCCCGCACTTGGGGCAGAACGGCACCGACAGGTCCAGGCCACGCCGCCGGCGCACCTGATCCCCCACACTCGCCTGCCTCGACCGCCCGCGCCGCTTCGACCTCTTGCGCGCCCGCGCCTTCGCCATCGGTCACCTCCGGCGCCACAGCGTAGAGGCTCAGGCACCGCCTCATCACGTGGCCGCTGACCTGGGGTTTTGCGAAGCACACATGTTTGCAATCATGGGTTATTTGTTGTGCGTTTCTGTAGGACACGGAGCGCTGACCAGGCCGTTGCCATGGTGCTCCCGTCAGTAGCGGCGGCGATCGGCGGGCAAGCCGAGCAGCCCCGTGCCGCCTGTGTCGCTGGGTTTCGGGTCGGGCGCGCCGTCGCGGCGGCACACCAGCGCGTCAGGGTCCCAGCTCGGCGCCTGGAGGCTGTAGCCGTCCGGGCAGTTCGGTCCGGCAGACCCGGCCGGGCCGCGGTCACCGGTATCGCCCTTCGGCCCCTGCTCCCCCTGTTCCCCCTGGGGCCCTTGCGGTCCAGCCGGACCGACAGGGCCGGCCTGGCCATCCGTACCGTCCGCTCCGTCAGCACCGCTCTTCCCTACTGTGCCAGGCTCTCCAGGCGAGCCGGACGGGCCAGGGCTCCCCGGCGAGCCGGACTTGCCATCGCTGCCGTCGGCCCCAGGAGGGCCGGTCGGCCCTGGCGGACCAGACGGGCCCACATCCCCTGGGGCGCCCCGCGATCCTGGAGGGCCAGCCACCGGAGACGCGCCCAGTCCTTGCACCTGCGCGGCCAACTGGTCCCGCGCGCGGTTCGCGTCCGCCAACTGCTTCGACAAATTGAGGAAGGCCCACAACCCCGCCGCCATCAGCCCGGCCGCCAGCAGCGCCGCTAGGGCGGCCGGAAGATAGTCACCCACCAGAACGCGAACGGACGCGCGCCTCCCGCCGGACAGCTTTCGTTTGTGGGCTCCGGTCATGCCCCCGCTCCTCTCATGACCATGATCAGCGGCAGCACGATCCCGATCAGCGGGATGATGACGGACGCAACCATCCACCGGCGGGTCTGGGTGACCCGCTCGGCGTCCTGCGCCCGCAGCGCCTGCAATCCCTCCACCGCTTTCGTGAGTTTCGCAATGTCTTTCGCTACGCCGGCCTTCTCGACGGCGTACACGTCCAGGCTGACCATGCGGTCGAGCCGGGCGTTGAGCCCTGCCATGTCGTCGCGGATATCGCCGCGCATGAGCTCGATGAGCCGCCCCAGCTCGCCCAGAGACGGCTCACCGGCCATGTCGTGCTCCGAGGGTGCGTAAGTTCGTCAGGACACCGAGCGGACCGGCCGCGCGACGGCGGACGCCGGAACCGGTGCTGTGACCTGCGTGCGGTCGAACATCGCGACGACCGCGCTGGCGAACGACATGACGACCGCCTGCTGGTCGACCGACCAGTCCAGGCCGAGGCCGACCGCAAGAGCGAGGCTGGACTGCACCAGGCCGAGGACGGCTGCGCTGATTCCGTCGTTGGCCATCACGGCCAGAACGACGCCGACGCACGCCGCGGCCACGGCGTTGATCCATGCCTGCTGTTCGGTGGACACGTCCATTCCGAAGGCGGCCGCGAGCTTCACGATGATCGCGAACAGGCCCAGGATGAGTGCGGGCTCACGCCCGAGGATCTTCACGGGTACTCCTTGGAGAGGGTGGAAGAGGGGTCAGAGTTTGGGGACGCGCAGCTTGGCCCAGCTGGTCTTTCCGGGAATGCCGTCGGCTGCTGCCCCGCTGTAGCCGAGCTTTCGCTGCCACGCGGCGTAGGAGCGACGGTCGGCTTCGGTCCAGTTCGGGCCGGGCCCGCTGCTGTAGGCGCTGCAGCCCTCGGCCACGAGTCGGCGTCCCATCGCGGTGATGATGGGGCTGTGCCGGCCGCCGTGGAAGAATCCGGCGCCCGGGTACGGCTCGTAGGACGGCGACGGCTTCGGGGCGGGCTTCGACGGGCTCGGCGATGGCTTGCCGTCCGAGGCGTCCTTCGCGTAGGCCAGGACCTTGTCGAACGGCAGGGAGCCCGGATCGCCGTGGTCGTTCTCGGGGACGTGCTGATGTCCCAGCCATCCGTAGTAGCCGTTCCACTGGGATTGCGTCAGGCGCACCCCATTGGATCCGTAGGAGGCCGGGTACGCCTTCCATGTCACGGTGGACGACAGGCGTATCCCGTGCTTGTCGTGCGCCCACTTCACGAACTCGGCCAGCTCGCGCAGGGCCCAGTCCGGGGCCTCGGGCCAGAAGATGTGACTGGTGTTCTTCCCGCCCCACTTCTTCGACGTGCCCGGATCGCAGGTGCCGACCAGTTCGACCTGGACGGCGTTGGCGGTGTTCGTCTCGACGCCGCCCGTCTTGTTGACCAGGGCGCGCGCCGACTCGTCGAAGTCGAAGTGCTGGTGCCAGTCCAGGCGCTTGTTCTTGAAGTCGGGCACTGCGGTGAAGTTGGGCGCGGAAGCCCCGCCGCCGTAGGTGGGCAGCGTCTTCCCTTCGGTGGTGTGGATGACGCCGACGTTGGATTCCATAGCGGACCCGGGGTACTTGCTGCTGTACCAGTGGGACGTCGACGCTCCGGGGTATTTCTGTGGTCCGCTCCGCGCCATCGCGTGCTCGCTGTTCTCCCCGCGCCTTGGTGATTCAGGCGTTCAGCGCACCACGTGGGTGCGGTCCCTCGGGAGTCGAGCAGGGGCGGAGGGTCGCCCGGTGATCTCAGACTACGGCCGGGCTGGGCCGGTGTTGCCCTGGGTCACTCCTCGGGCGGCTGCGGGTCGAGGAGCGCAGCGGACAGGATGGTGGCCCGCTTGCTGCACAGGCCGCAGTAGATCACGACGTTGCTGCCGTTGTTGGAGTACATCATCGGCACCTCCTGCACCACGTTGTAGTTGGGGCAGGTGTTGGTGGCGCAGCAGCACGTGGCCGAGTACCACAGGTACGGCTGGAAGAAGACCGGCTCGGTGGGCTGGAGCGGCGGCTCGGTACTGGGCTGCGGATCGGGCTCGACCGGCGGATCAACCGGCGGCACGTCGTCGGTGGCTTGCTGAGTGTCGTTGATGTCGCTCATGATCCAATGACCATCCAGTTCACTGTGGTGTTGGTGGTGTTTTCGCGGTTGACCCACACGGTCAGGCCCGTGCTGGTCACGCTGGAGACGCTGACGCCGGTCACGCCAGCACCTGGCGGAGTCGCGGATGCGCGGTATCCGGGGACCGTGGTGCTGGCCGTGGCGTAGCCACGGAAGGTCGTCCCGGCGACGTTGAGGCCGGTCACGAGGATGCTGGTCGGCGTGTAGGCGGCCGCTGGGGTGATCGTGACGGTGCCGGTGGCGATATTCGGTGCGGACAGCACGCCGCCGATCGTCAAGTTTCCGGCGAGGTCGAGGAGCAGGCGGTAGGCGGAGGCGTCCCGGTTGTAGATGCCCAGCATGGAGCCGGTGTGGCCGGCGGAGGTCTCGATGTATGCGGCGACGGTGGAGCTGGCTGGGGTGGTCTGGAAGTACCGGGCGCGGAGCACCGCGACTCCCGGGCTGAAAATCATGTCGCCGCGCTGTGTGGCCGCGGTGGTGTCCTCGTATCCGATCGTGGCGCTTGTGCCGTCCAGGAAGAGCCGGCCGCCGATGTTCACGGTGTCGTTGCTGGCACGGATGCGCTCGGATGCCCAGAAGTCGCGACCGAAGAACGTGCGCCACCGCATGTCGCTGAAGCCGCTGCCGGTGAATGTGCCGCTGTTCAGGCCGAGGTCCGCGTCCCCGGTGACGGCTTCGACGAGGTTGATGAACGCCTGATTGGATCCGCTGGCATTGGTGAAGCGCAGATTCGGGTACGTGCTGTCGGGGTCGAGCTGCATGATGGCGCCGCTGCTCCCCTCGAGGAGCAGGCCGTCGCCGGAGAGTTCTCCGACGGCGCGCCCGGTGGCGTCGTAGACCAGGACCTTGTTGGCCCCGGATTCGTTGACGGTGATCCGCTCGCCGCTCGTCGCGGTTTGGATCGTCCCTCCGGTGATGGTTGATCCGGTGATGGTTCCGGTGAAGGTGGCGTCCCCCGTGGCCGCGTCCAGATCGACCTTCAGGACGTCGGAAGAGTCGTAGACCTTCAGGCCGTCGGAGTTCAGCTCGACCCGGGCACCTGCGGGGTCTCCGGCAAGGATCCGGGTGGCGACGACAAGGATCGCGGCGAGCTTGTCCGCCTCAACTGCTCCTGCCGCGATGGTCTCGGCCGTGACGCTGCCCGCGGTCAGGTCCGGGCCGTCCACCTGCACGGGGGTGCCGGCTGTCTCTGCCGACGGAGCGCCGTCGATGCCCGAGGTGTTGACTCCGATGAGGCGGACGTAGTGGGCCGCGTATGGGAGGGGCGTGACTGGGAGCATGCCGCCGTCTCCGGCCCGGGTGATGGTGCCGACGAACGTCGCGGCGGACGGGGTGAACCCGGAGCTGGTGGAGACGTGTACGGCGACGTGGTCGAAGTCCAGGGGAAGGACCGTGCCGTCGGCGAGCGCGCCGTCCCACACGATGCGGAGCCCGGCGATGGACGGGGTGACGATCGGGGCGGACAGGGCTCCGGGCGGGGGCCCGTTCTGGGCTACGACCCCAGCAGTTCCGTCAGGCTGAACCCCCAGGGTCACCCGGAGCGTGCCCGTGCCGTCCTTCACCTCGAGGGCGGCGTTCTCGATGCTCGCGCCGTGCGCGACCCGCTGCCCCTTCTTGATCTGGTCGACCTCTCGGCGTAGCCGGGCCACCTCGGCGGCGAGGGAGTTGTTCGTCGGCATGTCAGGCCACCTCCGGGGCGCCGTAGTGGAAGGAGTCGGCGCGCTGGAGGGTGAGAGTGACGGCGTCCTCTCCCCCATCGCCGGCGCCGGGCCGGATCGACTCGGCCGTGATGCGGGACCAGCCGGACCAGCTGACCCACTGGTTGTTGACCTGGACCTGGACGTCGTCGCCGATTTGCCAGGATCCGATGGGGGCCGCGGGGTGGTGCCGGACCTGGATGGATTCGACGTCGCCGATGATCTGGTGGCGCTTCCGCTCGGCGACCGCGCGGCGGCCGAGGGCGTCGTTGCCGTTGACCGTGGGCAGCGCGAGGACGCTCTCGAGGCGCAGCCCGCCGTCTCGGACAGCGTTGACGGCGAAGCGGGTGGCTGTGCCCTCGCCGGAGCCGGTGGCGATGATGGTGTTGGCGTAGTCGTCGCCGGAGTAGGCCACGGGCGGGGCAGAGACGATGTTCACCCCGGAGCGGAAGGAAATGTCGGTGCGGCGGGCGCCGAGCCGCGGGTAGCCGAGGAGGATGCGGCGCTTCACGCTGTCGTTGGACTGGTATTCGGTGTGGTTGGTGTACTGCGGGGACCCGTCTTCGCTGACCAGGTCGTCGACCAGGTCGCCGAGTACGGGCGTCTCGTACCAGTGGCTCTCCCACCGTTCCTCCGGCGTGCCGGCCTTCGCGCTGGAGGTCGTCGGGTCGACCACGACGCCGAGGTTCCCGTCTGGCTGTTCCTGGGCGTAGGCCCAGATGTCGCGGATGATCTGGCAGGGGTCGCCATAGGTGTAGGGGCCGCGGCCGTTCAGGTTGCCGTGGCTGTCGTGCCGCTTGGTGAGGTAGCTGGACCACCCCGCTGCCTCAACCCGGTATTGGTCGTTCTCGGCCTCCACGGACCACACCAGGCCGCCCCAGCGCAGGTATCCGTCAGCCTCCACGTACAGCAGCGCGATTCGTGGGATGAGCGTGTCGACGTTCGCCTTCACGAAACGCGGCGCCAGTGTGCCGGTGAACGAGCCGGGCCCGTTCAGCTCGCGTCCGAACTCCACCTCGGAGCACGGCAGGGCCGGGTGCAGTATCTCCCCGGTGAGAGCGTGCTGCGTCCAGTACCGCCAGCGGGCCGCCATCAGATCGGGCCCTCGGTGAACTCGACGTCGATAGAGAAGCTGGTGGTGGCGTCCACGCCGATCGTGCCGGCGTTGCTGGAGCGGGTGCGCATGCGGGAGTAGAAGGGCTGGTTTGTGCCGCGCATCGCTGCGCCTGTGGTGGTGGTCAGGTCGATCGTTTCGACCATCTGCACGGTGTTTCGGCGTGCGGCGGTGCCCTGGTTGTCGTCGATGCCGACGTACTGGGCTGCCTCGATCGTGCCGAGCATGAAGCGGAAGTTGCCCCACACGTTCCCGTCGGCGAGCCGGACCCCGCACACCGTGTAGGCGAACTTCGCGGTGGTCGCCCACGACGGAACCGCGATCGTGGCCATGGTCAGGTTCGGGTGGGTCTTCCACGTCTCGGAGGTGCCGCTGATCGTCACCAGCGGGTCCAGGGCGTAGTACGGGTAGAGGATCCGGTCACGGCGGGGGTTCGCGACCTTCCGCAGGTCCTTGATCATGCTGTTGGTGATGGTCGCGGTCGACGCAGGTATGTCGATGCGGGCGAGCGGGATCGCTGAGTAGCCGGACGGCACGGTCGTCGCCGAAGAGCTGACGTTGGAGACGACCTCGAAGAACACGATCGGATCCACGGCCGGGTCCCGGGTGCCCTCGTACTCGGGGTCCTCCACGCGCAGGACGATCATGTCGGACCGGGTGCTGCCGCCTGTCGGGGCGATGGTGACCGAGGTGTCCACGCCGATGTTGTAGGCGCTGTAGGAGCCCTGCACCGAGCTGACCCGGCCGATGATGACCGCCGACCCGTCCGCGATCTGCACCCCGCCGCCGGGCGTGGCCAGGGCGGTCACCTTCAGGTGGTCGCCTTCGGTGATGCCCTCGTTCGCGCGTGACAGGTCGCGGATCATCATGCGGAACTGCTGGGCGGTGTGCATCGCCCCGGTGGTGGCGATCGGCGTCGGGTTCAGTGCCATGGGGTCCTCACAGGGCCTTGTAGGCCGGCCACCAGGTGACGGCCAGAGTGCTGGTCAGGGTCGGGTCGGTGGCGGTCCACTGGAGTTCGTTCAGGCCCGGGTCGAGGACGAACTCGTCGATGCGGGACTTCGGCGCGAGCGGCGCACTGCCGCCGTTCTCCCGCAGCACCGTCCGCCAGCCGGGCCGCGTATCGACTTCCACCCACTCGCCGTCGGCGAGCGTCGTCTGCACCGTCAGCGTCCGGCCGGAGGCGACATGCGTGATGGTGGGGTTGGCGCACGGCCCGGTAACGCGCAGCACCGGCCAGGCCGGGGCCGTGCCCTCCACCTCGAGCCAGCCGGGCCGGCCAACCGCGAGCGGGTCACCAGCGATCGTGAACGGGAACGCGAGGGGGAACGTCAGCCCGCCGGACGTCAGAAGCCCGAGAGGGATAGACGTGGTGCCGGCCTCATCGGCGTAGTACAGGTGGTCCTGGGCCTGGAATTCGATGTCGACGGGCGCGTATCCGTGGATCATCTGGGTGAGGTCCGGCTCGAGCTTCCGGAGTCGGCCGCGCACGGTGCGGGCAGGGCGGCCGGGGAACTTCAGCCGGAGGTCCATGGTCGTGCCGCCCCCGCCGCGCACGGCGGGGGTGTCGGCGCTGTCCTGGAGCGCGGCCAACTGGTCGAGGACCCCGCCTGGGTTGCCGATCGCGCGCACTGCGGCGTCGATGCGGATGGTGCGGCCGCCGTAGTAGTCCCGCCCGATCCACAGCCCATCCTCCGACGGGGGCTCCACGTCGGAGGTGCGGACCGGCGGCTGCCCCAGGCCCTCGATCGCCCGCACCTGCACGTCGGTGCCCGGGCCGATGAGGACCCCACCGAGTTCGTGCTGCCAGTCGGCCAGCTCTACCGGTGTACTCACCGTGCCCCCACTCCGCCGCGCGCAAGGCGCCGCAGCTGGTACGAGTTGTCGGCGTCGATCCGGCGCGCGGTATCGGCCGCGCTGCCGCCGGAGGTGACGTGCCAGGTCTGCTGTCCGACGAGCGGGCCCTGTTCACGGATGACGACGACCCGCCCACCGTCGCCCGCGGGGGTGATACCGAGGCCAAACCGGTGCGCCACGTCGCTGAGGACGTTGGTGGCGGCGCCGCGCTTGTTGAGGCCGAGGGGGATGTACGCCTCGCCGCCTGTCTCCGGCTCGGCGAACCTGACCAGGCCGTTGCGGGTGGCGTACAGGCCGGCCCGGATGCCGCCGTTCGCGTACGCCATGCCCTTCTGGGCGCGGGCCAGGTCGGACAGGAACTGGGTGCCGCGCGATCCGAGAGCCTTGGAGATCTGTGTCTTGGCCTTGGTGGCGACGGCGATGATCTCGTCTTCGCCGAGGCCGGTCTTGTCCGCCACCTGGTGAATGCCGACCTTGCTGGAGGTGACGGCGGCGATGATCTGCACCAGTTGCGCGAGCTGATCGGCCGACAGCGCGTTGTTGGCGCTCTTCGCGGCAGAGTTCGCGGAGGCCGCCTTCTTCTTGTCCTTCGCGGCCTGGTGGGCGATGGCGGCGGCGTCGGCGTCGCCCTGCGCGGCCAGCCGCCCGGCCAGGTCACCGAAGCCCATCGCGGCCAGCTTCGCCAGGTCGTCCTGGAATGCCGTCTGGTCCTTCACCGCGCCCTTCAGCTGCGAGGTGTACTCCCCCAGGGACGCCTTCGCGGAGGCTGCGAGGTTCCGCAGCTGGGCGGCCATGTCCTTGACGTACTTCGTCGAGCCGTAGGCCATCCGCCGGGTGAGGTCGATGCCGTCGTCGCCCATCTCCGCGAGGGCGTCGGCCACATCCTGCCCGGCCCGGGAGGCGACCCGCGCGAGGTTGGCCCGCCAGGAGTCGAGGGCGTTGTTCGCGCCACGCAACTTCCCGATGAACTTGCCCAGGTCGAAATTGCCCTTGGAGTTCTGGCTGGCGGAGATCAGACCGGAGAGGGTGTACCGATTGGCGCTGCCGCCAGTGCCGGAGTAGGAGAAGTCCATGCCACCGTCAGCAAACCGCTTGGGGCCGATCACCCCGCCGTTGGCCTGCCACGTGATCGCCGACGGGTCGCCGCCCAGGCGTCGCACAATCTCCTCTGTGATGGCTCGGGAGCGACCTCGCTTCGACCTGGCGAAGGGGACATAGCCCTCCCCGTCGGTCTCCGGCTCAGCCCACACGCGCCATGAGCCGGCCGGGGCGATCTGTGCGACGTGGTTCTCTGCGCCGCCCGCGAAGCGTCGGACGCCGCCGCGCTGGATGCCGCCGTTGGCGTAGTAGTCGACGATCCCGCCGTTCGCCTTGCCGAAGCCGCCGAACCCGCCGAGGGCGGATATGGCGGCGCGTGCCGCCCCGATCCCGGTGGCGACCACGCTGATGGCGACTTGCTTGCCGCGCAGGCTGTTGATGGCGGACTGGATCGCGGCGGCCTGTGACCTCGGCGTGCCGGTAGGGATCGTGATGGTGACGTTCTTGCTGCCGGGCACGCTGCGGATTTTGAACCCGAGGGCCTCCAGCTGCTTGCGGGCCTCAGCGGTCGGCGCCCGCATGGTGATGGTCTTGCCCTTGGTGTCCCGGACCTTGGCCTGGACGTTCTGCAGATCCTTGATGGCCGCCTTGGTCTCGGCGGTGAGCTTGACCTTCTTGTCCTTGACCGCCCCCTCCTGACGGAGGAAGTCAGCCAGGGCCTGCTTGGCAGCATCGGTCTTCGCGGTCAGCTTGTACTCGCGGGTTCCCGGAATCAGCTTCGCCGTGATCCCGATCTCCTCGAGCTTCTTCTTCGCGCCCTCGGACAGCGCGTCGACCTTGATGGTCTTCTTGTCCGGGACCCGCTCGAACTCCGCCTGCACCGCCAGCAGCTCCGCCAAGGTGGAGTCGAGGCCCTTGGCCTGGAGCAGGATGCTGACCTGGTCAGGGATCAACCCGAGCGAGTCAGCGACGCCTTCGGCCTGGGTCCGGGTGAGTCCGTAGTTCTGGGCGAGCTTGACCGCCGCGTCGCGGGACTTCTGCATCTCCGCCCGGGCCGCTTCGAGACTGGTGGGCAGGTCCTTGCCCTGGGACTGGGCGAAGTCGTAGGCGGCGATCGCCGCGGTCCCACTGGCGTCGGTCAGGCCGTTGAGCGTGTTGAAAAGGTCCTGGCCGTTCTTCGTCGCCGTGTCCAGAACGCCGTTCGCACCGAGCAGGGCCTTGCCCCAGCCCTTGCTGCGGTCGACGCCCTCGGCCATAGCGTCATTGGCCTGGGTGATCGCCTCGTTCACACGGGCCTCGGCCGCCTGGAGACTGACACTGCCGCCAGACAGCAAGTCCAGAGACTGGCGTAGTGCCCGGGTGCGGGAGTCAGCGTCCGCGGTCTTGTCGGCCAGCGCTCCAACCGCGTCTTTGAGCTGGTCGTAGGCGCTGACGCCCTTGTTCTTGTCGATGGCGTCGGTGAGATCCTTGGCGTTCTTCTTCGCCGTGCCCGCATCCTCGCCCAACTGCTTGAGCGCGATGGAGGCCCACAGGTACTTGCCGCCTTTGTGCTTCGCGAGCTTGCCGATCTTTACGCTGAGATCGTCGATGGACGCCCCCTGACCCAGGTAGGCGTCGGTGACCTCGTCGAGGCTGTACCCCTCCTTGTTCAGGAGCTTGATCAGGGATTCCTTGTTGCCGCCCAGGGTCGTGTTGAACTTCGCCTGCTGGATCGTCTGGGCAGCGGTCTGCCGCACCGACTCGTCGATCTGCCCGTTGGACTGCTGAAGCGCCCCAGTGAGCGCGTCAACCTGGGCCTTGTGCTCGGCCGCCGCCTGAGCAGCCTTCTGCTGCTGGTTGGCGTACATGCCGAGGCCCACGGAGGCGGCGGCGATGGCCACGCCCCACGGGCCGCCGAGGGCGTTGACGAGCCCGGAGCCGAGGCTGCGGGCCCCGGCGCCGGCCGCTGCGGCGACACCACGGAGGGTGGACGTGAAGCCGGTACCGGCGGCAGAGGCGCTGCGGAACGCGGCCCCCATGGCGCCGATCGTGGTGGACCGGGCCTGGAGGACGGCCATCGCCGCGCCGTACCGGGTCAGAGACACGCCGGAGGCGGCCGCGAGAGAGCGCTGGACGGTCATCTGCTGGTTGAGGGACTGGAACGCTCGGGTGACCGGGCCTCTGACGTTGGCGGCCATGTTGGTGAGCGCGGGCTGGACGCGGCGGAACAGCAACAACGCGAACACTGCACTCTGAATTGGCCCGGGGAGGGCGCCGAACGCGGAGACGAGACCGCCGACCAGGTGCCCGATCGGGCCGAGGACCGTGGACAGGGTGCCGATGGTGGTGGCGGCGGCGTCCAGGATCATCACCAGCATGTCCATGGCCGTCGCGGCGCCGGAGGAGCCGGAGGTGACGTCGGAGAGCGCGGAGACGACCGGCTCGACGCCGTCCGCCAGGTTGGACAGCACCTGGGCGGCGAGCTTGGCGGCGGTGATGATGAGGTGCAGCGCGGTGGCAACCGCATCGGCGCCGAAGTCCTTGAAGCCAGAGCCCATGTCCCGTACGGCGTCGGCGATGCCGCCGAACTCGCGCTTCGCGGCGGCCGCCAGATCTGGCCCGAAGAGGACCGCAGAGGCATTGAGGTAGTCGAAGAACTTCGTGATCTTCGGGGTGGCCTTCGACATCGCCGAGGTGATGCCGCGGGTCAAGAACTCGAGGCCCGGGGCCATCCCGTCGTAGATCGCGAGCCCGGTCTGCTTCGACTGCGTCTTCAGCTGGGTCATGGCGCCGGCCAGGCCCTTGCCCTTCGCGGCGGCAATGTCGGCTGCCGCGCCTACATCCGTGACCGATCCGATCAGAGCGTCGTAGGACTCCAGTCCTTGATGCGCCAGGGCCGTCATGCCCTGGACGGCGGGCTTGCCGAACGCCTTCGTTACCGCCGCGGTGAAGTCCTTCTGCGACAGCTTGTGAGAAGCAACCTGAAGCTTCTCCACCATGTACCGCAGGCCCTTGAACCTGCCCTGGGCATCCCATGCCTCGATCCCCATGGCGTGCAGGCCCTCGACCATCATGGGTGTCGGCTTGGCCAGGTTGGTGAACATCGCACGCAGGCTGGTACCGGCGGTCTGGCCGAGGATGCCGGCCTTGCCGAGCATGCCGACCGCAGACGCCGCCTCGCTCATGGTGACGCCGAGGTGGTGGGCCATCGGCCCGGCGTACTTCATGGCGTAGTAGATGTCGATGATGTCGCCGGAGGCGGCGTTGGCGGTGGCCGCGAGAGTGTCGGCGGCGGTCCCGGCCTGGTCGGCGCCCATACCGAACTGGTCCATCATGTCGCCGAGGTACTTCGCGGAGTCGGCGGCGGAGACCTGGGCGGCGGAGGCGAGCTGAAGCGACGCGCGGGTCGCGGAGATCGCCTGGTCGGTACGGAAACCCGCCTTCGCGAGTTCGACCATGGATTGCGCTGCTTCGGTCGCCGAGGCGTTCGGCAAGCTGAGGTCGCTGCCGAGCTGCGCGGCAGTCAGCGCCGCGCGCTGCATCTGGATCTGCGTGGCCCCGGTGACCGCACCGAAGCTGTTCATCGCCTGCTGGTACTCGTTGCCGTTCTTGACCAGCCCGGCGAAGCCCATCGTCAGGCCGCCGCCGGACAGCAGCGCGGCCATGCGGTGCAGTTCCCCGCGTGCCGAGCGGGTATCCCGGGCGATGCCGCGCAGTGCCCGCGTGTTCCCGACCCGGTTCATGTGGGTGGAGGCGGTGCGCGCGGCCGCCGCGAGCCGTGTGAGGTCGCGGATGGCGGCGGTGATCTGCGCGTTCATGCCGCGCAGCTGCGCGCCGGCCTGGCGGCTGTTCGACCCGAGGCTGTTCAGATGTCGGTTCGCGGTACGGGCGGCGTCCCCGTAGCGGCCGAGCTGCCGGGCGCTGGTGCGGGCGTTGTTGCCGAGGCTGTTGAGGTGCCGGGCGGCCTGCCGTGCCTCGCGGCCGAGGGTGCGGATCCCCGCGGTGGCGGTGCGAGAGGCGGCGCCGAGCTCGCGCACCTCTCGCTTCGCGGACCTGGCGGCACGTTCCAGGGAGCGGGCGTGCTGGGCCGACTCGCGCAGCGCCCGGGCGAGGCTGCTGCCCCGCGCCGTGAGGTCCACGCTCAAATTCCAGTTGGCCACCGCACGCCCTCCCTTCTCTGTCGACTGGTCCTGCTACGCGCCGCGTGCTGCTTGCCGGGCCTGCTCCTTCTGGAAGAGCAGCGCCGCCTGAATCGCCGGGGGGATCAGCAGAACTTTCATCCCGGCCCCCGCTTTGCCTTCGGGGATCTCTGCCTGCTTGCGGGTGATCTCCGCGCAGCCGAAGCACTTGTGGGTGCTTGCGACGTAGGCCTCGACGAAGTCGCCGTCGTCGTCGATCCAGTCCGATTCGCGGGTTCCGCACTGGGCGCACACGGTCCGCTGGTAGTCGCGGTAGGCGAGGGCCTTGGCCCGGTCCCGTGCGGTCCAGGTGCCGTCACCGATGCCCCGGAACTGGGAGTGCGGGATGCGGAAGCGTTCGCACAGCTCGAGTTCGGCGCGTAGTCGGGCATCGGTGTTCAGCCTTTTCCCAGGTCCATGCGGGATTCGTGCTGGACGTCCCACGCGGCCTGGAACAGGGCGCCGGCTTCGGCGTCCGACCAGGTCTCCAGGAAGACGGTGGCGTCCTCCACGGTGAGCCCGTCGGTGGACGATGCCGCGATCAGCGCGGGGCCGAGGGTCTGGAGGTTGAAGTCGAAGCCGTCCTCGGCCTGCTCCTCCGTCGGCGGATGCGCCTTCTTCAGGTCGTCCAGCGCGGTGCGCTCCAGGGCCTGAAAGGTGAGGACGATGGACGCGTCGTCGACCGCCTGCTGAGCCTTCTTCACCTCGGCGGCCGCGGTGCGGACGGCTTTCTTGGCCTCCGCGCTGGCCGGGTCCTGTTCGGCCTGTTCCTTGATGCGCCGCTCGGCGTACTGGGCTGTGGCGAGTGCCGCTTTGGCCGCGTGGTCGTCGCAAATGGTCAGCTTCAGGGTGGGCCGGGCGCGGTTCCGCAGGCGCTCCAGCTTGTCGGCCCAGTGGGCGTCGTTGGCGACCGCGTTCGCGGGCGGAGCGATGGTGCTCATGGTGGTGGTCCTCCGTCAGGGGAAGGGGACCCGGCCGGGCGCCGCACGGGCGCCCCTTCCCGAACACGTCGCGTCGGGCCCGGCCGGGAGCTGGGAGAGGGAGCGGGGTCAGCCGCCGGGTGTCGTGGTGGTGACCGTGACGGCCGGCGTGGTGCCGCCGGTCAGGCCTGCGGCGGACGCAGTCATCTGCGGGACGTCCGCGCCGTCGTACTGGCCGCCGAAGGTGACGGTGACCGCCGTGCCGGGATGCGGGCCGCCCGCGCAGACGACATCGCCCGGGTCGATGTTCGACAGCGCTTCCAGCGCGGCCTGCACGTCCGCCGCGGCGGCGTTGTAGGCAATCCCGGACGTGGTCTGGCCGGAGAAAGTGAGGGTGTAGGTTCCGCCGGTCGGCGTGCCCGTGATCGTGACGGTCTGCACCTCGTCGGTCCCCGCGGCCGGCACCATGGCGCCCTGAAGCGGACGCGAGCTGATGACGAACGTGACCTGGAACTTCGCGGCTTCGTTGTCGGCGGTGTACTGCGGCGACTGGCTGGCCACACGTACCGGGAACACGTCCATCGACTGGCTGGCCGGTACGTCGCCCTTGCGGAGGATCACCATGTAGCCGGTGGTGCCCTTGGCCAGCGCGGTCTCGATGGTGTTGGTCTCCTCGTCCTCGTAGAAGGTGATCGAGGAGTCATCCGCCGCATCCGACCCGGGGATCTTCGAGTCGAACGTGTCGGCCATGTCGGGCGTTTCGATGGTGTTGTTCGTCTGGGACCAGCCGTCGACCTCGGCAATGGCTGGGGTGAGGTTCGTTCCGCCGATCAGCTCGCTGCGGGTGGGGATCATCGAGGATGCGGCGATGGTGGGAACGAACCGGAAGATCGTTGTTCCGCGCCGCATGTACTTCTTGACAGCCATGGGTTGGGCCCCTTGCTCCCGGGGCCTTGCCGCGCTGTGCGGGACTGGCCCCTACACGTGGTGTGTGGGTGGCGGCCACGTTGTGGTGGCGTCCGCGTGGGGTCCCGCCGCGGTGCGGTGATGCCTGACTCAGGGTCAGGCGGCGGTCAGGTCGAGCCTGAACCGAAGCACATAGCTGATGATCCCATCTGCCGGGTCGGACGTTGCCCCTGGTTCGGTCTCGAGCTCCCGGCACATGCAGAAGGCCCCGGTGACAGTGAGAAGGTGGAGCCACTGGCCGGTGACCGCGTTGCGGCCGAGGATCGCGGTGCGGGCTTTGTCGGCCATGCCTTCGGCCTGCTCGAGCGTCCCGGCGCTGCCGGGCTGGCTGGCGGAGGGGCCGGAGACGGCGGTGACCTGGTAGACGAGGCTCATGTCCTCGCTGGCGTCCGTATAGGGGGCGCCGGAGACGGACGTGTCGACTGGGGTGAGGACGTAGTACGGCGGCCCGCTGCCGGGCATCACCGAGCGGCCGACGGGCAGGGACGTGGCCGCGCCGAGCAGGGTCGCGAGGGCGTTGGTGACGAGCCTCTTCTCTATCACCGCAGGATCTCCTCAACGGCGGATCGCATGGCCATGCGCAGCGCTGCGGTGATGGTCGGCAGGGACGGCTGGACGTGCGGGAACGGCGGCTGGGCGTAGGTTCGACCGATGCTGTCGGTTCCGTAGAAGCCGAACTCGAGGCGCCGGCCCTGCGGCCGGTCGGTGCCGATCGTGCACTGCGCCCCATAGGGCAGCCGCCGGTTCACCACCTGCCAGGAGTTCCGGTAGTCCCCCGTGATGACGTTCGGCCCGGGTCGGCCTGAGGCGTGCCCGCGGATCTGGGCGCGGCCGAGCTCGCCGACGTGGCTCATGTGGCGGTGGGTCGCCGGGCCGACACGGCGCGCGGCGTCCTCGAGACGGTCCGCGAGTTCGTCGGGGGTCACGGCGTCTCCCGGGGGGCCTGGTTCTGGTCGAGGGGGGTGATGCGGACGACCTCCACTGTGGCCGCGCGGGAGGGGTCCTGCGCGGTCCACGTCCGGCCCAGGAGCGCGGCGTTGGCCGGGTTGTGGACGGCGACGACGGAAATGATCGCGTCCTTCGGGGCGAGCGGTGCGCCGAGCGGCGTGAGCAGCCGATACCGGCTCTTGGTCTCCCCCACCCACATCTGGAGGGCGTCCGGGGTGGAGCTGATCTCGGACTGCGCGGTGCCGCCCTGTACGGCGCCGGGCCCCTCGTACAGCACGGTGGCGGCCGGGTATTCGTTCTGCCCGGTTTCGGGGTTGTAGACCGGGTCTCCGGTCGCGGGCGCGGTGATGCGGACGGTGTCGACCAGAAGGTTGCTGCTGATCCAAGTGACCACTCCGGCGAGCGCTGCGTCGAGGCCAGGCATCACGGCCTCCCCAGGGCCCAGTCGGCCAGCTGCGCCAGCATCGCCCGGGTCAGGTCGTACCGCTCGTTCTGGAGGTCATCGCGGTTGAGAGCGGCCATCTCGAGGGCGCGCGGTTCGATGCTGGACAGGAACTGGGCGATCGCCTCGCCAGGCTCCTGCGGGGCGGCGACAGCGACGCGGGCAAGCCCGTCGAAGATGGTCCCGGCCGGGTGCCGCACGTGCATGACCAGCAGCGGCAGGGCGTTGGCGACGTCGTGCTCGAGGGTGTAGCCGACGACGTAGTTGCCGACCTCGGCGTCGTCGACGGAGATGTTGGCGTGGCCAGGCTGAGCATCGATGACGACGTTGTGCACGGACTGCTGCCGCTCCCCCGGTACGGTCACGACTTCTTCCTCCTCCGGCCACATCCTGGCCACTGCTGATCGCCTCCTAGTCGGCGACATCCTCCACCTGGGTGAAGTGTTGGACGATGGCGTACTGCATGCGATGCCCGCGGACACGCTCGGTGTCCTCATGGACGCTCGGCACCTGAATGCCCGCCTGACGTTCGGCGAGCGTCATGAACGCATAGAAGTCCTCGAACGATCCCCTGGCCTTTGCCACAATCGATCGCTTCGACCGGCGGCTCCCCTCGGTGGCGTCGCCCCAGGACGCCATAGGCGATCCGTAAATGAGTTGGCCATGCTCCCGTTCGGCCTCGTGCAGCATGCGGGCTGCTGCCTCTTCGCGGGCGGTCAGAACTGGGTTCGGGGCCTGGTTCATGCCTGATCTCCTGATGCAATGTCGGTGTCCTTGCTCTGACGTTCACGCCAGGCTTCACGGCGCGCCTCTTCGGCGGCTAGCAGGTCGGGCAGCCTCGGGTCTGGCTCCAGCTCGACGGCCTGCTGCACACAGCGCCGGAACTGAACGAACTCGTTGGCGTGAATAGCGTGTTCCTTGGAGCCTTCTGCGTTCACGTAGTACTGGGTGAACCAGATACGTCCCGGACTCCGGCCGAACGGTCCCTCGCTGTACTCGATGGTGATCGCTTTCCTGCTGACCGTCTTGGGGTCTACGTCGTTGGCCCGGAGCCATGCGCAGATGCGTTCCCGCTGCTCATCGCTGATGGCCTGGTCGTCTTCGACCACCGTCACGATGCGGGTCTCCCGTGGGCGAGGCACTGTGGGGGGCGGGGCAGCTTCGGTCATGCCGGGTCTCCTGACTCGATGTCGGTCCGGCCGGTCAGGTCGGGGCGCGGGACCCACTGCCTTATGCAGCCGTGGTGCGCCAGGGGGAACATCGCGGCGTCGTCCACGGATCGGATGGTGCCGTCGGCGTGGTCGGTGTCCGGGTGGCTGGTGAATCCGCAGGCGTCGCCATCGATGCACTCCATCCACTGGGTGTCCAGCTCGAGGCGGGTGGTGTTGATGGCGCCGTGGTTGGCGGTGACGACGCCCTGCCAGGAGAGCGCGGCGTTGGCCCAGGAGTGGACGGGGTGTCGGGCCTGGTTGGCGTAGATGACGGTGTCGAGCGGGTGCGCCTCGAGGAGCGCGGACGCATTGATGCCGAGGGCGGCCCGTGCGGCGTCCTGGGCGGCGCGGGCGAATGCCTGGGCGCGGCGGACGGCTTCGGTGATGCGGCGGATCAGGTCGGCCCAGAACGGGGCCGTGAGCGCGGTGATGGCGGCCTGATGGTCGGCCGTCCAGGCGAAGAGCGTGGTGTCCCGCTCGGCCGCGCGGAGCGCCCGCAGAGCGCCGTCCCGGTAGGCGACAGGGAGATCCTGGGCGGCCCAGCGTTCGGCGAGGGCTCGGGCCCCGCGGTCGTACTCGGCGACCGCGGCGTTGAAATCCGCCAGGGCCTCGCGGATCCGGCGGGTCTGGCCGACGGCCCGGCCCGGGACGATGCGCTCCAGCCGCGTCAGGAGGGTGGTCTGGCTGGTGTGGAGGATCGCCCACGTGCGGGTGAGCTGCGCGGCCGCGGCAGTGACGAGCGCGGTGAGTTCCTGCCGGTCGTCCTGGGTGCGCGGGTCGCGGACGGGCGTGGTCATCGGCGAGGCCGCTCGATGAGCTGGATGACATCGAACCCGGTGCTGCTGACGCCGTCGGTCGGATCGTCCGGCGCGGGCGGCTGGCCAGCCTCGAGGGCGGCGATCTGCCGCTCGATGGCCTTGATGTTCTCGGCGTAGGAGATGGAGACGACGCTGGAGACGCCGATGGACGCGGGCTGCTCCATCACGAGAGCGGCCTTGCGTTCACGCAGGACCTCAAGAGCAACGGCGCGCGCCGAGCCGAGACGGGCGTACCGCTGCTCGAGGTCGGCCAGGTCGGTGGTGGTGCCGAGTTGGCTGAGGAGCCACGCGGTGATGGCGGCGTCCACCTGTCACCTCCAGTCTCAGGGTCGGGAAGGGTGGGGGTTGCGGGTGCGGGCCCCGGGGTGGCGCCCCAGCCGTGGCCGGGGCCCGCACCGCGCGTGTCAGCTGCCGCCCTCGTCAGCTGACTTCCGGCCCCGGGCCGGTGTACGGGCCGCCGTCTTCTTGGCGGCCGGCTTGGCGTCCGAGCCCTCACTCTGACCGGGCTGGTCCTCGGACTCAGAGCGCTCCTGCGCGGCCTTCTTCGCTGCGGTGGGGAGCTTGCCGTCCTCCCAGGCGTCGGGGTTGGTGACCAGAGCGGCCAGGCGCGGCTCCGGCTCCTGCCCGGCCGCCAGCATGACGTCACGGTGCCGCTCGGGGTCTCGGACGAAGACCGTCTTCGCGAGGATGGCCATGGCGATCAGTCCTCGCCGAGCACGGTGGCGGAGATGTGGATGTCCGGGACGTACATCACCGGCATGGCCACAGCCGATGCGGTGGTGGAGAACTGCACCGGGTTGGACTTCTTTTCCGTGGAGACGTAGATGCCCGGCTCCTGCTGCGCGACCAGGCCCGGGTTGTCTCCGCCCTCGAGCTCGAGCTGCTCACTGGTGATGCCGTACTGAGTCTCGGCCCACTGGGAGGGGTTCGGCGGAAGCATGATCCACCGGTTCTCGGGGATGGTGCGGACGTACTGGTCCTCGCTCCACACCTGCACGTCGTAGACCTCGACCGGGGGCAGGTTCCAGCGGGCCCGGACGGCGTTGACCTCGTTGGGGGCGAGGGTCGCCGAGGGGGTGGTCTCCGGGCTGGAGGCGTTGAAGAACGCCCCGCGGTACTCGACGTTGGAGGCCAGGACAGACACGGCCCGCTCCGAGGTGAGGACCTTGATCGGGCGGGGTGCGCCGGTGCTCTTGAGGTAGCGGATCCACGCCATCTCGTCGGTGAGCGGGGTCGCGGTGGGCTGGTCCCACAGCACGGCGGCGGTGGGCCGGTTCGCGGAGGGGACGTTCCAGTTGACGTCCAGGCCGAGGCCGGGGAGGTTGACGATACCGTCGGTCAGGAGCTCACCCGCGGCGATCTCCATGGCGGTCTTGATGGACTCGAAGTGCCGGTCGAGGTCGTCGTACAGCTTGTCGATGAACTCCTGGTCATCGGCGCCGCGGGCTGCCGTCATCAGGATGATCTGAAGTTCGGTCATCGGCAGGGTCTGGCCGACCGGGGGCAGCATGCCCTCGTTGACGACCCGCTCGGCCTGCCGCTTGGCGATGACGTTCGGCGCGTCCCAGGCACGGAACTTCGCCGCGTTGACTCGGCGCTTGCTGCTCTCGGTCTTGAACTTGATGCCGTTGATCTTCTTCTCCGGCACGATCTGCCGGGTGAGGAGGTAGTCCTCGGGGGTGGTGAGGCCGCGGACGTAGGCGTTGATGTCGTCCGGCGTGACGTTCCGCAGGAGACGGTCCAGGGTGCTCATGATCGGTCTCCTTGGTTACCGGTAGTGGATGTTGACGCCGGGCGCGACGGACGCGACGTCGGTGGGGTCGAACGGGATCGGGCACTTGTCGGCGTAGACCTCGCCGAACCACAGCAGCGCCCCGGATGTCTTCGTGGAGCCCGGGGTGAACAGGGACTCGGTGCACAGGAAGCCGTGGAGCACTTCGGTGCCGTCGGAGGCTGTGGCTGCGCCGCCGGCGGTGGTGGTGGTCACGGTGACGGCCGGGCTGGTGCCGCCCGTCAGGCCTGCGGCCGAGGCGGTCATCTGGCTGACGTCGTCGCCGAGGTACTGGCCGACGAACGTGACGACCACAGCGGTCCCGGGGTGCGGGCCGCCGGTGACGGTGACGTCGCCGACGTCCACGTTGGACAGCGCCTCGAGGGCGGTCTTCACCTGCGCCGCGGTGGCGTTGTACGGGATGCCCGCGGTGGTCTGCCCGGAGAACGTCAACGTGTAGGTGCCGCCGGTCGGCGTACCGGTGACGGTGACGGTCTGCACCTCGGAGGTGGGGCCGGCATACGGGGCGTACAGCCCGGACGCTGTGACCTTTCCGAGGGGGATGCCGGACTTGATGACGTTCCGCGGCTGGAGCAGGGTTCCGGCCTCGTAGTGGACACCGGCGACGAACTTCGTCGTGTCCAGCAGGATGGTGTTCGTGTCGTTGGTGCCGACGAGGGAGGCGAGCCAGGGCCGGTCGGCGGTGGCTTCCTCGCTCACGGTCATGGGCTGGAAGTCGTTCACTTCCCTCTCCTCATGCTGTGGCTGGTGTTCTGCTGCGCCTGGTGGGGCGCGTCCACGGGGAGGAGAGGGCGTGGTCCCTGATGGTGCGGGGTGGTGCGGTCTATGCGGCGGGAATCTTGCCGCGGCGGCGCAGCATCTCCAGGCCGCGTTCGCCTGGCTTGGCGGGGTTCTGCCGCGGCGGGAGGCCGCCTGCGGGTGCCCCGCCAGGGGCGGGGGGCGGAGAGGTAGGCGGCGCAGCGGAGGTGACGCCGAACAGCTCGGGTCGGCGCTCCTTCAACTTGGCGGCGGCCTCCTGCACGGTGGCATCGTCGGCGTCGTCCGCCACGCGCAGCAGGGCGGCCGCGTCCTCGAGGTCGTCACCGGTGGCCCCGAGCCCGACCAGGACGGCGCGCCGGTTGGCGTTCCGTTCCCGGGCGATGGCCGCGGCCTCGCGGGCCGCGAGCTCCTGTTCCCGCTTGGCCAGACCCTGCTCGCGCTTCTCCTGCTCGGACATCTGCGCTTCGCGGGCCTTGCGGGCTTCCTCGATGAACGCCTTCGCGTCGTCCACGTTCGTGAAGCCGTGCTCGGCGGCGAACTCCTCGAGCGCACGGCGGGCGCCGGCCCGTTCGCCCTGGGCCTTCTCCTTGGCGGCCATGGAGGCCACTTCGTCCTGGGTGAAGGTGCGCCCGGGCGGCGGGCCGGGCTTCGGCGGGTCTGCGGCCGGGGGTGTCGCGGGGTTCGGGTCGCCGCCGTCGGCGTAGCAGATGGGGCTGAACGGGCTCGGGGCGTAGGGGTGCGACCAGCCGGGCGTGGCCGGGCTGGTGTGCGGGTGGTACAGCGCGGGGCGGCGCATTGGGTCGAGTCCTCCCATAGGAGTGTCCGTCGGCCCCGCGCCTGAGATCCACTGTGGCACGAATGTCACCCGGTGTTGCCCCCGCTCTCCCCCTGCGGGTCGTTTCCGCTGGTCGGGGCGTTACCACCCTGGCCCGTCGGGTTCTGCTGTCCGGGCGTCGGGGGGAGCGTCGGCGTAGGCGGCTTGCGATCGGGGTTCAAGTCGAGGCCGAGGAAGTCACCGACCACCGTGGTGTCGCCAGTGGCGTCGGCGAGAGCCCGCGCCTTCTCGAACTGCCGGGCCTGGATGCGTTCGATCTCCTCGGCCGCATCGTCGATCGGGAACCCGGCCTCAACCAGCATGCGCACCGCGGTCTCCAGGCTGAAGACCTTGTCCACGCCGGAGGTGACCTGCTCGAGCACGGCGGCCTTGTCGGTCGGCGTGTACGGGCCGCGGACGAGCTTGGCGGGGAGGACGAGGAGCCCGGCCCAGTCGGGGTGCTGTCCGGCGAGGTAGAGGCGCTGGACCATCTTGAGGAGGAGCGCGTCCTTGTGGTCGCGGGCCAGCCGCATGCCGCTGATGAGGGAGTCCAGCGGGCCCAGGCTGAGCTGGAGGGCGTACCCGGACGGCACCTTGGATGGGTCCATCGTGCCGAGAGCGACGGCGGGAAGGCGCGCGGTGTTCGCGGCCCTGTCTTTGAGGTCGTGGACGTGGTTCCGGAGCTCGGCGAGCGCGCTGGAAGTGTCGACGTGGGTCAGCCGGCCGTTCTCGCCGAGCATGAACAGCGCGCCCGGGGCGACCTGGTACTCACGGCGGGGATCGGTGACGCCGGAGATAGCGACGATCGGCGAACCGGTGGTGGCCGAGGCGCGCGCGGAGTCGGTGTCGGACCCGGCCAACTCGTCGAAGACCTGCAAGACCTTGGCGAGGCTGGACTGCCCCCAGTGCTCTTCGGCAGGGGGCACGGTGTTGGGCTGGTGGACGACCGGGATGAAGTCGATGAGCAGGTCCAAGCGGTCGAGGACTTCGCCGTCGGAACGGGTCGCGAACGTCGCCAGGTCAAGCGGCAGGGAGTCGACGTCGACCGGGCCCTTCAGATCGCCGAGCTCCCATGTGGCGTCGGTGAGGTAGCAGGTGACGAAGCTGGGCTGGTCGTTCCAGGCGTACATGCGGCTGATCGAGCCGGTGTCGGGGTTGAGGGTGTCGCCGGGGGTGAGTGGCGGCGGGGGCAACTCGACGCCGTCCGGAGAGTCGATCGGCTCGGGGGCCGGGAGGGCCGCCCGGACCGCGCGGCCGCGCTCGTCGACGCCGGGCGCGGTGGCGGGCCGGATCCAGTCCAGCTCGTAGGTGATGCGCCGCAGCCGCGCCTTCAGCCCTCGCTTCGGGTCCTCGGGGAGCTCCCACGCGAAGTGCACGCGGGTGGGGTACTCGCCGCCGTCGTCGTCCTCGCCGATGACGGGGAAGTAGAAGCCGGGGTCGGTCACGCGGAGGGTGGGTCGCTGCTTGGCCGGGTCCCACGCCAGCCGGTACACCCCGTCGCCGAGGGAGACGGCCTTGCGTTCGCACTGCTGCTGGCGCATGGCCAGCTGCTCGTCCTCCGCCCACTCCCGCAGCAGCTCCTGCACGCGGGCCGCGGTGGCTGCCTCGGAGTCGGGCTGACCGTCGGTGGTGTCGTCCTCGGCGCCGGGCACGACGATGTGCTGCTCACGGCCGAGGACGTGGCTCACAAGGGTGTCGACGAACATGGACGGGTCGCCGAACTCGCGGCGGTCGCGGGCGTGGATGTCGCCGCCGACCTCGGCCAGCTCGGCGGCCTGGTTCTGGTCGTAGGCGGTGAGGAGCTTGTACGCGGCGAGGCGCTTCTCGTCCTCGGCCGGCACCCACATGGCGACCGACTCAGGGAAGGCGCGCCGGTTGGGCATGCCGAGAGCGTCGCTGTAGATCGGCTTGTAATTCAGCCAGCTCCAAGCGTGGATAACGACCGAGCGCAGGCCCACCGGTGTCCCTCTCCGAGTCAGGCCCCGCGCCTGATCACAGGGTAAGGGCCAGACGGAAAGACGCTCCCCCTACTGCCGGATCACTCGCGAGCGTCGAAGCCAGCCATCAGGTAGTGGCCTTCCGCTCCGTACAGGGCAGCCAGGACCACGGCCGCCGCTGACCGGCCGGTAAGAGCCGGAACCGTGCTCCGATCCGCTGCCTCGGGAAGCAGAAGCCAGTCTCGGACCTGCTTCGTGGCTGCGCCCCAGGGCGACGAGGCCGGATCGTTGAATGCGACGGTCCGGAGAGCGGTCAGGATCTGCTGGTGGTTGAGGACGTGGGACTGGGGGATCAGAGGTCCGAACACGTCGATCTCCCAGTCGTCTGGGGACGTGACCTTGCGGCGTTCTTCCTGAGGCTTTTGGGCCTCAGCTTTCGCCTGTTCTTCCAGGTAGTCGAAGGTCAGCTGCAAGTCTCCCGCGTCCAACCATGGACACTGCTGGATCCCGAAGGTCACCGTTTCGCTGGTCTGTTTCGGATCAACCCACATTGCGTTCCCCTCCCCTGGTGGGGCCCTAGATTACCGGCGTCCGGACAGCCGGTGGTCGGCGTACGACGTGCTGCCGGTGGCCGCGGCGGCCGGGTTGGCCAGCTCGGTGAGCGCGTGCACCGCGGCGTCCATGCGGTCCGGGGAGTCGAGCCCCGGAACCCAGGTGACCATCTGCGTCTCGAGCTGGTTGAACTCGGCACAGTGGTGGACGAAGCCGGTCTCGTACAGCTGGGCGATCGGCTCGGCACGCAGCCGCTTGCCCTTCTTCGCTGTCACGTCCAGCACTCGCGGCATTGGTCGGCCCTTCGTCAGGCCCTGGCGCTCGAGCTCGGCCCACGCCTGGACGACGTTCTGCCGGGCCATGTCGCCGCCGTAGTTGGTCTCCACCACGATCGCGTCGGCGTCCAGCTCGAGCGCGAGGAGGCAGGTCTCCCGGCCGCGGTTCTCGGCGGAGTGCTTGCCGGTGCGGTCGGCGAGGACGTAGTAGTGGCCGTCTGTGCTGCGCCCGGCGGCGACGATGCCCGACTCGTCATGCCCTGGGGTGTCGCCTCCGGCGGGGTCGAGGGCGACGACGACGCGCGCGAGGTCGACGGCCCGGAACGCGACCGGGCTGATTCGGTTCTTGCTGATCCAGTCCCATTGCCAGACGCCGCCTTCGAGGGGGCGGGGCTGCTGTTGGTAGAGGGACCACCAGACGCGTTCGCCGACGCCCTTACGGATGCGCTCCAGGTCGGGCGCGCCGTACCTCTCGGGCCATAGGGCTTCGCCAGGCTGACGGCCGAGGGCATCGGTGTCGGACAGGGCGATGGCCGGCAGGTCGATGGCGATCCATTCGTCGCCTTCGGTTTCGAGGAGGCGTCCTGCCAGGTCTTCAGGGTGCCAGCGGGTCTGGATGACAAGGAGGCTGCCGGTGGGTTCGAGTCGGGTGAGGAGGACGGATTGCCACCATTCCCAGACGCGTTCCCGCTGCGTGGGCGATTCGGCATCTTCTGCACCTTTTACCGGGTCATCCACTATTGCGAGGTTTGCGCCTTTGCCGGTGAGTCCGCCGCCAACGCCAGCGGTCACCATGCCGCCCTCATGGCCTTCGATGTCGAAGCGGTTCGCGGCCCGGGACGCCGGGTTGAGGGCGATACCGAGTGCGTCGCTGTAGCCGGTGATGGTGTCTCGGATCCACCTGCCGTGGTCGTCGGCGAGGGTTGCCGCGTAGGAGGCAAGCATCACCCTGTGGTCGGGGTGCTTGCGCAGGTACCAGACGGGGCCCCAGCGGGATGCCCGCCGGCTCTTCCCATGACGCGGAGGTACGGTGAGGAGCACCTTCAGGCGTTCGCCTGCGGCGATGCGCTGGAACGCCTGGTCCACCAGGTCCAGGTGTCGCGCCTGCATCTCCCGGCCGGAAGTGAGGACGTTGGCGAGCGCGCCCGGTGAGCGGTCGAGGGCCATGGTGCGCTCGACATGGGCGAGGCGCAGGCGTAGCTCGGGCGATGCCCGTCGGGCGATGCGGCGCCGTTCGACGACAGGGAGGGTGCGGTAGTGGTCGAGGGTCGCCTCCTCGATGTCAGCCGTCGCTGTCGTCATCCTCAGCCTCGGCGGGCGTGGCGAAGTCGGAGGCGGGGCCGAGCTGGCCGGCGGTGGCGATGAGGGAGTTCAGCTCGTCGAGGGTTCCCGCGAGCGGGATTGCGCCGCCGTCGGGGCCGGAGACCTCGGTCTTCACGGGCATGTCGAGGCCGTTGAGCTTGGCTCGGCGGTCGATGAACTTCAAGACCAGTTCGGCGGCCTTCTGGTCTCCTGCGATGGCGTCGGGCCAGTGGGCTTCGAAGAGTGCGTCGAGGCGTTCGTTCTCCTGCTGTCGGTAGACGGATACCTCGGCGGCTTCCTCGTCGCGGTTCTGCTGGAGGGCTCGGACGAGGTCTTTTCGGGCGTCACCGGGGCCGCTGTAGCCGAGGGCGAGGATGCGGGGGTCGTCGAAGGGGATGCAGGCGCGCCGGAGCTTGATGAGCTTGGCGCGCCGCGCGGCGACTTCGGCGAGTTGGGCTTTGGAATGGGCCATGGCGGTGGGGCTCCCGCATGTCTGGTTGTTGGTCAGGCCCCGCGCCTACGCCCATGATCGGGCATTTTGGTCGGTCTGTTCCCCTGGCCGGGTTGTGGTGGGATCCTGCGCGGCATGAGGAGCATGCGCAGGGTGGGGATGTGGGCGGCCGCGGTGGTGGTCGTCGTGGGCGCGGCGGGGTGTGGTGGGGGTGATGACGGGGGCGGTTCCGGGAAGGACTCGAAGCCGTCGGCGTCATCGTCGGCGCCGGCCGCGCCGAAGGTGACGGTGGAGGAGGCGCTGGCGGCGTACCAGAAGGCTGCGGCGGCGGGCTGTACGGACGCGCCGTCCTGTCAGGAGCAGATGACGGCGAAGCTGAAGGCCGTGAAGGATTTGCGGGTCGCGCTGGCCGCGGAGGATCGGGCGGCGTATGCGGAGCCGATCCGGCTGATTCGGCGGGCCGAGTCGCTGGCGGATCACTACGGGCGGGACAACCTGGGGGCGAAGGGCAACTCGCTGGCGGTGAATCAGCCGTTGCAGCAGGCGATTTCGTGGCTGGCGGTGAACCGGTAGGCGTGCCGCGGCCCCGCGTCCAGGGGGCTGGTTCGCGGGGCCGTGGGCCCGGTGCGGAGGGGGTGCGCCGGGCGTCTGGGGGTGCGCGGCCGCCGGCTCGGCGCGGGGACACTAAGCCGGTGACCGCACATTCTGATGGTGGGGCATGTGCGGGGATTCATTGCCCCGGGTCCGCTCAGGCAGCGATTCCGGCCCAGGGCGGGGGCCCGCCGGCGGTCCATGCGGCGAGGGCGGGGCCGTCGACCAGGAGCAGCGGGCGGGCGAGCATGGTGTTGGTCTGGACGGCGGCGGGCGTGTAGCTGGTGGTGGTGACGATGACGGCGTGGTCGCAGCGGTGGATGTCGCGGTAGGTGCCGTTCGTCTTCTGCACGTCGCCGGAGGTGACGTTCTTCGGGGGCGCGTACCGCTTGCACTGGATGAGGATGCGGCGGCCGTCGCGGAGGCGGACGAGGACATCGAGGCCGCGGTCGTTGGCCCCGCCCTGGCGGACGGCACGGTGCACTGCGGGGTCGCGGCGGGCGAGGTTGGCGATGGCGTGCTCGAAGCCGGTCGGGTCGAGGGCACGGTACGCGGCCAGGTCGCGGTTCGTGGCACGGCGGAGTGGGGGCACGGTGATGCGGACGCGTCGTCGGCCGCGGAGGCGCCGTGTGCGGCGGGCGGGGTGCAGCGCGGCGACGGTTCCGGTCAGGCCGATCAGGGCGGCGGTGATGGCAGCCTGGACGGGCCAGGTACGGACGGCGACGTAGAGGGCGAAGAGCGTGAGAGCCCATCCGGTGAGGCCGAGGTGTAACCGTGCGGCGCGCCGCCGGGTGGTCGATGACATGAGTTCCCCCCTGTGGTGGTGGGTTGGGTTGGTGGGCTGTTACTGGAGGGCGGTTCAGCGGGGCAGTTCGTTGCGGGTCTTGGCCCAGACGCCGCGGGTCTGGGTGTTGACGGTGCGGTGATCCTGCATCACGGGCCCGTTGTAGTGGTGGTGGTGTACGGGCGGCGCGGCTTCGACGGTCTGCTTGGCGCGCTTGACGAGGCGGGACAGGGCGAAGATGGGGACAGCCAGGCCGACAGGGGTAGCGCAGATGAGGCCGACAACGGTGGGGTCGGCGTGGCCGGAGGCCCAGAGGAGGGCGGTGGCGGCTCCACCGAGCGCGAGGATTGGGACACTGCTGGCGATCATTACGCCGCTGATGTTGGTGGCGGCCTCGCTCATGGGGGGCCTTCCGGGCTGAGCGACAGGCGGGGTGGGGCCGATAGCGGGGATTGGGGACGAGTCGCGGTACGAGGTGGGGACGTTCTTCCACTGCTCGGTCTGGCCTTGAGTGAAGGCGCTTTCGAGGTCGTTGAGGAAGTTGGTCGCGGCGGTGTTGACGTCGGACTGCCCGGCCTGGGGGGAGGTGGGCTGCTGAGGGTTGGACAGGTTGACGTTCATGGAGGGCTCTTCCTGGGTGCGGCGGGCGGTGGGGTGGATACAGAAAGCCCCCGGGTACGACCCGGGGGCTTTCTTGGTCGCTTGGTGAGATCAGTCGGTGTCCGGCTCGCTACCGGAGCTTTCGGCGAAGTAGATCGCCGCGAAGCGCACGGCAGAGTTCTCGCTGAGCCCGGCCTTCATCAGGCCGGAGATCAGCTCACTCATGTGCAACATCGCCTCTTCCATCGGGGTCATCTTCATCTCCGGGAACTCGTCCGGCCGCATTGGTAACCTCACCGCACTCGACTGCCGCGTAGGTACCATCATCGCCCCTGGCCAGCTTGTCCTGAAGAGCGAGTTTCGCGCACAGGTCGCGGAAGGTGCGGCCCGACTTGTCGTACCCGGCCTTCACCATCAGCGGGAACACCTCGCTCGGCTTGACCGGGCGGCCGAGCGACGCGAACAGCTCGATGGCGAGGTCATCGTTCGACTTCGGCGCGAAGTTCGTCTTCGCCAGTTCGATCGCCGCGTCCTGCGCTGCGGCCCGCTCGAGTTCGTCCTCGTCGAGCATGGTCTCGGACAGACGGGGGATCGACATTGAGGCGCCGTGCGGCGTGATCGTGTTGCCCTCGTCGTCCGTCGCGCGGCCGAGCAGCACGTCGTATGACGCGGGTGTGGGCCACGACTGGTACAGCTCCCACACCGACTCGTGCATGCGGCTGGCGTCGACGTTGCCGTATGCGTCGCCGCGCAGGTTGGGGATGCAGCGGGCCCAGCGCTGCCCGTACGCGAGGCCGGCGGCGCGCGCCGATACCTCGTCGAGTTCGGGTCGGATGCTTGAGAGCTGCCGTGCCGCGTCCATGAACAGCGTCTGCATCCGCTCGTACTCGGCGCTCCTCTCGGCGAACGCCTCGGCCATCGTGGCGTACGCCTTCGCCGGCGCGGGCTGGAACGGGCCCTTCGTCGCCGACATGTAGACGACCGTGCCCGGGTCGGTGAAGATCGCCATGTCGGGGGCCCCGAACCCGGGGAACAGCATGTCCAGTTCCGAGGCGTTGTTCGTGCGCAGCCCGATACGGCCCGGGGTGAGTTCGTCCATCGCCGCCGTGATGTAGTCCCGGGTTGCGCGCAGCCCGGTATTCGACACGCGGACGTTGACCGACCGGCCTTCTTCGATGATGAAGTCGATGCCCTCGAGGACGTCGTCCGGCATCGACTTCGTCTCGTCGACGCGGATGTGAATCGCCGGGATCTCGGGGCGCGCCGGCAGGTTGTCGATGTCCTCGTCCTCGAGGAGGTCGGCGTACTCGGTCTTCCGCGCGGCGATCACGGCGCGGGCCGCCTGGACCATCAGTCGGCACTCGTCCTCGTTCGTGGCGGGCCAGTCGATGAGTGGGACGCCGATCCCGTACCGCAGGTACGGGTTGATGAAGACCGCGGACATCTTCGCCGAGGTGTCCATGTCCCATACGAGCGCGTCGATGCAGCGCACGAGGCCGAGGCCGAGCGTCTTCATCAGGGCCGTCTTACCCGAGCCCTGCGCGCCGATGGCGATGAAGCCCTCGTCTTTCAGGTTCAGGCCAGCCTCGGAACCGCTGCCTACGACGCCGAACCCTACGGGCTTGTTGATCGTGGTGGGTGTCAGCTTCGGGTAGGCGATCGCTCCCGACATCATGTTCTTCCGGGTGATGGCGATGAACACGACGTTGCGGGGCACCTCGGGGCCTCCGGCGGAGAAGGCGACGCCGCCGCCCTTCGGTAGGTGCAGCGCGCCGGCGAGCTCAGCCTCGTACCCGCGTAGTGCGTCGATGTTCATGTGAGCCGGAAGGGTGACCTTCACGGTCTCCCCGGCCCCGGAAGGCCACTTGTCGACGATCGGGTCGGCGACGGCGCCCTCGATCCCGCAGATGTCGTACAAGAGATTCGCCCAGCCGTCTTGGGCCGCCTTGATCTGCTCGCCCTGCTCGAGGCGGCGGTCGAGTTCCTTCTCGGCCTCGCGGGTCTTCTCTCCCCACTTGTCCATACCGATGTTCACCGCTGCGCCAGCGCCCCACGTCGAGACGCCGATCGCCATGGTCAGCAGGGTCGGCTGGGTGGCGAGAGCGTACGAAAGCCATCCGGTCGTTGCGAGCCACGACGACGCGCGCGCCACCATCACGCGTCGCCATGACCCCTTGGCCTTCTCGTACAAGACGGCCGCGCCCGTGCATACGACGCCAGCGGCGGCGCCGGCCTCCCACGGGATGTCGGCGAGCG
Source organism: Streptomyces sp. ME19-01-6 (assembly GCF_033793745.1). Classification (NCBI taxonomy): domain Bacteria; kingdom Bacillati; phylum Actinomycetota; class Actinomycetes; order Kitasatosporales; family Streptomycetaceae; genus Streptomyces; species Streptomyces sp. ME19-01-6. The sequence goes on along the minus strand of NZ_JARAXF010000041.1, from coordinate 13,872 downwards.
GCGCGACGAGCGCGCTTGCGCAGGCGAGCTCGGCGCCCCACGCCGTGAGGCGCCCAGGGGTGACGGCGTCGCGGCTGAAGTCCCAACGCTTCGGCTTGTCGCTCGGTGTCTCGAGCCCTACAGGAATGTCTGTTGCGGTCATGGTCTTCATCTCCCTTCGGTCCTAGCCCCGACGGCCTCGGACGACGTCCCACTTGGACTCCGACTTCGCGCCCTTCCTGGGCTTCGCGTTCAGCTTCAGCTCGCGCGCGTGCGCACGCTGTGCCGCCTTGACGGCTTTCCGTAGCTCGGCCGCGACGGTCTTCACCTTCGAGGCGGTCGCGCGAACGGTGTCGTCGACAACGTCCTCGGTCGGCCACGACTTCGCCATCCGCCGGTACAGGCGCGTCACCGAGTCGGCGACGACCTCGACGCCGCCGGCCGATCCGGCGACCTCGGACAGGCACACGACCATGTGGCCGCGGTCGAAGCCCTTCATCAGGTTGATCAGCTTCTTTGTGCTGCCGTGCGAGGCCGGCACGAGCTTGCCCGAGCCCCTGTTCGTCGCGCCGGTCGGCGAGCTTCCGGCGGGGAGGGCGAGGCGCTGCTGTCCGGCGGACAGGATCGCGGCCCGCAGTTTCGCGCCGTCGAGGGTGCCTTCGGCGTTGCGGATGTTCCACCGTTCCTCGCCAACGCGGGGCTGGAGGACGCGATAGATGTCCTCACGGTGCGCCTGCACGAACACGACGATGATCGTGTCCGCCATCCGTGCGGCGGTCAGGGCTGCCACGGCGGCGTTGTTCAGGTGCTTGATGACCGAGGGGTGAAGCGGCGCCGTCTTCTGAAGGGCGGCGGCAGCCTCACGGACGGCGGTCGACAGGTTCCGGCACATGGCGGGGATGCCGACGAGCTCGACGACGTGATCCGCCATGTCGGCGTCATCGTCGTTGTGCAGGCCGTTCGCGAGCTGTTCCGCCATGGCGACGAGCAGCCGGTACGCGGACGAGCCGCGCACGTCGATCTGCCGGGCGACCGCGACGCCGGCCGTGCGGGTGCCCGTCGGCTGTGTCGTGGCTACGGGGTAGGTCACTGGGGCGCTCCTTCGCTGTTCGGTCCCCGCCACGAGGGCGAGCAGTTGAGCTTCGCGGTGCAGCTCGCGGTCGATCCACTGGTTCTCGGCGCGGATGCGCTCGTGCTTCACCGTGTGCGGGTCGCCGAGGGTGCCGTCCCGGGCGGCGTCGGCCGCAGCCCTCTTCCCGACCCTGATCGCCGCGCGGCGGGCAGCCTTCTCGCGCTTCTCTCGGACGAGGGCGATTCGGTCCTCGTCGATGACCTCAGCGTCGATGACCTCGCTGGGGTCGTGGTCGGGCTTCGGGGGCAGACCCTGGTCGACGATCTCCGCGTCGACGATCTGGTCCTCGGCCCCGCCGTCGCCCTTCGGGTTCTTCGGGTCGAGGCCGTCACGGGCGGTGCTCGACGAGGTGTCGTCGCTGCTTTTGTTCTTCTGGTCCTTCTTCGGCTTGTCGCCGCGGGCGCGCCACGGTCGTTCGCTGCTCGGCTGCTTGCCCCGGTCCTTCAGCTTCAGCCTGTCCTTTAGGCCCTTCGCGGCGTTGCTGTCCTTCGGGGTCTTGTCGCCGTTCGCGTCGCCGACGCTCTTCGGGGCCTTGCCGTCCTTCGATCCCTTGTCGGTCGATCCCTTCGGCCCCTTGCCGGCCTTGTCGCCGCCGGTCTTCGAGTCTTTCGGCGTCTTGTTCTTCGGGCCCTTCGAGCCGCCGCCCTTCGACTTCAGGTCGTTAAGGCCCTTCGAGAGCTTGTCGAGGATCGGGTCTTTCGTCTTCGGCTTGCGGTTGGTCCCGCCGCCGGAGCCGTTCCCGGTGCCGTTCTTCGGGGCCTTGTGCCGTCCGCCGCCCGTACCTCCGGCGCCATTGTTCCGGCCCCGGTTTCCGGCCCCATTGGTCCTGCCGGACCCTCGTCCCGAGCCCGATCCGGAACGGTCCGATGCGCCGTTTCCGGGGGCGTTCCCGTTGCTGTTCTCGTCGTGCTCGGCTTGTCGGCTGCGCCACATCATCGCGGCGAGAGCGACCGGTGCGACGGCCCCGCCGATGATCGCGCCGACGGGTCCTGCGGCGAGGAATCCGAGGCCGATCGCAGCCGTCTCGCCGCTCACGCTGTGTGAGATCGCGGCGTATCCGTTTCGCAACGAATTGTCACTGTTGCCCTGAGAACGGCCCGGGGCGGGGCGGGGCGGGGAAGGCGATCGGGGCGGCTGAACGACCACGAGGGGGCCCTGTGAGCCGTTCACGGCCCCGCCCCGCCCCGCCCCGCCGCCGTCGTTGTCACTCAGCGTAGCGTCTGAGGGCGTCGGTGAAAGATCGAACCCGACCGGGGTAATCGTCTCTGCGCTCACCTCCTGCACTTCCTTTCCATGGGCTCGCTGTTTGTCAGTTGTCGGGGTGTGGTCGGCGGCGTGTGCCGCAAGTTCTGAATGTGAGCCAGGGCTCCGTAGGTCTCAGCCACCCAAGCGGTGAACTTCGGCGGAGCCTCGGCTTTCTTTCCCTGACCGTTCATCAGTCGGTATTTCCCTTCCGGGCGTTCTCGAAGGCCGCGTGCATTTCGTTGTAGAGCTCTCGGAGGGTCTGGTCGGATTCGCCGTATCCGCGCTCGCGCCACAGTTTGATGAAAGCGCGCTGGGAGGGCTGTCCGAGGTCTGCGTAGACGCGGAAGGCGCGGGCCTTGCGCTCGGCGTCGGTTGCTGCGGGGTTCGAACGCGGCTGCGGCTTGTCGCTGTGCGGCTCGTCCGTGTCTTCGGCTCGGCTGGAGGGCGCGGCTTCGGGAGCCGCGCTGGTCAGCAGGCTGATGCCATCCGGAACAGCCGCGTCCAGATAGGTGGGTCCGGTGTTCGACCGCACCCCTCGCATCAGGGCCGCCTCGAAGTGCTTGCCCCCCATCTGCATGCCCTTCTCGTAGGCGATCCGGTCGACAAGATTCGCTTCCGCCATCTGCCGCTCCAGCCCTTCGAGGCCGTGCAGCGCGGCGCGGCCTGCCTTTACCAGAGCGCGCTTGTACATGTGCTCAGTCATGCGCTTGGGCTTTCCGACCGAATTGAGGTTCACGAACTTGTCGGCGGCGTTGCTGCGGGAAATCGCTTCGGCGTCCGCGCCGCGGGAACCGATTCCGAGGCGGCTTTCGAGCCGGTTCTTCTGGTCGCGCCAGGCGCGGGCGAGCATCCCGTCGGACTTGATCTCGATCTTTCCGAGTTTCGCTTCGAGTCCGAGGAGCTTGTGTAGGCCGTAGGCGAGCATCACGGGGCCGACGATGCGGACCAGCGCGGTGCCGGCGTCTTCGTGTTCTTGGCGGACGACTTCGATGGCGCCGACGGCCTGGGCGAAGACCAGGAGATAGGCGGTGCGGGCGGCGCCTTTGTCGTTGAAGGCCCAGGAGTACACGGACAGGCCGAGGACGATGGCTTCGAGGACGAGGCCGACGGTGACGTGGAGCGGCGACTCCATGTGGAGGCGCTTCTCGGCGAAGCGGGAGGAGGTGTTGGTGGAGAGGGCGAAGCCAGCGACGACGACGAGGCTCATGCCGAGGAAGCCGATGACGCGGCGGCGTGAGGTCTTGCCACGGGGCTTTCGGCGGTCGGGGCGACTGCGGGTGGAGGCGATCCAGTAGCCGAAGACGAGGGTGGCCAGGGCGAGCAGGGCGGCCCATGCTTCCACGGGCGTCTGCTCGACCGCGTGCTGCACCTGGGGGAGCATGGGCGGTTTTCCTTCCTGGGTCGGTGGTGCGGTGAGGGGGTCAGGCGGCGAGCTGGTGGCCGTCGGGCGGGTTGCTGGGCGGGATGGGTGTGCCGGGGGTGGCGGCGTCCTGCTGGCCGGTGGCGGCGAACACCTGCTGGGTTTCGAGGTCGGCGCTGTCCCAGGTGGTGAGGTCGGTGGGGGTGGCTCCGGTGTGCTGCGGGGTCATGGTGGGTTCCTCGGGTGCGGTGCGGGCGGTTGGGTGGGGTGCTGACGGTTCTCCTCACCGCCGGTACGGGACCGGCGGATCGGACAGCGCGTCAGACCATCAGGGCGTACTCGTCGAGCAGGTCCTCGGCGGTGCGGAGGTGCTGGTTGGCCTGGTTCAGGAACACCTGCTGCTCGCTGCCGCTGCTGGTGCGCGCCGCGTCGAGGTGGGTGGCGGCGGCGTCCACGTCGTCGGTGTCCATGTGGACGAGGTCGAGTGCCGCACTGGCGGCGTGCAGCTGGTCGATGAACTCGCCGATCTCGGTGGCGGGCGACTCGTCTTTGTCGGCGACGACGGCGAGGGGCTTGGCGTAGTCCTCGATGATCTGCTCGAAGGTGGTGGTCATCTGGTTTCTCCTTGGTCGGGGCGGTGGGGTGGTCTGGCCTTGCTCGGCGCCCACCAGCGGGGGTCTGGTGGGTCCCGGGCGGGGCCGGGCCGGTTGGTCAGGTGGTGGAGCCGTGCTTGCTGTGGTCGGTCGCCAGGACGCGGAGCCGGTTCAGTTCGTCTTCGGTGGTGCCGGCGGCGCGGATGGAGACGGTGCAGCCCTTGGCCGGGCAGGTGTAGAGGGTGGTGCGCACGCTCTTGGCGATGTCGGATGCGAAGGCGAGGCCGCCGGTGAGGGTGAAGGCGATGGTGGCGACGATGGCGGCGGTGGGGACGTTGTGGTCGGCGAGCTGGTAGCCGAGGTGGGCGGCGATGGCGCCGCTGGCGATGACGATGCCGCTCTCGACGATGGTGGACTTCCGCATGGGGTTCCTTTCTCGTGGCGTGGTTGGCCGGGGGTGGCGGGGCCGGCGCCGTGGCTCGACGCGGACCCCGCCCGAGGGGTGGTCAGGTGCGGGAGGCGAGGCCGATGTCGGTGGTGGTGATGCCGAAGTCCGCGGCCTGCGCAACAGCCTCGGTGGCCTTGCCGGCCGCCTCGTCGGTCTCGGGGCTGCCGGAGCCGGTGTCGAGGACGCTGCTGTGGAGCCGGTTGACGGCCTCGACGGCGTCAGCGAGGGCGATGCTGCGGGCGGCGATCAAATTCATCGGACAGTCCTTCCAGGTCAGACGCCGTCGATGACGGCTGCGGTCTCGGCTACAAGCCGGCGGGGGAACTGGTCGTCGTGGGCGCTGGCCCACTGCAACGCGAGCTGCTGAACCTGCTGCTGAACTTCGGCGGTCAGGCCCCGCAATCCGGGGTTCGTCGCCGGGTCGAGGAGGCGGAGCATGACGGCCCTGATGGCGCCGAGGACGTCAACCTGCTCGTAGTGGTCACCCGCGACCGCTGACGCCACCGTCTGCGTCTGGTCGGACGTCAGCTCGCCCGTGAGAAGCAGCCGCATTCCGGAAACCATCAGGTCAATGCCCGGGTGGAAGCCCAGCAGGCTGTCGAGCAGAGCGTCGGTCTCGTCGTCGAGCGGCGGGACCGCGGGGGTCTGGGCGCCGGGCCGGGCGGTGATCACGACTGCCCCTGGCTCTGCTGCCGAATCTCCTCGGCCTGCTGGCGGGCTTCCTCGGCGAGCTTCTCCGCCTCCATGGCGGACTGCATGTTCGCCAGCATCTGCTCGTTGTAGAACTCCTCGTCCGTCATCACGCAGCACCCCCCGGAAGGGCGCGCAGGGCCGGCCGGGCCGGGACACTGTCAGCGGTACGGGAGTGCTCGGCCGGCTCGGCGTCCTCCTGCGCCCGGCGCAGCGCTTCCAGGGCCAGGTACAGCGTGTCGGCCAGCTCCTCGGGGAGCTGCACGCCTCCGATGAAGTCGCCGGTCTCGGGGTCGTGCAGAGAGATGGCGGCCACGGGGGCGAGAAGGCCGGGGTCGACGTGCTGAAGCCCGGCGGCGGCGAAAGCGGTGAGCTTGTCGCAGAGGGCGATCGTCTGCTCGCGCGGCGACATGCGGGCCGGGGCGCCGGCCGGGGCGTCGGCCCGCTTCGCAGCGTCCGCCAGGCGAGCCCGGCGCAGAAACTCATCCGGCTGGATCGGGTCGGCATCCGGTGTCGGCCGGAGAAGTGGATGAGCGATGGCGGCGAGTCGGGGCCTGTCTCCGGTGGTCACAGACCGTGTCCGTGTGCGATCCTTCATGCGGATCGCTCCTTCCTGTTAGCCCAGGTCGGTGATTGGTCCATGAAGCGGCCTCCGGTGTGGCGACATCGGGGGCCGTTCGTCGTGCTCGGACCAACGTGATTGACTAGACTCAATCATGGTTTGGGGCAGACCTACTTGTCAAGCAGCTAGCCCAAAAGTAATAATGGAGCCACACAGACAGGAGGACACGGATGCCGAACGGCACCGCACCGAACTCCCGCGAGCTAGCCCAGCTCGTCCGGGAGCGCATCGAAGGGGGTGAGTTCCCCCCGGAGCTGGACGGGACCCCTGGGATCCTGCCGCCCATCACCCAGCTGATGGAGCAGTACGGCGTAGCCAGGCAGACGGTCCGCAGCGCGATCGCACACCTGGCAGCTGAGGGGCTGGTCAGAACGGCAGGCCGGAAGGGGACCTTCGTCTTGACCCGCACGGAGCGCAGGCGCATCAAGCGAAGCCAGATCGTCACCCGCAGCACCGCGGGCATGTACGTCTTCCCGGCAGCCAGCTACGCAGACGAGCCCTGGCAGACACACGGGACACCACGTGCTTCGTTCGAGGCCGCCCCTGCGGTCGTCGCCGAGCGCTTCGGGGTGGACCAGGGGGCGGAGGTCCTTCGACGCCGACGCGTGATGTCGCCCGAGGGTGAACCGCCGTTCCAGATCGTCGACACGTGGCTGTCGCCGCGGGCTGTCGCTGATGCGCCTCGCGTGGCGGAGAAGTCGACGGGCCAGGGCGGCTACCTCGACCGGCTGGAGGAGGCGGGCCACGGGCCGATCTCTTGGCAGGAAGTCACCAGGGTTCGCATGCCGTCGCCAGAAGAGGCGAAGCTGCTGGAGATTCCGACGTCCATGCCGGTCATGGAGCTGATCCTGGTGGGCCGCTCGGGGCGAGACAATCAGCCCATCGAGGTGACGATCAGGGTCATCCCGGGTGACCGTGTCGAGTTGGTCGCCGACCTGATTCGTGATGAGTCGGCCAAGTGGCCGAGGAAGGAGAGGGGGTAAGACCTGATCGTTCTCGCGTCCTGGCATCCAGTCTGGACGTGCGAACGGCCGGAGGGGCTACCGACCCCGCCGGCCGCTCTGTACCGGCGCTTCGCAGCAGCGCCAGCACCGACGCACCAACCCTCATCAGGAAGGCCGTCTCCATGAGCCTACTTCTTCTACTTGGCGGTATGCCAAGTGGTCCGTCCGCGTGGGCGGTCAAATGAGCAGCAACCCGGACCACACCAAGGAGACCCGTCTGCCCCCGGCGGTGACCTTCACCTCCGGCGCCGAGCTGCTCATCCAGCTCGGCATCGTCGACAGCATCACCCGCGAAGGCATCCGGTACATCGCCGACCACAACGAAGCCTGGCCGTTCGGCCCCGACAAGCCATTCCCATACGGCAAGGCCGGGAAGGCCGTCCTGATGGCCACCGAGCCATTCCTTGACTTCTTCCGCACCGTCTACCAGCAGCCCAACAAGGCAGGAGGCGCGCCGTGAGGCGGTTATCGCGCCTCAGGGACGGCCCCCGTGGTAGTCCCGTGAAACACGAAAGGCCGGCGGGTGGTCAGACCCAATCCGGCCGATCGCGAAGTCCAGCGAGGCCGACCCTCGCTGCCCAGAAGGCCCACCTCGAGGAAGGCGCTTCAGACGTGAGCGTACCGGCACAAGGGCGTGCCCGACACTGCACCCCCGCACGACCCGCTGTGATCACCACCACGGCGGACGGCATCAGGACTACCGCAGCGCGCGGGAGGGCCTGGTGAGGAAGCGCGTCTCAAGGCCGCCCCGGTTTGCTGCGGTCGACAACAACGCAATCGACAGTCTGCCGTCGATCCTGTCCGTTGGCCTGCTGACCACGCTGATCCGCGCCAAGGACGGCGAAGACGTGACGGTCGAGAGCCTGACGGAGGAGTACGACGAGGGTGAGAAGGCGCTCAGCAAGGCCATGCGCACGCTCGTCGAACGAGCCAACGTCGTCAAGTTCAAGATCCAGCGAGCCGCCTCCGAGATGGTGATCGACGGGGACGGCAAGAAAGTCGTAAAGCGCGGCGGGTCCTGGTACACGACCTTCACCGTCGACTCCATCCCGTTCACCCGCGAGGACGTCGCGGACATGCTCGCCGACATCACGGACGCCGGGAACGTCAAGGCCGTCCGCGTCGAGCCGACCCACCTTGACCCGAGGAAGCAGACCACAGCCCCGCCGAAGCCCGCGCGACCGACCCATCCAAAAGGGGGTGTCGGTCCGACCTGCGAAAACGCCGCTTCAGGCGAGGGGTTCGAGGGGCAGAACCCCGAAAATTCGGGGCCTCGACCGACCCCCCCTTCAGTGGCCCCCGGTCGACCGACCCCCGGTCAGGGGGGTGCTCTTTATAGGAGTAAGACTTCTTCTCTCTCAGACTCCGCAGCGGAGCCGGACGGAGAGAGAGAAGAAGCATCCAAGGACGAACCCCCCGAAGTGGACGTCCGCGCCGTCCTCGACGCCTACGCCGACGCCATCGGCCGGCCGGTCATAAACGGCACCCGCCGCCAGCTGACCGAACAGGCCATCGAACTGGTCGCCGCTGGCATGCCCGTCTGGTGGCTAGCTGACCGGGCTCGGGAGATCGCCGCTCGCGGCTGGACTGACCTCGCCAAGCACTGTGAGCGTTCCACCGTCCCCACTCAGCGCAAGGACCCTTCCGGCGCCGTGCCCTGGTGCAAGGAGTGCGACGGGCCGAACACCCGCATGCGCTACACCGCCGACTACCAGCTTGAGCAGTGCCCCGCCTGTAACCCCGTTGCCCTCGCTGCCGCCCGACGTGCCGCTGGAGACCGCCCGTGACTATCCCCGAGCAGAACACCACCGTCCCGGCCAACGCTCCGCACGACACCGCGGCGGAGAAAGCCGTCCTGGCGGCCATGCTGCACTCTCGGGGCGCCATCGCAGAGGTCATCGAAACGCCGCTGCGCGGCCATCACTTCTACGTCCCGGCTCACGAGCTGGTGTGGAACGCCATCCTGTATCTGAACGGCAAGGGCGAGCCCGCCGACCCCATCACCGTCACCGCACATCTGACGGTCCAGGGCAACCTTGCTCGGGCCGGTGGCGCGGGTGCAGTCCACGATCTGGCCGAGGGGCTGCACAGCGTCGGCAGCGCCGACTACCACGCATACATCGTTCACGAGCACCACGAGCGGCGTGCGCTGATCAGGTCGACGCTTGAGGCCGCGAATCGCGCCATGAGCGGGCAGGGGACAGTCCATGAGATCGCCAGCGAAGTGCAGCTTGCCCTATCCGCTACCGCGGAGAGCGGCACCGAACGGCGACCCTCGTTCGATGAGGCCCTGGCCGTGTTCCATGACGAGTACGACGAGCGGGCCAAGAACGAGGGCAGGCTCACCGGCCTGGCCACTGGGTTCAGCGATCTCGACAGCCTCACCCAGGGCTTCCAACCCGGGCAAATGATCGTGGTAGCTGGCCGGCCCGCCATGGGCAAGTCCACCCTTGGCATCGACTTCGTCCGGGCCTGCGCTCTTAAGCACAGGCTTCCCGCCGTGTTCTTCAGTCTCGAGATGGGCCAGCAGGAGTTGGTCCGGCGCATCCTGTCCGCCGAGGCGCGGGCGCCACTACACGGCATCAACTCCGCTTCGCTTCCCGAACCGGTGATGGAGAAGGTCAACAGGGTTACCGCCGAACTGATGGGCGCCCCCCTCACGCTGGACGACTCGCCTGACCTGGATCTGGTGACCATCCGCGCCAAGGCTCGCAAGCTGAAGGAGAAGCAGGACTTAAGCCTGATCGTGGTGGACTACCTCCAGCTCATGCACCAGGGAGGTCGCAGGGCCCCTTCTCGCCAGGAGGAGGTGTCGGAGATCTCCCGGAGCCTCAAGAGGTTGGCCAAGGAACTGGAAGTGCCTGTGGTCGCCCTGTCACAGCTCAACCGTGGGCCGGAGCAGCGCACCGACAAGAAGCCGATGGTCTCCGACCTGCGCGAGAGCGGCTCCATCGAGCAGGACGCCGACATGGTCATCCTGCTGCACCGCGAAGACGCGTACGAGAAAGAATCCCCGCGGGCGGGAGAAGCCGACCTGATCGTGGCCAAGCACCGCAACGGTCCGACCGCCACGATCACGGTTGCCTTCCAGGGCCACTACTCCCGCTTCGTCGACATGGCGCAGACTTGATCAGTTCGCTGACCACGAAGGAGACCCCCATGACCGCTACCGTGCGCCGGATCGGCGCCTGCACCGAGCCCGCGACCACGCTGATCGAGGGCCGCAGCCAGATCGACGGCGGCCTCGCCTACGGCGCCCTGAAGGTCCAGGTGTACGCCTGCGACCAGCACGCCCGCGCCGCGCGTACAGAGTGGGTCCGGCCGCCTCTGACGCCGTTCACGGCCATCGCCGAGCCGGTGGTCGGCCGCCAGTGCGGGGATGCGGCCGACCTGGTCTGAGGAGCGGGTGAGCACGGGGTAGGCCGCTGCATCTGAGGTTGCGGGCGTGAGGGTGACTCAAGCCGCACCATTCATTCGTTGCGTACGTAGCGAATAATGCGGTAGCCTCAAGGGCGCCTGGACGACGCTGTGAACGTCGTCCAGGGCCCTACGCCAACCAGCGCTCCTAGGCGCGCAGGCGGACAGCGCTCAGCATCCCCGCTGGCGCGTCACCTTCGCCCGAGAGGAGCACCATCATGGCTGATCTCAGCCCTTGCAATGGCGGATTTGAGGACATCGAGTACATCGACTTGGCCCTCGGAACCGCGGCCGTCATAGCGGCCATGGTCACTAACAGCGGACCTGAGTACGCAGTTGCGTTCCTCACCTTCGGCCAACGGTTACTGCCGCCCGATGGTGGCCGCAGCTCCCGCCGCGGTCCAGATCGACCGACCACCTGACCCCGCGCCCCCGCTATGCCAGCTGGGGCGCAGCCGTGTCGCCCCGAGGCTGGCGGGTCGGGTGCGCTACAGTCGGAGCTGCGGCCGTTATGGCCGTGGGCCCGGCTCGAGGCCCGGTTCGTCTGGCCCAGACCAGGCGAGCAACACCGAAGGTGCTCCGCGCCGAGCCGCCCTCCACATCGCATCACCCTCGCTGGTCTCGCTCTTGGCGGCCGGTGAGTCTGGGATCACCACAGCCGCAGAAACGAGAGCTTGAGATGCCGAAGAACCACGCGCGGAAAAAGGCCCTCGCCTCCTTCAAGAACCATCTGGGCGTCAAGCACGCCGACGCCGTCGCGCTTCTCGACCACCCGAACCCGGATGAGCGGGAGATGCTGGTTGAGTATCTGGAGACGTACGTCGATATCAACACGTACCGCGAGGCCGTCGACTACCTGACCCAGCAGAAGAACGACCCGCGCAACCAGATCCTTTGCGAGAAGTGCGACTGGCTGGTCGGAATGGTCTGCCCCGAGTGCCCCGGGTGCGGCTGCTACAACGATCAGTGCTCTGGCTGGCGGCACGACGAGTACCAGGCGGAGATGGATGCAGCGACCGGCGTGTACGGCGACTACGACGACGGTGTGTACTGCCCGGAGTGCGGCGCTGGCGGGAGTGGGAACCCGTACGAAGAGTGCACCTGCTACGAGGACTTCGACGAGGACCAGGAGCATGAGCCGGCACCGGTCCCCGGTCCCGAACTGGTCGAACTGCCCTCCCACGGCGGGTGGGGGTCCAACTCCGCCCCCTTCCCCACCTCGGGCTGAAGCTCGTGACGACCGCCGCAGCCGCCGACCTCGCCACCCGCGGCCTGGCCTTGTTCCCCCTCCCGCCCGGCGGCCGACGGCCCGCCGGGCCATGGCGTGCGCAGTGCCTGACCAACCCTGAGCGCGTCCGGGAACTCTGGCGCGACGGCGACAACATCGGCGTCTCCTGCCGGGCCTCCCGCGTCGTCGGCCTGGACCTGGACGTCGATGGGGCGGACGGCCCGGCTGTGCTCGCCGAGCTGGCCGCCCGACTCGGTGAGCCGTGGCCCGAGACGTTCACCGTGGCGACTCCGAGCGGGGGCCGGCACCTGTACTTCGCGGCGCCGGTCGGCTGCACAATCGGCAGCTTCTCCGGCGGGCGAACCGCCCTCGGGCCCGGGATCGACGTCCGCGGTCCCGGCCGGCGTAGCGGTGGCTACCTGATCGGGCCCGGCTCCGTCGTCGGCGGCGTCTCGTACGTCATTGATCACGACGCGCCCGTACAGCCCTTGCCGGACTGGATCGCCTCCCGGCTCTCGGTCTCCTGGAGTCGCTCGTCTCGGTGAACCCGGGCCGCGTAGCCCCCGGCCCGGCCGGAGGCCGGGTAGCGTCCCGGCTTGGAGACTGGTCTCCACTCCCTCACCGCGCCCCCGCCATCAACCTCCCCGGCGGGGGCGCACGTGCGTCAGCGCTTCTTCGTCTGCTTCTTCTGAGGCTTGCTCCAGTCCCCGCGATGCAGTTGGCAGCGGGAGTAGCCGACCATGGCCGGCTTCGTGCAGTGGGTGCCCTTCTTCGTCAGGGCGCCGCACTTGACCTGCTTGCCCATCGTGTCTCCCCTCCGGTGGTTGGCCCGGCCGGGGTGTGGTCGGGCCGCTGGCTTCATCGTCACCGGGCGGCGTGGCGGGGTGGGGCGGGTTGGTGGGGGTGCGGCTGGTTCTGGGCGTTGGACGACCGGTTACGCCTGCCTGCGTCCGGGAGGCCGGGCGGGCGCCCGCATGCCCCCCTCCATTTAGTCGTTGCGTACGTAGCGAATAATGCGGTATGGTGGAGCCCTACCGCCGACCAAGGAGGGCCCCGTGGCCGACATCCAGATCGCCGCCCAGCACGGCACGCAGCAGCCCATCGGCCCCGTCGTGTGGATCCTCATGAGCGGCGAGATGCACGAAGGCGGCGAAATCCTCGGCGTCTTCCTCGACCGCGAGCTCGCCCGCGGCGCGTTCGTCACCGCGGCCCAGCGAATCCACCGGTCCTTCGGTATCGACGACATCCGCGAAGACGAAGACGGCGCCGTTCGTCTGGAGGGCGGCTGCGACTGGCTCAGCCTCGAGCCGCACACGGTCACCACGGCCCTCGAGCTCGACGCCTGACCGCAACGGCCGCTGGGCCGGGGCAATGACCCCGTCGGACTCCACGACGCTGGTAACTCGACGCCCCGGCCTGGCCCTGCCCCTGAATTCTGGCCCGGCGCCCCGCACCACCAACCCACAGAGGAGCCCCGTCATGCAGGCACCGCTGACGCAGACCCGCCCCGGCTCCCTCACCCGCGACACCGTCACCCTCTACGACATCGAGCAACAGCGGGCCTGGAGCGTCATGAGCCACCAGGACGCCGAGCGGGACCTCGCCGTATGCCGACAGCTCGGCGACACCCTCCAGGACTACGACACCACCGACCGCGCCGGCCGCCCCGTCCGAGTCGTCTTGCAGATCTGCGCCTCCGACGAGGACCGCCGCGACATGGGCGGCGTTTACGAGTTCACCCGCTGACCCACACCCATCCGCCGCACCGATCCGCAGAGGAGAACGCCGTGAAGCCCCAAATCGTCCGTCAGACCAAGGTCAAGGGGGACCGCAGGGACCCCGACGCCAGGAACCTGACCGTGTCAACCGTCAAGCTCGGCTTCCGCTACTACGACACGGTGATCTTCGATGACCGCGAGGACAAGCGCCACTCCGGCAAGCACCTTGACGACTGGGTCATCGACAAGCAGAACGTGCGCGACAACACCCGCGAAGAGGCCATGGACACCCACCGTGAGGCGCTCTACGCCGCCCGCACCGGCATCATCCGCTGAACCACCCAGCCCCGTCAGGCGGACGCAGCCGGTTCGAATCCGGCGCGGGGCACTCGATCAGACCCGCTTTCGCAAGGAGAACTCGCCGTGACCGAGGAAG